>JALYVO010000008.1 GCA_030853195.1 Bacteroidota bacterium | reverse complement strand
CGCCTGCGCTAAGGCTGACTCCTTTATTAGAATAATTTTGGTTGGTTCTAAAATTTAGCATTAAGGGAATTGTTACATAATCCGCTGCCAGCTTGTTTTTAGAGAAGCTGATTGAATCACGGAAAACAAACGGATGCGAAATATTCTGTAAAGAATTATACGGATCAGTTCCACCCTCTTTAAAACTTACCGGAGATGTGAAACGATAATTATTCAATTCAAGCCCTAAGCCATATTTCAGGTTTACATAACGCTTTACCAGGCTAAGCCTTTGCATAAAAAACCAAATATTTACATTTACAGATTTTATAGTTTTCAATTTAAAATCATTTGCAACCAGATCAGGAGAACCAGGTTTATTTATGATATAGCTATTGCTGGCCGCGTTGGCATAATTCGTTTTATCAATCCAATTTGCAAATCCTAAATCAACAATAAAGGAAGATGTACTGATATTGGAACTCTTTTGCCTGCGCCGGTTACCAATAGTTACAGTCGTATGCCTATTATCGTTATTCGAATTGCCCTTTTTTAGAATGATCATCCCACCGATCCGGATTGTATCGGTTTTCTTTTCAACTTGTATGGAATCTGTCTGTGCAAAAGAAGTTGCACCAGTAAAAATTACTGCAAGAATTAAAATTGTCTTTTTCATTTTAGTATTTATATAAGTAAGAATAAATTTGATATCATTTTGAAACGACTTGTTTGTCTTCACCGGAAAGCAAACGTGTTATAGGATTGCTTCTTTCAACAATTCGTTTCACTTTTTTCAGAAAACCACCCACTTTTGATTTATTAAATTCATCAGTTTTTACATTGTAAAAAACATAATTTTCATCATTTGTTTTATTATCAACAGCATAAGAAGTATTTTCTACATGCGCTTGTGGCTGTATGCTTTCATCATATTTGTCAATATGCTGAATGACTTCATTTGCTGAAATGGCGTTTTTAGTCCCTTCAATTTTAACGGAAATATTTTTCACCGGAATATTAGCGGCTAATAATTCATCATTATTTTCCTGTTTAGTTTCAATTGTCTTTTTCTCCGTAATAGTTCCATTTATTTTATCTTTCTTTATAACAATATTTCCATTGCTCTCTTTTATTATTCTATTTTGCCTTTCTTTTAAATCTTTGTCTTTAGCTACAATTTCAACTATCTCATCTTTTGTTCCAAAGGCGGGATCTGCATTTTTCAGATCATCATGGTTTTTCAAATTGGCTTTCGGCAAAGTTGTGATAAGCGGTTTTGTAGTTTTTCCCTTTAAAGCTATTCCATGTTTTACTTCTTTATTATTGAGAATTGAAATGGAAATCCATAATCCAAAGCCCACAAAAACAGCTGCAGCCATAGATCTCCAGAGAATTAAAGGAATTACTTTTCCCGCTTTTTCTTTCCTGTATAATAATTTTTTATTGGGAAAAACTACATTTTCATTTGCAACAAGTTTTATTTTTTTGTAAAGATCAAATTCAGCTTTATATATTTGATTTGCTGTTATAAATTTTTCAGTTTCAATTTTTTGTGAAATGGAAAGTTCATCATCAAAATATAAAACAAAAATTTCTTCATAATTATTCTCATTGATAAATGAAGGCTCATCTTTAATTAAAAATGATTTATCTGCCAGCCTTATTTCTTCATCAGGAGCATTAACCGTAAGCCTGATCATCAGAAATTCCTCTCTCAGGTCTACATTTTCCTGAACAAATATTTCAACTACTTTTTTCTCTGTTTGCGACAATTCATTATCAGCATACATTAAAAAATATTCTTCATAATTATCTCGGTTGATGTTCATAGCTAAATCACATTTTCGGGTTTCACTAAATAATTTTTTAACTGTATTCTCGCGCGGTGGAGATAAACTTTTACCTGGCTTACACTTAACGAAGTGATTACTGAAATCTCGTCGTACGAGTATCCTTCGTAATCCTTCAATAAAACCAGGCTGCGCTGCGTTTCGCTTAACCGGTACAAAGCTTCGTTTAATATTTTTTTTATGTTATGTTGAGGCTCACTGGTTGTCGCTTTTGAAAAAGAAAAATCATCCTGCAAACTCACCTTTTTATTTTTTCTTATCAAATCAATCATCTGGTGGTATGCTACCGTAAATAAATAAGATTTGGAACGCTCATTTTCCACCTTTTCACGATTGATCCATAGTTTCTCAAATGACGCCTGCACCACATCTTTGGCATCTTCTTCATGCCTTAAATTTTTTACGATAAACCGATAAACATTATCCGCATAAAGATTCACACATTCATTATACTCTTTCTCTGTCATACAATCAATTGGTAGAATTAATTTATATCTTTTTATTTAATGTTATACGCATCACGCAAATTAAAAGTTACAAACCGTTTAAAGATTTTGAAAATAAGATTGATTCAATTATATGTACGTTTGCGAAATCAAAATTAGATAAGTATGAACGAAAATTTTGCAAAACGGATTGAGAAGGAATTGGAAGAAATAAAAACCGCGGGGCTTTATAAAAATGAAAGGGTAATTACCAGCGAACAAGGTGCTGAAATTGAAGTGGGCGGCAAAATGGTTTTAAACTTTTGTGCTAATAATTATCTTGGATTATCAGCTCATCCCAAAGTGATAGAAGCCGCTAAAAAAGAAATTGATGAGCGCGGATACGGATTGAGCAGTGTACGTTTTATTTGCGGCACGCAGGATATTCACAAAGAACTTGAAAAGAAGATTTCTGATTTTTTAGGTACAGAAGATTCCATTCTTTATGCCGCTTGTTTTGACGCAAATGGAGGAGTTTTTGAACCATTATTTGGAGAAGAGGACGCTATTATTTCTGATGCACTGAATCATGCAAGCATAATTGACGGTGTTCGTTTATGTAAAGCACAGCGATTTCGGTATGAACACAATAACATGGAAGATTTGGAAAATAAATTAAAGGAAACTCAAAATTTAAGAAGCAGGATAATTGTTACCGATGGCTCGTTTAGCATGGACGGAACGATTGCGCAGCTCGATAAAATTTGCGGCCTGGCAGATAAATATGATGCGATCGTTATGATTGATGAATGTCACTCAACTGGATTTTTAGGAAAAATGGGGAGAGGTGCGCATGAATATCGCGGCGTGATGGGAAGAATAGATATTATCACCGGGACTTTGGGTAAGGCATTGGGTGGGGCAAGCGGCGGCTTTACTTCAGGCAAAACAGAGATTATTGAAATGCTACGCCAGCGAAGCCGGCCTTATTTATTCAGCAATACCGTAGCGCCAAGCATTGTAGGCGCTTCCATTGCGGTTTTCGATATGCTGAGCGAGACAACAGACCTGCGTGATAAATTAGAAAACAACACAAAATATTTCAGAAAAAAAATGACCGACGCAGGCTTTGATATCAAGCCCGGAGATCATCCGATCGTGCCTATCATGTTATATGATGCAGTATTGGCGCAAGATTTCGCGGCTAAATTATTGGAAGAAAATATTTATGTAATCGGATTTTTCTTCCCAGTGGTTGCAAAAGGACAGGCAAGAATCCGTGTGCAATTAAGCGCTGCGCATGAGCAAAAGCATTTGGATAAAGCGGTTGAAGCTTTTACAAAAGTGGGGAAAGAACTGGGAGTTTTGAAAGAGAAATGATTAAATTTGATATTTAAAAATATTATTTATGGATACTACTTTATTAAATCGGATCAATACTAATCCTTTAATACTAACAGGGAAACCTGTAATAAGAGGAATGCGTATTTCTGTAGAACAAATCCTGAAAATGCTATCCAGGGGAATTTCACATCAGGATATAATAAATGAGTATCCATTATTAGAAGAGAATGATATCAGAGCATGCCTATTATTTGCAGCATCAAAAGTTTCAAATGAAGAAATTCATGCATGACCATAGATACTTCTTTAAAATTTATTATTGATGTGGGAGTTGGAAGAAGTATTGAAGAATGGCTTAAATCAAAAATTTTTAATATTCTAACCATAGGTTCCATAAATCCTGAAATGAAGGATTCTCAAATTATTCAACTTGCCAATATAGAAGACGGAATTATTATTACGATGGATAAAGATTTTGGAGAATTAGTTTTTAAAGAAAATAATAATACACAAAGGGATATTGTTATTAAGATTAGAAGTGCAGTTGGTGAGGAAAAATTAGCTGCTATTCAAAACATAATCCCAGGACATCTTGATAAATTAAAAAATAATTTTTCTGTTTATCAAAACGGCAAATTAAGAACCAGAGAACAATGACCATAAACGCCTCAACCTTCAAAGCGAAAAGCACCATTAAAAGCGGTGATTTAGAGCATAGACACAAAATCAATTTTAATATTGGAAAGTACAATGCCGCTGTTCCAATAGGTAAACAACAATTTGCAGATAATAACCTGGTAAAAGAAAAAGCCAAAAATATTAAATGGCGTGCCTTAGAAATACTCGACCAACATTTAGAAGAATTTGAAATGCATTTTACAAAGCGTGGCGGAAAAGTTATCTGGGCGAATGACGCACAGGAAGCATTAGACGAAATTCTGAAAATTTGCAAAGAAAAAAATTGCAAGACGATTGTGAAAAGCAAAAGCATGGTTACAGAAGAAATTCACCTGAATCATTTTTTGGAAGAAAATGGAATTGAAAGCGTTGAAACAGATCTGGGTGAATACATTCAGCAATTGGATGGTGAGCCGCCTTATCATATTGTGACGCCGGCCATGCACAAAAGCAAAGAAGATGTCGCAAAACTTTTCGCCGAAAAATTAGATACTTCTTCAAAACTTACGCCGGAAGAATTAACCCTGGTAGCGCGGGAAAAATTAAGGGAAAAATATGTTCAGGCAGAAATTGGGATTACAGGCGCTAACTTTCTTATAAGCGATATTGGAGGAATCGCCATTACGGAAAATGAAGGAAACGGCAGATTGAGCGTTGCCTGGCCTAAAACGCATATTGCAATTGTTGGATTAGAAAAAATGATTCCGTCCATAACCGACCTGGCACTTATGTGGCCGCTGCTTTCTACTTATGGAACCGGGCAAAAAGTTACTGTTTACAATAGTATTATTTCAGGGCCAAAACAACCAGGAGAAATTGATGGGCCTGATGCGATGTATGTGATTTTGTTGGATAACAACCGAACTAATATTTTAGCTAACCCTGTACAACGTGAAAGCCTTTATTGTATTCGTTGTGGCGCTTGTTTGAATGTGTGCCCGGTTTATAAAAATATAGGCGGCCACAGTTATGGAACGACTTACAGCGGGCCGATTGGTAGTGTGATCACACCAAATTTACAAGGGCTTGAAGAGTATAAGCATTTGAGTTATGCATCTTCTCTTTGTGGCGCCTGCACAGAAGTTTGCCCGGTGAAAATAAATTTACACGAATTACTTTTAGTCAACAGAAAAGAAAGTGTGGAAGAAGGCATGACCACTTTTTCAGAAAAAATGGCCTGGAAAATTTGGAAGGCCGCTTCATTAAGAAGAAGCATGATGAATATGGGAAATGGCAAGTTGAAAACGGAAGTGGTCAATACTTTATTTAAAGACTGGAACAGGCATCACACCCCGCTTGAGTTTAGCAAGAAAACTTTTAATGAGATGTGGAAGGAAAGAATAAAATAATTTAATGAAGGCAAGTCGCGAGCTATCCACTTTATTTAATTAAAGTAAATTTTTTAAAAACAAAATCACATGACGACACTCACTATCAGACGAAAATTATCAGACTATATGAAAGTAGCCGACGATAAAAAAGTGAAAGCGGTATATGCACTTTTAAAGGATGAAATGGAGGAAGATGAATTGGAATATTCAGAAGATTTTAAAAAGGAACTTGAAAGGCGTTATGCCTATTATAAAAGTGGAGGTAAAATGGTAAGCGCAGTAGAGGCTGAAAAACAAATCAGCGATATTTTGCAATCCCCTGCAATAAGTAAATAATGTATCATTTCATTTACTCACCGGTTGCCTTAATAGAATACAAAGATGCCGTTGTTTGGTACAAGGAACGAAGTGCAAAATCCGCAGAAAACTTTGTAGGGCAAGTAAAAGAAAAGATTGATAAGATATGCCATTCGCCCCTTCGTTATCCCAGAACCTACAAGCATTTCCGAGAAACATCGCTGAGAAAATATCCATATTTTCTTGTTTATTTTATTGATGAAAACAAGAAAATGATTATTATAACTTCTGTATTTCATCAAAAGAGAAATCCAAAAAAGAAATATACTAAATAAGACAAGTCACGGCCTGTCGATGCTAATGCTTAAAATGTCTCACTCCGGTGATCACCATTGCCAGTTTATTTTCTTTGCAATATTCAATTGAATCTTTATCGCGGATAGAACCGCCAGGTTGTATGAATGCAGTGATACCCGCATTATGAGCAATTTTTACGCAATCATCAAAAGGGAAAAATGCATCGCTTCCAACTACAGCGTTTTGTAAATTAAATTCGAACTGATTCGCTTTTGCGATCGCTTGCTTCAATGCATCAATTCGTGAAGTTTGCCCACAACCTTTCCCAAGGAGTTGCTTATTTTTTACGATCGAGATGGCATTGCTTTTTAAATGCTTGCAAATTATATTCGCGAAAATCAAATCTTCTTTCTCGTCTTCAGTAGAAATTCTCCCGCCCGCTTCACTCCATTCTGTAAAATTTCCTTCATCATTATCCTGGATTAATAAACCGTTTAATAAAGATTTCGTTTGTTGTTTTTCCTGAGCGAATTCTTTTAATTTTAAAATTATCCTATTCTTTTTTGATTGGAGAATGTATAACGCATCCACATCAAACGATGGTGCAATCAACACTTCAAAAAATAAATCTTTTAATAAATCCGCCGTTGATTTATCAATAGAATTATCTGAAATCAATACGCCTCCAAATGCGCTTTCAGGATCGCCTGCGAGCGCAGCAGAGAAAGCTTCTGCAACATTATTTCGTTGTGAAATACCGCACACATTGGTATGCTTGATAATCGCAAATGTAGTTTTCTCTGATTTTTTTTCTTTTTCAAATTCATTTATTAATTGCAGTGCTGCATCTACATCTACCAAATTATTATAAGAAAGTTCTTTACCATGTAGCTGTTCAAATATTTTATCAATATCCCCTGTAAAAAACGCCTGCTGATGTGGGTTCTCGCCATAACGTAAGGTTTTCTTTTCTGCTGAAAACGGATTGGGAAAATTGGTTACATTAAAATAATTTGAAATGGCGATATCATATCTTGTACAAACATCAAATGCTTTTCTTGCAAAATTTTTTCGTTCTTCCAAAGAAGTTTCATTATTTTTTTCAGATAAAATTTTTTCTAGTTGCTGATAATCCTTTTTATCAGCAATAACTATTACGCTATTAAAATTTTTTGCAGCCGCGCGAATCATAGATGGCCCGCCAATATCAATTTTTTCGATAATGGCGGTTTCATCATTGGTTGATTTTACTGTTTCTTCAAATGGATATAAATCTACTATCACCAAATCAATTTCGGGAATGTTATATTGCTTCATTTCTTTTAAATCATCTTCCACATCTCTTCTCCCTAAAAATCCACCAAACACTACTGGGTGAAGCGTCTTCACTCTTCCGCCGAGAATAGAAGGATACCCTGTAAGAGATTCTACGGAAATACATTTTCCTCCGCATTTTTCAATGAATTTTTCAGTCCCCCCGGTACTATAAATAATTATATTTTGCTTGTTCAACAGGGAAATAATTGGTTGCAATCCTTCCTTATCATAAACAGATATAAGGGCAGATTTGATTTTTTTTTGCATGTTTTGAATGGAGAAAATCTTTTTTAAAGATCGGTTACAAATGCACCCTGTTCAGAAACAGAATGAAAATGCAAATGTAATTCTTCACATTCTTTTTTCCATTGTTCAATTTTCCATAAAGAATTTGATGCATCACAAATGAATTGGTTGCAAGTAAACGTTTGTGCAAGACTTGCAATTTTAATCTTCGCATTTCCTGAGATAATAATGTAATCCAAAGCTATTTTTTCCGCCAAAGGCGCATAAAAAACCGCAGTATCTATTATCATGATTTTTTTTTCGTAAAACCTGAAAAAATTATTTTCAGAAAACAGATCTTTGAAACTATCAGATCTATTGTTTGCTAATAAAGAAATTCGTGCAGGCTTCAAATGGAAGCTTTGAAGTAATTTGTCTTCCTTCAAACTACTATCGGCAACCGGATAATATTTATTTCCATCAATGAAATCAATGGCCCGGTGTTGCGGAATATTATAGACAATCATTTTCTTTTGATGATGCGATTGCCATTTATTGAATGAAATAATAAACAAAAATGCAAGAGTGCTTATCAGGGCAATTTTGAAAGCGAAAATATTTTTTTTTATGAGCCAATAAATAAATAAAATGAAAATCGGGTAAAGCAAAATAGTACTTAGAATAGAAATAAAAATATCATTCCACAAAACAAAAGGAAGTGAATTAATTAAGAGAACAGAATGATTCATCAGCCATAGAAAAACAGTAACCAGTTTTCCAAAATAGACAGATAACAAAGCGACTGGTGATAAAATAATTAAACCAATGCAACCCCATAAAGCAATAGTTGCCAAAGGAATGGCAATTAAATTAGCAAGCAGAAATAGCAAGGGTAATTGATGGAAATAATAAAAACAAATTGGTATCGTAAATACTTGCGCAGCGATGGAAACAGATGCCATGTTCCAGGTATAATCCAATATTTTATTTTTGAAACTGAACCAATTATAAATATGCTTTTGAAGAATTACTATTCCCAAAACGGCTGAATAAGAAAGCTGAAAACCTACATTCCAAAGAATAAACGGATCAAAACATAACAACAGAAACGCTGAACAACATAACGAATTATAAATAGAAGAATTTTTATTAAAAACCGTACCGATGGAAATAAAACTAAACATAACCGCAGCGCGCATTACGGAGGGTGGCGCCCCGGTCAAAAAAGAAAAAAACCATAAACAAAAAAGTATCACAATCAATCTCGGCATTTTCGCCTTTTTCAGATAAGGGATTTTTGAAGTAACCCACAGTAATAATCCGTAAATGAGCGCAAGATGCAAGCCTGAGATGGCGATCAAATGTACTACTCCCGCATTGCTGTATGCCTGAACCAAATCTTTATCCAAATCAACCCGGTAACCAATCAATAAAGCTTTCGCAAGCGCAGATTCATTGTTGCCAATAATATATTTGTCAATTGTTTTCAGCGCATAATTCCTTGTATTGTAAAGTGCGGTTTTGAAAGCTGTAGCATTATTACCTTTCAATAAAATCCAATCTTGCTTTTTCAAATAGCATTGGTAATAAATTTGTTGAAAGCTCAAGTACTGTGCATAATTAAAACCACCCGGATTGCCTGAATTTTTTATCGGTTGCAACACTTTTCCAATAACTATTTTGTCCCCATACTTCAATTGCTTTGATGTAGAATCTTTTGCAAAATAAATGATCAGTTTTCCTTTTGCAATTCTTTGCGAATCGTTATTAATAACAGATTCAATGCTGGCAAGCGCTTTATAAGATTTTGCCTTTTCTACCGGCGGCTCATTGATAGTAGCTATAAAGAAACTGCTATCGTTGTAATTTTTGCCATACCAGTTTTTATGGTTACGAATATCTTTTTGCCAGGTAATGAATAACCCAAAAACAACCAGGAAAAGAGTGATGATAATCCCCTGGAAATATCTCAATCTAAACCGGTAATCCTCAGGTAAAATTTTGAATAATAAAAAAGCAAGTGAAAAAGAGATGCTGCTAACGATGATATAGCTCAATTGAAATTGTAAATAAAATTCAAGAACGATGCCGACTATAACAGGCATGAGCAAACGAAGAAATGGAGCTTTCTTCCAGATATGAATTTCATATGCCTTTGCCATGTAACAATGTTAATTGAAGGAAGATGTTATCAAGGATTAGCAATTATTTTTGTATTTGAAGTAATTTTAATAGCTATAATATTAAGACAAATTATATTTAATTTGAAAAAGCTATAATATTGCTTATCAGATGTAGGATAGCTATAACGCCTGCAAATCCTTAGCAGCGGCTTCATCCAGAAACCAATGCAGTTCTCCAAACTGGGGTTTGATGATTTGAGCAGGTAATTTTGTTGGCATATATTCCCCTTCTAAAACACTTTGCAATATCTTCGCTTTATTTTCGCCATCCACCATAAAAGCGATTTTAGCAGCGGAGTTAACAACTGATGGCATAAGCGTGATACGGTACATTTCCTGTTTTTTGCTGAACACAGTATTTACCCAATGCATATCTTCCTCAATAACGGGTGAATCGGGAAATAAAGAAAGTGTGTGGCCATCATCACCCATGCCAAGCAATACAAGATCAAAGCTTTTAGTAGTATGATCAAAAAAAGTGTGCAACATTTTTCTATACTGATCTACTGCAAAATTGGGTTCAATATCGGTGCGTATAATATGTACCTGTTCGGCAGGAATGTCTATATGATCGATCAGCAGATCAAAAGCCATTTTTGCATTGTTACGATCATCAGTAAATGGAACTACTCTTTCGTCGCCCCAGAAGATGTGTATCCGTTTCCAGTTTATTTTATCTTTAAAATCTTCCGATGCAAGCTTTTTAAAAAGCAATTTAGGAGTTTCTCCTCCTGAAAGAACAAGCGTGAAAAATTCCTGGTTTTTTAATGATTCCGCAATTACGTCGCTCATCCATGAAGCGAGTTCATCACTTAATGTTTCTTTGTTTTTGAAAATGTGTAGTTTCATTGTTGCTTTAATTTAGCGGGTTGAATAATCCAGTTATGGCCATCCTTTGCTATGAGTGCTTCTGCATCTTCCGGCCCCCACGAATCAGGTGAATAATTTGGAAAATCCATTGGTTTACGCGCATTCCAGATTTCTATTATCGGCATCACTATTTCCCAGGCGGCTTCTACCTGGTCGGCTCGCATAAAAAGCGTGGCATCGCCATCCATTACATCATATAAAAGTGTTTCATACGCTTCAGGCTCTTCACCATCATAAGCATCCTTATAATTAAATATCATGTCCACAGGATTGAGTGCCATTGCCTGTCCTGGCCTTTTCGATTGGAACCTCAGGCAAATATCCACTTCCGGAGCAATCCCTATTGAAAGCCTGTTAGGCCTCCAGGTTTCCGTTGCTTCTTTCGGAAAAGCGAAATCCGGGGCGCGCTTGAACTGGATTGTAAGTTCGGTTGATTTTTCGTGGAGATGCTTGCCGGTGCGCACATAAAATGGAACACCTTCCCAACGCCAATTGTCAATGTAGAATTTAACCGCTGCAAAAGTTTCCGTCGTGGAATGCGGGTTTACAAGTTTTTCTTCACGATAGCCAGGTACTTTTTCGCCCTGCATCCAGCCTGGCCCATATTGCCCGCGCGCCGCATAGTCCTTCACTTGATCTTTCGGAATTCTGCGAATAGCGTTTAAAACATCCACTTTTTTATTTCTTATTTCATTTGAATTAAACGAAACCGGAGGTTCCATACCAATCATACAAACTAACTGCAAAATGTGGTTTTGAATCATATCTCTTAACGCACCAGCAGTTTCATAATATCCTCCACGGCCTTCTACACCCACGGTTTCAGCGGCAGTAATCTGTACATGGTCAATATAATTCCTGTTCCAGATCGGTTCAAAAAGTGAATTCGCAAAGCGCATTGCCAGGATATTCTGAACAGTTTCCTTCCCCAGATAATGATCAATTCTATATATCTGATCTTCTTTAAAAAACTCAAGTAGCATTTGGTTCATTTCTTTAGCGCTTTCCAGGTCGTGGCCAAAGGGTTTTTCAACAACAATTCGCGTGCATTTGGTATCATGACAAATATCCAGTTTGCCCAGTTGTTTTACAATTACAGGAACAAGCTGTGGTGCTACTGCCATGTAAAAAACAATATTTAAGTGTTCTCCTGCCAGCGCTTCTTTTTCTTTAGCAATTTGTGTAAGCTTTTCATATTGCTTTTCTTCAGAAATATCCATTTGCAGATAACTGATGTTTTTTGCAAAAGCATCCCATTTACCATCCGAATCTTTATTTCTTGAAAAATTATCAATTCCTCCTTTCAAATGGGTTTTATATTCTTCATCAGAATATTGAGACCGGGATATACCAACAATTTCAAAATTCTCCGGCATTGCATTGTCTAGAAAAAGATTATAAAGTGCGGGTGTTAATTTTCTTTGATTTAAATCGCCGCTACCGCCGAAAATAAAAAGGAGTGCAGAGGATAGTTTTTTATAATCTAACATTCTGGGGTTTTGGGGTTTAGATATTGGGTATTAACTGTTAGAAATAATTTCAATTTTCTATTTTTTAGGTTATCTGGATTCATAATTTTCAATTCTTTCCCTGCTCCCATTCTGTATGAAAAATTCCTTGCTCATCAATCCTTTGATAAGTGTGCGCACCAAAAAAATCACGCTGGGCCTGGATCAGGTTGGTTGGTAATAATTTTCTTCTGTAAGCATTAAAATAATTATATGATGCCATTAATCCTGCCGCAGGAAAATTATTTCCGGCAGCAAGTGAAATTATTTTCTGAAGCGCAGGCAGTTTTTGTTCTAAAATTCTGGCGATATTTTCATCCAGCAATAAATTTTTCAGATCAGCATTTTTATATGCCTCTTTAAACTGATCTAATAAAGCGGATCGGATGATGCAGCCACCACGCCAAACATTTACCACTTCGGGAAGTGGAATGTCCATTTTTAATTCTGCGGAGCCGGCGGTGAGCATCGCCAGGCCTTGCGCGTAGCTGATGATCGTGGCAAAATATAACGCATCATGAAGAAGTTGAATAAACTCTCCTCTCTCAAGATCAATTTTTTGTAAAGAAGTATTGTAAAGCGATGATGCTTCTTTTCTTTCCCCGATAAGAGAAGAAAGGTTACGCATCATTACGGCGGTATCAATGTTTGGAACAGGTATCGGCAAGTTAAAGCCTTCTTCTGAAGTCCACTGGCCAGTGCCCTTTGCGCCGGCTTTATCCAAAATCATGTCCACTAAATAATTGTTCGTTTTATCATCTTTCTTTTGAAAAATGATAGCGGTAATTTCCAATAAAAATGATTTCATTTCACCACTATCCCAATCTTTAAAAATCCCATGAAGGTCATCATTTGAAAATTGCATTCCGTTATGCATAAGATCATAACATTCACTGATAAGCTGCATGATCGAATACTCAATACCATTATGAACCATTTTTACATAATGACCAGCAGCATCCTTCCCAAGATATCCCACACAAGGCTGGTCGTTCACTTTTGCAGCAACAGATTTTAAAATAGGCGCCACCTCATTGTATGCTTCTTCATCGCCTCCCGGCATGATGCTTGGGCCTTTGCGGGCACCTTCTTCTCCCCCGGAGATACCAATTCCCATAAAATGAAACCCAACATTTTTCAATTCAGCGATCCTTCTTAATGTGTCGGTATAATGTGAATTTCCTCCATCAATAATAATATCCCCTTTTTGCAATAAAGGTTTTAGATCACTGATAACGCTGTCCACAGGGCTTCCCGCAGGAACAAGCATCATCAATTTTCTTGGCGTCTTCAATTGAGCGATCATTTCTTCTAATGTATTCACTCCTTTTACTGTAGTCCCTTTTGTTGCCGATGATTCAAAAGCTTTGGTTTTATCTGTGTTTTTATCATAGCCGATCACTGAAAACCCATGATCAGCCATATTCAGCAACAGGTTGCTTCCCATTACACCGAGGCCAATCATTCCGAAATCGTATTTATTTTCTTGCATAAAATTTTATTAGAGGAGTAAAATTAACGAAAATGGATTGTATGAAAGAAATCATAAAAAAATATACTACTATTGTTCTTACCAATAAGATTTATTTTCTATAGAAAAATTTCGATTTTATCGAAATGGCTTACCACGTTTTTATAAATAATAAAAACAATCAATAATTAATACCTCCTTGCGAGTGTGACCGTGTTTTTAAATCGGCTTTTATTTCCCATGTCATTAAAAATTTCGGTATAAATAATATAAATCCCTTGTGGCAGTTTCCGGCTTTTATTGTCAAGACCATCCCAACGAAAATAACCGTTTATGCCGCACAAGGAATTTTTTTGAAGATAACGGACAGGCCTTCCAGAAGCATCAAAAATGGTGATATTGCTGACATAACCTGGCGAAGGGAAATTGTAATTAATGGTAACAAAATCATCAGTGCCATCATTATCAGGAGAAAATATTTCGGGTATAACAGATATGCTTACACGCAGATCTTCATTTAGCTGGTACTGCGAATTCTTATACCCGGGCGTTCCATAACCAACGGAAGTTGCGGCAGAATGGAAATTAGTTTGAACTGATGGGCCATCATAACTGATTCTTTCCAAAGAAACTCCTTTGGTATTATGGATAAGCGCGAAATGCCATTTATCAGAATATTTTACTTCATCAACAATGCTGCCCTGGATATTTAAAATAATCACATTCCCTTTATCATTAGGAAAGGAAGGCATACTTTTTAATTTTAAAAATGCATCAGGATTGGTCGTTATATATTGATTTTTCACCGCGTCAGGATCTGCAGTCAATACCATAAATTCTGCCGGAAATAATAAAATATTTTCAGTTGTTAATAATTTAATATTGCTGATAGTATTGCTGCTGTTACGGTTGGCAATAAAAATTTTACTCAGGTCAATAATTTTTGAGGAACGATTATAAATTTCCACATATTCATTTCCCAAAGGCAATGCATTAAATAAAATTTCATTGATCACGAGATCAAGACTGTCGGCATCCTGTGCGATTCCAAACTTTGCATAATTTTTTTCTTTGATAATATTCCCTGCACAATCTGAAATACTTTTTACCGCAACTGAATAGACAGTTCCGGGAATTATTATATTATTTACCTTAATTGTTACTTTATTAAAAAATGTGAAATCTATAAAAACGCTTATCACATCAAGGCCTTCAATTGTATAGTTTGCTACAGTTGCGGCTCCTGAGCTGTCAACTGGTTCATCAAAAACCAGTGTAATCATATTATTATTCAAAACGAAGGCACGTAACAATTTTGGCGGGGTTTCATCTTTATAAATTGCATCCACTGAATTTTTTCTTCCCGGGGTTCCGCCGCTCCCATCAACACTGGCTTTCCAGTTATTAAATCCTGTGCATGGATTTTTAGTGTCTATCATTTCGAGAGACCAGCCACCATCTTTCTTTAATTCATTTTTATAAGAAGTGAGATCATATTGCACCGCATGAATTGTTTTATTGTTTAAGGATTTTAAAACAATCGTAGCTCCGCTTATATTCATTGAAGGAAAGTTGGCTATACCTATTGCAGGTCCGTAAGGCAAATAAGAAGATACAGAATTGATAGCACAAACGATCAAAAAGCTATCAGGGCGCAATAAATAGTTGGGCAAAGTTGCCGTAGTGTTGCCTTCAATCAATTTCCAGCCCTGCAAATTAATTGGAAATGCAGTAACATTTTTTAATTCTAAAAATTTTGAAAGAGGCAAACCAACCTGCGGATTCGGATCCGGAAAAAGCTCATCAATAATTATATCATACCGTTGTGGTGTGTAAATGCTGAATGACGTTGAAGCATTATTTATAGCATTCCCCGCAAGATCTTTTATGTTTTTTACAATTAGCGTGTATGCAATACCGTTAGTAAGATCGCTACTGAAGGTAAGATGTATCAAAGCAGGATTAACCGCATCTAATATAGCAGTTATTGGTGCTTCCAAACCGTTGCTGGCAAAGTAATTTGTGGCTTCCTGGCTGCTTGCGTCATCTAATGGTTCGTTAAAAAGAAGATCAATTGTTGTAGATGAAACGGCGCTTGCGGAAATGATTTCAGGTGGCGAAATATCGAGAATAAAGTTCTTGATTTCAATATCATCAAAAAAATGTCGTTGAAAAAAACCAGCAGTACTTTGTTTTATTAAAAAACCAAAGTAAGCGGAAGTTGTGTAAGTGTTATCTGAAACCGCTCCCTCCCTGATATAAGAATTTCCGGTCCCGGTCAAGTCTCTTAAAAGCGTCCATTGATTAGTGGCATCTCTGGTCACTTTTATTTTCATCAGATTATTGCTTTTATTAAGAATACCGTTTACCCCATCTATAATTTTTATTGTTGCACCTGTAGCATCTTTTCTATATAGGCTTATTTCATCCTCTGTATTTCCAATGCGTACAAAATAGCCGGTGGTAGAATTTAATTTTAAATCGCTTGCAGAAGCAGTTAAATAAGCATCTACATAATTTGCAGAAGAAGGATTAAAAGCGATTCGAACCCAAAATTCCCATTGTAAAGCAGTGGCCAATGCATTTGGTGTACTGAGATAAAAATTGTTGTTTGCAACCTTACTATTGCTTTGCAATTGAAATGCAGGATTTACAACAAAATCTGATGTGTTTCCAATCCATGATGGGTTATTAGTAAAATCGCCGTCATTAAAACTTTCTGAAATTTGGGCATATCCAAAACTTCCTGAAAATAGCACGACATAAAAAAATAATAACATATTTTTTCTCATAAACAGCAGCTTTGAATTAAAGATAAGTACTTTATTGAATTGGAAAAATCAGAATGAGGTAAATTGCATCCTCAAAAAATAAATAATGAAAATCGCAGTGGTAGGTGCAACCGGCCTGGTGGGTAGCAAAATGTTACAGATATTAGAAGAAAGAAATTTTCCCGTAACCGAATTAATCCCGGTAGCTTCTGAGAAATCGATAGGAAAAGAAATTATTTTTAAAAATAAAAAGTATAAAATAGTTTCTGCGGAAAATGCTATCGCTTCAAAGCCTGATATAGCTTTATTTTCAGCAGGGGGAGGCACTTCGCAATTATTAGCGCCAAAATTTGCTGAAGCCGGAATTACCGTTATTGATAATTCTTCCGCATGGCGGATGGATCCCTCAAAAAAATTAGTAGTTCCTGAAGTGAATGCAAATATTTTGACAAAAGGAGATAAGATAATTGCTAATCCAAATTGCTCAACCATTCAAATGGTGTTGATATTAAATCCGCTTCATAAAAGATATGGCATAAAAAGAGTAGTAGTTTCCACCTACCAAAGCGTAACCGGAACCGGCGTGAAAGCGGTACAGCAAATGGAAAATGAAAGGAATAATATAGATGGCGAAATGGCTTACAAATACCGGATCGATAAAAATGCGCTTCCTCACATTGATGTATTTCTTGATAATGGATACACTAAAGAAGAAATGAAAATGGTAAATGAAACCCGGAAAATTATCGGCGATGATTCTATTCAACTAACGGCCACGTGTGTACGAATTCCGGTAGTGGGCGGCCACAGCGAAAGCGTAAATATAGAATTTGCAAATGATTTTGATATTAATGAAGTGAAGGAAATATTATCTAATTCACCTGGCGTAATAGTTCAGGATGATTTGGACAATTTCGTTTATCCAATGCCATTAACCGCGCATGAAAAAGATGAAACTTTTGTGGGAAGAATCCGCAGGGATGAATCTCAACCGAAAACTTTAAATTGCTGGATCGTAAGTGATAATCTTCGTAAAGGAGCTGCTACCAATGCTGTGCAGATAGCAGAATATTTGGTAAAAAACAATTTCTTTACACAAGTTTCTCCAAAGCCTCTTTCAACTGCAGAAGCATAGCGGGGATTTTTTCGGCAAAATATTTTTTAAAAGTTGCAAACCCTTAGAATTTATAATTTTCCTCTAATTTCTTTATAGTCGAGACGTATGTCAACTAAAGTATCAAAATTCAAAATGAAGTAGATAATTAATACTATTAGTGCAAATCCATTTAAGCTAGGTGACCAAATATCAAATGAACCTATAGAAAGCCCAAAAGAACTTGTCATAACAAAAGGTAAGAATGATAATAGATTTATTGTAGCTAATACTAAATAGACACCTGTTAATACAATTGATTTTTTAAATGTCTTGTCTTAAATAAAAAATATATTATCGGCAAGAAAAGTAATAATCCAAGATAGTGTGAGAAAACTGGAATATTGTCTGTAACTATAAAAGTGAACCAAGAATAAATTAAAGTTATTCCAACAATAGCAAACGGAATAAAGAATAAGATTTTGCGTTTTTTTGTTACAATGCTTATCATAGTGAACACTTAAATAATTTAGAACCCAAAATCATTTGTGTTATCACTTCAATTTTTCCAACGCTTCTTTCAGCTGCAGCAGCATGTCAGGAATTTCTTCTTTTTTACAAGTGCCTACACTCAGCCTGTACCAAGCAGAATTTTTGGAAGCGCCAAATGCGTAAAATGGCACTACTGCTAGCTTTGCTTCATTTAGAATATAGGAAGTAACTTCAGACTGCGTAATAAGAATTTTTCCATCAGCAGTTTTTTTACCGACAAGATTTAATTGTATGGTTAGATAAATAGCCGCTTGCGGCGCACAGGCATCAACCAAAAATCCATCAGCTTTTAATTGTTGAAATCCATCATAAATTTTTTGTAATCTTTCTTCCAGCTCTTTTTTATAATGAACAAAATATTCATCAATCACGTTGCTTTGAAGTAGAAATTTCGCGGTAGCATGTTGCTCAGCCATCGGGCTCCACGCGCCCACATGGCTATTAATCGCTTTCATTTTTGCCAACACATGCTCTGGCCCTAATGCCCAGCCCACCCGCACTCCCGTTGCTGCAAACGACTTACTGATGCCATCGATAAAAATGGTATAATTTTTCATTTCCGGGCGTAAGCTTACAGGATTATAATGCATTGTGTCACCAAAAGTAAGTGTCCAATACATCTGGTCATACATCACATACAATTTCTTTTCTTCAACACTTCGCCGGTTGTTTTCTTCCAAAACTAAATCGCATATTTTCTCCAGTTCCTCTTTTTTAAAAACCGTTCCTGTGGGATTCAATGGCGAACAAAGCGCTATCAAAACCGCATTCTGAATATATGGCCTTATGTCTTCTGCCGAAGGCATGAAATTATTTTCTGCTGTTGTTTCTATTACCTCGTGAACTCCTTCTACAAAATGAACATAGTGATTATTGTTCCAGCTTGGAACAGAGTAAATTACTTTGTCGCCTTTATCAACCAAAGCCCTGTATAATGCATAAATGAGCGGGCGCCCACCAGCAGCGATCAATATCTCATTAGTATTAAAAGAAAGGCCTTCTCTTTCTTCTATAAATTGTGAAACCGATTCGCGCAAGGCAAGAATTCCATCCGCGGGGGGATATGTTGTAAATTTATTTCGGAAGGCTTCAATAATTTCATGCTCTAATTTTTTAGGGATAGGAAAAATAGAGGAATCAAAGTCTCCGATGGTGAAATTGTAAATTTTCTCACCGCTTTTCATTTTTTCTTTGATGTCTGCACCCAACCTTACAATTTCGCTGCCAACGAGGGTTTCAGCAAGCCGGCTTAATTTTCCAAAATTTTTTTTTATAGTTGTATTGATGTTGATAGAAAATAATTTAAAGTAGTAAATGTAAAAATACTGAAAATTATTTTTGAGGAATTTTAATGTATTACTCTGAAAACCAATTTTGTAGGTTTTCATCTTTAATAAGAAAAAAATTTTATAAATAGAAATTAGCAAAATTTACTGTAATCAATCACTAAAAAAATTTATAATTTACAGGATAATGAAGAAGAAAAATCCTCTTGTAGATAGAAAAGAAAGTGCGCGTTCAACTACAAAACAATACACTTTTTTTGAAGATGTTTATGCTGTGGTGAGACAAATTCCTAAGGGCCGCGTCACTTCTTTCGGAGCAATAGCTAATTATCTTGGAACAAAACTTTCTGCCAGGATGGTTGGCTGGGCAATGAATGGCGCGCATGTCGCAAATCCAAAAGTGCCGGCTCATCGTGTTGTAAACCGGAATGGAATGTTGACCGGAAAAATCCATTTTGCTACACTTACACTTATGGAAGAATTATTATTAAAAGAAAAGATAATTGTGAAAAATGATACGGTGGTTGATTTTGAAAAATTATTCTGGGATCCTGTTAAAGAATTAGAATTATAACTTAAATAGACATGCTTTGTATAAGCTGAAAAGTAGTTTTTTATTATAAAAAGAAATAGGTTCAAAAAAGAATACGCTTTGAATAGCTTTATAAAATTAATTTAAAGGATTTGAGATTTATACATCCAGCCTTGCATATTTAGCATGGGTTTCAATAAACTCACGGCGTGGAGGCACCTCATCACCCATAAGCATACTAAACACTCCGTCGGCCTCAACAGCGCTATCAATAGTTACTTGTTTTAGCGTTCTGGTGGCGGGATTCATAGTAGTTTCCCAAAGTTGCTCGCTGTTCATTTCGCCTAAACCTTTATAACGTTGTATATGTACGGTATCTTCTTTTCCGGCAGCAAATTTTTGTATCCATGTTTTGCGCTCCTCATCATTAAAAGCATAAAATTGTTCCTTCCCTCTTTTCAAAAGATATAACGGTGGCATGGCGATGTAAACAAATCCCTGGTCAACCAATTCTTTCATATATCTGAAAACAAAAGTAAGGATCAGCGTGGCAATGTGGCTACCATCCACGTCGGCATCGGTCATAATGATGAGTTTATGATAGCGGAGTTTGCTGGTATCAAGCGCCTTGGGATCTTCGATGGTGCCGATTTTTACACCAAGCGCAGTGAACATATTTCTTATTTCTTCATTGTCGTAAATTTTATGCTCCATGGCTTTTTCTACATTCAAAATCTTACCACGCAAAGGCAAAATAGCTTGGAAGCTTCTGTCGCGACCCTGCTTGGCTGTGCCGCCTGCGGAATCACCTTCTACTAAAAATAATTCGCAACGAAAAGGATCTTTATCACTGCAATCGGCTAATTTACCTGGCAAGCCACCCCCCGAAAGCACACTCTTGCGTTGCACCATCTCACGAGCCTTTTTTGCGGCAGCTCTCGCCTGGGCAGCTAATATTACTTTTTGAATAATGGTTTTGGCATCCCGGGGATTTTCTTCAAGAAATGCGGTTAATACACGGCTTAAAGTGGAATCTACAACACCCATCACCTCATTATTTCCAAGCTTGGTTTTTGTTTGTCCTTCAAATTGTGGTTCGGGAACTTTTACTGAAATAACTGCAGTAAGGCCCTCGCGAAAATCATCGCCTTCAATTTCTACTTTTGCTTTTTCAAACATGCCTTGTTTTTCACCGTAGCTTTTGAACACGCGGGTTATGGAACGCCGAAAGCCGGACACATGTGTACCTCCTTCGATGGTATTGATATTATTTACATAACTGAATAAATGTTCCTGGTAGCCGGTGTTATACATCATTGCCACGTCTACAGTTACATTGCTTGCTGCGTCGTATCCATCGCAATAAATAACAGTAGGCAGCAAAGGCTGCCGGCTACCGTTTTTATCAATCAATTCCACAAATTCTACAATGCCACCTTCGCTGTAAAATGTTTTAGTATAGATTTTTCCTTCATCATCTTTTTCACGAAGATCGTTGAGAATGATTTTGATTTTTTTATTTAAAAAAGATAACTCTCTTAATCTTCCTTCCAAAATTTCCCTGTTATAAACTGATACTATGAAAATAGAATTATCAGGCAGAAAACGAATAGTAGTGCCGGTCAAATCACTGTTGCCCGTTTCACGAACCCCATATTGCGGAATTCCTTTGGCGTATTCCTGCTCAAATGTTTTTCCATCCCGATTTACCGTTACATGAAATTTAGTGCTGAGGGCATTCACGCAACTTACGCCCACTCCATGCAAACCTCCACTTACTTTATAAGTATTTTTATCAAATTTGCCTCCGGCGTGCAATACGGTCATCACTACTTCGAGCGCGCTGCGGCCTTCTTTTTTCATGATACCTGTAGGAATTCCGCGTCCATCGTCTTCTACGGTTATTGAATTATCTTCATTAATAGTAACGGTGATATGGCTGCAATATCCTGCAAGCGCTTCATCAATAGAGTTATCCACCACTTCGTAAACAAGATGATGAAGCCCTTTTACGCCAACATCGCCGATATACATCGCGGGACGTTTTCTAACAGCTTCGAGGCCTTCAAGAACCTGTATACTATCTGCGCCATAACTGTCTATTTTTGGAGTGATTAATTCTACTGTATCTTCTGCCATATTAGAGGGGATAAAAACTATTTAGTTTATGAAAAACTGTTAGGCGCAAATTTACTGAATAGAAGGAGTAATTCCTAAAAAATTACGTGTTAGAAAAGAAGAAAATTCTGCAAGAAATAAAGGAAAATTCAGCAAATACAGAAGAGGTAAAAAAAGATTGAAATACTACTTTTTGGCTTATTTATCAATGCGTTTAAAGGAATATTGATTCTTCGAGAGAAAAATATTCAGGACCAGTGTAAATTTTATGCAGCTCCATTGATTTCATAACGCTTCAAATATACATTAATGTAGCAAGTAGCAACCCCCTTGATGAGAACATTTATTAAACTTATCTTGCAATCGCTTTATGATCTCCGCACAAAATATATTATCCCTGGCCATCAATCATCCTGTAATGCAGGAAGAGATGGAATTATTGCACCATAAAAAACAGAATATCCCCGGATCGGTTCATTATGTCATTAACCGGTATCGCAAGATGCCCAACGTAATTTTTGAGGATACGGGTATGATGGTATATAATTATGATCGTGAAAATAAAAAATCCGGCAGCCTCGAATTGGTTTTTTGCATTGCAGGAAATAAATATTGCAAACAAAAAAAAGAAGAATGTAATTTTTGTAAACATTCTCAATCTCATAATTGTGATGAAATAGTAGAGACAATGGATGTGGCGGGTTTTCTTTTCAGCTCCTGTCATCTGAAGCAATTTGTAAAAGAATTAAAAACCACTTCTTTTTCTGAAAATGTTTTGAATTTCAGGCACACGTCTTCTTTTTCTAAAACCTTACCGCTTTGCAGCCGCACGAGAAGTGTTCTGGATGCTTTATTGAATCATAATTATTCTGAAAGCCTCGAAAATATTTTTATTAATGCCCAAATGCAAATGCTGCTGCTTTATAGCATGGAATGCATTGCAGGAGAAAGCGAAGATTCCTTTTCTTGTAAATTTTTATCCAATGAGGCCGATCGCGAAAAAATATCCCTGGCGCGTGAAATTTTGTTGCAACATATCGGCGAACCTTTAACCATAAAAGAATTGAGCCGAAAAGCGGCGATCAACGAATGTTATCTGAAAAAAGGATTTAAAGATATGTATGGCACTACCATTTTCGATTTTTTTCAAAGCCAGCGCATGGAGCATGCAAAATATCTATTGTATGAAAAAGGCTTTACAGTTACCGATGTTTCTTTTTCATTAGGATACTCTTCAATTTCACATTTTTCTACCGCTTTTAAAAAACATACCGGCTTAAAACCATGCGAATTATTATTCCGCTGATTATTTTTTCAAAAAAATATTTTACAGATATTTAAAAATATTGGTTTAGTCTTTTTAACATAAGAGCGGTATTCTTTAATAATTCTATGATTTCTCTCATGTTTTTTATTGATCCATAATAAATCGTTTTTACAGTTACATGATAAAAAAGCGGATTATCTAAGGCACATTTGCACGATTGATATGCTTCAAAAAATTCTATATTTTATTATATGTTTAAATTTTTTTTTGTTTACTTCTGCGCAAAAAAAAACAACAACAGATTCTTCGGGAAAGCTATTGGATGAAGTGATAATAACAGCAACGCGCACTGAAAATAAGGTTTCAAACATTCCCATGCCGGTCCAGGTTATTTCTTCAAAAAATATTCAGCTTTCAGGATCACAAAAATTGATTGATATCTTGCAAATGCAAGCCGGATTGGTTATCGCAAATAATCCGTTGGGAACTGCTTTGCAGGGTTATCCAAACCCCTTCGGGGATGGAATTCAAATGCAGGGGCTTGATCCCGCATACACTCTGATTTTGGTAGATGGAGAACCACTGATAGGAAGAAATGCCGGTATTATCAATCTCGGCAGAATTGCGATCGGCGATATCAGGCAGATAGAAATATTGAAAGGCCCGGCTACAAGTTTATACGGGTCAGATGCATTGGCTGGGGTTATTAATATCATAACTCAGGAGCCTGCAAAAAACACTCTAAATTTACAGGCGCATTATGCCACGAACAACACTTTGGGCTTAACGGCATCTTCCAGCATTAAAAGCAAGAAAACATCTTTGCAGCTTTTTTTGAACAGGTACAGCAGCGACGGTTATGATCTTGATAAAAATATTTACGGAAAAACCGTAGATCCTTTTATAGATTATACAGTGAATGCGAAATTCAGTTATAATATTGACGCTAAAAATAAATTCAGTTTATCGGCGAGATATTTCTCTGATAAGCAATTTAATAGTTATTTGATATTTCCTGATCAGCAGGCTCAGGTTGTAAAAGGAAACACCATTGAAAACGATAAAAGCTTATTTGCCAGTTTTCAACATATAATCAATAACAAGGTTAATTATTCTTCTTCTGTTTATGCGACTAATTATACCAATAATGCTGCGGTTTATCTGCAGAAAAATGATTCATTATATGAAAAAATAATGCTGAGCCAGTTTCTTCTCAGGCCGGAAGTGCAGGTAAACATTGGAAAAAATCCTGCTTCTCTTTTAGTAACCGGAGCGGGTTATAATTTTGAAACCGTAAACTCAAGCAGGTATAGCTCACTTAAAGAATTAAAGTCATGGTATCTTTTTGTCCAGAAGCAATTTCAGTTTAATCAAAAAACGAATATTATTACAGGAGCAAGACTTGATAAAAACTCTTTATACCGCGCTGAACTAAGCCCAAAACTGGCGATTGCTTATAAATTAAGTCCGGATTTTATCTTCAAAGGCAGCATCGGCGCTGGCTTCAAAGCTCCTGATTTCAGGCAGCAGTTTTTGAACTTTTCTAATTCGCTTATAGGATATACGCTTCTTGGTGCACGGGAATTGGGCCATGGGCTTCAAATGCTACAAAGAAATGGTGAGATAGATCAATCCATAAATATTAATCCTTATTTGAATGGTAATGAATTGATTCCCGAAAAATCAATTGGTATTAATGCAGGGTTTGATTATTCTTTAAGTGAGAATTCCTCTATTAAAATCAATTTTTTCAGAAATGATATCAGCAACCTGATAGAAACATATAATCTTCCATTTAATAAAACCAATAACCAGGCTATTTATTCTTATATCAATTTGAATAAAGTATTTACCGAAGGCATGGAAGCCAGTTTTTCTTATATTTTCAACAAAAATTTTACTTTATCCGGAGGATATCAATATCTCGTTGCGAAAGATAAAGAAGTGCTGGCGCAAATTAAAGAGGGTAAACTTTATAAAAGAGATCCTATAACAAACGTAACCACTTTAGTTACAAAAAGTGACTATAAGGGATTATACAATAGAAGCCGGAACACTGCTAATCTGCGTTTGCAGTATAATAATATTTTATACAGGTCATCTGTATTTATTACCGCAAAATATCGTGGGCGCTATGGCTTTAGCGGGCTTAATAATTTTTCTGATGGAAATAATGTCCTGGATGATGATCGGGAATTTGTAAAAAGCTTTCAGTTATTGAATGCAACAATTACGAAACAAATTGCCAGCCGCTGGCAATTACAGGCAGGTGTAGAAAATTTGTTAAACTATACCAACAAGTTGGTAATGCCTAATATATTTGGCCGAATCTATTTTATCAATTGTAATTATAAACTCTAAAATTGAAATGAAAATGACAACTTTGAAATTGAAGGTGCTTGCCTGTTCAGCATTGATGATTGGATTGTTTTCCTGCGGGAAAAGGGATACAAACCCAACTCCAACACGTGCAGTTACAAAAACAGATTCTATGGAAATACCTTTCAGCTCCAGCAACTATACTTTCTATAGTTTTAAGGATAGCGCTATAGTTTCAAATAGCGACTCAGCCACTTCTAAATGGGATTTCGGAATTCGTTTTGTGGATATCATAGTCAATAGCCACGCAAGCGGCCCTGGAAATGCCGGGGTGATTTTGCAACCAGGATTATTTGATAATTTTATGACTGCACCGCAAAGCTCATATTCCTATGATACAACAACATCTCAACTGGCTATTAATTCTAGGCCATTTGACCTTAATTCATGGTTTAATTATGATTTAGCTACCCATACCCCAATCGTGAAAGCAGGTCAATTTTTTGTATTTAAAACGGCAGATAATTTTTATGCGAAAATGGAAGTGTTAGCTATCAGCTACGCTGGCTTTAATGGCAATAACTCTCCACCTACTACTTTGATTTATAAGTTTCGCTATGTTTATCAAGCAAATGGGACAAGAAATTTTTAAACTTTTTGTTCTGAAATAATTATATGATTCACTACAAAGTACATTAGATTCGTTAATGAAACCTTTTGAGTGTAAAGGAAAGCAACAAGATAGAAAAATAAATCGAAATAAAATCTTTGTTTGAAAAGAAATTGACTTGCAGTTTAAAGGTTAATTTAATAGATTAACGGATGTATTAACACAATTCCTTACAAAGTGGACACAACGAATAATACAAACTAAGAATAAATAGGATTTAGAAAATCTAAATTTTATCGCAAATTTTTAATTCTCATTGCATATTGTTGTTAGACCATAAACCTCGTGGTTAAATAACAAACTAATAGATAGTTTACTTTCTATGTTTTATCATTTATTTTCACTCTCTGCTTTTCCCATTTATCTTTTAAAATTGGTTCTGTGGTATAATTAATGCACCAACAGAACCAGTTGAATAATCATAAAAAGGACCAAAGGGATTTGGAGATAATAAGATAGGATCAGCAAAACCTTCGATTATATCCCCCAATTCCACAGAGGTATAAGTAGTTGCTATTGTATGAGTTTGAGTGGATGATTGGGTGGCACTTGCTCCAAATTTTAGACCAATTTTTTTAAGCAAACCAAAAGTTGGATCAAGTGTGAAATTCTCTGAAAATGTTGAAGTATAGCTATTAGTAATGGTTTGAGTTTGAGAAGGTCTTGTATCTTCAACTGATATCTTCCAATCAATGCTATAATTAGAAATATCATATGACAAAAGGTCCAAATTAATTGGGTCTGCTCCTTTTACGGAAAGGGTTTTATAGCTATACCAAAAACCATTAAAACCATAAGTAACATCCCACACATCTTGAGGATTAATAGCAATAACTTTTTTTATAGTAAGACCTATTCCATTTTTTGCATTCACTAAAATTGTAAAAGTCATCAAATAACTCCCCGATGTCCAACTGGGGTCACTATTATGATATTTCCTGTATATCGTATGGGGATCATTTGTTTCGGTTGAAATTTGAGGAAATATTGCTGTTGATATAAACCAAAACTCTAACATGTCCTCAATATTTCGATTATTAAAAAACCCATTTGTATTAGTAGGTGTCAATCCATAATATATATAATCCCGCGGCCAGGATGTACGAAAATATCCGTAAGAGACAGAAATGTCGTAATTAAAAGGATTAGGATTGGCTACATTTGGAGAAATGGGTTTTTCAAGACTGGTTTTTGCCATTTGTAAATCATTCAACTTTTTTGTTGTAATATCATAATTAGGCACATGATTATCATTTTTAAGTAGTCTGGCTGAAATAATATATAAATCTTTGCCATTTAGATTTTTGTAGAAAACTGGCAAGTCTGATTCACTATTGTATATTTTTTTTATTTGATCCGCATATGATTTTAAGATTACTCGAGCATTTTCTTTAATGACCAAAGTTGGCTCGCCTGGAATCAGTTGGTCACTTATTTGTTTCATTTTTCCTTCACCATTATAATAATTCATTACTCTTTTAGTATCTAATAAATTTTTAGCAATTACAATACTTGGCGTTTCCGATTCAGATTTCCAATTATTATTATTCCAACCAGAAGGCAAAATAGGTACATAAATAGTTAATAAAGGGCTTTCATCTATAGCCTTCTGAAATAGATCTTTGTTATTGGCAAATTGTTTAATATAATCATTTACGGTTTTTCCATTAAGCGATTTGTCCATTATATCCCAATACAAGATATCGGTAGTTCCATCAAATTTAGTATTAGCAACATTCTTTATTAATGTAGCAAGTTGTTTATTTTGTACTAATGCCTTTGCAAATGCAACACCGAAAATATTTCTATTTGCAAATTTTGCAGCTTCAACATTTGCAACTTCATATTGATTTTGAGATGGATTGGAATTGAGTATTATTTCTTGAGTTTTGGTGCAAGAATAAAATATTGCAATCGAGAAAATTGTAATAATGTAAATTCTGAAGGTTTTCATAATAATATATTTTTAGGTGAAATAAATTGATAAGAAATTCGAAGTACTAAAGTGTTAATAATTTCTCAAAATTATTATTTTTATTTGGAAAAAGTATGAGTTTGTCAAAATATTCTTACTAACAATAAGAACAAATATGAGGGTACATTACAATAATATTACTCGTGGAACTTCTGTTATCTTTTCAAGTTAGAAAATTATTTTTTTGAGAATATTTTCGAAGAATTATGCTGGTTATGTTTCGCCTACCGCTCCACCAACTACTTTAATTATAAGTTTCGTTATACGTATCAGCCAAATGGTTCAGTAAATTTTTAGAAAAAATCCTTTAAAAATAAAAATGGCTTCCTAAATTAAGGAGCCATTTTTTTATTTGCATAAGGATAATTCTTCATCAAAAACTAAGATTGGGGGTGTATTGAAATCAATTACAAAGAAACCTTTAGTTGGTTTAGGTGTTTGATTTTCGCAACGGCCATACGTCGTAGTCGTATATGATATACGAGATTTCTTTTCATAAAAATGTAAATATTATGCCAAAACAATTTTTGTGAATAAGTTATTTAAAAGATGAGGATATTTTCAAAACCTCAATTTCTACATTCTGGCTTTTCACAACTGGGCTGTATCTCTCAATATCGTATATCCGATAATAACACAACATAATTCCTACCTTTGCATCCTTTTTATTTTATCTAAGGCTCAATATAAATGAAGCAAAAATACCCGGAATACAAGCAATTGAACCTCACTGAAATTGCTGATGAAATGCTTTTATCATGGGATCAGGAAAATGCGTTTGAAAAAAGTATCTCAAATAGAAAAGGGAGCATTCCGTTTGTATTTTACGAAGGCCCTCCGAGCGCGAATGGCATGCCAGGGATTCATCATGTAATTTCAAGAACCTTAAAAGACCTGGTTTGCCGCTATAAAACCATGCAAGGCTTCCAGGTAAAAAGAAAAGGAGGCTGGGATACTCATGGCTTGCCGGTAGAATTAGGCGTGGAAAAACTACTCGGAATAACCAAGGAAGATATCGGCAAAAAAATATCTGTAGAAGAATACAATGCTACCTGCCGCCGCGAAGTGCTCAAGTTTAAAGATAAATGGGATGAGCTGACAAAGAAAATGGGTTACTGGGTTGATCTGAAACATCCATATATCACTTTTGAAAATAATTATATTGAAACACTTTGGTGGTGTCTAAAGGAATTATACAAGAAGGGATTTTTATATGAAAGTGTAAGCATTCAGCCTTATTCACCCGCCGCAGGAACAGGATTAAGTTCTCATGAATTGAACCAGCCGGGAACTTATAAAGACGTAAAGGACACCAGCGTGACAGCAATGTTTAAAGCGATTACAAATAAAAAATCGGCATTTTTATTTGAGGCTGCCAAAAGTGATGAAATCTTTTTTTTAGCCTGGACTACGACTCCATGGACTTTACCATCAAATTTGGGATTAACTGTAGGGCCGAATATTGATTATGTTTTGGTAAAAACATTTAATCCTTATACGCATCTGCCCATCGATGTAGTACTAGCGAAGGCACTCCTTGCTAAATACTTTGATATGAATTTGGAAGATGAAAATGGTGATGTAGTAAATATTAGTAATTTAATTAGAACTCAATGGGATGATAATCCAACTCATCTAAGCAAGGGGAAAATTTTTAATTGGGAAATTCTCGTTGAATTTAAGGGTGAAGCGCTTAAAGGGTTTGAATACGAACAATTAATGCCTTCCAACGCAAATACTTTAGAAAAAATCACGGAAATAACTCCCGGCGCTCAACCTTTTAAAGTCGTTGTTGGCGATTTTGTAACTACAGAAGACGGAACCGGAATTGTTCATACTTCTCCGGCTTTTGGCGCAGATGATTACAAAGTTGGACAAAAAAATAACCTGGGAATTTTAACCCTGGTGGATAAAGAAGGGAAATTTATAAACGGCGTGGGCGAATTCAGCGGGCGATTTGTAAAAAATTATAAGGATGATCCTCATTATGAAGATGTAAATGTGGATATATCTGTAAAATTGAAAAAAGAAAACCGTGCCTTTAAAGTAGAAAAATATGAACATACTTATCCGCACTGCTGGCGCACCGATAAGCCGATTATTTATTATCCCCTCGATGCCTGGTTTATAAAAACCACGGCCGTAAAAGACAGGATGATTGAATTGAATAATACCATTAATTGGAAGCCTGCATCCACGGGAACAGGAAGATTTGGCAATTGGCTTGAAAATATGGTGGACTGGAATTTAAGCCGCAGCCGCTTTTGGGGAACTCCATTGCCGGTTTGGAAATGCGGAGAAACTGAGCCTGATTTAACTGAAGAAGATACGACATATCGAAGCCCTTTAGACCGGAGTTTTTTTGATAAAAATAGATTTGAAAAAGCTTATGATCAAATCTGTGTAGGCTCAAAAACTGAATTAATTGAAGTGATAGCCAAAGGCGGAGATAAATGCAAAGGCTTCTTAGTTGATTTTAATAAACTAACCAAAGATATTCTTGAGGATAATGCTCAAATAATTCAAAAAATTCAAAAAAACAATCTACGATTTCCCCGTAATAGTTATAACTATATATCTATAGAAGATTTAAAAGAAAGTTTTGTAAAAAAACAAGGATTCACAAAAGATCTTTTAATAAAATTTCGTTTTAGTTTACAAATAATTGAAGATTATATTATTGAAATCAATGAAAAGAATTGTGTAGAGTTAGATTTACACAAACCTTTTATAGACAATATCGTATTTTCTAGAAACGGATCTTTAGATGATGAAAACCTTTATATAAGAGTTGATGATTTGATTGACGTGTGGTTCGATAGCGGCGCCATGCCTTATGCGCAATGGCATTTCCCATTTGAAAATAAAGAGATCTTTGCTCTAAACTATCCTGCTGATTTTATCGCTGAAGGCGTAGACCAAACAAGAGGTTGGTTTTATACACTTCACGCATTAGGAAGTTTATTGAAAGAAAGTGTAGAAGAGGAATTACAAAAAGCAAATTTACCAACAAATAATGTGGATGGTAAAGCTTATAAAACGGTTATATCTAACGGACTTGTGCTTGATAAGAATGGAAATAAAATGAGCAAGCGCATCGGGAATGTCATTGATCCGTTTGAAACGCTCGAAATATTTGGCCCGGATGCTACAAGATGGTATTTGATCACTAATGCGTCGCCATGGGACAATTCGAAATTTGATATTGAAGGAATTAAAGAAGTTCAGCGTAAATTCTTCGGAACGCTTTACAATACTTACCAGTTTTTTGCCCTGTATGCCAATGTTGACGGCTTTTATTTTGAGGAAAAAATAATTCCGGCCAATGAGCGCCCCGAAATAGATCAATGGATAATTTCTTGTTTGAACACATTGATAAAAGATGTAACCAAAAATTTAGACGGATATGAACCTACGCAAGCTGGAAGAGCAATTGAGAGTTTTGTTGATGAGCAATTAAGCAATTGGTATGTAAGGCTTTGCCGGCGCCGTTTTTGGAAGCCGGTCAGGAAGAAATCTGATGGAAACCCCAATGAATCAGAAGATAAAAAAGATAAGATTTCAGCTTATCAAACTTTATATGAATGCCTTCAGGCCGTTAGCGGTCTGATCGCGCCGATTGCGCCTTTCTTTGCTGACTGGTTATTTAAAAATCTGAATTCAGTCACAAAAAAACTTAAAGCTGAATCTATCCATCTGTCTGACTTTCCGAAATCAGCCGAAAATTTGATAAATTCCGATCTTGAAGAACGTATGCGGCTTGCACAGGATATCTCCTCACTTATTTTATCTCTCCGAAAGAAAGTAAACATTAAGGTAAGGCAACCGCTTCAGAAAGTAATTATCCCGGCAATAGATAATTCTTTTGAACAAAAAATTAAGTTGGTAGAAGATATTATTAAATCTGAAACTAATATTAAAGAAGTTGAAGTCATTCCCGCAAACAATGATTTTATCAGGAAAAAGGCAAAAGCTAATTTCAAAACTCTGGGGAAAAAGCTGGGTGCAAAGATGAAATGGGCGGCGGAGAAAATTCAAAACCTTAATGATGAGCAAATTGATAAGCTGCTGAAAAGCGATTTTATACTAAATCCAGATTTTAAAGAGAATAATGAAGAGGCGGTCTATATTTCATCAGAAGACATTGAATTGAGCACCAACGAAATAACAGGTTTTGAAATAGCTGTAAAAGGTCAAGTCACGGTAGCTCTTGACCTGGAGATTACACTTACACTAAAAAATGAAGGCTTCGCCCGGGAATTCATTAACAGAATTCAAAATATCAGAAAAGAAAGCAATCTGGAGATTACCGATAAAATACAACTAATTATTAAGGATAAAGACAACGTCAAGGCTGTTATTAATGAATATAATCATTATATTTGCGCAGAAATTTTGGCAGAAGAAATCCATTTTGAAAAAGAGGTTTTAAATGGAATCAATATAGAAGTAAATAATGACAATTTAACAGTTAAAGTAACAAAAAAAGGTAATTAAGTATGGCCACACAGAAAAAAAAGACAACTTCTGTTGCTCAAAAATCCAAAGGTAAAAAAGCATTGCCTAAAAAAGCTGCTCCTGCAAAAAAAGCTATTGCAAAAAAAGCTATTTCAAAAAAGGCTAATCCTGCTAAAAAGACCTTACCGGTTAAGAAAGCTGCTGTAAAAAAATCTTTGAAAAAAGTAGCTATTAAAAATGCGGCTGCACCAAAGAAAACTGTTCCGCAAAAAAAAGTAATTGTAAAAAAAGCCGTTCCTAAAAAAGCGGCATCGAAATTGAGTTTCTCTAAGAAAATTTCTAAACCTATTATAAAAAATTCGCCGGCTAAAAAAACTGCTAAGTCCAGCGCTAAAAAAGCAGCACCTATCAAATTGGCAACCTCTAAAAAAGCAGAAGTTAAAAAGACGTTTACAGCGGAGAAAAAGATGACGCCTATTAAAAATAAAATTTCAGGGTCAGAAAAACAAGAAGTGAATGCGATCATCCCAAAAACTATCACTGAGCATAAAGCAGAATTGAAAAAAGCGCTTGCAAAAGTGAAAACAAAAAGCCATGAGGTAAAGAAGCCGGAAGTAAAAAAACCGGAAAAGCCTTTTGTAATGCCAAAAACAAGCACAGAGAAGGCTCGCAAATATGAGCCTGAGTTTACAAAATCAGTTCTTGACCAATCCCCCGAGGAATATAACGGGCCAACAATGAGATATAGTGATAATGAGTTAGTTGAATTCAGGGAATTGATCTCAAGAAAGCTGGAAACCGCAAAAAAAGAATTGGGTTACTTGCAGGGACTTATCACAAGGAAAGACCAAATGGGTGGAGATGATTCAGACAATCGCTATATGACAATGGAAGACGGAAGCCTCAGCATGGAAAGAGAACAATTAAGCCAAATGGCAAGCCGCCAGATTACTTTTATCGATCATCTTGAAAAAGCAATGATGCGCATTGAAAATAAAACTTACGGTATTTGCAGGGTTACCGGCAAACTGATTGACAAGGCCAGGCTAAGAGCGGTGCCACACGCAACTTTATCTATTGAAGCTAAAATGGGTATATCGAGATAAGCCTAAATGTATAAAAAGCATATTTTAAAAGAGAAGTGTTTAAACGCATTTCTCTTTTAATTTCTGCCCATTACTGCCTGGCTTCAAACTCTTCGATCTTTTTTACAAGATATTGCACACTGCTTAATGGCAAAGCATTATAAAGCGATGCACGGAAGCCACCAACCAAACGATGGCCCTTCAAGCCATAAATATTATTTTTCTGCGTGAAATCAAGGAATCTTTTTTCTACCTCTTTATCCTCCACTATGAAACAAACATTCATATTGCTGCGATCTTCTTTTGCAGCTGTGGCAGCAAATAATTTACTATTTCTAATAGCATCATAAAGCAAATCAGCTTTATCGTTGTTAAGCTTTTCCATTGCTGCTACTCCTCCATTTTCCTTCAGCCACCTAAGCGTAAGCATTGAAACATATACTGCAAAAACAGGCGGAGTATTGAGCATGCTTTTTTCTGAGATATGATTCCGGTAATCCATAATTGATGGAATGGTGCGATTTACTTTGCCTAAGATATTTTTATTAACTATTACGAGGTTTGTTCCGGCGGCGCCCATGTTTTTTTGTGCTCCGGCATAGATAAGGTCAAAAGAATTAAAGCTAAGCTGCCTGCTCAAAATATCGCTCGACATATCTGCTACTAAAGACACATCCGTTTTGGGGATATTTTTCCATTGTGTTCCGTAAATAGTATTGTTGGTGGTGATGTGAAAATATTTTGCATTACCCGGAATCGAAAAATCTTTTGGAATGAAATTAAAATTTTTTTCTTTTGAGCTGCAAATAACATCTACGTTCCCAAAAAGCCTGGCTTCTTTGATGGCTTTCGCACTCCATACACCTGTGTCTGCAAAGGCCGCAGTTTCATTCTCATTCAAAAGATTCATAGGAACCTGCATGAATTGAATAGTAGCTCCGCCATGTAAAAACAAAACCTCATGATCATTATCAAGATCCATTAATTCTTTTACCAAAGATTTTGCTTCTTCCATCACGGATTCAAAAAGATGGGTACGGTGGCCTATTTCTAAAATGGATAAACCACTGTTATTGAAATTCAGGACTGCTTTTGATGCTTCTTCTAAAACTGCTTGCGGGAGAATGGAAGGCCCTGCGTTGAAATTATGGATCATCGATTAATACTTGTATTATTTTATTGTTTTACTGTTATATTGTTCCTGGAGTTCCTAATTTTAAATTTTAATTTTCAAACCTCAATTGCTTTCATGTTCTCTTCCCTTGATTTTATCATTTTTCCATTTTTCATTCAGGTCTTCAAATTCTTTCAAATCATTTTCAGAAAAAGATTGTTTGGATAAACCTGAGAGATCCGGTTGCCCGGCATTAATCCAGGCTGTGTACCAAAATGATGCGATTGCAAAAATTGATTGCCTCATTCTGCGTTCTATCATTCCGTTTATTTTTTTATTATAAGCTTTTGAATAATCAGAAGAAAATTGCTTGATCAAAAAATTGTTCCTGTTCTCAAAAGCGTATTTTTTATCTCCCGGAAATTGAACGGATAGCTCTTTTTCAAATCTCAACACAGAATCCGCCGCTAAAGAGCTTTCAAGAATCCGCTCCCAAATGAACGTTTCCGGGTTTTTAATGTATTGAGCTTTAGCGATAAAAAAATCAAATTCTTTATCAGCTAATAATTCCGGGATCCGGCTTTCCCAAAAACCATGTATTCCCTTTTGACCGGTTTTTTGGCCGTTATGATTACTGCTTGCATGCAGTGGCACATGCGCGTCCGCAATGTAATGGCCGATCTCTGCACTATTCTTCATTATCAGGGGGAAATTTTTTTCTTTGAAGGCCTTGGTAAGCCTGCTTAGCATTATTTGAATGTGCCAGGGTACAATGCCGTTTGCATACAAAGAATCCTCACCGAATTTTGCAACAGCATCTTTCCATTTTCGTGGCAATTCATTGAAAGGATATTCACCATAATGATCAATGTCAATATAATGCCTCGCTCCTTCCGGGGCAATTGCATACCTTCTTTTATCAGGATCAACCGCGTGCTCTGTAATAAAACTTATGTTGGGTTTATACAGGATAAGCATCTGCGGAGGCAATAAAAAAACAGCGTAATTATTGATTTTTTTATGAGCAAAAAAGCCCCAGCAAAAACATTGGGAGGTAAATCCAAGAAAGCCAATCAATAAAAAATATTTTTTCAAAACGTTTTCTTTCTAATGAATAGTTTCTGTTAAATGCTCATCTGTAGTGTCTATGATAGTTTGTGTAACCCCGCCACTCACCGCAAACTTCATTGACTGGGCAGCGCTGATATGCATTGGCCTGATTCTTTCCTTTGAAACAATATAAACATTTCCTGCAACAGAATAGGCCATTGGCAAATAAACCGCTACATAATTTTCCATTCCAAAGCCTGTCATATCTTCCTGGGTAATAAAACCAACACGCCAAACATCATTGTCATCTACACAGGCAAGAACATTATGAGTGAACTTTTTTTTGTTGCCTGCAAACGCTTCAAAAAAATCTCTTACAAAAGAATAAAAAAGCTTGATGCCGGGAGTTCTTTCTAATATTTTATCAAAGACAGATAACACTCTTCCCATCACAAAAAAGGAACTCAAATATCCCGTAAGAATGATAAATGCAATAATAATAAAAAAACCAATCCCGGGGATATTAATATAAGGGCGAAGTATGCTGTCAATTTTATCGAAAACAATGTAAATAAAATAAATGGTGATTGAGACTGGCCCTAATATTAATAACCCTTGTAAAAAATATTGAATGGTTTTTTGATAACGCAAAGTTGGTTTCATAAAAAATGAAGTTAAGTTTTCAAAGGTACGGTTGTAACAATTGTGACGTTTGGATAAATATATGATCAAAAATGAAGCATAATGATCTTCGTTAAATAGCAAGCGTGATAAGCCTGAATATAGAAAGTCCTGTTTTTTAATTTTCGATTGTTATTATGTTATTGCAGTGATTGAAAACATTTTAATTAATTATTGATTCAATTGCCGCTCTTAACAAGACGACGAAGTTTTATAAAAAAAATCATTGGAAACTTTGGTAACATAAAAAGTTTCCTTAGTTTTGCCGCCCGATGGAAATAAGAGAGAGAATAAAACAAAAGGCGGATGAACTTTACCGGCGATATGGAGTAAAATCTGTAACAATGGATGAGATCGCATCACAGCTGGGCGTTTCGAAAAAAACAATTTATCAGTTTTTCGATGATAAAAATCAATTAGTGGATGCAGTTTTTGTAGAAATGCTGGATTACAATAAGTCGTGTTGCCGCGATAGCCGGGCGCAGGCACAGGACGCGGTTCATGAGCTTTTCCTGGATATGGACAATTTGCAGGAAATAATGTTGAATATGAACCCTTCTATTTTATTTGATATCGAAAGGGGCCATCCCAATACGTTTAAAAAATTTGCAGAATTCAAATATCATTTCCTATTTCAGATCATAAAAAAAAATATTGAAAGAGGAATAAAAGAAGAATTATATCGTGGGGAAATGAATGCGGATGTGATTGCAAAAATGCGGCTCGAAATGATAATGTTGCCTTTTAATGAAGAATTGTTCCCAAAAAGCCACTATTCACTTGCGCAGCTCCAACAGGAGTTATTAGAATTTTTTCTCTTTGGAATGATAACCCCCAAAGGCCATAAACTAATTACAAAATATCAAAAAGAAAGACAGAAAAAACAAGTACAATGAAAACAAGGGCTATACAAATTATTTTAACAGGGATATTGATTGGCTTTTGCTTTTTGGCAAATGCCCAGCAAAGGGATACTACCAGGCAAACACATGCTTTTACAGTGGATGATGCTGTAAACTATGCCAAAAAAAATTCAGTGCAGGTAAGAAATGCTTTAATTGACCTGCAAATTCAAAACCAGTCTAATAAGGAAATTACTGCATCTGCTTTGCCACAGCTTAATGGTACAGGAACATTAAATGATTTTCTTGATATCCCTACAAGCCTTATCCCTGCTGAATTCACAGGCGGCCCGGCAGGCACATATATTCCCATAAAATTTGGAACAAAATACAATGCTACAGGCGGATTGAGCATATCACAGTTATTATTTGATGGCCAGGTGTTTGTTGGCTTGCAGGCAAGAAGCACATCGCTAAAGTTTTATCAAAAACAGGCTGAAGTTACAGAAGAAGCACTAAAAGTGAATGTGGAGAAGATCTATTATCAATTAGTAGTGGGCAGGCAGCAATTGACTACTGTAGATGCTAACATCAGCAGGTTTGAAAAATTATTGCACGACACAAAAGAAATTTACAAACAGGGCTTTGCAGAACAATTGGATATTGACAAAGTAAATGTGCAACTTATCAACCTCCAAACGCAAAGGGTGAAAACACAGAATCAATTAGATGCAGGAAATGCGGGTCTGAAATTCTTATTGAATATGCCACAAAAGGACCGGTTGATTCTGGTTGATTCTATAACAGAAGATAAGCTGAAAGAAAATGTATTGAGTAATAATTATAATTACGAAGATCGCAAAGAATATCAATTGCTACAGCTAAGTAAAAAGCTGAATGAATTTAATATAAAAAGATACAAATTGAGTTATCTGCCGTCGCTCTCTGCAAATGGAAACTACAGCACAAATGCGCAACGCAAAAAATTCGACTTTTTTAAAGGAGGCCCGTGGTACAAAACATCTATCATAGGCTTAAGTTTACAAGTGCCTATTTTTGATGGCTTCGCTAAAAGGTCCAGGATCAACGAGGCACGACTTGCACTTGAAAAAACCAATAATAATATAGAGCAGCTTGAAGCATCTATTGAAAATGATATATCACAATCTACGCTGAGTATTACTTCATCATTGGTGACTATGGATGCCCAAAAGCAAAACATGCAGTTGGCTGAAAAAGTTTACAATTCAACCAAATTAAAATATGAGCAAGGCCTTGGCAGCAACCAGGAAATCTCAACAGCGCAGGCAGACCTGGTAACTGCTCAAAATAATTATTACAGCTCATTATACGATGCGATCATTGCAAAAATTGATTACCTGAAAGCTGCAGGCAAACTTTAAACAAGATAAAAAACAAACGAATAATTTTAACTACAATGAAAAAAATATTGAACATCAGCCTGGTATTGTCTTTTATAGCAATCGGTTTTTCTTGCGGTGACACCGGTAAAAAAGAGAAGGACGGAACCCTGACTGATAAAAAAGTTGAGCTGCAAAAACTCAAAACAGAAAAGGATAAATTAGACAGTAGAATAACTGGTCTGGAAAAAGATATTGCTAAAACCGACACCAGTGCTGGAGTTCAGGAAAAGTCAAAATTGGTTTCCCTCACGCCTGTCGCGAAAGAAGATTTTAAACATTATCTCGATCTTCAGGGACAGGTTGATGCAAAAAATATTTCTTATATAACTCCTTCGGGCCAGCCTGGTCAAATAAAAGCAATCTATGTAAAACAGGGAGATGTTGTTAGCAAAGGGCAATTAATTCTCAAGCTTGACAACTCTGTTGCCCAGCAAAATGTAAATGCAGTCCGTGAACAAATGGGAAGTGTAAAAGCACAGCTTGAGCTGGCAAAGTCGGTTTATATGCGGCAAAAAAATCTTTGGGATCAGCACATTGGAACTGAAGTACAATTGCTTCAATATAAAACTAATGTAGAAACACTTCAAAACCAATTGCTGGCAATTCAAGCGCAGGTAAATGCAACGCAGGCAATGGCAAATCAAGGTAATGTTTACAGTGATGTAAGCGGAACCGTAGATGAACTGACTGCTCATGTAGGAGAAAGTTTTACAGGCAATCCTGTAGGCGGTGGATATATAAAAATCGTAAACAAAACAGATTTGAAAATCACGGTAATTGTTCCGGAAAATTATGCCGGTAAAGTCTCTAAAGGCACTTCAGCTTTAGTTCAAATTCCGGATGTAAACAAATCTTTCAACGGCACGATTTCATTTATAAGCCAGTCAATCGGCACAATCAACCGCGGATTCACAGCTGAAATAAAGGTACCGTCTGGCATGGCTTTGCGGCCAAATCAAATTGCCACGGTAAAGATTCTTGATTATTCTGCTCCAAACGCAATTGCTATTCCGGTAAATACTCTGGAGACAGATGAAAATGGAAAATATGTTCTAGTTGCAGTAAAAGAGGGAAACAAAATGGTTGCCAGGAAAAGAAAAGTATCTATCGGGGAATTGTATGGCGATCAAATAGAAATCAAGCAGGGATTGCAGCCCGGCGATCAATTAATAACCGAAGGATTCCAGGGGCTTTTTGACGGGCAATTGGTAACTACCGTCAATGCATAGACGAAAACTGAAACGGCTTTTAATAAAAGAACAACAAAACATTTATGAGTTTAACAGAAAACCTTCAGAAAAAATATAAAGAATTCAAGCCAACAAGTTGGTCAATTAAGAATAAGACCTCTATTTATCTTCTCATTCTTTTCGTGTCAATGATTGGAATCAATCAATTTGTTACTTTACCCAAAGAACAATTTCCTGACATTGTAATTCCCACCATTTTCGTGCAAACTATTTTTGTTGGAAATTCACCGAAAGATATTGAAAACCTTGTCACCAGGCCAATTGAAAAACAAATAAAGGGAATTACCGGCGCTAAAATCAAAAAAATTACCAGCACTTCTCTCCAGGATTTTTCCGCTATTACGGTTGAATTTGAAACAGATGTAAAAACAGAAGTAGCGCTTCAAAAAACAAAGGATGCGGTAGATAAAGCAAAGAAAGATTTACCTACGGATCTCACTCAAGATCCAAATGTGCAGGAAGTGAGCTTTAGTGAATTCCCGATCATGTTTGTAAACCTTAGCGGGAATTTTGACATGATGCAATTGAAAAAATTTGCAGATGATTCTAAAGATAAGCTGGAAGAACTTCCGGAAATAACCCGTGTGGACATAGTGGGAGCGCCCGAAAGAGAATTCCAGATCAATGTTGATAATTATAAAATGCAAAGCGCCAATATCACATTCGATGATATCGCCAATGCAGTTCAGCGTGAAAATGTGGATATATCAGGAGGCTTGCTTGATGTGGGAAATATGAAACGCACTTTGCAAATAAAAGGCCAGTTTAAAACCGCATTTGATATTGAAAAAATTATTGTGCGTAACACTTCCGGAGCGCCAATTTACCTGAAAGACATCGCTACCATCAAAGACACTGTCAAGACAAGCGAAAGCTATGCCCGGCTAAATGGTAAAAATGTGGTTACGCTGAATATTATAAAACGCGCAGGGGAAAATTTAATTCAAACTTCTGACGATGTAAAGAAAAAAGTTGAAGAATTAAAGAAAACTCTTTTGCCACCAAATCTTGATGTAGTGATAACCGGTGACCAAAGCCGTTCTACACGCACATCTTTTAATGATTTAGTGAATTCGATCGTGATTGGTTTTGTGCTTGTGCTGTTGATCCTAATGTTTTTTATGGGTGTTACAAACGCTTTTTTCGTAGCGCTGTCCGTACCGTTGAGTATGTTCGTTGCATTTTTGTTTTTGCCGGCGGCAGCGTTAATAACTGGTTCTGATGTTACTTTAAATTTTATTGTACTTTTCGCGTTGCTCTTTGGATTAGGAATTATTGTCGACGATGCGATAGTAGTAATAGAAAATACACATAGAATATTCGTTGAAAATAAAGGAAAGATTTCTGCAATTGAATCTGCGAAAATGGCTGCGGGAGAAATTTTTATTCCGGTATTAGCGGGAACGCTCACCACGCTTGCGCCCTTTTTCCCATTGCTTTTCTGGCCGGGAATTATTGGAAAGTTTATGATCTATCTGCCGACGATGCTTATATTCACATTGACCGCTTCGTTGATTGTCGCATTTATTATGAACCCGGTTTTCGCGGTAGACTTTATGAATCACCCGGACGATCATGCAACAAAAAGAAAATCGGCCATATTTAAAAAGCCCGCCTTCTTATTACCGCTTGGTGCAGGTATATTGTTGGATTTGATGCATATAACTTTTCTTGGCAACCTGCTAATTTTCTTTTCTGTTGTAGTTGTTTTAAACACATATATTTTCGATAGCCTCATTCATAAATTTCAAAATAAAGTATTGCCCGCTATCATGCACAGCTATGAAAAATTGCTGAGATGGGCAGTAACAAAATGGAGGCCGGTTTGGTTGCTTGTTGGCACTTTCGTATTGCTTATTTTTTCATTAATATTTTTTGTGGCACGAAAAGTCCCCGTGGTTTTTTTTCCTAAAGGAGATCCTAATTTTATTTACGTTTATCTGCAAATGCCTGTTGGAACAAGCGTTGACTACACAGATTCTATAACTAAAAATATAGAAAAAAGGGTTACTAAAGTTTTATATGGAAAGCAGAATAGGGCAAACCCTGCGGTGGAAAGCGTTATTTCAAATGTGGCTGTTGGCGCATCAGATCCAAACAGCGGCGATAGAAGCACACAGCCAAACCTCGGAAGAGTACAGGTCTCATTTGTTGAGTATGAAAAGCGGCATGGAATTTCTACAGAACCTTATCTTGATTCGATAAGAGAAGCGGTTAAAGGAATTCCTGGTGCACAAATTACTGTGGCCCAGGAAAACGGCGGCCCTCCAACAGATCCACCGATCAACATCGAAATAGCAAGTGAAAATTTTGACCAGCTTACATCAACGGCAACCGGATTAAAAACTTATTTAGACAGTTTGCAGATTCCCGGCATAGAAGAATTGAAAATGGACGTTGATCTTACAAATCCTGAGATCACATTAAATGTAAACCGTGAACGAGCTTTAATAGAAGGCGTTTCAACTTCCCAAATTGGCCAGCAGATAAGAACAGCCTTATTTGGAAGGGAAGCTTCTAAAATAAAAGATGGTGAGGATGAATATAAAATACAGATTCGCAGTGATGAGTTGCAACGTAAAAGCCTTTCTGAATTATTGAATATGAAAATCGTATTTCGCGACATGGGAAGCGGCGGCGCAATAAAACAAATTCCCATCAGTTCATTGGTGGATGTAGATTACACGAGCACTTACGGTAGTATTAAGAGAAAAAATGTGAAAAGAGTAATCACCTTATTTTCGAATGTGCTTTCTGCTTATACGCCTACAGAAGTAAACGCGCGAATTAAAACCGCAATTGATGATTACAATAAACAAGGGCCTGGAGTTACCATTACACAAACGGGCGAAGGCGCTCAACAAGCAGAAACAGGCGCTTTCCTTGGGAAAGCATTATTGATAGCCTTAATGCTGATTTTATTTATCCTTGTGTTGCAGTTCAATTCCGTGAGCAAATCTGTAATTATTTTAACGGAAATTCTTTTCAGCATTATCGGGGTGTTGCTTGGCTTTTCAATAACCGGAATGGGAGTTTCAGTGGTTATGACAGGTATTGGTATCGTAGGCCTGGCCGGCATCGTAGTGAAGAACGCAATTTTGGTAATTGATTTTGCTGATGAGCTACGGGCGCGAGGAATGAAGACAAAAGAAGCAGTGATTCAAGCGGGTAAGATCAGGATTATTCCGGTGCTGCTTACAGCGCTTGCCGCCATCTTCGCATTGGTGCCGCTCGCTATTGGATTCAATATTAATTTCGTTACTATGTTTGCAGATCTTAATCCGCACATATTTTTCGGAGGCGACAGTTCGGTTTTCTGGAAACCACTTGCCTGGACAATTATATTCGGATTGGCGTTTGCATTTTTCATGACACTGATCATGGTGCCAAGTATGTACCTGATAGCGGAAAGGCTGAAACGCCCTATGCGCAGGCAATTTGGAGGCAGATGGATTTCCATTTTGGGAATACCACCGCTTACTATTTTATTTATTCCCCTAATGTTTATTACTATGTTTATTCATCGCGCAAAAGCTGCAAGAAGAAGAAGGCAAATGGGCAATAAAGTTGGAGAGAAATTTACAGGAAGTTGGTTTTAAATTTAAACTACCACGTCAGATTTATTTGAAAGTGCTTTCAAAAACTTGCAGGGAAACGATCCTTGCAGGTTTTTTATAAAACCCAAAAAGTAGAAATTCCATTTTTTGATTTGTTAACATTCAAGATTTTAATATTCCTGATGAATTTATTTCAGGACAAATAATAAAATTTACATAACACCGTTTATTTACTATTAAAATATTTTTAAACCTAACCTATGATCGTCAAGGAGATCGTTTGCGAATTTCTCATCGCAATTCATATAATACTTTTCATACAATCAAGAAGAGAAAAATTAAAGTATAAAAATTAATCTCTTTGTTGGAAATAAATTTGCGTAGTAAGCCAAAAAGTATATTTTCACTTTTTCGGAATCACATATAACAACGAATCTTCTGCATATATTTATTCGCAAAAGATCTACTAAAGATTGTATGTTCCCGATGTTTAAGTAAATGAGAACGCTAATTGCGTAGGCAATTTTGCTATAGCATGATGACTAACTGGTATCACTTCTTGCTGGTTAGGATTAATATGAAACACTTGGGTTTCTTTATACCTGGATGCTACGAGTACCTTTACATCTCCCGAATAGCGGTTAAATAATTGCTGTGCCAATTCAGGGCAATTATTATTTTTGGACAAATGCGATAAGAAAAGATGGCTCATAAAAAGAGGACGGTGTAAAACAAAAAGATCCAGCGCCTGTTTATTACTCAAATGCCCCATTCCGCCACGAATGCGCTTTTTAAGATAAAAAGGGTAGCTACCTTTTTCGAGCATTTCTTCATCATAATTAGCTTCCAGAAAAGCAGCATGGCATTGTTTAAAATATTGGATCAAATGTCGGCATGGTGCGCCGATATCCGTAAACACCCCTATACAAATATTGTTACATGAAACCACAAAACTATAAGGATCGCTGGCATCGTGAAATTTTGGAAAAGCCGTAACAGATAAATCCCCGATTGTTATGGGCTCATGAGCATTAAAAAAATTCAATAAATGATTTTCAAAATTTAATCCGCAGCAATGCATCGTAGCCGGAGTAATATAAACAGGCAATTGATATTTTTTTACCAACACCGGCAAGCCTTTGATGTGATCCGAATGTTCATGTGAAACAAAAACTGCTTTTACATTTCCAATGCATAATCCTAATCGTTTCATCCGCGTTTCAATCTCACGGCATGAAATGCCGGCATCCACCAAAACCGCTTCAGTAGCGGTTCCTATGTAATAACAATTACCGTTGCTTCCCGAATTCAAAGAAGAGATAAATAAAGACATTTGAGCAAAGGAAAGGATTTTGTGAATGCTGAAGTGAAAAAAAATCCACAATCCTGATTTTATAAATATTATTTGATAGATTTTTAATTACTGTGAATAATCAAATGAAAAATTATCATCTTTATTATCTTAAACCAAAATCAAATGAGCCTTTTATTAAACAGAAATATTTTTGGAGATAAAGCAAATAGTGAAAATGTACTTTCAAAAGAAGAAGCTTCACAGTTATTAAATGATTGGGTGCTCAATGATAGATTACGATTACACATGAAGCAGGTAGCGCATCTTATGAAATGCTGGGCTGCGGAAAAAGAACAGCTCAATGAAGCAGATCAATGGCGCTGGGAAATGGCAGGTTTATTACATGATGCCGATTGGGATCAATGGCCTGATCAACATTGCAAAAAGATTATTGAAGAACTGGAACAAAGAAATATTGATCCTGAAATTATACACGCTATCGCATCGCATGGGCCAAACCATTTTGGCGTAGAGCCAGAAACTAGAATGGATAAGATGCTTTTTGCCTTTGATGAATTATCAGGATTAATTCATGCTTATTCACTGATGCGCCCCGGCGGCTATGAAGCCATGGAATTAAAAGGAGTAAAGAAAAGATTGAAAGAAAAATCATTCGCGTCCAACGTATCACGTGAAGAAATTAATGATGCGTGCAGCCGTGCGGAGCTTGACCCAGATGAAGTGATTCAGTTTATTATACTTCACCAGCAAGATGTTATCATGTGAAATTGAATTAATAATTGGATAATGATTCCACAAATTCACTAACTACTTTTTTATAGCCTTCGCAATAATAATCTCTCTTACTAAAATTGAACTGCTTCACGTTTTCCAATGCAGTATTTAAAGAAAAATTTTCCTGTTCCATTGAATAGAAAAGCTTTTTTTCTGTAAGATATTTTGCCAGATATTCCTGTTCGGATTGCCCAGGCGTGGGAACCAGAATTATAGTTTTTTGCAATTTTATTATATCCATAATCGTGGTGTAACCACTCCTGCTGATAATCAATTTAGATTGCTCAAATGCTTTATTCATCTCATCTGCAGCGAGGTGATTGACTATTTTTAAAGATTGATTAGAAACATTTAAATTTTCCTTTTCTCCTGGCAATCCTCTTATGAGTAAAACCTTTCCGGTGAAGTTGTTGAGTTGTGATAAAATTATTTTTTCAAAAATAGTGCGCTGGGGTTCCGGTCCTGAAATTGAAATCAACAAATCATAAATTATTTCCTCATTTTTTAGTTCTTCAAACCTTGATAACGGACCTATATAAATAACGTTCGCAGCAATTTTTTTTGGATGAGAAAGAATTCCAGCCAGCCCATTATCCCTATAATCCGGAACCCAGCATGTTGTATATTTTCTGATAAAATAATTGTGGATTTTTTGAGCAATTTTTTCACTCAATGTATTTCCCGTTTTTATAAAAAGCTGGTGCGTGATATAAACGCAGGGAATGCTTTTGCTATACATTCCAAAACGATTGTCTGAAATAATCGCATCGATCCGATATTCTCTAACTGCTCTTTTCAGCCATCTATTTTCATTGAAAATTGAAAAAAAAAGTTTTGGAAATTGTAAAAGGATCTGCACAGTAAAATTACGCTTTTTATTGCTGTACCTTATATTGTAGCCTTGTAATCGCAGAAAAGTTATTCCCGGAAATTCTTTTTTCAATAAAAAAAATGTCTGTTTATCGGCAGCAACCAACACTTCACACTTAAGTATAATTAACTGTTTAATTATTGGAATACAACGTGTTGCATGACCAAGACCCCAATCTAAAGGGCTGATCAAAACTCTTAATTTAGAAAAATGAATATTAAAATTATTTTCTTTTTTCAAAATTTTACAATAATTATTAATGAAAATAGTTTAATTTGGTATTGAAATTTTAGGAATTGTTAGGAATGTTTTTGTAAGCGTTACTAATTCAAAAAAAAAATTCTATAAATTCTATATTTTTTGATGAAAACCATAACCAAAATCCTGTTCGTTTTATTAGTAGTTGTAGTAATTTTTACTACAAGTTGTAGCTCTTCAAAAAAAGGAAGTTGCGGCTGCCCCAGTAAAACAGGCATGATAGGCTATTAAAAACCAAATTAAACATGGACAAATTCAACCGGGATCTCTTGGTGTTGTTCAAAGAAGAATCTAGCCCCCAGGCAATCGAACACGAAGTAGAACTTCTCCACGAATTATTATATTACGTTGAAAAAATTGATAATCTTATAATTGCTCATGAAGTAATTAATATCAATAAATACAAAATTTTTTCTGATAGAAAAATTATTAGAGAAACGCTGGGGCAAATTGATTTTAGGCCTTTTGTTTTTTTAAACAATAAAAACTAATGTTCTCTATATTAGTTTATACTCCAGGTTTCCCTTCCTTTCAACAGCATATTTAAATCTCCTTTTCCTCTGCTCAATGCTTCTGTTATTTGCATTGACATCACATCCTCATAGCATGGCCTTTCCGTACTATAAAAAACCCCAAACGGACGAGGAAAATTATGTTGCAGCTTAGGATCATCAAATAATCTTGTAAGTATTTGAGCTTTATGAAGATCTTTTTCATCATGTATCCAAAGATCATCTGCTGTTACATTTAAACTTAATTCTACGACTACCGGTGTTAGGCCATCAAATTTGATTCCCTTATTTTTCGCCGCACCGAAAATCAATGGCTGTGCATGTTCAAGAAATAAGGCTTCTTCCGGCTTGGATGTTTTTTCAGTAAAAATTTCAAATGCGCCATCATTGAAAATATTGCAGTTTTGATATATTTCAAGGAAAGAAGATCCTCTGTGAGTATGTGATCTTAAAAGCATAGCTTGTAAATGTTTGGGGTCTCTGTCCATTGTTCTTGCAACGAAAGTTGCATCAGCACCCAACGCCAAAGCGGAAGGATTAAACGGATGATCAATGCTTCCAAAAGGTGTGCTTTTGGTGATTTTTTGCTGTTCACTGGTCGGTGAATATTGCCCTTTTGTTAATCCGTATATTTCATTATTGAAAAGTAAAAGATTGACATCAAAATTGCGACGCAATAAATGTATTGTATGATTTCCTCCGATGCTTAAACAATCGCCGTCACCAGTAACGATCCACACACTTAACTCTGGCCGGCTCGCTTTTAATCCGCTGGCAATAGCGGTAGCGCGCCCGTGAATGCTGTGCATCCCGTAAGTATTCATATAATAAGGAAACCGGCTGCTGCAGCCAATCCCAGAAATAATTACAAAATTTTCTCTTGGAATCCCTAATGTGGGCATTACTTTTTGTACCTGTGCCAAAATAGAATAATCGCCGCATCCCGGGCACCAGCGCACTTCCTGGTCAGTAGAAAAATCTTTTGCTGTTAATGGAACGGCTGCTGTAATAATTTCACTCATCTCAAAAAAATTGTGGTCTCAAAGTTACTACATACTATGTTATAGGAAATGTAATCATAAAAATGCTCTGGATAATTTAAGTCTTTATCAACTCTTTCAAATTCAAAATGAAACCCGGCAAAACATTTTCTCCGGAAAGCTCTTTATCAAAATTTTCTATAGCATCAACGGTGCCATTTTTGCGATAAACGAATGACTGTTGAGTTTGTGGAATTATAAGCCACGCCAGTAACACACCATTCTCAATCCATTTTTCCATTTTTTTCTTGAGTTGATCTATCCTGTCAGAATTGGACATTAATTCAATAACGAAATCAGGGGTAATGTGTGCAAATTTCTTTTTTTCCAGTGCAGATATTTTCAACCATCTCTCATTGCTGATCCACGCTGAATCAGGGCTTCTCATTGATTTATCCGGAAGGAAAAATCCGGCAGATGAATCAAAAACGATTCCTTTTTTATTTTTTTTATTCCATGAAACAAGCTCAAAAGTTAAAATAGAATTTTGTGCGGATGAATCGTTTCCTACGGGTGGCATAACATAAATTTGGTGATTTTCGTCTCTTTCAATTCTTGTTTTTTTATTTTGAACACAGAAATTAAAGAACTCATCATCGGTCATATTTTTCAATGAAGGAATTTCAAGATCGATATCATAATCTGCAGTTACAATTTTAGCCATAAAAAACTTTTATCAAATTTAATCATTTTCTTCTAGCGCCTTTCGTGGGATTCAGGAGCTTTCTGCAATTCTTCCCAATATTCGGCGGCCCTGCGTGTATGCGGAATTACGATTGTTCCCCCGACAATATTGGCAACAGCGAATATCTCATACATCTGTTCTGTAGTTATCCCCAGTTCATGAGATTTTCCTAAATGATATTTTATACAATCATCACATCGCAAAACCATACTAGCTACCAATCCCAGCATTTCTTTAGTTTTTTTATCAAGCGCACCTTCTTCATAAGTGTTGGTATCGAGATTCCAAAGCCGCTTCATCACCAGATTATTTTTACTTAAAATAACCGCATTCATTTTTTCGCGGTATTCATTGAACTCATTAATTAATGTTGACATAAATTGATTTGAAAATTATAAGGTATCTGAAAAGTTCGAAGACTATATTCTGATTCGGAATATTTTTATTCAGAGAAAGGTAAATTTCTACTTTTTGACTTATATGTTGAATGATGCTTCTCAATTGCTCCCAATGCTATTGATATCATCATCAAATTCCTTGTCGGGTAATTTATTTAGCTGTGCTTTAATAATGTAATAGCTTGTAATGGCAAAAGTTAATCCTGTAAGAAATATTGAAAAAAGATTGTCTTGTCCGAAGATGATAAGACCTACAAATATTCCGGTTACTTCTGAAATAATCCAGCTTACAATTATATAAATTTTCCAGATGCCAGGCTTGAGGCCTTTATTATGTGCAAGTTTGCCGATTCCCTTTGTTAAGAAAATAAGCACAATAACTTCGAGCATCTGTTAATGATTACGATAAATTGTTGAAACTAAATTATACAAGATCAATATCAAAATTTACCAGTTGGACAAACTCAGAAAGGCGCAAATCAATATCTTTTTTAGTAATTTCTTTTAACCGCTGAGGGCCAAATTTTTCAACACAAAAACTTGCCAATGCAGAACCCACAATAATGGCGGTTTTCATATTCTCGAAACTAATGTTCCTTGTTCTGGCAATGTGCCCAATAAAACCGCCGGCAAAAGAATCTCCAGCTCCCGTTGGGTCAAAAACATCCTCTAACGGTAACGCCGGAGCGAAAAAAACATGATTTTCATTGAACAATAATGCGCCATGCTCTCCTTTTTTTATGATCAGGAATTCAGGCCCCATTTCCAGGATCTTTTTTGCAGATCTTACAAGGGAAAATTCTCCGCTTAATTGCCTTGCCTCACTATCATTGATCATTAACACATCAATCATTCCCAAAACTTTTTTCAAATCGTCAAGCGCGCTTTCCATCCAGAAATTCATAGTGTCCAACACGATCAGTTTCGGCCTTATTCTCAATTGTTCTATCACGCTTATTTGCAAGGCCGGCATAAGATTTCCAAGCATCAGGAATTCCGAGCCCTGGTATTCCTCCGGCACCTTTGGCTTGAAACCGGCAAGTACATTCAGATCCGTGATGAGTGTATCACGAGTGTTCATGTCCATATGATATTTGCCGCTCCAAAAAAAAGATTTTTGATCAGGAACAATTTCTACACCCGTTAATTGCACCTTCCGGCTTTTTAACTCATTCAGTTCTTCTTCAGGAAAATCATTTCCAATGATAGAAATTTGCTGAATAGGTTGCGTAAGATGGCTGGCAGCATAAGCAACGTAAGTCGCAGAACCACCTACAATCTTATCAACTTTTCCGAACGGGGTTTCAATAGCGTCAAAAGCCATTGTGCCTAGTGTAATTATTGCCATAGTTAAATTTGCGAATTACTAAAATGTGCAAATGTAAGTGAAAGATTAAATCCTTCATTTATTAAACAAAACTTTATTCATTGGTTCGCAGCTGGCGATCTGATAATGTACAGCATAAAAACAATGATGACGAGGAACAGCATTGCCGTTAACTGGTGTGCAACGCCAAGCCATACGAGATTATTACCGTAAGGAGATAAAGTTACCGTAGCAATACCAAGGAGAACCTGAAGCAGGATAACTACAAGGGGAACCACTTTTGTTTTGATAAACAATGAACTACCTACCGTCCTTTTTGCTTTTATCCACCAAAAGACCGTTAAAATTAAAAGCAAATACGCAAGGGCGCGATGAATAAATTGTATTGTAATTTTATTATCGAAAAAATTTTTCCAGCCCGGCGATAAATTATCAATATTATCGGGAAGCCATTGTCCGTTTATCCGCGGCCAGGTAGGCGCAGCCGTGGCTGCATGCAGCCCTGCCATGAATGCACCATAAATTAATTGAATGAAAAGAATACAAACAATGATTATCGTTATTTTTTGCAAAGGCTTATCCACAGTTTTCATTTTTTCAGGAATGGAAATACTGAGTGCAAACCATAGCGTATAACAAAGTAATAAAAGCGCAGCCATAAAATGTGTGGCAAGCTGTATGTGGCCGACAAACATTTTCTCGGGCATCAAACCGCTTTTTACCATTATCCAGCCAATTGCACCTTGTATTATGCCCAAAAAAAATAACATTACAAAGGGAATGATCATGTCAGTCTTCAATTGTTTTTTTAATAAAAAATAAAAGAAGCCAATCAAAAAAACAATGCCCATCAATCTTGCCCAGGTACGATGAAGCCATTCCCAGAAAAAAATAAATTTAAAATCTTTCAGGGAAAAATCAGCGTGTATGTATTTGAATTGACTGGTGCCTTTGTATTTGTCAAATTCGAGTTGCCATTGGGTATTATTCAATGGCGGAAGCGCACCGGTTATAGGATTCCATTCAGTAATGCTCAACCCTGATTCAGTAAGCCTTGTGATGCCGCCCAATAATATCTGTATCATTAACATGAAAACACCGAGATAAAGCCATTTCGCAATGTTCTTGTCGGATCTGTTTACAACAATTTCCTCCATTTTTTTTATTATATTTCTTTCCTTTAAATCATTTTTGGATTTGGCGAAGTTAACCCTGCAAAGGGATACATTTGATAACACAATATTTAAAAAGATATGTTGAAAAGTTCATTGCCAAAAATTTAAAGCGTAGTTTATTTTTGCTAAAATATTTTAATTGCTGCTTCCCTTTTTTCATAACAAATTCATTGAAGCCGGTGTAGATGAAGCCGGGCGCGGATGCTTTGCCGGGCCTGTGTTTGCAGCAGCGGTGATTCTGCCAAAAGATTTTTTCCACCCTTCGCTGAACGATTCCAAACAACTTACCAAAGAAGAACGTGATCAACTTAGGCCAATCATAGAAAAACAAAGTATTTCTTATGCCGTTTCAAGTGTAACAAATGAAGAGATTGATCAAATCAATATTCTGCAGGCCTCTTTCAAAGCGATGCACCTGGCGCTGAACAAACTAAAAAGTAAACCTGAAATTTTATTAATAGATGGCAACAGGTTTAAGCCTTACAAAAAAGTGCCTCACCATTGTATCATAAAAGGTGATGGAATATATGCATCCATTGCTGCGGCGAGTGTGCTGGCAAAAACTTACCGCGATGCGCATATGCAAAGCTTACATAAGAAATATAAAATGTATTCCTGGCATTCCAACAAAGGTTACGGAACTGCTGAACACCGCGCTGCTATTGCGGCTCATGGCTTATGCCGCTATCACAGGAAAAGCTTTAATATTTATTCAATACAAATTGATTTAATACCAGGATCCGCACAGGAAATGGAATTGCAGGAAATCATTTAAAGCTAAATTTCTACTTTTTGACTTATTTCAAGTCGTATTTAATCTGTATTTAATACTGATATCCTATTTTCCAGCTTATCTCTTCAAAAAAAATTAATTTTTAGATTAACAATTTTTCATCAATAAAATTCAAGCCCTCAACTCGCCAAGTCCTTCGCGGGTAACAATCCATTCATCTGTGGTACAATCAACAATCGTTGAAGGAATAATGCCACCTATTCCTCCGTCAATAACAAAATCAACCTGGCTACCAAAAGTTTCATAAATGATCGCGGGATCGGTGTATTCTTCCACCATTTCACCGGGAAGAGAAGCGCTCAAAATAGGATTGCCCATTTCTTCAATAATAGCCTGGCATATAACATTGTCGGGTACACGCAAACCAATAGTTTCTTTTTTACTTTTCAAAATTTTAGGAACTTGTTTGCTTGCAGGCAAAATAAATGTGAAAGCGCCCGGCAAATTATTTTTCAAAACTCTGTACAAAGGAGTGTCTATGCTTTTTGTATAATCACTCAAATGGCTTAAATCTTTGCAGATGAAAGAAAGCTGCGCTTTTTTGGGATCAATATTTTTTATCTGGCAAATGCGCGCAATCGCCTTGGGGTGATGAATGTCGCAGCCTAATCCATAAATTGTGTCAGTTGGATAAATAATAATTCCACCATTTTTTAAACATTCTGCAACTTGTTTGATAAGACGCTGCTGTGGATTTTCCGGGTGAATTGATAAAAGCATTTTTTTAATTAAGCATGCGAAGATAGCAGGTTTGATAAATTGGAAGTTGAATTAAAGATTTACCTATGGCATTACGCAGGGCGAATAAGTTTATACGCCGCAGGTAATATTTCAATAGAAAATTCACTATTTGTTTCAGCAGGATCGCCATCAATATGCAAAGGTGCATGATCCGGATTTTTTATTATAATGTTTTTTGCTTGAAAATAAAGAATGTCTTTTTTATGAAAATCTTTTTCATCTGTATTACTAATTTTTCCGGATAAAATCTGAGAGAGAAAAGCAAATACAATTTTAAATTTATTATTTTTTTTAACGATTACGATATCCAGCAAACCATCATTAATGCTGGCCTTCGGGGCAATTTTAAAATTATTTCCAAACTGGTTGCTATTTGCAATACAAACTAAAAAAGCGCTGGTACTAAAACCGCCGACGTTTGTTTCAATAATAAAAGAATAAGTTTTAGCTGAAAAGAAATTTTTAACTGCCTGTTTTGTATAAGTAGAAAGCCCGCGCGATCTTTGCCTGGAAAATTCGTGAGCAACCTTTGCATCAAAGCCAAGCCCACTCACATGGCAACTCAAATTATTATTTATCAAAAAAGCATCCACGTAAGAAGCGTTTCCTTTAAAGATTATTTCAAGCGCATTATCAATTGATTTAGGAATATGCGCAGTTCTTGCCAAACCATTTCCTGATCCTAATGGGATTATACCAACATTTATTTTAGTATTCAATATAGACGATATTATGGGGCTTAAGCTTCCATCACCACCACAAATCACAATATCTGTAATGGAATCTTTTTCTATTTTATTTTTTAAAAAATTATAATCACCATCTTTTGAAGTAAACAAAATTTCAAAAGCAATATTTCTTTCGCCACATTTTTTTATAATTTTTTTTTCTAATTGCGATTTGCTTTTAGCGCCGGAAATTGGATTGATAAAAAATAAAATGTTTCGGCTCATTTTTTATAATAAAATTCAGATAAGTTTTTGAATATTCTTATTTTTAAAAAACTGGTTCCTATTTTTGAAATAGATAAGTATTTAATTCTTTCAACAAAAATCAATTTTCTACATTTTGATTTATAAGGATGCGTTCAATATTTCCCTTTTAATTTAGTGCGTTCCATAACATATCTTTCAATTCAGTAAGGCCTTTATTGGTTAACGATGAAATAAAAATATGCGGAGTATTTTCAGGTAATTCTTTTGCTATCGCTTGTTTCAACTCATCGTCAAGCATATCGCTTTTGCTTATGGCAAGAATAAATTTTTTATCCAGTAATTCAGGATTGTATTCTTTCAATTCATTTTGCAGGATTTTAAACTCCTCATAATGATCTTTGCTATCGGCAGGAATTACGAAAAGCAAAACGGGGTTGCGCTCAATATGTCTTAAAAACCTGTGGCCAAGCCCTTTTCCTTCCGCAGCTCCTTCAATAATTCCGGGAAGATCAGCTACGCAAAAACTTTTATGATCGCGATATTCTACCATACCGAGCTGAGGTGTTAAAGTAGTGAAAGCATAATCCGCAATTTTCGGTTTTGCCGCAGTGATAACAGAAAGTAAAGTTGATTTGCCAGCGTTGGGAAAACCGACTAAACCAACGTCAGCAAGCACTTTTAGTTCTAAGGAAACAAATGTTTCATCACCTGGCTCGCCAGGTTGCGCATGCTCCGGGGCCTGGTTAGTCGGGGTAGCAAAGTTTGAATTACCTAATCCACCTCGCCCACCTTTTAATAAAATTTTTTCCTGGCCTTCTTCAAGTATTTCCACAGTTTTCCCGGAATTCTCAACGGAAGCAATTGTTCCTAATGGAACTTCGATTATAATGTCTTTTCCATCGCGACCTGTGCAATTATTCTTACTGCCATTTTCTCCGCTTTCAGCAAGAATATTTTTATAATAACGCAAATGAAGGAGCGTCCATAAATTTTTATTTCCCCGTAATATAATGTGTGCGCCCCTTCCGCCATTGCCGCCATCAGGCCCTCCCATGGCAGTTAACTTGTTTCTCATAAAATGTTTGCTGCCCGCACCGCCATGGCCGCTTTTGCAAAAAACCTTTATAAGGTCTATAAAATTTGTTTTTTCCATTGTCAGTAAAGGTCGCAAGTTTTTTTTAGAAATTATTTTTGTTAATCACTTGCAGTAGTTATTCCGCACAATTAGAAGTACGTAACCTAAAATCGAAAAAATAATGAAGAAATAAATCAAAAATCTACTTTTTCACCTTCAAGGCAAATATTTTTTTCAATAATCACGATATAACATTAATGGATAAACGAAAATAATTTGAAAATCTTTAGTTGCTTTTATAGTTATCCGGATCTTTTAAAGTTGAAAGGAATATGCCAGTTTCAATAATGTTTATCTTTGACAATGCAAAGAAATTATGGCCAGTTAATAACAGGGATCATTATCGGGTTAGTTTTAGGATTGATTATTGGGCGAAAGGTATTTACAACAGCAGGTTCAGAAAATGCTAATATGCCTGCCGCCACTGCTTCTCAGCACAAAGACATTCCTGGCAATTCCAATTTTAATAACACTGATGTTGTTATACCACAAAAAGTTTATGTTGTATTAAAATATATCCGTGCCAATCATCGTGCAATGGATGGTTATGTCGGCGGCAGGATATTTACCAACAGGGAAAAAATAGTCCCCGAAACAGATGCCAATGGCAATACTATTCAGTACCAGGAGTGGGATGTGAACCCGAAGGTAGAAGGCCAAAACCGGGGCACAGAGCGCATATTAACCGGAAGCGACGGAAGAGCCTGGTATACCAACGATCATTATCAAACTTTTATAGAAATTAAATAATCATGAGCGCCACTTCGAATCTTTCTGCAAACTATTATGTTGAAAATAATATTCGCTATGTATTTATGGATGGAAATGCCTGCAAACACATTAATGATTGCTATACGACTTTACAACAACAACTTTCCTTACCGGATTATTTTGGAAAAAATTTAGACGCACTGGAAGAAGTGCTTGCTGATCTTGATTGGATAAAAGAAGAAAAAATAAAAATGATCATTTCAAATTCCGATGCGCTTTTGTCTGGTGAAATTGCAAAGAAAAAAGAATTCTTAGATATTCTTAATTCCAGCGAAAATGTGAAGCTGGAAATAATTTATTTAGGAATGAGTTCATAAAATCATAATCTTTACCAGATCCAAAAGCAAGCTCGTTTTATATATTCACCACCTGCACTGCCGTACCATAACATAACACTTCAGTTACTCCATTCATTACTTCGGTGGCATCATATCTTATATTGATAATAGCGTTAGCCCCTTTCTCATTGGCATGTTGCACCATATGTTGATAAGCTTCTACTCTTGTCTTTTCGCACAGGTCAACATAAATTGAAATAGTACCACCCAATAATGTTTGCAGGCCACCGGCAATATTTCCGAATAAACTCCTTGACCTGACAGTAATGCCACGAACAATGCCAAGGTGCTTTGTTATTCTGTATCCTTCGAGTTGATTACTTGATGTAACCAGTTGTTCATCTACCATGATGTTGTTTTAGTTTTCAAATGTATGCACTTTAAAATTTTAGAAATCATATTAATAAATAGGGAAAAAAATGGAAGCTTTTCTTAGAAATTTATCAAGCAACTCACGTGCTTCACAACCTTACCTTCACTCCGCCATTTGCATTAAACCCTTTGGTAGTGTAACCTCTTGTCACAAAATATTTTTGATCTGTTATGTTTTGAAAATCGGCAAAAATGATAAACCTTTTATCAAAACTATATTGACCATAAAAACCTAAAGTGTAGTATCCTTTTAATTCAAAAGGAGCAGCCATATATTGAGGTTCATAAGCCTTGCTCACTGTTTTTAATTGCGTTGAAACAAAAAATTCTTTCGTTACCTGGTAATTCAAAGAAAGGTTTAAAATATTTTTTGGCCTTTTATAAAGATTAAAAAAAGAAGTGTCTTTCCCCGTAAAGTTTTTTGTAGAAACCTTTCCTTCGGCATAGGTATAATTTACTGACGCGCTAAATTGCTTTGTGATGTTCATGCTGGCTTCTGTTTCGATCCCATAATCATGCTGTTTATCCCCATTAATGTATTTACTTGCATAAGTTATCGGGTCAGTATAAAATAAAAATACATCCTTTCCATCTCTCACAAATCCGGTTACTCTTGCATTTAATTTATCAGAAAAATATTGGAGCCCTCCTTCGTAACTGGTAGTTGTTTCCGGCTTTAAATTTTTATTTCCATACTCAGAATACAACTGATAAATTGAAGGAACTCTATAACCTGATGAAATGTTTGCATAAATTTTATAATGGCTTTTTATTAAATAAAAAGGATTGAATGAATAAGTAAAATTGTTGCCATAAATACTGTGATAGTTCCAGCGCCCGCCAAGTTCTGTATGAAAGCCCTTTTTTGTTTTTAATATTAAAGATGCATAAGCGCTTACCTGATTTGTTTTTGCGGTATCAGCAGAAATTGATTTCGCCGGAAAGCCATAATCAGGAACAGAAACGTACGACTGGCTTGAAGAATTTTGTCTGTAATCAGCGCCAGTGAGGAGTTCTGCATATTTATTCAAATTTAAATTAGCATAAATTTCAGCGAAATGAGACGCGCCGTTATACTTTCCATGCTGGTATTTTGCAAATACATTTACATCTGTAGAGTCATCCGTAAAATTTCTGTTGAAAACATTGTAATTGTATTGCAGCCTTATAAATCCATTATTCAATTTGTAGTCAATTGAAGTTCCGGCAATGGTATTATCATTGTGATAAGTATAATCTTTGTCATCAATAAAAGCCCCCGCATCAATGTCTGCGCGGTTATCATTGTATTTACCAAAAAGGTTTACAGAAATCTTCTTAGAAGGGCGGAATCCATAATTTAATTGAAATACATCCTGGTTGAAACCATCTTTATCAAAATTTGCTTTGCCTGTTGAATCATAAGCAGATGAAAATCCTTTGCTGTAAATTTTATTGTAAGAAACAAAATACGTTTGTCCTTTACCGTTAGTTCCGCTGATTGAAACAGCGCCTTTGTAAGTGTTGTAGCTTCCAGCTGAAAGATCAACATTAACGTTGAATGGTTTTTTTTCACCCTTTTTGCTGATGATATTGATGACACCGGCAACCGCATCTGAACCATATAAAGTGGATTGCGCTCCTTTTAGTATTTCAATTCTTTCAATGTTATCTAAAGCGAAATTATTCAGATCAAACTGATTACTCTCGCCCGATGGATCGTATAACGGAACTCCGTCAAGCAATATCAAAGTATTTGGTGCAGAAGCTCCTTGCATATAAATGGTTTGGTTTGTGCCCAAATTATTATCAGCGCCATTGATAATCATTCCGGGTTGTTGATTCAGCACTTCGCCCAAAGATTTTCCAAAGCTCTTTTGCAATTGCTCCTGTGTAATCACATTAACCACCTTCCCGGTTTCGCTTTGTTTTACAGGAAATTTCGTAGCAGTAACAATTACTTCATTTAAAATTTTGGCAGAGTCCTGCGCATAAGAAGCTACAGAAGCAAACGACAAAAGCGCGTAGATGATTTTACATTTCATTTTTTGAAAAGGTTTAAATTTTGAATAGGAAAAAATAGAAATATAAAATGCACGAAGCCACTTTACATCTCCGCTTTTCTCCCGAAAGCATTGAATGAGAAATATAAAAGGCAGGTCTTCTGGCTTAAGGTTTACTTCAACGCCTTCCCGCTTTATATTTGCAGTGGCTAAAGATTGAAGCTTCTCGTAGCCCCTCATTTGGAGAGGTTTACGGAGGCCTTTTACAGCTACGGGGATAGCTCCGGAATTGAACCGGATTCCCATTTAATTCCGACAATGCGGAAACCAATTATGGCGCAAATGTAAAAGCAAAAAAATTGAAATACAAAAAGTAATTTTATGAAGATTTGAAAGGGAAAGAATTTAATTATCTTTTGAATATGCCTCAATCGCTAACATTTCGGATTTTCAATTGTTTAATTTAATAAAAGTAAAATTTGGTGCAAAAAGAAGCTGAGCAATTCGTTCCAAATTTTTAATAAAGTAAATAAGTCCCGCATAACCCAAAAAGTAGAATTCCTCCATTTTAATTAATTAGTGATAATTATAGGAAAGTTATTTTTCTTTCTCTGTCTTTGCTAATTCATAGTTTTGCGCCACACAATCTTTATGAAGACGTATTTCAGGCTTTTATCTTTTGCAAAACCTATCAGCAGGTATGCCGCTCCCTACATTCTTTTCACCTTACTGGCTATAATTTTCGGTACGCTTAACCTTGCCTTACTGGCTCCTTTGTTAACTACTTTATTCTATCAGACACACAGTGTCGTTTTGCCCGCGAGGCCAGAACATTTCTATGATATTTTCAAAATGTTTAATTATTATTCCAGCTATGCCAATATTCATTTTGGTATTTATAAAACACTGCAATTTGTTTGCGCCGCTATCCTGGTTTCCGTTTTATTAGGTGGCATTTTTAGATATTTTGCAGAGCGCACTATGGAAAATCTGCGAATACATACTTTATTGAATTTGCGCAGGTCTGTGTTTAATAATGTCATGAAACTGGATCTCAATTATTTCAACAATGAAAGAAAAGGTGATATAATTTCCAAGGTTTCATCTGACGTGCAGGTGGTTCAATACTCTGTTACGGGCACTTTGCAGGTAATATTTAAAGAGCCGCTAACATTGTTATTTTACCTGGTAATGCTGTTCATTATTTCTTATAAAATTACTTTGGTTTCCATGCTCGTCATTCCAGTTTCTGCGTTCATCATTTCAAGGATCGTGAGAAAATTGAAAGAAGATGCCGTTGCTTCTCACATATCTCTCGGCATCATGATCAGCTATGTTGAAGAAGCGCTTAATGGCATCAGGATCATCAAAGCTTTTAATGCTTATAATTTTATTACGGGCCGATTTAATAAAGAAAACATCCGTTATTCAAAAATCATCCGTTCAATGTCCAAACGGCAACAGCTTGCTTCACCCGTTTCAGAATTCCTGGGAATTGTAATGGTTGTAAGCATCGTACTTTATGGAGGCTCATTGGTGTTGGATAATAAAGGTGAATTAACCGCTGCTAATTTCATTGCTTACATAGCATTATTCTCTCAAATTATGCGGCCTGCCAAAGCTATTTCCACATCGTTCAGCAACATACATTCCGGTATTGCAGCAGGAGAAAGGGTTTTGGCATTGATTGATGAAAAGCCTTTGATAAAAGATGCTCCGGGTGCTGTCGCCGTTCAAAGTTTCGATCATGAAATCCGCTTCGAAAATGTATGCTTTGCTTATAATAAAAAAGATATACTTAATAATATAAGCTTTACAATCCCGAAAGGAAAAACGGTAGCACTGGTCGGGCCTTCGGGAGGAGGAAAATCTACTTTAATGGATTTGATCCCAAGATTTTTACAACCAAAATCAGGTAATATATTGATTGATGGAAAAAAAATTGAAAAGATAACAATAGAATCTCTCAGAGATTTAATGGGAATTGTAAACCAGGAATCCATACTTTATAATGCCAGCGTTTTTGATAACATCGCTTTTGGAAAGGAGGGAAGCACAATGGAAGAAGTGGAAACCGCTGCGAAGATTGCCAATGCCCACGAATTTATTTCTGCAAGTATGCATGGCTATGAAAGCAATATCGGCGATAAAGGGTCTAAACTTTCCGGCGGCCAAAGACAGCGCCTTTGCATCGCACGCGCTGTTTTGTCTAATCCGCCAATTATGTTATTAGATGAAGCAACCTCCGCTTTAGACACGGAATCAGAAAAATTAGTTCAGGACGCTTTGAATAATCTCATGAGAAACCGCACTTCCCTGATAATAGCACACCGGCTGAGCACCATTCAAAAAGCGGATTTAATTCTCGTTTTAGACAATGGCCAAATTGTAGAACAAGGTAATCATCAGCAGCTCATCAATAAGGATGGATTGTATCGTAAACTTATTGACATGCAAACATTTATTACCAATGAAAATGAGTTAAATCCTATAAAATAAAATCAGATGTTAATAGATAAACTTTTCATAAAATTTTGAATCTGATAGTACAAAGTTCAATACATTTTTCCCCATAAGTGAAGTAAAACATAATTTCGCAATCTTTAATCTAACCAGTAAGCAGCGAAAGTTGATTAATTATTTGTGTTTGAAAATTGATATTTGATACGTTTTGGATCTTACGGTTTTTGCTAAAAATTGATTCTGAATGATTGGCATAATACTGGAGGTTCTAAAAAAAACAACGCTGAATGAATACTGAAAATATCTCCGTTGATATTTTAATTTCAACCTTCAACTGGCCACAGGCCCTGGAAAGTATTTTCTTAAGCATCCTTGGCCAAACACGTTTACCCGACAGAATATTAATAGCGGATGATGGATCAGGCTACGAAACCCAAATGCTTATCGATAAATATAGAAGGTTTTTTAATTGTCCTGTTGAACATATCTGGCAGGAGGATAAAGGTTTTAGAAAAACGATCATCTTGAATAAAGCAATGAAATATGCCGGTTCCGATTATATAATTCAGATTGACGGAGATATTGTTCTTCACAAAAATTTTATAAAAGATCATTTAAATAACGCCTTAAAAAAAACTTTTGTACAAGGTTGCCGCACTATTTTGAATGATTCACAAACAAGAAAAGCTCTTAATAAGAATATAAATTCCTTCAAATTCTTCTCTTACGGAATCAAGAACAGGCTTAATGCTTTGCGCATTCCGTTTTTATCATTTCTTATCAAAACAGATCCTGGTTGCTCAAAAAATATTAAAGCGTGTAATCTTGCTTTTTGGAGAGAAGATTATGTGGCTGTAAACGGCTATGATAACCTGTTTCATGGCTGGGGTTGCGAAGATGACGAGTTTGCTGCAAGGCTTATTAATTATGGAGTAAAAAAACGGCGGCTGAAATTAGCCGCGATCTGTTATCATCTTAATCACCGGCAGTATCCCAAAAAAAATGTAATGAACGAGGCGAGATACAATGAAACTATTTTAAGTAAAAGGCATTTTTCCAAAAATGGACTTGCGCAGGTTTAGAAATATTTATGTAGAATAAAAAAAACGAGCACTGGATATAAAATCCACTTTACCGTTTTGTAAGTATTCGATCTGTAAAAACTAATTCTATTGATTGTTCCGTCATCGTGAAAGCGCTCGCCAATTCTCCACAATTCAAATTTTGAAAGTTTGCCAAAAAGCACACCTGACTCATGCATGAATCTTAGGGCCATTAAATAAATCATCACTTTTAAATTTACTTTGTGCGTTCTTTTAACAGTTTGTATTGAACTCGCAAGAATTTCAATTATTACGACGCCGCATAAAAATATAATTGTTGGCATGAGCCAGGTTACTTCAAAAAACAAAAAAAATATTGTGAGAACTAAAGAGATGAATAAAGTTTCAGGAGTGTTTAAAAAATCATAATAAGTGTATTCAGGATTCATTTTACCAAGATTACTGTTACCGGTTCCATACCTGAAAGGCCGGGTAAAATCAGCTTCTTCATTTTTCCACCAGGGATGCTCAACCGCAGCCTGCGGCAAGGTTTTAAAATTTTGATGATGATTTTTTTTGCGAACTTTTAAAAAGAAATCAACGTCTTCCCCTCCACCGGATTTTGGATAAGCAGGTGAAAATTTTATATTTCCAATTGCAATTCGTTTTATAAAAAAATTTGCCGTGGCTGCCCATGCAAAAGATTTTTTTCGTGATGCAATTCCAAAAATATCCATGGAACCACTAGCTTTAACAGCTTTAGTAAAAGATGTGGCAGCGGCGGGAAAATTAATCAAACCGATGAATCCAATTTCATTTGGATATTGCCCAACCGCATTTGCATAAACTAATAACAAATCATTTTTTACCACCACATCATCATCCAAAAATAAGATCCAATCGCCGTCTCCGGCAGCGATTCCTTTATTTCTCGTTTCTGCCGCGCCAATATTTTTTTCATTGATGATAATAAAAATATTTTCATTATCGGCCATTGATTGGATTGAAGCAGAAAGATGTATTGCGGGATTATCTATGATAATATAAAATTTCACCTCGGCATTCTCAGGCCTGGAAAGCGATAATATAGGAATCAGGTATTTTTCTTCAGCGCGAAAAGAAGGAATAATAACATCAATACTTATCTTCATAAAATTTAAATCACAATCTTATAAATAGCATTTTTAAGCATTGCCGGTTTATTAGTTTAAAACATGCATGAAAATTAATTTCACCATCTGTTCCAATAATTACCTGGCTCACGCTAAAATCCTGGGTGCTTCCCTGAAAAAATCTGATCCTTCCACATCATTTTTTATTTTTTTATGTGATAAAAAAAATAAAGAAATAGATTACGATCAACTTGCCGACGAAGTTATTCCAATTAATGAAATAGAACCGCAATTGCCGGCGCTTGCATTAAAATACAATATTGTAGAATTGAATACATCTGTGAAGCCGCGCGTATTTGAGTATTTGCTGAAGGAAAGAAACGCAAGTAAAGTTTTATTTTTTGATCCCGATATTAAAATCTACAATTCCATTTCGTTCTTATTTGACGAGCTTGAATCGTGCTCTGTCATTCTTGTTCCGCATATCTGCACGCCAATTCCAATGGATCAAAAAACGCCATCCGAAAATCATTTTCTGAATTTTGGAATTTATAATCTTGGATTTATTGGGTTAAGAAATAGTGCGAAAAGTTTGCGATTTATTTCATGGTGGAAAGATCATACTTACAAACAGGGTTATGTAGATGTATATAAAGGGATTTTTGTAGATCAGTTGCCAATTAATTTAGCTCCTGTTTTTTTTGAAGATGTAAAAATCATGAAGAATCGCGGACTTAACATGGCTCCATGGAATCTTCATGAAAGATATTTAAACAATAAAGATGGAAGATATTTTGTGAATGGAAAAGATGAATTGATATTTTATCATTTCAGTTCTTTCAAAGTGGACGTAATGGAATTACCTGTTTCGCAATACAATCGCTTCAGCTTGAAAGACAGGCGAGACCTGCAAAATATTTATAAAAAATACAATCATGACTTAAAAATCGCCGGCTATAATTTTTATAAAAATATAATTTGCTCTTATTCACCTGCAAGGAAAAAATATCTCAAAAAAGTGAAGCAAAATAAATGGATTGATAAAATCCTCTTAAAGAAATTTTTTTCCAGGTAAATCAAAAAGTAGAAAATTCATTTTTTAAGATAACTGTTTTAAAATGAACATCTGCTCTATTCAAAACCTGTTTCTCCGCGTAATCTTTTTTTATGCCTTTTTAATATAAATCTCAAGTACACAAGCCATCCAAGATATTTCCTGATTAGTTTTGGCTTGTCATTTTTGAATGGAACATCAATCATCGTTGAAGAAAAACCATTCATATCATACCTTGCAATCTTTATAGGATAATATTTTTTTTTAAAAGAATTGTTTCCCCAAAGCTGGATGTTTAATGCATAATCCGCAAAAACTTTGTAGCTCAAATTGTATTGATATTTTTCAAAAACTTTTGACGGGTACAATATTGCCTGATGATTCATTGGATATTTTGCCAGCCGGTAATTGGTGAATTTTCCAACTAATAATTCATAAACAGGCTTTTTATTTTCAAAATAAAAAGGTTGACTATCGCCGTAATAAATTGTTTTTCTATCTTTTAGTTTATAAGCCATTTCGCTAAAACCAGGCAGCAGCCTGTCATCCGCGCCCATGAAATAAAGCCACTTTCCGTTCGCCATTCCAATTCCTTTATTCAATGCGTCATAAATTCCAGTATCGGGTTCAGACAACCAAATCAAATTTTCTTTTTCAAATTCACGGATTATTAAAGGAGTTCCATCTTTGCTTCCTCCATCAACAATAATAATCTCAATACTTTTTTCAGATTGAGATGCAATGGATTCAAGGCATTCGGGCAAATGCTTTTCCGCATTGAATGTGGCAATGATGATGCTTACCAATACATCGCTTTCTTTACCAGGTATATCTTTCATGCGTAATGGCTTAAATTTGCAAATCGAAAAACTTCTTTGCAAAGATGCCCAAAAGAATACGGATATGATTTATGAAGTTCGAGCGCCGGTTTTATTGATCATTTTCAATCGTCCTGATACTACGCTTCGTGTCTTTGAAGAAATTAAAAAAGTAAAGCCTTTCAAATTATACATTGCCGCGGATGGCCCGCGGAAAGATAATTTTACTGACGTGAAATTATGCACACAAGCGAGATCAATTAGTGAAAAAATCGATTGGGTTTGTGAAGTAAAAATACTTTTCAGTGATCAAAATAAAGGTTGTAAAACAGGCGTCGTTTCAGCAATCGACTGGTTTTTTTCTCATGAAGAAGAAGGAATTATTTTGGAAGATGATTGCTTTCCTGCCACGAGTTTTTTTTATTTTTGCGATGAAATGCTTGAGAAATACAGGGATGATAACCGCATTAGCACAATCACCGGCTCTAATCTCCAGGGTGGAAAAAAATGGGGAAACGCAACCTATTACTTTTCTAACCTCAGCAATATCTGGGGATGGGCCACGTGGAAAAGGTTCTGGAAAAATTATGATCCATCCTTAAAAAAATATGAGGAGAATGAAGTTTCAGATCAATTGAAAAATATTTTTCCTGATATTTTTTTGCAGGAAGCCTGGTTAGAAAATTTCAGGAAAATAAAAGAAAATAAAATTGATACCTGGGATTATCAATTGCAGCTGTTAACCTTTTTTGAAAACGGATTGTGCATTACACCCAACGTGAATCTTATAAGCAATATAGGTTTCAGGGAAGATGCGACACACACCAATAACCCGGCGCATAATACTTATGCAGCTAATTTACCATTGCAGGAGATTACTAAAATTAGTCATCCGGTTTATTTTGTACCGGAAAAAGAGGCAGATTATTTTATTCTAAAAAAAGAATTTTATTTAGAAGATAAATGGCGAAAATTTGAAAAAGATAAATTGTTGCGAAGACGTTTTAAAAAATGGATAAGAAATTTTTTTAAATGAGAGATAAGCCAAAAAGTAGAAATCAGACATTTTAATTTCAAAGGTTCATCATGTTTCAAAAATATAAAGAGAAAAGAATTTTAAAAAAAATCGAAGCATTCTATCAGCTTGATGGCTGGCTTTCAGATAATGAAGCGCTGGGCCTTTACTCAATTGCAGCGATGCAGCCGCGCAATGCAATCGTTGTAGAAATAGGTAGCTGGCAGGGGAAAAGCACATATTGTATTTCAAAGGGTTTGAGATCAGGGAAAGTATATGCAATTGATCCATTCAATGCTGACGCTGGTTTGGACAAAGGAAACGAAGATGAATATTCTCAAAAAAAAGGAGATAAAAATTTATTGGAAAAGTTTAAAAATAATATGCAGCAGTTGAATGTTTTAAGCAAGATCGTTATAAAAAAAGGATACTCCTGGCAATTTCATAATGACTTTGAAAAAATTGATTTCCTTTTTATCGATGGAGATCATTCTATAAAAGGCTGTCAGGCTGATTTTGATTTGTATTCACCCAGGATTGTTCCCGGCGGCTTTATCGCTTTTCATGATTATTATGAAGACAGGAATGAATTAGGGCCAACTTACGTTATCAAAAATATTGTAGCAAAGTCCGGTGAGTTTAAATTTTTCAAACAATATGATACGCTGTGGGTGGCGAAGAAATAAAATACGGCTTGCGCTTTTAGCAGATAGGGAAGATTGACGGGAAAGCGTGGCCATTAACCGACTTTGTAAAAATCCAGAACAGGATCGTTAAGGGAAACAAAAAAAAGTGGAGCGGATGGTTGGTGTTCACAGGGATGCGAGTAAATAATAATTGATTCCACTAACAATGTTACTATTATAGGAACCGGGGGTTCTACAAATACAAAACGAAAAAATTGAGATTTTGATTGTTTCTCCAGATATAGATTACTCCATTATAATATGCACTTACAACCCTGATGACCGCATATTAAAACGTTGCCTCGAATCTGTTTATCAGTTGGATACTAAAGATTTTGAAACAGAAGTTATTTTGGTTGATAATAATAGTTTGATTCCGGTTGAAAGTTTGCCGTATGTAAAAGAATATGGCGAAAAAATTCCTTTCATGAAAGTGTTGCGTGTGAAGAAGCAAGGCGTAAAATACGCGCGCATGGCTGCGATAGCAGAGGCAAAGGGAAAATACATCGTGTATATCGATTATGACAATGAGCCGGAAAAAGATTATTTGCTGGAATTAAAAAAGCTACATATTCAGTTTCCACAAGTTGCAGCCTGGGGGCCCGGCGATGTAGCGGTAGATTTTATTGATGGCATTGATGATGAAATCGAAAATTATGCGCGGATCGCTTTCCAGGAGCGCCACGATGAAAAAGTGTGCATTGCACGCGAAACCCAATGGCAGCCATGCTATCCGTTTGGCACAGGATTGTGCACCTTTTCTTTTTTATTAAAAGAATATGTACGGCTCGCAAAACAGGGGAAGTTTACGATGCATGGCCGCCGGGGAAACAAACTCAGCAGCGGGGAAGACACCCAAATGGTTTTGTTGTGCATCAGTAAAGATTATTTTGCCGGCGTATCACCAACATTAAAATTGAAACACATTATTCCGAAGACAAGAGCGAATTATCAATATTTAAAAAGGCTGGCTTATGGAACAGCATTGAGTTACGACACTTGTTATGTGCAGGTTTTTCCACAAAATAAAAATGAATTACAACAGAAAATAATTTCCGGAGCAAAGTTTTCAAGACGCATCATAAAAAAATATTTGAATGCGAAAATGCATTTCAAATCGGAAAAAATATTTGAATTAGCAAATTATACCGGCCAGCATGCCGGAGTTTATTTAGCATTAAAAAGGCCGTTGCCAGTGTTTATAAAAAGATTTATAAAATATTTAAAGCTGGAATAATTAATAGAAAAAACTACATTTTGACTTTTCCTGTAAATAAAATAAATGATCGTTGATATAAAAGAGAAGGACGATTTTGGTTATGGCGCTTCGGTGATTATTTGCTGTTACAATAGCGCTTTGCGCTTGCCGCAAACCTTGCAGCATCTTGCAAAGCAGGTAATTCCTCAAAATTTTTTTGTAGAAATAATTTTAGTAGATAATGCTTCAACAGATAATACAGTGGAAACAGCTAACAAAATATGGAATGAATTTGAGCCAAAGAATATTACAATAAAAGTAATCAACGAACCAAAGCCGGGGCAGATGTTTGCAAGAAAAACCGGAGTTCGCAATGCTGGCTTTGAATGCATTATTTTTTGCGATGATGATAACTGGCTTTGTGAAAATTATATTTTTCTCGCACATCAGCTTATTTCAGAAGATAAAACAATTGGCGCGGCCGGCGGACAAAATTTACCTGTTACTAACGTTGATGGCTACCCGAAATGGTTTGAAGAATATAAAGACAAATATGGATTGGGTATTCCGGCAAAAAATTCAGGAGATGTTAGCTATAAAACTTTTGTTTTGGGTGCAGGGATGGCCACACGAAAATCTTTATTTTATCAGATTTTTGATAACAGATACCCAACTCTTTTGAATGGCAGAAACGGTGATAAACTGAGCACCGGCGATGATTTTGAATATTGTAAAAGGTTATTATTGTGGGATTATAAATTGTATTATGATGAGAATATGATACTGTATCATTTTATCCCGAAAGAAAGGCTCACACTTGAATACAGGAAGCGGCTGCAAAGCGGAATTGATGAGGCTGGAATAATTTTGAGTGAGTATGACCTTGCGATAAGAGTTCATAAAAAAATAAAAAACAAAAACAACATCCGGCTTTTTATTTTATCACCATTCAGAATATTATTAACGCAAATGGGCTTGTCGAAAAGAGTCGCGGTTGATGAGAAATTAATTTTCTTTTATTTAGCACCAATTTTAGTGAGGAGCAATTCTGTCAAGGGCCAGATAAAAAAATTTATTCATCATAAATAAGAATATGCCGCAATTCAAAAAGGATAATCAAGATGAAAGACTTTTCAAAATATTTTCATTTTATAATTCTAAGGTAAATCCAAAAGTACCCGATTATCAGAAAGCAGTTTTTCGACATTTTGGCTTTTCTATCAATCATATTGTTGATGAAAGTTTTACCGTTCATGGCGACTTTCTTAATTATATCTGCAGGAATGTTACTGACACGAAATACCTGATCATTTTTGACATTGATTGCATTCCGGTAAAAAAAGACTGGTTTGATAAATTAATGAATGATCTACGCGGACCAGGAACCATCGCTGGTGCAGCTCAAACAGCGAATCATTTAAGAGATGCGAAGAATCTATATGTATCGCCTTTCTTTTTTGGAATCTCGACAGCTTATCTTAAAGAATTAAATTATCCTGATATGCACATGACGGAAGATATGGACGCGGGTCAAAATCTTACTGAGCACATAATAAAAAATGGAGGAAATGTAAAATATTGGTGGCCTACAGATATAGAAGAAAAAAAATGGACTTTGTATCATCCCACTCACACTGAATTTGGTTTAGGCACTACTTATAATGATTCAGTTTATCATGCATTTCTTTCCTTGCACAATCTTTCCGGCAGGTTTATAAAAAAATGCAAATCGTTATTGCCGTGGTACTATTTCAGATTGCAATGGAGTAATTATAAAGAACGGAAATTTTGAAATCGCTGATAAGCCAAAATATATAAATTCTTATTTTTTATCAAATCCAACTGATATTCCCGCATAATAATTTCTTCCCGGTGCGGCATTGTAATAGCGGCCACCAACGGCGTTTATATCATTTCCCAAACTGTATTTTTCATTGAAAATATTTTCTGCGCCGGTAAAAATTTCCCATTGTAATTTTTTTGAAGAATGATATTTATAGCCGATTTTCAGTCCCAATAAATCATAGGCTGAAGCATATTCTGTATTCGCATCATTCATTGCGATCGGGCCACTGTAAAAGAACGTAGCGTTCGCATAGATTCCTGGCTTGGTGTTTATATCAATTCCTGCTGCAATAGTTTGTGATGCTACTCCCGGTAATTGATGGCCGGAATAATCATTGTTTAATTGTTTGAACACACTATAATGAAAATTATTCCAGGTATCGCTTGCATGAATAAAAACATGATTAAAAAACTGAAGCTCATTGTTGATTGCTTCATAAGTTAATAACGTTTCCAATCCGTTTTGATTTGCAGACCCGGCATTCTCAAAATAATCTGCTCCGGATGAATCGCGCCTTTGAACGATAGCGTTTTTCAATTTATAAAAAAAAGCATTGATGTCGAAATACAATTTATTTTTCAATATACTGCCTCTTGCGCCAAGCTCATAATCCACGCCGCTTTCGGCCTGAAGTATTTTATTAAAAACATTTATAGAAGGTAAAAGTTCTGCGGTCGTTGGCGCAGAAAATCCTCTTGATACGATCGCATAAGCCGAAATGTAGTTATTTAGTTTTTTTAGTAAAGCGAATCTGGGAGTGATTTCATTATTAAAATGACGTTGATCATTTAATGGTGGCAATATCGAAAGCCGCGTGAAATTAAGGCTCAAACGATTGATACTCGCGGCGGCTGTAAAACTCCAGCCATTCGATAATTCAGCGTTTGCCTGCAAAAAAACAAAAGCCTGGCTGTTGTAAATTTCATCATCCGTTTGCAACGAATCTGTCTGGCCATTTTTATTATTATAAATTCTTTGTGTGTTAAAACTTTGCTGCATTTCTGCGCCGCCAGTGAAGGTTAATAAAGTTGAGTTGAATTGTTTATTGAATTGAAAAACAGTTCTCCCACCAAAATGCGGTTCGGTTGTTCTTCCATAATTTCGAAATGAAGGGTTTCGCATTTGTGAATAGGCGCCATAAATTGTAGTAGTATTTTTCCAATTATCATTCATTTTTTGTTCGAGAGAAAATCCGGCTAAAAAAGTTTTTTGATAAACCGCAGCTTTCGCCTGATCAGCGCTGGGAAAGCTTCCCACAGCCGGCCTCGCCGCTTTAGGATTTAAACTATATTCTTTCAATGTAAGCGCTCCGGGAGTTTGATAATACAGATCGCCATATAAAAAATGCGCCTGCAATTCCACTTTATCATTCGATTTCATCACTGCATCCCACGTGAAAACATCTCGCCTCAAAGCAGTATGGTTTCGATATCCATCGCTTACCTGATGTTGGTAATTGATTGTGTTGTGAGAATTTTCTTTCCCAAACCGCACGTTCGTATTCAGATTATTTAAATTGTAACTTCCAAAATCATAGGAAACTGAAGCGCCCGGTTGAAATTTGCCCGCATCATTTCTTATCAATAAAACACCGCCGGTTCCTGCGCCATAAAGGCTTCCACCCGGCCCTTTAATAATTTCAACCGATTGAATATTGTTAAATCCAAACTGATTCAAATAAGTATTTCCTCCGGGATCTGTGAAAGGAATTCCGTCATAGTAAACCTTTACATTTCTAACACCAAATGGCGAACGCAATGAACTACCGCGTATACTCAGGCGATAACTTCCCGGCGAACGCTCTTCCATTCTTACACCAGGGCTGGCATTCATCGCAGATAAAATACTCGTGTTGTTATAACGGTTCAAATCAGTTGTATTTACAATGTTTACCGCTGCCGGAACATCAATTAATTTACTGTTATTTTCATATGCTTTAATAATAATATTTTCCAATGTTTGCGAAGAATCTATATTAGCGATAGTTTGAGCACTTGCATGATTAAAAAGCAGTAAGGATATTACAAGAACTTTTTTCATAAACTCTTTGCGGTAAATGCAAATGTAACCACAAATATTTTTACCTTCCTTCAATGAAACCCAGCAAACAACTCACCCTTTTCGACATGACCATCATCATGGTCAGCTTTGTAATAGGCATGGGAATTTTTCGTACACCTATCAATGTTGCAAAGGCCGTGAACAGCCCTGCAATATTTTTTGCCGCCTGGATTGTGGGCGGCCTTATCGCCTTATGTGGCGCGCTTACTTACGCTGAGATCGGAAGCCGGATGCCTGTTACCGGCGGCTATTATAAAATTTTTGCTTACGCTTATCATCCATCAATAGCGTTTGCAGTTAACTGTATTATCCTTGTTTCGAATGCAGCGTCATTAGGCGCTGTGGCATTGGTTGGCGGCGAATATATTACCGGAGTTTTTGTTCCGCAATTACAGAATGTAAAATGGATTTTGAATCCCGCGAATGCGCAACATATTCAAACAGTACAAATTATTATCGCTGTGACAGCTGTTGTGATCTTTTATGGAATTAATTTATTGGGTTTGAAGATGAGTGCCCGCACACAAAATGTGCTGACCGTTATCAAAATTTTGATGGTGATTTTATTGATAAGCCCTTTATTTTTTGCAAGTGGATCTGCTCATTCAATAATAATTCCTTCTTCACATACAAGCCCAATTGTTTGGGAATACTTAAAATCCTTCGGTGTAGGATTAGTTGCTGTAAGTTTTACCTACGGCGGTTATCAGCAAACGATTAATTTTGGAGAAGAAGTTAATAACCCAAAGAAAACGATCCCGCGTTCCATTTTTTCAGGAATTATCATTATCATTATTTTATATCTTCTTATCAACTATGCTTATGTAAAAGTGATCGGTTTTGAAGAATTAAAATCCGCCAAAAATATTGCGGCTATCATGGCATCAAAAATATTTGGTGTAAACGCAGAGCGCATTCTTTCTGTGCTTCTGTTTTTGAGTGTATTGGCTTATGTGAATGTTTTGCTGATGAGCAATCCGAGAGTGATGGCGGCTATGAGTGACGATCATATTTTGCCTCCTGCATTTAAAAAGAGGAATGCGAAAACAGAAGTGCTCACCACTTCCTTAAGCGTTTTTTCTGCGATATGTATTTTAATAATTTTTTGGGCAAAAGAATTTGATAATATTTTAAGCTTTACCATTTTTTTAGATTGTTTTGGGATGGTGCTTTCCGCAGGTAGCATTTTTATTATCCGGAAAAGAACCACCAACCTCAATGACAGCGGCATTTTCATGATGAAATGGTATCCTTTGATGCCCATCATATTTATAACAGCTTACATTTTTGTTGGTATAAGTATTTTTGTAACAGATACTAAAATTTCGCTGGTCGGACTTGGAGTCTTAGCGGTTTTTATGATCCTGTATTTTGTAGTAGAAGCAGTTCAGAAAAAAAATAAATCTTCAGATGAATAAACTTTGATACTACAACCATATAAGCCAAAAAGTAGGATTTATTAATTATCAATTATCAATCATTTATGGATGCAAGAAAAATTTCTTTCATTTTAAACGAATTAGGAGAAGAAAGAGAAAATTATTTCAATGCAGTAGCTCCACCAATCATTCAAACCAGCAATTTTGCTTTTAAAAAAGTAGATGATTTAAGAAAAGCATTTGAAGATGAATACTCTACATTTCTTTATAGCCGCGGTATTAACCCAACCGTAAAAATTTTATCTCAAAAGCTGGCAGCCCTTGATGGTGCTGAAGATTGCCTTGTCTTTATCAGCGGAGCTGCGGCGATTTTTGCAAGCGTTCTTGCCAATGTAAAAAGCGGCGACCATATTATCTCTGTAGATAAGCCTTATTCCTGGGCGCAAAAAATCTTCAATACTATTTTGACACGATTCAACGTTTCTACTACTTATGTTGATGGAACAAAAATCGAAAATTTTGAAAAATCAACTCAGCATAATACAACACTGATCTATTTAGAAACTCCCAATAGTTGGAATTTTGCTTTGCAGGATTTAGATGCAGTTGCAAAGATGGCAAAATTAAAAAAAATTGTTACCATATGCGATAACAGTTACTGCACTGCATTGTATCAAAGGCCCATAGAATATGGGATTGACCTGGTTTTGCAAAGCGCTACAAAATATATTGGCGGCCACAGCGATGTAGTTGCCGGTGTTCTTTGCGGAAGCAAAATAATGATTGAAAAAATCTTCAACAGTGAATATATGAGTATCGGCAGTGGCATTCAGCCATTTAATGCATGGCTGCTTTTGCGCGGTTTGCGCACTTTGCCGGCGCGCCTTGAACAAATTTCCCAAACAACAAAAAAAGTGATTGATTATCTAAAAAATCATAAAAAAGTGGAAAAACTACTTTTCCCCTTTTCAGAAGATTTTCCACAATATGATTTAGCAAAAAAACAAATGCAGGGATGCTGCGGATTGTTTTCATTTATTATCAAGGCAAAAAATATAAAGGAAATTGAAAAATTTTGTGAAAGCCTGAAACACATTTTAATAGCTGTTAGTTGGGGCGGATATGAATCCTTGATCATTCCCGGATGCGCTTCTATAAAAGAAAATGAATTTCATAAAAATAATGAAGATCACCGGAAGTTAAGAATGTATGTGGGTTTGGAAAATGCTGATTATATCATTGAGGATTTGGAGAAAGGATTCAAAGGAATTAACAACTGAAACCATAGTTTTATTGATATTTTATTTCATAATTTTATCCCTTTACCACTTATCCAACTATTAATAGTTAAAACCATCAAATCATTATTTTTGCCAAATGTGTATTAAAATCAAACTGCTGATTCCTTTATTTTTTTTAACTTCTATGGCCTTTTCGCAGGAAAAATGGACCCTGCAAAAATGTGTGCAATACGCAATGGACAATAACCTTTCGATAAAGCAAACTGCCATACAAGCCGATCTCGCAGCAATAACCTACAAACAAAGCAAGCTTTCGCAAATTCCTACCGCAAACTTCAGCAATAGCGATGGATACCGCTTTGGGAAATCACAAAATCCTTCGACGGGCATTTTAGAAAACCAAAACTATTTTACAATAGGAATGAATCTTCAAAGCAGCGCACAAATATTCAATTGGTTCTCTAAAAAAAATACCATCCTCGCCAACCAATGGTCAGTCCAGGCTGCGAAGGCTGCAACAGATAAATTGAAAAATGATATCGCTTTAACTGTTGCCAATTCCTATTTGCAGATATTGCTTGCCCGCGAACAGGAAAATATTGCCGATGTTCAGGTGAAACAATCTTTTGCTCAATTGGATATCGTAAATAAACAAGTAAAAGCTGGCACTTTGCCCGAATTGAATTCATTGGAACTGCAGGCGCAACTTGCCAATGACAGCGCCAACCTCATCTCCGCGACAGGGAATGTAACACAGGCTAAATATGTTTTGAAATCCTACATGAATCTTGACGTTGCTGCGCCTTTTGAAGTTGATGAACCGCCGGTTGATAAAATTCCGTTAGAGTCAATAGGGGAATTGCAGCCGGAAAGCGTTTATGCATTAGCGTTAGCAAATCTTCCGCAACAAAGAATGAATGAATTTAATTTAAAAGCCGCGGAAAAAAATGCTTTAGCCGCAAAAGGAGCCTTGTATCCCACAATTTCTGCTTTTGGAAATCTCGGCACCAATTATGGTTATTTTCGCACGCCTACTTTTGCGCAGGTTCAAAATGGATATGGCCCCAGCGGCCTTGTTATCCCTGACGGCAATGGCGGGTTTATAAATGTACAAAGGCCACTTTATACTAACGGCGGAAAGAATGGCTACATCACTTCAGATCCGGTGGGTACTCAGTTCAGCAATAATTTTGGGCAGGCAGCCGGAATTAGCGTGTCTATTCCTATTTTTAACGGATGGCAGGCAAAAGGAAATTATCAAAGAGCAAAACTCAATATAAAAACATTAGAGTATCAAAAAGAGATCGACAATCAGACCTTAAAACAAAATATTTACCAGGCTTATAACGCTGCTCTGGTTGCTTTGGAAAAGTTTACTTCCTCGGCCAAAGCAGTTGAAAGTGCGCAAACGAGCTACGATTTCTCTACGAAAAGATATAATGTTGGGATGCTGAGTACGCTGGAACAAATCACCAATCAAAATAACTTATTTCGCGCAAAGCTTCAATATGTTTTAAACCAGTTTGATTATGTTTTTAAAATGAAAGTGCTCGAATTTTATAAAGGCCAGGGCTTAATACTTTGAAGCTCTTAGTGCCCCGAAGTGGGACTAAGGAAGCCTATGAATTTGAAGATTTGGAGATTGATAAGGGATAAATTTTGATAAGAAAAATAATTTTTAAAATTAAAAACTTGAAAAACTCCCTCTTTTGGAGGGCACTGGGAGGCTAATAATATGAATAAGACATTAAAATGGGTAATTATTTCTTTAGTAGTTCTGATTGTATTTTTGGTAATACTAAAGAAGGCCGGTGTGCTTGGCAAAGATGAAGGCACAAACGTTACTACAGAAAAAGTATCTTACAAAACCATTGTAGAAACGGTAAATGCCAGCGGAAAAATATACCCCGAGGTGGAGGTTAAAATGAGCCCAGATATTTCCGGAGAAATTATGGAACTCAATGTGGAAGAAGGGGATAGCGTTAAGAAAGGCCAGGTACTTGCGCGAATCTATGGTGATATATATGCAACTCAAAGAGATCAGGCGTCTGCAATTGTAAGCCAACAGCAGGCGCAGGTTGCTAATGCTTCCGCATCGCTTGGGGCTTTGCAGGCGCAACTTGACCAGTCCAAAAAAACTTTCGATATGCAAAAACAATTGTTTGATGAGAAAGTGATTTCTGCTAACGAATTCAATACAGCGGATGCATCTTATAAATCTGCGCAAGCGAATTTCAGCGCGGCAAAGCAGGGCATCATTGCAACTCAAGCCGGCGTGCAAAGTGCAAAAGCGGCTTTGGCAAAAGCTAATAAAGATATAAGTCTTGCTACTCTGGTTTCTCCTATGAATGGAGTTGTTTCTCTACTCAATGTAAAAAAAGGTGAACGCGTAGTTGGTAGTTCGATGATGGCAGGGACAGAAATGATGCGCATTGCAGACATGAGCAAAATGGAAGTGCGCGTAGATGTAGGAGAAAATGATGTCCCAAAAGTTCATCTCGGCGATACGGCAACAATAGAAGTTGACGCTTTCAATAACAGGAAATTTAAAGGAATTGTAACTCAGATTGCAAGTAGTAATAACGGAGCTGCTAACGCCAGTGCCACTTCTACTACAAGCACTGATGTTACCAATTATAAAGTATATATCCGTCTCGATCCGGCTTCCTACCAGGATCTAATTGATCCCGCTAAAAAGAAATATTTTCCTTTCAGGCCAGGAATGAGCGCCAGCGCAGATATACAAACTAAGACGCATAATAATGTATTGGCAATTCCTATAAATTCAGTTACCACGCGGGAAAGAAATGATTCTACAGGCAATAACACTGCTAAAACCCCAGGCGATAATACTATAGCTGTAACCAACAATAACTCGATGGATAACGGGCTTGATGAAGTGGTTTTTGTTTTGAACGCCAATGGAACTGTGAGAAAACAAAAAGTGAAAACAGGAATTCAGGATATTAATTACATTGAAATAATTGATGGGCTTAAAGAAGGAGATCAGGTAATAACAGGGCCTTACGATGTGGTTTCAAAAACTTTAAAAGATAAAGATAAAGTAAAAGTAGTTTCTAAATCTGAACTCTTTGATAAGAAAAAGTAGCATCATAATCTAATTCACTTTCATTATTTTATTGGTACAGAAATTAAGAATCTTCCAAAGCTTTTTTATAAACTCCAAGAGCGCGTTTTCGTGCGAATTCATGCTTAACAACTTCATTGATATAATCTGGCCTGAAATCTTTTATCCATTTTTTTATATAGATGAGCTTCGGATCAAATTTTTTGATTTGAGTTTCCGGATTGAATATCCGGAAATAGGGAGCAGCATCACAGCCGGTACCTGCCGCCCATTGCCAATTACCATTATTAGAAGATAGTTCGTAATCTAATAATTTACCCGCGAAATATGCCTCTCCCCATCTCCAGTCAATCAGCAAATGTTTGCAAAGAAAACCTGCAGTAATCATCCTGACCCTGTTATGCATCCAGCCAGTTTCATTTAATTGTCGCATTCCCGCATCTACAATGGGATAGCCCGTTTCGCCTTTGCACCATAGTTCAAATTCCTTTTCATTGTTTCGCCATTGGATTGCATCGTATTTTTTTTTAAAATTGTGATCAACTACTGGAGGAAAATGAAAAAGTATCATCATAAAGAATTCTCTCCAGATCAATTCATTCAGCCATTTTTCATTCAATTTGCCGGCAAGGTTCACCAGTTTGCGAATACTGATTGTTCCAAAACGTAAATGAACACTCATCTGGCTGGTCCCTTCAATTGATGGCAGGTTGCGTGTTTCATGATATTTATGAATAGCTTCTTCAGAAATGTTTGGTTCCTCAAACGTAACTTCTCCTTTTTCAAAACCTATTTCTTCTAAAGTGGGAAAATGAAAAGATTTTGTTTTTAATAGATTTGATAAAAGTTTTTCACTGGACAAAATCTTTATTTTTTCCTCATCAAGTTTTTTCTTCCATATAACAGAATAAGGAGTAAAGACGGTATATGGCGTCTTGTCCGGTTTCATTATTTCAGATCTTTCAAAGATTACCTGGTCTTTGAAAGACAAAAAAGAAATATTTTTTGAACCTAAGAATTCTTTAACTCTCGCATCTCTTTCTATGGCATATGGCTCATAATCATGATTGGTAAAAACTCGTTTTACATCGAAGGCGTTACATAGTTTTTGAAAAGCAGCTAACGGAGTATCATGCAAAATAAAAAGAGATGAACCTTGTTTCTTTAGTTCTGCATCGAGATGCAGCAAAGCCTGGTAAATAAAATTCACGCGCTTATCTTTTTTATCTGAAAGGTGGTTCAAAATGGCCGTGTCAAAAATAAAAACCAGCAATACCGGGTATTGGCCTTTTAGCGCATTAAATAAAGCAGTATTGTCAATAATCCTTAAATCTCTTCGCAACCACCAAACGCTTACCAATTGGTGTTCATCGCTGGTTATTTGTATTGTATTGGATTTCAAATTAATTTTTTTGAATGAAACTAAATTTTGCCGCTGATAACTTCTTTATCTTTTTTATCAATTAAATGTAAATAAATAAACAGGTTCAAAATATACAATTCAAAACCATAAAATAAATCTTCAACCGGAATGCTAAGTAAGCGAAAATGTAGATTTTCAGAATTATTATATCTTACCACGGGTTCTTCTAATCCTGTGCCTGTGAGAATTCCATTCACTATAAAAAAAGGTACTAACAATATAGCATAGACGCTTATTGCTCTACCAAACCAGTTTATTTTCAAAATAAATTTTAAAATAAAGCAAACAAAAGCTGTGCTTATGAAAGTGACTGAAGTATAAAGCCGATTTAAAAAAATCAAACCTGTTATCAATAAAAAAAGACAAAGAATAATGCTAAAAATATTTTCTGCTTCGGGATTCCACGAAAGATTGTAAAACTTATTGAGACAATAATAAGTGAATATGCAGGAAAAAGGAATGCAAATAAAAAAGAGAATTTCTTCGATAGGCAATTTAAAAAAAAATATCCCGGTTATATATCTCAGGTTAAAATCCCACACTCCTAAATTTGTAAAAACTATATCCCACGTTGCGAAAATGACTGCAATGGAAACAGACGCGATTAAAAATGCTTTCCACGTTTTATAAAATTTTATTTTAGGATGAAATGAAAAGATCAAGGGAATGATTATTGTAAAAAGATCAACGAGCAGGTAAAGGAATTTCATCTTGCATTTTTGTTTTCATTCCTGAAATATTTGAAAGAAACCCAAAGCATGCCAAAACATTCCCCGTCTTCTTTGCCCAAATGTTTGTGATGCATTTTATGCGCTCTGCGTATCGCTCTAAAATATTTATTATCAGAATTTCTAAAAATTTTAAAACGCTGGTGAATGAAAATATCATGGATCAAAAAATAAGCAATCCCATACAAAGTAATGCCAATGCCGATCCAAAAAAGAAAATTGTAATTGTTTCTCAAGCCAAAAAATAAACTGGCGATGCCCGGCAGCGCAAAAATTAAGAAGAAAAAATCATTGTGTTCTATAAATCCTTCCGATTCTTTTTTATGATGGTCTTTATGCAATTGCCACAACATTCCATGCATGATGTATTTATGAGCAAGCCAGGCCACGACTTCCATACCGGCAAATGCAGCCAGAATTATTGATGCGTTAATAATTGTTTCCATGACCAGTGAATATTTTTATTAAAATTTCTTTCCTGTATTTAAAAATATTTTCAATTTTTTTCCTTACTACAATAGCATGAGCTATGTTTCCGAGTATGCCAAAAGGTAATTGATATTTTACTGCATCTTTCATTAATATTCCATTTTCTTTTTCAATAAAAACGTGGGTATGTTCCCAGGTTTTATAAGGCCCTTTTAATTGCCTGTCTGTGAACATCATCGGTTTATCGACTTCACAAATTTCAGTTTGCCACCGCAATTTTATTCCAAATAATGGCTTTACGGTATAATCGATCAACATTCCAGTATAAATATCTTCGCTATTTAATTGAGATAAGATTTTGAAATCTAATTCTGGCGGAGTGATCACAGCAAGGTTCTTCGCCGATGAAAAGAAACTCCATGCATCATTGATACCCACTGGTAAAAATTGTTCTGTATTAAAAAAAAATTGGCTCATTTAAATTTTAAACTTAATCAGTCTACAAACGATTATATAATAATACCTGATCAATCCTCAAGCCGATAAAAGTCTTTTTTCTACTTTTTAGCTTATGCTAATTCCATTATTTTAGGCAAACAAACTTTCAGCCACGCTGAAAAATTTTGAGGCTTTGAATCGATTTCATTTTCCAGGTTTTCAAGCTTTATATATTTCCAGTCCTTGACTTCCTCTAAATCCAGCTTCGGTACTTCATCGCTTTTCCCAAAATAAACGTGATCCAATTCATGCTCTGTGAGTCCATTTTCAAATTCTATCTTATAAATAAAATTAAACTTAAACTCCGTAGCGCACTGCAGGCCCACTTCTTCTTTTAACCTCCTTGCAATAGCAATGTCAATGGTTTCACCATAACATGGATGACTGCAGCAGGTATTGCTCCATAATCCTGGAGAATGATATTTTTTCTCCGCTCTTTGTTGTAGTAATAATTCATTTTTTGAATTAAAAATAAAAATAGAAAACGCGCGATGCAACAATCCTCTTTGATGCACCTCAAGCTTATTCAACAAACCAATTTCATTGTCTTGCCTGTCTACCAAAATCAGTAAGTCATTTGTTGGTTTCAATTTTTCTTTCATACCCAGTTCATTTTATTTTGCACAAGACTATTGATCATAAGCCCAACTTTTCTGCTGTTATTGATCCTGACTCTTCCGGTTAATATTTTTTGCGGAGGCAATCTTTTGATTTTATTAAACAAGGATTGATAATAAATGTAAGCAAGGTAAACGCCTCCTTTTGATGTTGGTGGCAATTTTTTTATTCCTTCTATCGCCCATTTAAAATCCTTTTCAATTTCCATTTCAATTTGTTTTTTAGCATCTGCGCTGAACTCCGCAATATCCAGATCTGGGAAATAAATTCTTCCTAAAAGCTGGTAATCATCTTTCATGTCACGTAAAAAATTTACTTTCTGGAAAGCCGCGCCCAGCTTCATTGCATATGGTTTTAGTTCCGCATACTTTTGTTGATCCCCTTCTATGAATACGTGCAAGCACATTAGTCCCACAGATTCAGCGGATCCCAAAATATATTGCCGGTATTTTTCAACTGAATAATTTACCTTTTCTAAATCCATTTCCATACTTTTCAAAAATGTCTCAATCAGCTCCTTGTCAATATTATATTTATGAACAGCATGTTGAAATGAATTCAAAATCGGGTTGGCTGAAATGCCACTCTCAATTGCTTCATAAGTATCGGCTTTGAATTTTGCAAGCAAATATTTTTTATCGTACCCTTCAAAGCTATCTACAATTTCATCGGCTATGCGTACAAAACCATAAATAGCATAAATAGAATTTCTAAAGCGATTATTTAAAAAATAAATGCCCATTGAAAAACTTGTGCTGTATGCCTGCGTGGTTTTTTTGCTTATCTCAGTTGATAGATTGTCAAATAATAACTTCATTTTTTTTATTTTTAAAGTATTTTGATAATTGTTTTGCCGCAATCTTTCCAGAAATAATTGATGGTGGCACCCCCGGCCCCGGAACGGTAAGCTGACCTGTATAAAATAAATTACCAATTCTCTTATTACGGATACTTGGCTTCATTATGGCAGTTTGCATTAGTGTGTTTGCAAGGCCGTAAGCATTGCCTTTATACGAATGATAATCAGAAATGAAATCCTCAATGCAATAGCTTTTTTTAAAATCAATAAACGCCTCTATTTTTTCATCAATATGTTTTTCTAATCGCCTTATCATAATTTCAAAATACTTTTCACGAAGCGTTTCATTATCATCAAGCCCCGGCGCAACGGGCATTAACAGAAATATATTTTCATGGCCTGACGGCGCGACATTTTTGTCAGTTTTGGATGGGCAACACACGTAAAAAAGCGGCTTATCGGGCCATTGCGGATTTTTATAAATATCTTTTGAATGTTGCAATAAGTCTTCTTCAAAAAATAAAGTATGATGATGAATTGATTTTATTTCTTTCGAAACTCCAAGAAAATAAATAAGGCATGATGGAGCAAATATTTTTTTCTTCCAATAAGCCTCTTTATAGTTTTTTAATTTTTCCGGCAGTAAATCATTTTCAACATGATGATAATCGGCAGACGCGACGATTCCATCAACACTAATTTCCTGATTGTTTACAATTATACTGACAACTTTATTATTCTCTACAATAATTTCTTTAACCTCAGAATCAAAATGAAAAGTTGTTCCCTGTTCTTTGCAAACTTTCACCATAGCTTCTACCACTTTCCCAAAACCTCCCATTGGGTACCATGTACCTAATTTCAATCCTGCATAATTCATTAAACTATAAAGAGCCGGCGTATCCGTGGGCATTGCTCCCAGAAATAAAACCGGAAATTCCATTAAAGCAATTAACTTTGGATTTGTAAAAAACTTTTTTACATGCCTGCTGAAGGAAGAAAAAACCTGAAGCCGCATCGCGCCTTTTATAAGTTTGATATCTGCAAACTCACTTATAGAAAGACCGGGCATGTAAACCAGGTTTTTCATCCCTGTTTCATATTTGTATTCAGCTTCCTTCATAAACTTATCAAGTTGGGCAGCACTTCCCTTTTCTATTGATTCGAATAAATTAGATAACGCTTCATAATCAGCAGGAATACTCATTGTGTGCTGTTCTTTGAAAACAATATCAAAAGAAGGATCCAGCAATTTTAACTCGTAAAATTCAGCGACTGAAAATCCAAAATCGTTAAAAAACTTTTCAAAAACATCCGGCATCCAATACCAGCTTGGGCCCATATCAAAAACATAACCATTACTGGTCTTTAATTGACGTGCCCTTCCCCCAGCAGTCTTATTTTTTTCAAACACATGCACATCATAGCCTTCGGCTGATAAGTGGGCCGCAGTGCTTAATCCTGAAAACCCGGAACCTATGACTGCTATTTTTTGCACGGAATATTGTTTATATTAATGGTATAAAATTTGAACATTATGCTGATAGTTGTTGCTCCAGATCTTCGACTGAATTTAACCAATAAATATTTTTTTTCTTTTTTAACTGATTTAAAAAATGGCTCTTTCCTGCTACAAATATTTTCTTAGAAGTAAAATGGCTGTTCAATTCATTAAGATATTTGTTTAGTTCCTCTTTCGAATCATTATGTACCAAAAAGAAAAGCAGGTTTGATGCGGATGTATTTTTTACCGCACCAACAAGCGATTGCACTGGCACATTGCTTCCAAGATAAAATACTTTTCTTCCTGAAAGCCTGATTAAATAATGCGCAAAGAGCAAGCCGATTTCGTGAAATTCATCTTCAGGTAAAAACAATATCCAGGTTTCACCATCAGGCCTGGCTGGAGGCAATGAATCAATAGCCGAAAACAATTTTTGCCGCATCAGGTTACTGATAAAATGCTCTTGTGCTGTTGGGATTGTATCGTCTGACCACATAAGCCCGATACGGATCAACATAGGATATACCACTTTTATATATGCATCTTTCATTCCAAACCGTAGAAGAGAATGTGAAAATATCTTTTCAAAATGTAGTTCATCAAAATTTATCCCGGCAGTTATAAGCTGAGATACAAAGTATTTTTCTCCTTCAAAAGTAGTGTCAGCCTGCAACTTACTTACCAACTTAAATAATTTATCATCAGGCATCAGGCATAATTCCGATACTTTATATTCTGAATCCATAAGGCTAACAATATTCAAAAGCCTTCGCAAATGTGAATTGCTGTAATACCTGGTATTTCCTTCAGACCTGGCCGGATTTAATGCATTATACCGTCGCTCCCACATTCTGATGTTATGTGGTTTAATTCCTGAGAACCTGGCAAGTTCGGAGATTGTGAACAAATCCATTTGTTTAAATATTTGTAAAAATATCTAAACATTGTTGACTCACCAAATTAAAACCAACTTTTATTTTTTCTATCACAGCTTTAATTTTTAATAAGCAACCATATGGATTTAGATACTTCTCATCAGGAATCAAAATCAGGAATTAAAATTAAATTTGCGTAATGCCAGAAAAAAAACAGAGAAAAAAGTTATTGGATCTTAGTATTATTAGAAAAGTTTTTGCTTTTGCCAGGCCTTATAAAAGAAAAGTTTACATCTCTATAGCGCTTTCTATTGTGCTCGCGATTATTTCTCCACTTCGCCCTTACCTGATTCAATACACCGTGAATCATTTTATAAAAGATAAGGATATGCACTGGCTTATTCTTATTACTATTATACAGATAGGAATGTTACTTGTAGAAACCGGATTGCGTTTTTACTTCGGATTTTTAACTTCCTGGCTGGGGCAAACCGTTGTAAAAGATATTCGTGTAACAGTTTATCAAAAAGTGTTGAACTTAAATCTTTCCCAATTTGATAAAACACCGATTGGCACATTGACCACCAGGACGATCAATGACATTGAATCGGTTAATGATATTTTTTCGGATGGATTGATTCCTATTATTGCTGATCTGCTTTCGATTGTTTCTATTTTACTGTTTATGTTTGGCGCCGACTGGCGTTTATCTTTGATAAGCCTGGCGCCTTTCCCAATTATTATCATCTCTACTTATTTCTTTAAAGAAAGTGTCAATAAATCTTTTATTAAAGTAAGAAATGCTGTAGCCGCGCTGAATGCTTTTGTTCAGGAACACATCACAGGAATGAGTGTGGTTCAGGCTTTTGCAGTGGAAGATAAAGAGCTTAGAAAATTTAAAGATATTAATAAGCAACACCGGGATGCGAACATAAAAGCCATTTTCGCTTATTCTGTTTTTTTTCCGATAGTAGAAATTGTGCTGGCTTTTTCAATTGGCCTGCTGGTTTGGTGGGGAGGTAACTATGCATTCAATGCAGGCATAATCATTTCATTTATTATGTACTTGAATTTATTATTCAGGCCGCTTCGGGTAATCGCTGATAAATTTAATGTGCTGCAAATGGGCATGGTAGCAAGCGAAAGGGTTTTTAAAGTTCTGGAGAATGAGGATGTTACTTTCAATAAGCATAAAGGAATAAACTCTGGAGCAGTACAAGGAAAAGTTGAATTTGAAAAAGTTTGGTTTGCATATAATGATAATGAATACGTTTTGAAAAATATTTCTTTTTCACTTTTACCGGGCGAAACTCTTGCCATCGTGGGGCATACGGGAAGTGGAAAAACCTCTATAATCAGTTTGCTTAATCGTCTTTATCGCGTCAATAAAGGAAAGATAAAAATTGATGACAATGATATTGAAAATTATGATCTTGATTTTTTAAGAAGCAAGATAGCTGTAGTGCTGCAGGATGTTTTTTTATTCAGTGGTTCCGTTCTGGACAATGTTACTTTAAGAAACACGGCAATAGAAAGAAAGCAGGTAATTGAAGTTGCAAAAATGATTGGCGTGGATAATTTTATAATGCAATTGCCCGGTGGATACGACTATAATGTGATGGAAAGAGGCGCCACATTATCACTTGGCCAAAGGCAATTATTATCTTTTATCCGGGCGCTTTTGTATAATCCTTCCCTATTAATTCTTGATGAAGCCACTTCTTCTATTGACAGTGAAAGCGAAAGATTGATACAGCGTGCAATAGATAAAATGATCCAGGGAAGAACTTCTATTGTGATCGCTCACCGTTTATCTACCATCCGCAAAGCCAATAAAATTATTGTTCTTGACAGAGGTGAAATAAAAGAAATGGGCACTCATATTCAGCTGATGAATTTGCAAGGGCATTATTATAATCTGCACAAAATGCAATTTGAAATGCAGGAAAGTGAAGGAATTACGAATTAGAATTCAAATTAGCAATGGATAATGGAAACGGAGAAGTTTCAAATCATCATTGAATGCATCCAACTATCAAAGAAAATAAACTAAAGAAAATAAACTATTCCACAATCCTCAGCCTCGCATAGTTCAACATAATCTTTTTCTCTCCATTGTTTTCAAATTTTACGGTAGCCACAGGATTATGAGCGGCTCCTTCCAATTTAATCACTTCGCCAAAACCAAATTTCTGATGCTCAATTTTTTGGCCTTGTTGCAAATTGCTGGTATCGCTTGGCGCAAAGTCAGGCGAAGGAATATGCTCTTTTATTTTTATAACCGGAGTAGAGACGAGATAAGCCGGTTTCTCGTTTTTCGTTTCTTTTTGGTTGGAGCCAAATTGCGATTTTTGCCTGTCAAAAGGATTCCAATGACTGGTTTGATTGTTTCTCATATTGCCTCCGGCAAAAGATTTATCGAGCCGTTCATTGGGCAATTCAGCAATAAATCTGCTGGGTTCATTTTGTGTAAGATTTCCAAAACGATAGCGGTTATTAGCGTAAGTTAGCCATAGTCTTGCTTTTGCCCGCGTGATAGCTACGTAAAATAATCTTCTTTCTTCTTCCAATTCTTCCCTGGTATTGATCGCCATTGCGTTTGGAAACAAAGTCTCTTCCAGGCCGCCAACAAAAACCACCGGAAATTCTAATCCCTTCGCCGCGTGAATCGTCATTAATTTTACCACATCACTTTCTCCTTTGTCATCATCGGCATCAGTGAGTAAAGTAATTTGTTGAAGATAGCTTCCCATGCTTTTATCAAGCAATTCGCCATCGTCAGTAGGCGTTTCTGTAAATTCCTTTATGGAGTTTAATAATTCCTGCAGGTTTTCATAACGCGCCAGCCCTTCAGTAGTTTTATCGTTGAAAAGATCTTTCACAATCTGGGTTTGTTTTCCAACAATGATCGCAAGGTCGTAGGCATTTTTCTTCTCCAGCTCGCTTTGAAACATCTTAATCATGATCACAAAACTGTTGATGATCTCAAGCGTTGATGCTTTGTAACCAAACTCTACCGCTCGTTCCAGCACATTCCACATAGAAATATTATGTTGGTTGGCAAACAAAACAGCTTTTTCCAAACTGCTTTTCCCTATTCCTCTTGCGGGATAATTTATAATTCTTTTCAGCGCTTCTTCATCGTTTGGATTCATGATCACGCGCAGGTAGCTTAAAAAATCTTTGATCTCTTTTCTTTGATAAAAACTAATGCCGCCATAAATGCGATAGGCGATATTCATCCTGCGAAGGCTTTCTTCAAAGCTCCGGCTTTGGGCATTGGTGCGGTAAAGAATCGCAAAATCATTGTTGCGGTAATGGTTGCGCAATTTTTGTTCCTGTATCGCATCGGCTACATATTTTCCTTCGTCATTATCAGTTGCAGTTCGCACTAAATTTATTTTTTCACCTTCGTCATTTCCAGTCCACAATTTTTTGGGAATCTGGCCTTTATTATTTGCGATGATGTTATTAGCAACATGAAGAATGTTTTGTGAGCTGCGATAATTTTGTTCAAGCATAACGATCTTCACTTCATCATAATCTTTTTGAAACTGTAGGATATTTTCGATGGTAGCTCCGCGAAAACTATAAATGCTTTGCGCGTCATCGCCCACTACTGCTACATTTTCGTGCATTGCACCAAGCAGTTTAATAATTTGATATTGCGAAGTATTGGTATCCTGGTATTCATCGATCATAATGTATTTAAACTTTCGCTGGTATTTGCTCAGGCTTTCAGGATGCGTGCTTAATAGCTGATAAAATTTTAGCAACAGATCATCAAAATCCATTGCGCCATTTTTAAAACACCGCTTGCAGTAAGCATCATAGATCTGCCCTGTAAGTGGACGATTGGCACGCATGTCTTCCTGCTGCAATCCATAATCATTGACATATTCTGCTGGCGTTATCAGGCTGTTTTTTGCGCTGGAAATCCGGTTGTAAACGGTGCTGGGTTTATAATGCTTATCATCCAGATTCATTTCTTTAATTACCGTTTTAACCACACTTTTGGCATCATCTGTATCATAAATAGTGAAGTTCCTTGGGTAGCCGAGTTTATCTGCTTCCGCTCTTAATATGCGCGCAAAAACTGAGTGAAAAGTGCCAATGTAAAGATTTCTTGCTTCGTTATTCCCTAAAATATGAATCACCCTTTCTTTCATTTCCGCCGCCGCTTTATTGGTAAAAGTGAGCGCAAGAATTTGAAAAGAATCCACTCCGGTCGCCATCAGATGCGCGATACGAGTGGTTAAAACTTTTGTTTTGCCGCTTCCTGCGCCGGCTACAATCATTATTGGCCCATCACGATGCAATACTGCTTCCCGCTGGGCGTCATTTAATCCATCTAAATATTCATGCATGAAGCAAATTTACGAAAAGAGCAGGTGGGAAAAAATGATGAATTTTGAAAAGGAAACTTATTTTTTCTTTTTTAAAAATTTGTATTTTCTATATTTTGGATTATAACGTATTCATTCAGTGTTTCGTTGTTATTTATTCTATATGCATTGCTATCCACTTCAATATCCTAAATGTGTTATTGTTAATACATAAACCTTCATTCTATATTTGGTTTTAAGGTAAAGTCATTAGTCATTTCAGCTCCTCTTAATGTAAAGTTAACATTGCCGTAAAGTTGCCATAACATTCAAATTTGACATTTGCACCGAAAATTAAAAAAAAATTTATGCTGCAAAAGAGATCACGTTTCAAGGTTATTTTATCAATGGGTTTAATGGCGCTTTCATTGAATGGTTTAGCGCAGGATAGTACAAAAACAAAGAGCGACTTTAAACCATCCGGCAAAATCTGGGGCTTAGCTTTTGGCGATTATGCTTATAAGTTTCACGCAGATTCTGCGCAAAGGGGAAGCGTGCAATATTCAAAGCTTGCGAAAGACTATAATTCATTCAATATTCGCCGTATTTATTTTGGCTACGATTACCAGTTTACTCCCAATATTTCTTCCCAACTTTTGCTGGCGCATGAATCCGGTTTTGAAGCGAGCACTACCAATCCCGATGTTCTTCCGGATAATAACAGGACATTTTATATTAAAGCCATAAACATTCGTTTTAAAAATGTGATTCCACGTGCAACGATTGTTGCGGGACAGCAATCTACTCCCACATTTGCCACTTTAACAGAAGGAGTGTGGGGTTATCGTTCTATCGAAAAAACGATTACTGATATGAGAGGCATTTCAAGTTCAACAGATTTAGGAGTCGGCGTTTATGGTAAGATCGGGAAAAGCGAAAATGTAGGTTATGACGTTTTAATCGGCAACAGCAATGGCGCAAAAATTGAAAACAATAATTTCAAGAAAATTTACACTTCATTATATGCTTATTTCTTTAATAAAAAATTAGTGATTCAGGGAAATTTTGAACACGATCAAACTACATCACAGCCGGTTCGTAAAACCATCACGAACCTCAAAGCATTCGCGGCATACAAAACTTCCACTACAACCATTGGCGTGGAAGCTTTCAAACAATTTCAAAGCAATAATACAAGTATTATCCAGGGGAATCCGCCGACACTGGACACCCTTTATTCTGACGTAAAACCTTCCGGTATATCATTTTATTTAACCCAGCAATTGACGAAAGACAAATTGAACTTCTTTGCACGTTTTGATATTTATAATCCCGATTCTAAATACAATACTGGCAATAGTTATATAAAAGGTTATAATACTACTAAAGAACAATTTGCTACGATCGGGCTGGATTTTATTCCGTCAAAAAACATTCACATTATGCCCAACCTATGGTATAATGGGTATCACAGTAAATTAAGCGGCGCATCAGGTAATCTGAAAAATGATTATGACCTGGAAGGAAGGCTCACTTTATATTTTACCATTAACAGATAGGATAAAATTAATACGCAATCAAACTAAATTTAAAAATTATGAAAATCAGAACATTTATTCTTCCAGTTTTGGCCATCAGCTTTGGTTTAATGTCTTGCGGTGATGGCAGTACACAGAAAGACGGAAAATCAGACAGTACTTCTACTTCTGCTTCCAACAAAAATGAGATCATCGGCGCGGGTTCTACATTTGTGTATCCGTTATTTTCAAAAATATTCAGCGTCTTTAACCAGGAAAAAGGAATTAAAGTAAATTACCAATCCATCGGTTCAGGTGGTGGAATCAAACAATTGCAAAACAAAATTGTAGATTTTGGCGCATCAGACAATCCTTTGAGTGATGACCAAATGTCAAAATCCCCTTCTCCTATTATTCATATTCCTGATTGTTTGGGTGCCGTTACGATTTCTTACAATCTTCCGGATAACCCTGAATTAAAGTTTACTCCTGACGTGTTAGGAGATATCTTTTTGGGTGTTCTTACCAAATGGAATGACTCAAGGATACAATCACTTAACCCGGGAGTAAAACTACCTGACTTACAAATCTCTGTAATTCATCGGTCGGATGGAAGTGGAACTTCTTTTATTTTCTCTGATTATTTATCTAAAATAAGTAGCGGCTGGCAAACTAAAGTAGGTAAGGGGCAATCTCTTAACTGGCCTGTAGGTTTGGGAGGAAAAGGAAATGAAGGCGTTGCCGGACTTGTAAAACAAACACCGGGCGCTATCGGCTACATAGAGCTGGCTTATGCCATTCAAAATAAAATGCCGGTAGCTTCTTTGAAAAACAAATCGGGCAATTTTGTAGCGCCAAACTTAGCATCTACAAGCGCTGCAGCAAATGTCGATATTCCTGCGGACATGAGGGTTTCTATCACCAATACGGATGCTGCTGAAGGATACCCTATTGCCAGTTTCAGTTATATTTTATTGTTCAAGGATTTGTCTTACGATATCAAATCCGAGGCAGAAGCAAAAAATGTAGCAGACCTTGTTTCCTGGATAATACAGGATGGCCAGCAATATTCAGAAGCCCTGAATTATGCGAAACTTCCGGAATCTGTAGTGAAAAAATCTTTGGATTTGCTGAAGACATTGACCTATAATAATAAACTATTGCAGTAAGCATTCTTCATAATAACAAACACGTAAAATACTGTGGATTCATCTGAAAGGATGATTCACAGTATTTTCATAAAAACTAAAACGTATGTATTAATGTGAAAATGTCAAAATGTGAAAATGAGGAAAACAGGTATCTTCAATATTTATTGCTTTACTATAAAAGTCAAAACAAAAATAAAATTAACAGGCAAGTGTAAACGCAAATTAAAAAAGGATTAAAAATGACATCAGCAATTACTTACAAAACCAACAGAATTAATATTAAAGAGAAAGCGTTTAAAAAAACACTAACTCTTTCGGCAATATTTGCAGTGGTCATTTTAATAGCGATTTTTTTTACCTTACTTATCGATTCCCTTCCTTCTATAAAAGCAATCGGATTAAAATTTTTTTACCAGCAAACCTGGGATCCGGTGAGCGACCAATACGGAGCTTTGCCGTTTTTAGCAGGAACATTGCTTACTTCATTTTTAGCCCTTGTTATTTCTACGCCGTTTTCAATTGCTGTAGCTATTTTCCTCGGTGAGTATTATAAAAAGGGAATCGTTTCTGAAATTTTTAAAAACGTAATAGACCTGCTGGCAGGCATTCCTTCTGTAATTTATGGTTTCTGGGGATTGTTTGTTTTGGTGCCGATTGTCCGTGTGATAGAAATGAAATTCAATGTTCCTCCTTATGGCGTTGGAATTTTTACTTCTTCTGTAATACTTGCTATCATGGTCCTTCCATTTTCAGTTTCGCTTTCCAGGCAGGTAATCTCAATGGTTCCCGGCCATTTAAAGGAAGCCGCTTATTCTCTGGGCGCTACCAGGTTTGAGGTCATTACAAAAATCATAATTCCGTATACAAAATCAGGGTTATTTGCCGGTTTACTGTTAGCCCTGGGAAGGGCCTTGGGAGAAACAATGGCCGTAACGATGTTAATTGGAAATACACACGCTCTGCCCAGTGGAATTTTTAGTCCGGGCAATACCATGGCAAGTGTGATCGCCAATGAATTCTCCGAAGCTACCGGGCAGGTTTACACTTCTGCTCTGATAGAAATGGGATTGTTCTTATTTGTGGTGGCTACCATTATCAATATTTTCGGAAAACAAGTTATAAAACGATTTACACTTTAGTAAAATGATTTTATGGAAATGATTTTACAGCAAAATGCAGCTATTAATAATGACGTCTCTTCCGACAAGCTAATTGAACAGCAGATCACACGCCGGAACAGAAAAAATAAACTCTTCAAAGGTGTAATAATTGCTGGGACCATTATTTCCACTTTGCCGTTATTACTCATATTGTTTTATATTTTCCGACAGGGAATTACCGCCATCAACTGGCATTTTTTAACCCACCTTCCAAAGCCTGTAGGAGAAACCGGAGGTGGCGTTGCCAATGCATTAGTAGGCAGCATAATGATATTATTAGTATCCTGTATTCTTGCAATCCCTATGGGAATTATTATTGGAATCTATCTGGGGGAAACAACTAAATCAAGACTAGCGTATTTCTGCCAACTGGCGGTAGATGTTTTGCAGGGAATCCCTTCCATTGTAATTGGGATTATTATCTATGTGTGGATTGTTAAGCCGATGGGTGGATTTTCAGCTTTTTCCGGAAGTATTGCATTGGCGCTGATGATGCTTCCATCCATTATTAAATCGACAGAAGAAACATTAAAGCTTTTGCCGGATTCTTTGAAAGAAGCTTCACTTGCGCTCGGAGTCCCATATTATAAAACCATTTTAAAAGTAATAGTTCCCACTGCGCTCAGCGGTATTACCACCGGTGTTATTCTTAGCATCGCGAGGGTTATCGGGGAAACGGCACCTTTATTATTTACAGCTTTTGGAAGCCCGTTCATGAGCACCAACGTTTTGAAACCAATGAGCAGCTTGCCGCTGATTATTTTCAATTACGCTACCAGCCCTTATAATGACTGGCACCAATTGGCCTGGGGCGCATCATTATTATTGATCCTTATGATTTTATTTTTAAACATTATTACTAAAATAGTTCAACGTAAATGGAAAGTGCAATTTTAAAAGCGACCGGGTTTAATGCGTTTTTTGGAAAAAATCATATCCTCAAAAATATAAATCTTGAAATAAAAAAAAATATTGTATGGTCTATTATGGGGCCATCAGGTTGTGGAAAAACTACTTTTATCCGTTGCGTAAACCGAATGCATGAACTCACGCCGGACGCCACTGCTCAGGGTTCTCTGCAACTTAAAGGAGAAGAAATCTATGAAATGAATCCCGTATTGCTAAGAAGAAAAGTGGGAATGGTTTTTCAACGCCCCAATCCATTTCCAACAATGAGTATTTATGACAATGTAATTGCCGGATATATCTTAAACGGGGTAAAGCTCAGCAAATTTCAAAAAGATGAAATAGTGGAAACATCGCTGAAACGTGCAGCATTGTGGATGGAAGTAAGAAGCACGCTCCATAAAAAAGGTACTTTTTTATCTGGCGGCCAGCAGCAAAGGCTTTGCATCGCCCGGGCTTTATCCATGAATCCAGAAATGTTATTATTGGATGAAGCCACTTCGGCTTTGGATCCGATTTCAACTTCTAAAATTGAAGAATTAATTCATGAACTGAAATCGGAATATACGATTTTGATGGTTACACACAACATGCAGCAGGCGGCGCGTGTAAGCGATAAAACAGCTTTTTTTTACCTCGGCGAATTAATTGAAGCCAACGACACCAAAACAATTTTTACCAATCCGAAACATGAAAAAACCCAGGATTATATTACCGGGCATTTTGGTTAACTCAAAAATATCAAGAAAGAAACATGGCATTACTAAATTGGAAACAAAAATTAACCCCACTCGATAACGGGTTGCAGGCGTTAAAATCGGAAACCATAAACATGTGGGGAATGGTTTTATCTCAATTGCAAAAAGCGAAACAGGCCTTAGCTAACCTTGACGGCGATCTTGCACGCGAAGTAATATTGACTGAGAAAAGAGTGAATGCCTATGAATTAAAAATTGACCGGGATTGCGAAGATATTATTGCCTTGTTTGCACCGGTCGCAATCAATTTGCGTTTTTTATTGGCAGTATTAAAAATAAATATGAATCTCGAGCGCACAGGCGACATAGCAGAAGGAATTGCGAGATTTGTTGTTGAGATTCCGGAAGATTTTGATAAGAATTTGCTGGAAATTACTCGGGTAATTGAAATGTTCGAACAAGGGAATCAAATGGTGAGCGAAGTTATGGATGCTTTTGAAAAAGAAGACACGCTTATCGCGCGTAAGGTTTTCCAAAAAGATGATTTGTTAGACGATATTAATAAATTGGCGTCTTCAGCAATCGCCGGCTATATCAAAAAAAATCCTGATAAAACAGAGCAGGCTTTGTATATTTTATCAACCATACGGAAATTGGAACGCGTAGGCGACCAGGCAAAAAACATGGCTGAAGAAATAATTTTTTATTCAGAAGCTAAGGTTTTAAAACATAAACCTAAGAGTAAAAAACACAAAGAGGAGGAGGAAGAATAATTTTTCATACTTCGATTTTCTTGTCATTGCCCTATAACTCATTTTGTAGAAAATTGCTTTTTTTGAATGACAAACCCTGCCTTTGCCCCGCCATTTTAATGAATCTAAAACTCAAAAATCCTGCGGAAAAAGTAAGCCCTACAATAAATCCAGTCCATATGCCTGCCGCTCCCATTTTAAAATAAAAAGCCAGCAGGCAGCCAACCGGAATACCAATTGCCCAATAAGCAATGGCGATAAAAATGGTGGGAACTTTTACGTCTTTAATTCCGCGCAATAAGCCTGCACTAATTGCTTGCGTACTGTCTGAAATTTGAAAAATAGCGGCGAATAATAATAAAAATGAAGCCATAGAAAGTACCTCTTTTTGATCATTAAATAATAGTGGCAACTGATGACGGAAAATAACAAAAGCAATCGCGCAAAATGTTCCATAGATCAATGCCATGATAATGGTGCTTTTGCCGATTAGATAAATTGCCTGTTTATCATTTCTGCCAAAAGCATTGCTGGTAAGAATAGAACCGGCCTGAGATAAACCCATTGAAACCATAAAGGTCAATGACGCAATACTCAATGCAATCTGATGCGCGGCTTGCGCAACGGCGCCAATGGTTCCAATCAAAATCCCTGAAATGGCAAAAGCGCCCGCTTCCATCGTAATCTGAAAACTGCTGGGGACGCCGATTGCAAGCAATTCTTTCATGGTATTCCATTTCAATTTCCACTCACTGCTTCTTACGGATACATATTTTGTAAATGTGCCATGATATAAAATGATTAATCCCAAAACAATAAAAATAAGTGTGCGCGTTATAAAAGTTCCCCAGGCCGCACCAACCAATTCCAATCTTGGAAAACCCAAATGGCCATAAATTAAAAGCCAGTTTAAAAAAACATTTATAGGTAGTGCGGCGAGAGAAAGTATCATCGCAGTTTTAGTAAATTCCAATCCATCTGTAAATTGTTTTAATGAAAGAAACATCAGCATTGGAATCACCGACCAGCCCATAATCCGCATGTAAGGCACGGCAAGCCGCGCCACTTCAGAATCCTGTCCAAGATGAAATAAAATATTTTTTCCAAATTCCAATCCCAAAGAAATAATTATTGCTGAAACAGCGCACAGCCAAAAGCCATTAAATAAATAATGGCTCACTAATTTTCCATCTCTTCTTCCATGCGCCATAGACACCATTTGCGAAACAGAAATAGTAATACCAATTCCAAACACGAAAGGAATATTCATCACACTCATTACCAAAGCGGCCGCTGCCAGTTGTTTGTAGCTCACCGCACCAACCATTGCCGTATCAATAATGCCCAGCGACATTTGCGCCACTTCCCCAAGTATAATTGGGAACGCAAGCTTCAATGTTTTTTTTGCCTGGGCGAGAAGCATCTGTTATGTTTGAAAATTTAAAAAATTGCCGGTGAAGGTAAGAAAGATTACATCTGAAAATCATTCAGGTAAGCGAAAAAGTAGGTTTTCACTTTTTAGAAATATGAGGATTATAATATTTGCAAATATTTGCCGGCAATAAAATTCTTAGCTTGTTTTTTGTGCTCCCGGCCCAAAATATATTTTCTTACAAATAACTACATTTCCGGTTATCACAGCTTCGGATGAATAAATGAGGATTATGAATTACTGGTATAAAATTTTTATATTGATAAATCATGATTTTTATTGGCCGGTAAATGACGGCTTTCTTTTTTGCAGAAAAGATGAAACGCCTTCTCTGAAGTCATTGGTACGGGCAGCTTTCTGCTGGAGATCATCTTCAGTTTGCAATTGCTGCTCAAGATTATTTACTAAAGATAAATTCAGCGCTTGTTTTGTAAAAGCAAGGCCTTTCGTAGGTAATTCAGCAAGTGTCGCAGCAATTTTTTCAGCTTCAATAACAAATGTTTCGTCGGGGAAATATTTATAGATCATTCCGGTTCGTTCCGCTTCTGGGGCAGAAATTTTATCACCAAGCATCATGAATGCAGATGCTTTTTGAAAGCCAATTAACCTGGGTAAAAAATATGTGCCTCCGCTGTCGGGAATCAAGCCAATTTTACTGAAAGCCTGTATAAAAGAAGCCGATTCTGCGGCGATAACTATGTCGCAACATAAGGCGATATTTGCTCCTGCACCCGCGGCAACACCATTCACGACAGCCATTACCGGCTTATTTAATTTCCTTATTTTATCAATGACAGGATTGTAATGTTCAGATAATATTTTTTGCATTCCCGGCCCTTCCGGATCAGCCACTTCAGCAAGATCTTGTCCGGCGCTAAAAGCCTTGCCTGAAGCGGTTATATGCACACAACGCACAGATTGATCCTTCTCACATACATCCAATTTTTCCTGTAAAGTGAGTAACATTTCACGATTAAATGCATTGAATTTTTCGGGGCGGTTTAATGTAATAAATGCAATGGAATTTTTTATTTCAAAAAGGATGGAGGCCATGAAGTAGTTTCTTTTGTATTTTTTTTAATTATTATTGTAGGATCTGGGTATGCATGTGAGCAAGTGTCAAAAAAATCTTTCTTAAAATTAATCTTTTTAATTTTTAAATTACCCAATCAAACATTTTCAAATCTGCAATTGTCAATGACATTTAAAATAATCAAAAGGTTCTTTACACTCATTGCATTGATATAATGCTTTGCACGCAGTAGATCCAAACTGGCTGACAAGCTTCGTGTTTTTAGAATGGCACAACGGGCATTCAATAACGAGGTTTTCTAAATAATTTTTATCAAAAGTTTTTGCAGCTGGCGGTGCGATGCCGTAAGATTTTAATTTTTCTTTTCCGGTTTCAGTCATCCAATCTGTAGTCCAGGCGGGGGACAGCTGTTGCGAGATTTTTATTGAGGTCAACCCTTCTTTTATCAGTGCCATCCTAATGTTCATTGAAATAACATCCATCGCCGGGCATCCGCTGTAAGTGGGCGTTATAATTATTTCCGTTCCTTCATCATGAAATTTAATGTCTCTCACAATTCCCAAATCGATGATAGAAAGCACTGGAATTTCAGGATCATTGATTGTTTGCAGAATAGATAATATTTTTTGTTTACCAGGTTCCAAGATAAATATAAGTTAAGGCGATGGCGTCAAAAAGCATGAAAGAAAATTGCATACAAATTTCGGTTAAATTTTATCATTAATAGCTGATAAGCACAGCCCGCAAGAAAGGCGTTTAACATTCAAGCTATTCCAAGATGAACATGGTATAAACCAAAAAGTAGATTCCTTAAATAAAGCTAAAGGCATCACGAATCTGCCGTCATCCTTTGAGAAAATATCTTTATTGAATTTATTTAAACCCATCTAATGCGGTAGATGGCTGGCCAGATGAATTAAATGCGCCCAGGCTATAATTGTTCCAATTGTTATAACATTCCGGCTCCCAATAAAAACCCCCAAGTCCTTTACTATTGTTTGCCATTCTTGTTTTTGCAATAATGTCTGAAATAAAACTTTTGCATGCTACAGAATCTTTAGAGTTCATTCCCACTTCACAAATCATTACATCTTTGTTGTAACGGCTCATCATATCGTCCATGTTAGCGAGACATTCAGAATCTAATTGTGGCCAATTACCGGCGGAAGGGTATAGAGACATTCCAATTACATCCCATTTCCCGTTGTTAGTTTTCAATCCATCAAATATCCATCTGAAAAGCGTATTATCAAAGCCGTTAGAAATATGCACGATCACTTTTGCAGATGGGAAAACTGATTTTACCGCATCATATCCTGAGTTGATCAATGCTACAAAATTGCCCATCCCGGTGGAAGCCCGCCCTTCGGGCCAAAGCATTCCATCGTTCGTTTCATTGCCAACCTGCACCCAATCCACTGTAATATTATTTTGTTTTAAAAAATTTAAAACACTCAAAGTATGCTCAGAAACAGAAGATATCAACTGAGTAATATTTTCATTTGCCCATGCTGCCGGCTTTGTTTGCTGCCCCGGATCTGCCCAGGAATCGCTGTAATGAAAATCCATCAAAATTTTCATTCCTGCATTTTTTGCCCGCAATGCTTTTGCCAGCACATCCTGCATATTGCACCACCCGTTAGCAGGATTTACCCACACTCGAAGCCGTATAGAATTTATTCCTTTGTCTTTCAAAATCTGAAACAAATCTTGTTGAGTACCGGCGGAATTATAAAATTTTATGCCTTCAGATTCCATTTGGGTTACCCAGCTTATATCAGCGCCTTTGGCAAAGAATGAGTCAATAACAGGAACAGGTGTAGTTGGTTTAATTCCTGGTTTTTTGTTGCAGGAAAAAGAGGTTAGCCCGATGAAAAACAAAAGCAGGTAAAAAGATCTCATGAATGAAAGATAAGAATAAAAGTTATAGCATTCAAAACAGAAAGGATGGCCATAAAGAATGTCAAACAATTTATTCAAAGATGGTCGGGAGCATTAACAAACATTCGAAAGATTTTCGTTACAAGTTGTTGATGGCAAAAAGTTAATGCATCTTCCGAGTTATAATACATTATACTGCCGCCATCTTTACTTCATCAATACATCATCTTCAGTTAAGCTAAAATGTAGTTATTTACGTTTGTTGGGAAGATATTTAAAACAGGCCGGAGAGCTTTTATAAATTCATAAAGTTTGACCCATTTTTGAATCAAACTTTTGAAGATTACATCCATTTATACTTTTTCTTAATCCAGCTTCTTATCACTTTTTTCGGCAGGAACCGGCACTGGAGTGTGATGTTGTTCGATATAAGTACGACTGCCCGCATCGGTATTTCTTAAATTCTTATAAGAATTACCATCATAAATAAACGCGATAATAAACCAGATAAAAAGAGTAGCTGGAACCGCAATTGTCATGACCATATTCCTTACTTCATCACCAAGATGCATAAAAATTGAAATGATATAAAATGCTTTGGCCAAAGTAAGTATACATATAATTCCTTTAAGGGCTAATACCAATTTTTCACTCGGATTAGAACTTAAATCAATATAATAAATACTCAACCCGAGCCCGAGTTCAATAATTGTAAGGATAAGCAATATCCAGAAGGCTTTCCAGATTCTTTTTACGTGTTCTGCATCTGCGGCAGTTACGATGGCTGGAGAAATTGTTGAATGTGCAGACATAAATTAGGTTTATATTCTTTGAAATATTTTTTTATAAATGGTTCTTTAAAATCAGATCAGGTAAAAGCAAAGGAATACGAATACCCAAACCAGGTCTACAAAATGCCAGTAAAGCCCGGCCTTTTCAATCATTTCATAATGTCCCCGTTTTTGAAAATCGCCCATTTTAGTTTTTATCAGCATGATGATATTAATACAAACTCCTGTAAATACATGGAATCCATGAAAACCCGTGATGCCAAAGAAATAACCTCCAAACGCAACAGGGCCGGGAGTTGCTACCATTCTTCCGTTATACATTACTTCGGGTCCCCACGGATTATGACTTACCGTAGTGCCCCAATGTTGTATTATACCATCTACCAACACCTCGTGCTGGTGAGTGATAAGATGTGTCCATTCCCAAGCCTGGCAACCTAAAAATGCAACACCCCCAACGATGGTCAAAGCGAGCCACTTTTCAACACCTGCCTTGTTCATCTTATGCCCCTGGTGAACTGCTAACACCATAGTAACAGAACTAAAAATCAGGATGAACGTCATCAGGCTCACAAATGCCAATGGAAGATTCGCTTCTGTAAATGGAAACTTGTTGAAAACATAGTTGTGATCTACCCAATTGTTCAGGCTGAATCGTATAGACCCGTAAGAAATTAAAAATGCTCCGAACGTAAAGGAATCGCTCATTAAAAAATACCACATCATGAGCTTGCCATAACTTACGTTGAAAGGACTTTTACCCCCGGACCACATTCTTGTTTTGGATTGTGTCAGCGCTGTTTCCATTTATTTTTCGTTGAAAGGTTATTACAAAAATAAAATTTATTGTCGATTGTTATTGTTTTATTGCTGAACATTCATGATAAGATTTCTCAGATGATTTTAAAAAATATTCAAAAACTACTTTTTCGCTTCTCAGAATAATTATTCATGTTCACATTCAAATTTTTAGTTGGCTAATTACCTTATCATCACTAAAAAAATCAATAAATAAAGCCATAGAAAATCTACAAAGTGCCAGTAAGTATTCATCAGGTCAATAGATACCGGGCTATAATTTTTCCTTCTGGAACTAAAAGATTTGAAATAAATGATTATGAGAGCGATTATCCCGCCGATAACATGCAATGCGTGTAATCCTACAATAATATATAAAAATGAAAACGATACATTTCCTGATAAAGTAATTCCACTTTCCCAGAGTTGCTTAAATCCTGTGTACTGCATAAAAACAAAACCAATTCCCAACAAAATAGTAACCCCGAGCCATGATCTATATTGCTTCATCCCGCGATTGATGAAAGCATTTTTACAGAGCAAAATCGTAACACTGCTCAAAATGATCACAACTGTAGAATACCAAAAAATCAAAGGGATATCGAAGGTAAGCCAATTGGCCTGGTTGCGCTTTACAATGTAAGCACTGCTAAGCCCGGCAAACATCATAATAATACTTGCCAGCCCAACCCACAAAGTAAATTTATGGGGATGTATCTTTGTTTTTCCTTCTTTCATCACTGCAATCATAATAAATATTTTTTTAACCTCATTCCTTTTTTTCTTTTCAAAAGAAAGGAATGAGTTTTATATCTTATCAAATAATAATGCAAGAAAAACAATCATCAGGTAAAAATAGGAACTGAACATTACTTTTCTTGCGGCCTTTACATCCATCTTTATAACCAGCATGATACTCACATAAACCATCCAAAGATTGCAAAACAATAAAATGAAAAAAGCTATAAAACCACTTATATCAAAATAGTAAGGAAGCATTCCAATCGGAACCATTAGCATTGAATAAATTACCGTTTGTATTGCTGTGAACTTTGTAGGCCCCTCATTGCTCGGTAATAATTTAAAGCCTGCTTTCTGATAATCTCTATGGGCTATCCAGGCGATTGCCCAAAAATGCGGAAACTGCCAGAGAAATTGTATTGCAAATAAAATATATCCCCCATAATTGTAAAAAGTATGAATTTCACCCGTCGCCGATGTTCCCTGGAATTGCGCAAAAGGATCAATAAATCCTGTAGCTGCAACCCAACCAATCAGGCAAGGTAAAGCGCCCGGGAATGCACCAACTAAAACAGATATTGAATTTACTTTTTTTAACGGGGTGTAAATAAATGCATAGAGAAATAAGCTGAACAACCCGATCATAGCGCTGGCAAAATTGAAAAACTGCCACATCATAATTATACCGGCAAGCCCTGTTATTGTTGCAAATGTCCAGGCCTCGTTAACGCTCATTCTGCCTGATGCCACAGGCCGCGTAGCAGTGCGATTCATCATAGCGTCTGTATCCCTTTCAACTATCTGATTTATTGCATTTGCAGATCCTGTAATTAACATGCCCGCAATAAAAAGTAATACAACAGAAATAAAATCGAATTTCACATTAGGTGCCAGTAGATAACATACTACACAACTAAACACCACCATGAAACTTAAAGTAAATTTGATCAGTATAAAATAATCCTTCACCTTGCTCGCGATCGCGTAGGAAGCTGACTGATGATTTATTGTTACTGCTTTATCCATTTATATAAAATCCGTTTTAAAAAAGCCCTGAACAAACAGGGCTATTGATTCAGAAAATATTATTTGCCTATCTCAAACTCTCTCTGAAGGGAGATGTGCTAAATCTTTTATTGTTCAGCATGTTTACTTTCTTCTGCGCCTATTGGTTCGGTTTGAGGAATAAAATCTCTTCCATCTTTACCGTAATCATAAGGCCAGCGATATACCTCAGGAATTTCTTCAACCCAGTTCCCATGCCCTGGATGAACGGGTGTTGTCCATTCCAAAGTAGTTGAATGCCATGGATTCTTGGTTTTTTCGGTTAATTTTCTACCTTTAAAAATTGAATAAAAGAAATTGAAAATAAACAGGAACTGTGTTGCAAAAACGATTAAAGCTACAACACTGATAAATTCATTAAGGCCGGTGAACATTTTGAAAGATTCCCAATTGCTGAAATCATAATAGCGTCGTGGCATACCGGCCAATCCTTCATAATGCATAGGCCAGAAAATAAGGTAAGCGCCAATCATGGTGACCCAGAAATGAATATAAGCAAGTGTATTATTCATCAATCTTCCAAACATTTTCGGAAACCAATGATATATACCTGCAAACATACCAAACATAGAAGCTACACCCATTACAAGATGGAAATGTGCAATCACAAAATAGGTATCATGCAAATGAATATCCAAGGCAGAATTACCCAGCCATATCCCGGTTAACCCACCGGAAATAAACAAGCTTACAAACCCAATAGAAAACAGCATCGCCGGGGTAAAATGGATATTTCCTTTCCACAAAGTAGTAAGCCAGTTGAAAACTTTAATGGCCGAGGGAACCGCAATCAATAAGGTAAACAAAACGAAGAAGGAGCCAAGAAATGGATTCATGCCTGTTACAAACATGTGATGCGCCCAAACCATAAATGATAAAGTAGCTATAGCAAATAAAGAACCTACCATCGCCATGTACCCAAAAATCGGTTTTCTTGCATTGGTTGAAATTACTTCCGATGCGATGCCCATAGCCGGAAGTGCGATAATATATACTTCCGGATGCCCTAAGAACCAGAATAAATGCTGGAACAAAATGGGGCTCCCGCCCTCATTTGGTAAAATTTTCCCTGAAATAACTATATCACTCAGGTAAAAACTGGTTCCCAGATGGCGATCAAATAATAAAAGAATAACTGCAGAAAGCAATACAGGGAAAGTTAACACTCCTAATACTGCTGTAAAGAATAATGCCCACATAGTAAGCGGCAATCGGGTCATGTACATTCCTTTGGTACGCATATTCAGGATGGTGGTAATATAGTTTAAACCAGCTAAAAGTTGAGAAACGATAAATAACGCCATACTGGTGAGCCAAAGATCCATTCCCATTTTAGAGCCATCCATCGCATCTTTCAGGGCGCTCAATGGAGGATATATCGTCCAGCCACCACTTGCAGGTCCTGTTTGTACGAATAAAGAAGAAAACATCACGATAGAAGCAGAAAAAAAGAACCAGTAAGACAGCATGTTTAAAAAAGGCGCTGCCATATCCCTTGCTCCTACCTGTAAAGGAATTAAAAAGTTAGAAAAAGTACCGCTCAATCCAGCTGTCAATACAAAGAAAACCAGGATGGTTCCATGCATAGTAACGAGTGCATAATAAAATTCAGGATCAAGCCTGCCTCCCTGGGCCCAACGTCCCAGAATATCTTCAAGGAAAGGAAATGTCTGATCGGGGTAACCTAATTGCAACCTGAATACCACTGAGAACAATCCACCAATAACTCCCCAGATAATTCCGGTAATAAGGAACTGTTTGGAAACCGTTTTATGATCCTGGCTAAAAATATATTTGGTAATGAAGGATTGTTTATGGTGGTGCTCATGAGCTGCGTGCCCAAGGTTGTGCACTACCAAAGGTTGTTCATGCAAAACTTCTTCGTTGTTCATAATGATATTTTTAAAAGCCCCGAGGCTGTATGTATTATTGAACGTTGTTTTGCAACGCTACTGTTTTTGTTGAATCGGACGTTGCAGCAGGCATTTTGGACTGTAATTTCGAATATTCAGACCTTTGCTTTATCATCCAATCATTAAATTCTTTTTGAGTTTCAACAACAATTACTCCACGCATACCGAAATGCCCTTTACCACACATCTGATCGCAGGATATTTCGTAAACGAAATCAGGGTTGTCCGTTCTTTTTTTCATTTCAGCAGTTGTGTAAATAGGAGTAAACCATATTGTAGTTGGCGTGCCGGGAACTGCGTCCATCTTCATCCTGAAATGCGGAAGCCCAACATCATGAATTACATCCTGGGAATTAATAACCAGCTTAACTGGCCTGTTAACAACTACATGCATCGTAGTAGCTACATGAATATCATCATGGCTCGCTGCGTCTGACCAGTCAACTCCGAGAGGATTGCCTTTTCCCGGGTCCGTAAGCTTATAATTCTTTCTACCTAAAACTCCGTCTTTTCCCGGGTATCTTATTTCCCAACCAAACTGGTGGCCTGTAATTTCTATTACCTGTGAATTTTTTGGTGCATCAGAAGTGAATTTGAACCAATATTTTAAACCAAAGACTACCAGCACGGTGAGCACAATTGCCGGAATGCCGGTCCATATTAATTCAAGCTTGTTATTATGTGTAAGGTACAATGCCTGGCGCTTATCACTTTCCTGGTATCTAAAAGAAAACCAAAATAATAATATTTGTGTTATGAAAAAGACTATTCCGGTTATGACAATAGTGATCCAAAGCATGGTATCAATGCTTTGTCCTTCAAGAGAAGCAGCTCCTTGGGGAAATAATGTTTTTGGATAATATAGCTTATTACAATACCAAACTCCTATAAGGCCCATTATAAGAAATCCGATCATAAGAAATCCGTTGACCTTATTATTTTGCTTCCTCGATTTTTCTTCACCTTTCAAAACGCTTACATATTCACTCGCTTTTGAGATCTGAAAAATCACAATAAAAACAAGCAAAATTATCGCTATCAAAAAAAAGTTATTCATGTTTTTTATTTTTTCCCGCCCTAAAGAGGTCTTAAAATTTTAATACTCCTGATTAACTATCGATATATTCAAAATCAGTTACCATAAGCCAAAATATAGAAATTCCGTTTTATTCATTAAACCTGGTGTATAATGCTTTCTTTCATGAAAGGATTATTTATCGCCGTCATTGGTATTGCTACGGCAAATTTACTTACGCCCCACATAATTAATCCTACGAAACCTAATGGAATCCCTAACTCAAACCAACTTAAGTGCGGATGATATTTAACAGTGCCCGGCATTACCATTTGATAAAAATCGATCCAGTGCCCAAAGATGATAACAATACACATAAAAGTTACGATCGTATAATTTCTTTTGGTAGCCCTTTTCATGAATATTAATATTGGCGCCGCGAAGTTAAGCACCAGATTTAAATAAAATAATCCTTCATAAGGCCCTTGCGCACGTATTTTGAAATAAACGGTTTCTTCCGGAATATTAGCATACCATATAAGCATAAATTGAGCAAACCACAAATAGGTCCAGAATATAGAAAATGCGAACATGAACTTCCCCAGATCCTGCAAATGCTCCTGGGTAACAAATTCGAGTTGGCCCCTGTTTTTAAAATAAATTACAAAAATGGTGATCAATGCAATACCTGATACAAAAGTGCTGGCAAACGTGTACCAGCTATACATTGTACTGAACCATTTTGGCTCAAGGCTCATAAGCCAAAGCCAGGGTATAATAGAACCTACGGATAATAAATACAAAACAATATAATATGCTGACCAGGTCATATTTTTTTTAAGCCAAAGCCTGGAGGCGTCAAAATCCATGTTCCCCATTTTGTCGCTCTCAATGCTCAGGTCCCTTAATTTTTTACCAATAAAAGACCAGAGGCCAATAACCACAATGGACACAATAAGATAAACATATGGATTCAAAAAACCTGTTTTACCATTCAACACTTTATCATAAGATAAAACCCGCTTATCCAGCCATGGATAGATATCTGCGCGGCCCCCGAAAATGATGCACAGCATTATAATGATCGTAATAACGCCCATAACGGGAACCAGTGAACCAATAGCTTCTGTTACGCGGCGAAAAGCAACTTGCCAGCCGCCCATGGCAAGCGTACAAATAACTATAAAAAAAGTAGAAACATTCACAAGAAATAACCAAAAAACACTATTCTGAAGAAGCACAGCCCAAAACCGGGTACTGTTTAAATTTTCGCCATGTGCACCTGCAAAGGGATTTAAGAAAATAAACCCAAGAAGGAGCGTAAGCAGGCCTATTATCATAAATCCGGCAGACAGCTTTTTATATCCCGCCGGTGTTACATATTGATTCTTCATTAAAAAATTATTTTTAGAATTAAGCTTTTTATTTTTTTGTGGTTGTTGAATCGGATTTTTTTGATGCAGTTGAATCAGTGGATGCTGAACCTGCGCTAGTCCCTAATGAAAGCTGGTGCGATTTTACATATTGAATCACCATCCATCTCTGTTCACGAGTTAATTGCGAAGCATAGCTTCCCATATTTCCTTTTCCATAAGTTACTGTATGAAACATGGTTCCTACCGGCATTTTTACATACTGGGCTAAAGTTAAATTAGCAACAGCCGGCACTTTCCCACCAGTTGCAAGCGGGCCTTGCGCATCCATTTTAGGCCCATGACAAATAGCACAATTTATATTAAATAATCGTTGTGCTTCTTTCATCTGAACAGTGTCAAGTGGTGGCAAAGGATCTCTCACCGCAGCACTCATTTTATAACCATTTGAATCATTAGGTAAAGTATAAGGAAATAAGTCTCCTCTTCTAATGGTTCCTTCAACAGGATAAGGAATGTAACTGACGTTTTCCTGGGATAGATTGTTTGGCGCATACGCTTCATACGCACGGCTATAAGCCATGTCAGGCATATAGGTTTTACCGGGCTCACGCTTGCTATCGCAACTTTCGGCAAGAATAACCAGGCCTGTCAGAATAATAAATGATAAAAGAATTCTTGTTTTTTTCATCTAAAAAACCAATTTAATTATTTTAGTAGCAAGTCCAAGTAAAATCCTGTAGGTTTAGGCTCCCACTTCCTCTGTTCTGTAAAGCTTTTGCGTCCTGTCATACCTTCCAAACCACCAACCTTCTTCGGCTTCCTGCACATTAATTTCTATAGCGCCATTATTTTGCAAAAAACTCTCTATTTCAGTTTCATTTGTTTTATCAGTACACTCTATCACCATAACAAAAGCATCGTCTGTTGCACGCGGGCTGAAGTGATGTTTCTTTACACCTGGCATCATTTTACAAAGCCAGCAAAAAGTCCACACCATTCCGACGGCTGATAATAAGACAGTTAGCTCAAAAGCAATTGGAATAAAAGCCGGTAAAGGAAAATGCGGTTTGCCCCCAATATTCAGTGGCCAGTCTGTTGTGAATATCCATCCCATTCCGCCGATAGCGATGGTGGTTCCGGTAATACCATAAATAAATCCCATGGTGTGCAGGCTGGTTTCTCTCAGGCCTAAAGCATGATCTAAGCCGTGCACAGGAAATGGTGTGTAGACATCATGAATTTTATAACCTGCCCTTCTCACATTTTTAACCGCAGGAAATAAAACCTTTTCATCTTCGAAGGTGCCTACAACAAATTTTTTTATCATGTTTAATTTACTATTTATATTTTTCAGAAGGAATCAAACTGTTTCAATGCGCATGTGCATGCTCCACTTCTTCTATATAAAATTTATCAGAATCCATTTTTTCCTGGTCACTCATTTTAGCCTTATAATTCTCGCCGCTGGTTTTCAAAATAGCTTTGATTTCCGCTACCGCGATCACCGGGAAAAATTTGGCAAAAAGAAAATAACAGGTAAAGAATAAACCAAATGTTCCGAGATAAAACCCGACCTCCCAAATACTTGGACTATAATACGTAGTCCAGGAAGAGGGAAGAAAATCACGGTAAATAGAAGTAACGATAATCACAAAACGCTCAAACCACATGCCCACGTTGATCAATACGGCCATAAAAAAGGTAAATAAAACATTTCTTCTTAATTTCCTTGACCAGAAAAGTTGCGGTGATACTACATTACAAAACATCATACCGTAATATGCCCACCCGTAAGGGCTGAAAATGTTTACACGGTTTTGGCGAAAGGCCCACCATTCGTATGCATTGCCGCTATACCAGGCAACAAATAACTCGGATAAATAGGCGCATCCTACTATCGAGCCCGTGAGAACAATTACTTTATTCATTGCCTCGATGTGGCCTATAGTAATATAATCTTCAAGATGTAATACTTTGCGGGTGATGATCAGAAGTGATTGCACCATAGCAAAACCGGAGAAAATTGCGCCAGCTACAAAATAAGGTGGGAATATTGTTGTATGCCAGCCGGGAACTACTGAGGTAGCAAAGTCAAAGGATACAATTGTATGTACTGATAATACTAGTGGAGTTGCTAATCCTGCCAAAACGAGTGCTAGGCTTTCCTGGCGTTGCCAGTGTTTGGTGCTTCCTGTCCATCCGAAAGAACAGAGGCCGTAAAACATTTTTCTAAATTTTGTTTTTGCCCTGTCACGAACTGTTGCCAGGTCTGGTAATAAACCCGTATACCAGAACAAAAGAGAAACGGTAAAATAAGTTGACACTGCAAATACGTCCCATAGGAGTGCGGAATTGAAGTTGGGCCATAATGGACCGCGGGTGTTTGGGTAAGGCATTACAAAAAATCCAACCCATACACGCCCCATGTGAAATATGGGAAACATACCCGCGCAAATAACTGCAAATATTGTCATGGCTTCTGCAGCCCTGTTTACACCAGTTCTCCACCCTTGCCTGAATAATAAAAGGATCGCGGAAATAAGCGTTCCTGCATGCCCGATACCGATCCACCAAACGAAATTGGTAATATCCCAGCCCCAACCTACTGTTTTGTTCAGGTTCCACTGGCCAATACCATACACCACTTCCCTATACACAGAATACACTCCAAAAATTAAAAGGCAGATAGCAATGGAAAAACCAATCCACCAAAGCCTAGTAGGCCTTGTTTCTATGGGACCAATGATGTCCTCGGTTATCTGATGATAATTTTTATCACCATCAATCAGTGGCTCCCTTAGTTGCGATTCATATTTTAGTAATGACATACTCTTTTAGCTTTTGCTACACTGGTCAAACGGAGACCGCCTAACCATGAAAAAATGGTTTTTATACTTTTTCAGTTATATGGCCTACCTGCCTTTCTGTATTTCTTATTTTAGTTAGATAGTTAACATTACTGAGCGTATGAAGCTGTTCCAAAACATAAAATTTCCTTTCCGTCTGCTCTTCATATCTCAATTTAGATATCTTGCTTTCTTTATCATTTACATTACCAAACATAATAGCATGGGTAGGACAGGCCTGCATGCAAGCTGTTTTTATATCGCCGTCTTTTATTACGCGATCTTCTTTTTTTGCATTGAGCTTTCCTTCCTGCAAACGTTGTACGCAAAAACTACATTTTTCCATAACCCCTCTTGAACGAACCGTTACATCAGGATTCAAGACCATACGTGGAAGGTCATCATTGAGATTCATAGTAGCATCTGAGATTATACCTTTTTGATTATCGGGGAAACTATCTGCGCCATTCCAGTCGGCCCAGTTAAAGCGGCGTACTTTATACGGACAGTTATTCGCACAATATTTAGTACCAATACATCTGTTATATATCATTTGGTTAAGGCCTTCGCTGCTATGGTTGGTGGCGTCAACAGGGCATACATTTTCGCAAGGAGCATTATCGCAGTGCTGGCAAAGCATTGGCTGAAAAACAATATCAGGATTTTGTGGATCGCCGGTAAAGTAACGGTCAATTCGGAGCCATTGCATATCATGGAACCTGGAAACCTCATATTTACCAACCGTTGAAATATTATTTTCAGCCACACAGGCAACGGTACAGGCACTGCATCCTATACAAGTATTCAAATCAATGCTCATTCCCCATTTTATGCCCGGCTTATCATAAGTAGGGTAGAGTGTAGCATCGCGAGCGAAATCTTCCCCATATTGTGCCAATTCTTCTTTTTCTTCCGCGCCTATTTCTTCTGGATGTGAAGTAAAATTCGTAAGTGTGGTTTCCCTGACTATTGGCCTGCCTTCCGTTATGCTATGCGTTTGCGACTGGGCGATTGGAAACATTTTTTCTGTTTTCTCAATATTAGCCGGAGCAAAATAAGTTACCGAAGATCCATCAAAAACGCTGAAAGGGTAAGCATTTAAACCCACGCCTGCTGCGGCCGGCCCTATAAATTCTTTGGTTTTAGTTTTGTCATTACTTTCACGGCCGTAGCCTACAGCAACTGCAATAACATTTGGATGCGTTCCAGGAACAATCAATATAGGAATTTCAAGTGTTTTTCCGTTTGAAACTATTTTCACGACAGGTTTATCCGGGTGCACTTCATACTTATCTGCCTGGCGGGGCTTGAAAATATCTATGTCAAATAATTTCTTCCCCATTTCAGGAGAAATCATCGCATAATTGTCCCATGCGGCCTTGGTAATTGGGTCACTCACTTCCTGGAGCCATGCATTATTTGCCCTGCTTCCCGTTCCCAATGATACTTTTTGATATAAAATCATTTCGATATCACCTCCTTTAACGGATGTGATCTTAGAAGAAGCATCAGAAATATTTCCAGTGAAAGTGGCAGTTCCCATTGATAATGCATTTCCTTCAGGTTTTGATTTTGAAGAAAGCGTATCTGATGAAGATATAGAAGATGAATTGATAGAAAGTGAATCTGATAAAGATGAACCAGAGGCCACAGAAGCCGTAGCTGCTGCGGAAGCCGGAGTTAAATTTGAAGTATTGATGAATGAAGCCTGCGTTGCAAAATGAGAGTTTTCAATGATACCATCCTGTAAAAATCTTTCAAAATTGTCGAGGCTGCCAAGTTTGCCAATCCAATAATTTCTAAAATAGGTTAAATAATCATTGCTATTTCCCGAAAGCTTCAAGAGCGAAGATTCAAATTGTCGTGTTTTGAATAACGGATGAATCAGAGGCTGAAGAACACTTATTGTTCCCTTTTGCGGTTCAGCATCTCCCCAGCTTTCTAACCAATGATGTGATGGCACAATATATTTGCACAGCTCAGTAGTTTCGTCCATTTTTTCACTGAAAGAAAGAGTGAAAGGGCATCTTTTCATCCCTGACGCAAACTTTTCTGCCGCAAAATAATTATATATAGGATTAGCGCCATAAACTAATAGGGCACCAATTTTACCGGCGTTCAAATCATCCGTCAGCGTTACCATATCTGCATCCAGGCCCTGGCGATAATTTACCGGAGTGCTCCAGTCAATTGTTTTTCCATTAGCTCCTATCGCTTCGTTAATGGCATTAACTATTATTTGAACATTTGGGTCATTGCTTCCACACACAACCAGCGCCGCTCCTTTATTAGCAGTTAATTCAGCCGCAGTTTTCTTGATTGCCGCAGGAAGATTTCCCGAAAGACTTGCTGTAGTTCCTCCACCAACAGCGCCCAGCAATGCTAAAGCGATTGCTCCTGTTTCGGAAGGTTTATTCAAATAGCGTTCATCGGCATTTGCCCCGGTTAGGCTATAAAAACCTTCAAACTGAATATGCCTGCTCATCGCAGGGCGCTTTTCATTAATTCTCCTGTTAACGGCATATTGTTTTGCAAATACTACGGGGCTCAACCATGTTCCTAAAAAATCGGCGCCAAGGCTCACGATCACTTTTGCGTTTTCAAAATGATATGCAGGAATCACTTTTTGTCCGTAAGAAGCCTGGTTAGCCATTATCATTCCGCTGTAGGAAACTGCATCATACTGCACATGGCGGCTTCCCGGATATTTTGCTAAAACTTCCGAAATAATTTGTTTAGCAGTAACCGAAATAATTGTAGAGGTCAGCAAAACCAATGGTTTTCCTGCATTTGCAGTAATACCGTCAGCAATCATCTTGTCTATAACTTCAAATGTAGCTTCTTTGCCATTGGCCATAGGGTAGCGAAGGCGAGAAGTATCATATAAATCTAAAACCGATGACTGGCATTGAGCTGAAGTGCCCCCTTCTGTAAGTGAACAAAGCTCATTTCCTTCAATTTTGATTGGTCTCCCTTCCCTCTGTTTTACAACAACTGGAATCGCATCGCCGTCGTTTAAATAAGTAGATGCATAGTAATTTGAAATACCCGGAATCATATCATCCGGTTTATTAAGGAACGGGATAGTTTTGCGAACAGGCATTTCACAGCTTGCAGCAACTACAGCTGCCGCGGTGCTAAAGCCCATATATTTCAGAAAATCTCTTCTCGGTGTTCTGGCATTAAAAATATTTTCATCTCCCAACTCTTCAAAAGGCAGTTCTTCCCTGAATTCGTTTTTTAATGATTCCTTATTAGCTTCACTTTGATTAAACTCTCCAAAATTTTGCCAGTATTTTTTTTCACTCATATTATTAACCCGAAGTGGGAATTTATAAATAGTAACGATATTGATTTAAAATAATGAAAACTGGTTGGTTTAATAATGACATTTCTGACATTCTGTTCCACCTATCTTTTCAACAGTTACACTATCGTATTTTTTATTTTTTATATCATCATGAAATTTTTCATAAATACTATAAAATTGATTGCCATGTCCTTTATTGTCGTTGAACTGAACATTTGTAGTACGGTGACAGTTGATACACCAACCCATACTCAGATCAGCAAACTGGCGCACCTGCGGCATTTTTTGAATTTCACCATGACAAGTCTGGCAAGCTACCTGTCCTACCTTTACATGCTGTGAATGATTGAAATAAACAAAATCAGGCAGGTTATGAATCTTTATCCATTCTATAGGCTTGCCAGGTTTATCATAAACTTTTTTATCAGGGTTCCAGCCTGCATATTGATATAGCTTTTGTATCTCATCATTGGCATTTACTGTAGTGCCGTCCTCGCGCAAAATGGGTTTACCTGAATATTGTTTCACAGACATGTGGCAGTTCATGCAAACATTTACTGATGGTATGTTTGCGTGCTTGCTATCCTGTGCGCCTCCATGACAATAAAGGCAACTGATCTGGTTATCACCCACATGCACTTGGTGTGAATAATAAATTGGCTGAACAGGCTGATATCCTTTTTGTATGCCAAGACCCATAGCGCCTTCTACTAAAAAGTAACCACCCAATGTAAATAAAATGATAACAACTAGCAGTAGGTAAGCCTTATTGCGATAGAAAGGGACATTCGCAGGAGTGCGCAGCCCTTCTTTTTCATCAGTTAATTTTTTGAGATTACTGTTAACCTGCAAGAGAGTGAGGCCAATAATCGCTAATACCAAAGTGAGCAATCCGTATAGGATTGAATTATCAGAAGAAGGCTCTGAAATTGTGGCTACTGAACCCGGCGCTCCTGTAGGGTTTGCGCCCGGAGCGGCATATTTATCTGCCCAATCAAGAACGGCATCGATCTCATCTTTTTTCAAATCAGGAAAAGGAGTCATCACCACTCCACCCGCTTCTCCTTTCAATTTAATGGCATAAGGATCAGTATTCACCATCGAGGTGGTATTGGCAACCCATTTATACACCCAATCTTTCGACGGCTCACGCTCCCTTGCTCCTTTAAGCGCAGGGCCTACATAGGCAGCATCTGGTTTATGACAACTTGCGCAGTTAGCTTTAAAAATGGATTCACCATCTGCTGCAAACAGTATTTCAGGGGAAATTAATGTCAGAAAAAGAAGTACTGCTAATGTCCTATTAAATAGCTTGCTGATTTGATTCATACACTTAGTACCTATCTTGAATAAATGGAAAATAACTTTTGCTGGATGCAAAAATAAGAAAGCATGTTGACAAAGTGTTAACATTTTTATTTTTTTTTTACCCTTACCAGGCTTGCATTTCAGCCGATTTCAGGATGTATAAATTTTTTCTGTAAAGTTTTATAAATTGAATATAGTTCATCCTATGTTTAGCATGATAACAAAAAAATGCATCTTTGAATGATGAGAGATGAAATCAACGAGAACCTGCTTACGAGATCGCACATCGACCATCGCATTACTATATTTGCATCAGGAGCAGGAAGCAATGCGCAAAAAATAATTACTCACTTTAAAAACCAGGCAAATACGAAAGTTGTTTTAATCGTGTGCAGTAATTCGAAGGCAGGAGTTTTGGATATTGCAGCCAAAGAGAACATCCATGTTTTAATTTTAGAAAAAAATAAATTTTCAGAAACCGGTTATGTGAAAGAGATTGAAAGCTACAAAACTGATTTTATAGTTTTAGCCGGTTTTTTATGGAAGGTTCCCTCTATTTTAATTCATGCTTTTCAAAATAAGATCATTAATATTCATCCCGCGCTGCTACCGGCTTACGGCGGAAAGGGAATGTATGGCAATGCGGTACATTCAGCTGTGATTGCGGCAAAGGAAAAAGAAAGCGGCATCAGCATTCATTATGTAGATGAGAAATATGATCACGGAAAAATTATATTTCAAACAAAATGCGAAGTTGATAAAAATGAGACTGCAAAAAGCCTCGCGCAGAAAATTCATCTGCTTGAGCATGAATATTATCCCAAAATAATTGATAATATCTTGAATGAAGTGATAACTTAAAATATAGAAATTCCTGATTTTTCAGAAAGAAGCAAACCCTTGATTATGAGCATTCCCGTTTCTGGCGAAACCAACAAAAGATTTCAACTTGAAAGGATGATCCTTTTTAGTGATGCGGTTTTTGCAATTGCCATCACTTTGCTTGTTATTGAATTGAAAGTTCCTGAAATAAACGGGCCTGTTTCTGAAGAAAAAATTTTAAACGCGCTTCTTTTCATTTCACCAAAATTTATCGGATTTTTAGTGAGCTTTTTTTTGATAGGCCTTTACTGGACGGTGCATCACCGGCTTTTTGGTTACCTGAATGGATATACTCCTAAATTACTTTGGATCAATTTATTTTTTCTTCTTGGCATTGTATTGATGCCATTCAGCACATCTCTTTACAGTCAATACATTTTCGATTATTTAGAAACACCTGTAATATTTTATACGGCCAATGTTTGTTTCCTGGGGATGATGAATTTTTTTTTATGGCGTTATATCTGTAATAAAAAAAATCAAATCAGTATTCCAATACCTCCGGGCATTTCCGTCTATTACTCTTTCAGGGCATTATCCGTTCCTGTGATATTTATTTTCACGTTAATTGTTTATTTATTTAAACCTCGTTATGCAATATTGATTCCCCCTTTTATTCCTGTAATTATGAATATAGCAACAAGGAGATTTAGAAAAAAATTGGGCGTAAAATGAAGATCTCTTTTTAAAAAGCGCGTTAAAAATATGGCCGGATTGCCAGAATATTATTCAATGGTGTAATATTACTTTTTATATTTTGTTGTGAAAAAAAATCTATACTCTTTTCTTAATTATCTTATTTTTTCTTTTCTCATTTTTACAGGGACAAATGCATCTTGCCAGATCGCCATTTCCGGAACTGTTTATGATTCCTCAAAAATATATGAGATCCCGGGTGTAAATGTTTACAGCACTTCCGGCTCTTCTGCCATCACAGATTCACTTGGCGCTTATCACATCAATGTTTCAGAAACGGATTCACTGAGATTTTTTTACCAGGGAAAATCAACCATAAAATTTCCTGTAAAAAACATGAACAATTACACCGCAGTTGATATTTCATTGCGGGTCCGTGTAAACGAAAAATACAAATTACTACAGGGCGTTACTGTTTTTTCAGATACTTACAGACGCGATTCTTTAGAAAACCGCGTTTCTTATTCAAAAGTATTTGGGCGTGAAAAGCCCACGATCCGTTCTACCTACGAGCCCGGCGGCCCGGCTGGCCTTGATGTTGATGCGCTTATCGGAATGTTTCAATTCAAAAAAAATAAACAAAATATCGCTTTTCAAAAAAGACTTGTAGATGATGAAAAAGAACAATACATTAATTATCGCTTCAATTCAAAAACCATTACAAGGATTACCGGTTTGCATGGCGACACACTGCTAAAATATAAGACGCTTTACCGCCCCGATTATTTTTTTGTAACAACCAGCACGCTTGCTGAATTTTACGAGTATATTCTGAACACATCCTATGCTTTTAAAAAAGAAAATGGCATACAATAATTACTGTTTTACTAACAATTTTTCCTTCGGTTAATAAACTGATCTTACTGTTTGTATTGTACAAGATTTGAAAACCACTGGCCACACATCTTAAAATATGTTTTTGTCAAAAGAGAAAAGCTTGCCCTGATAAAATTGTGAAAAACTACAAAACCGCTTTGCACAAGAAATATTTATTCTTATCAAGCAGGTTGATATTTTTTATTAAAATCTGAATCAGGTCATAGTTTCATCCTTCAATATTTTTTTAATGAAATTTAGTTTCCTTCAAATTTTATTTTGATTTTTGTGTACATGCCTACCCGCTTTCTCCCGCTTTTTATTATTCCGGTATTTTTTTCCTGCTCGGTTTCCAGGAATTATAATCCAAATAAAAAATATTCACCTGAGGAATTGCGGCAGGATTATTCGTTGCTTCGCAATATCCTGGAAAAAAAACATCCCTCACTTTATTGGTACACACCAAAAGATGCCATGAATTATTTTTTTGATGAAGGGTATAAAGCAATTTCCGATTCAATGACAGGGCTTCAATTTGGATGGAATATACTTGCGCCGATAACTTCCGCTATCCATTGCGGCCACACCAGCTTTAGCATGAGCAAGGGATGGAATAAATTTATAAAGAATAAGATCATTCCTTCTTTTCCACTTTATTTAAAAGTATGGAAAGACACAATGATGGTAGTTGCAAACCTTAACCCAAATGATTCTGTTATAAAAAAAGGAAATTTTATTACGGCGATCAATGGAATCAAAAGCGCAGATATGATTGACAGGATGTTCGGTTATTTGCCCCAGGATGGATATTCGAATAATGTGAACTACATCAGGTTGAGCATGAATTTTCCTTATTTTCACCGCAATATTTTTGGCTTGTATAAAACGTATTTCGTAAATTATACAGATAGCAACGGAATTGCAAAAAACTACTTTTTGCCTTATTACGCTCCTTCTTCAGATACTCTAAAGAAAGAATTAAAGGAAAGAAAAATTGAAGGGCGAAGAATACGTTATCACGAAAAATTAGAAAACATCCGCTCACTGGAATTCGATTCTTCTTTTGCTTTGATGACCGTTAATGATTTCTCGAAAGGGCATTTGACTTATTTCTTTAAAAGATCTTTTCGGAAACTCCGGAAAAGTAAAGCGCAGAACCTTATAATTGATTTAAGAACTAATGGCGGCGGGGACATCAATAAATCAGCTTTGCTTACAAAATTTTTGAGGAACACATCTTTCAAAGTTGCAGACAGCGCCTATTCAATAAGTAAAAATTTGCATCATTTTACAAGATATATTTCGTCTGTTTTTTTTGACAACATTGGCTTGCTTTTCGTGACACACAAAAAAAAAGATGGCAGTTATCATTTTGGTTTTTGGGAGAGGCATACATACATGCCTAAACGCAAAAATCATTTCAATGGCCATGTTTATGTACTGATCAACGGGCTTACATTTTCGGCATCAACATTATTTTGTAATGCTGTAAAAGGCCAGCAAAATATTACCCTTGCAGGAGAAGAAACCGGCGGCGGCTGGTATGGCAATTCAGGAATAATGATACCGAATATAACTTTGCCCAATACTAAATTGAAAGTGCGCCTTCCATTTTTCAGGCTGGTGCAATATCAACATATTGCTATCAAAGGAACCGGCGTGCTTCCTGATGTTTACATTGGTACTAATTGGCGTGATGTTTTGAACGGTGTGGACACAAAGATTAAAACGGTGAAGAGAATGATTGAAGAGAGGAAATGATAAGAATCTTATGGATTAATAATAAATGAATCCGCATCTTTCCAAAACGGAAAATGATTTCTTGTTTCTTCTATTTTTTCTTTTTGTAACGTGTAAGTAAAAATATCTTCTTCTTTATTTTTTTGATAAATAATTTCTCCCAAAGGATCAATGATCATGCTGTCTCCGTAGTAAGATATTTCATTTCCATCCTGGCCAATGCGGTTTACGCCAATTACATAACATTGATTTTCGATGGCCCTGGCTGCCAATAAAGTTTTCCAGGCAAGGCTTCTTTTTTGAGGCCAGTTAGCTACATTAATAAGAAGATCATATTCGGGCCTCAACCCCTCTCCAAAAGAGTGGGCGGATTGTCGCGCCCACACAGGGAAACGCAAATCGTAACAAACCTGCAGATTGATTTTCCAACCTTTTACAGAAGTAATTAATTTTTTATTTCCTGCGCTGTAATGCATGTGTTCGCCGGCATAAGCAAACAAATGACGTTTATCATAGAAACCATATTCCCCTGTGGGCAACATCCAGATGAGGCGGTTAAAATATTTCGCATTCTCTTCGATAATGATACTTCCCGTTAGGATTATTTTCTTTTTGGCCGAAATATTTTTCATCCATTGCATGGTTTTTCCTTCCATTGTTTCCGAAAAAATTTTGGGTTTCATTGTAAAGCCTGTGGTGAACATTTCCGGCAAAATAACTATCTCGGTTTTTTCAGAAATACTTTCAATTTTTTTCTGAAGCATTTCAAGATTAGCTTTTTTATCTTCCCAAAAAAGATCGGTTTGAATTATCGTGATCGTAAGTGAGGACATATTTTATGAAACTAAGTTAGTTAGAGATTTAAAATGGCCTAAGAAGAAATGCAGAAATCTACTTTTTCACTTTTCACACATAATCTAAATATTGTTTACAGCTTCTTTCACCATTTCATTTTCAAATCCTTTCTGTAATAAAAAATCCTGCAGTTTTCTTTTCCTGATAAAAATATTTTTTTCGCTTTGAAGTGTTTTTAATTTTTGTTCCGCTATCTTTTGAAAAGTTTTTTTATATTGTTTATCATCAATTTCCTTCAGGGCTTTTTTTATGCAATAATCAGTTACCTGCTTAAATTTTAATGCATGTTTTATTTTAACTTTCCCCCAGCTTTTCATTCTGAATTTGCCGCCGGCAAAGAGAATAGCAAAGCGTTCTTCATTCAAATAATTTTCAGTGATCAGGATAGAAATAATCTCTTCCACTTCTTTTTTATTCAACCCAAAAGAATACAATTTATCTCGTGTTTCTGAATGGCATCTTTCCTGGTAGGCGCAGTATTGTTTTATTTTTGGAACAGATTGTTGTGGAGTAAAGTTTTGAAATGCCATGAATCAAAAATATTAATTATGGCAAAACAAAAACCAATTTGATTTTGATGATGCCAAATTATAAATCCGCTAAAACTACTTTTTGGCTTTTCACGCTACAATTAATTTCCTAATGATTCATTTTTAACTCCTGTTTCAACTTTTGCAGTTTTTTTAATAATCAATTACCTGTTCTTCAATATGCTCAGGAATCTTTCTGAATTCATATTGCTGGTTTCTTAATTGTGGCTCAAAGCCTGCTTCTTTGATAGCATCTTGAATTCCCTTGCTGGTAAAGCGATGCGGCGCGCCTGCGGCGCTCACTACATTTTCTTCTATCATGATGCTGCCAAAATCGTTGGCGCCGGCATGAAGGCAAAGTTGCGCCACTTGTTTGCCCACTGTAAGCCAGCTTGCCTGTATATTTTTCACATTCGGAAGCATGATGCGGCTCATAGCTATCATCCTGATGTATTCTTCAGGCGTAGTGAGATTATGCACGCCTCTTATTTTTGTAAGTAAAGTATCTACGTCCTGAAATGTCCATGGAATGAATGCTAAAAATCCTTTGGCACCTTCTGGTTTTCTTGCCTGCACTTCTCTCAGTTTCACAAGGTGCTCCATTCTTTCTTCAATGGTTTCTACGTGCCCAAACATCATAGTGGCGGATGTAGTAAGATTGAGTTTATGCGCTTCCACCATGATATCCAGCCATTCCTGCGTACCGCATTTTCCTTTGCTGATTAATCGTCTAACCCTGTCCGTTAGTATCTCTGCTCCCGGCCCCGGAAGAGAATCCAAACCGGCTTCTTTAAGCGCTATCAATACTTCACGATGAGTTGATTTTTCTAACTTGGTAATGTGAGCCACTTCCGGCGGCCCAAGCGCATGTAGCTTTAAAGTGGGATAAAGTTTTTTTAATTCTTTGAAAAGATTTACATAATAGCTCAACCCTAATTCAGGATGATGGCCGCCTTGTAATAATAATTGTTCGCCGCCGTAAATGAAAGTTTTATCAATCTTTCTTTTATAAGTTTCTATGTCGGTTATGTAAGATTCTTTATGGCCGGGGATTCTATAAAAATTGCAGAATTTACAATTGGCGATGCAAACATTAGTGGTGTTTACATTTCGGTCAATGATCCACGTTACTTTACCATGTGGAACTTGTATCTTTCTGAGCTCATCTGCAACAGACATTAATTCTGCCAATGCAGCATTATTGAATAAAAACATGCCTTCTTCTATTGTCAGAAATTCGAAACGAAGCGCTTTTTGTATTAATTGAGAAGTGTTCATAGTTCCAGTTGCTTACAAACATTGATTGCTGTAAAAAAACTATGCAAAAATACAGGCAGAAATCTTAAATTCAGTTTTTATCAATTATGAGAATTTTATTTTATCTTTTTTTTTCTCTTTATACTTTCGTTTCTTCTGCTCAGGAAATATATGAAAAGCCTGCAAAATTTATTACACAATTTCCAT
>JALYVO010000058.1 GCA_030853195.1 Bacteroidota bacterium | reverse complement strand
GTAACAATATTTCCTGTAAAATTCAACAAGGCAGGTACGCATCCTGCTGTATCTCCGGAAATAGAAATGTTAGGGCTTTTGACAACTTTCACATTGGCCGGATTAGTAACTGTATCCTTGCAACCTTGTTGCGTGATAACATTCAGCGTTGTTGCGTAAGTTCCCGGAACAGAATAACCATGCAAAGGATTCTGTTGAGCGGAAGTTGTACCGTCACCGAAACTCCAGTTATAATTAGTAATAACATCATTACTCATACTGGTATTGGTAAATTGTACATCTCCTGAATTACAGACGATTGTTCCTGAATTATTGAAAGAAGCCGTTACACCCAAAACTTTTATGCTATCAGCCCCATTCAATAACACACTGCAGCCTGTAGTATCCACTATAATTATTTTGGGCAAATAAGAACCTGCCATGGTGTAAGTATGTGTAACTACAGAATCCGGGGCCCTGAGGTCGTTTCCATCACCAAAGTCCCAAACTAAGGTTAGGTTTTTTTGTGTGCGAACCCTAAATGTAGTTTTTAAAGGTTTACATCCTAATATATTTGTATAAGAAAATGATGTTGACGGGCCATTGACTTTTATTGTCATTGATTTTTGCGAAGTGCACCCGCTTCCACGGGTTACGGTTAATACAGCAGTGAATGTTCCTACAGATGCATAAAAATGGGACGGGTTGCGGGCTGTGGAAGTTGATCCATCGCCAAAATCCCAGAATGAGGTTAAAAAGTTTGTGGATGTGTTGGTGAAATTTGCGATCAATGGCGGGCAGCTTGCAATAGAATCAGGTAATGAAAAATTAGCTATAGGGTTAGCTATTTTTACATAATTTATTTTTGAAATAGAATCTGCACATCCATAAAGATCTTTCACTGCCAGGCTTACAGAATAAAGCCCTTCAATAGTATAAAGATGGGAAGGATTTTGCTGATTTGATGAGGAGCCATCTCCAAAATTCCATAAATAATTCAAGCCCTGCCCGATAGATGCATTTGAAAAATTGATAGAATTGGTGGTACAGGAAAGGCTATCTCCCGTAAAATTGGCTGTTGGCTTTGAAACAAGTATAGCATTAGGATTGTTGATACTATCTGTACACCCTCTGCTATCAGTGACCATTAATGTTACAGAATAATTTCCGGGAGAAGTGTAAATATGATTAAAAGGAGGTGAAGAGAAATTTTGTGAGCTTCCATCTCCCCAATTCCAGTTCCATTGTTGGATGTTATGTATGCCATCTGTGACAGAACTATCAATAAATGTTGCAGGACTATTGAGGCAGACACCGGCAACTGAAGAATGAAACGCAGCAGTAGGGCCGACAACATCAATAGCTTTTGGGATCGTTACAGAATTTGTACAGCCCCAGATATCTTCAAAAGTTAAGCTCACATCATATTGCCCTGTTTTAGTATAAGAATGAATAATTGAATTGCCTGCAGAATCTGTAGCGGTATTCCCATCTCCAAAATTCCACTTATAATAAACAATATTTGACGGAGAATTATTAGTTGCTGTAAAAGTAACTGCACTGTTTTTACAAATAACAGAATCATTGGAGACAAAACCCGGAACTTCATGAATAACCGGCACTATGTGAGTTTGAGTAGAAGTACACCCTGTCACATTATTGGTAACAGTTAATGATACGGTATACTTGCCCGGCACAGAATAATCGTGAGTTGGATTTTGAACAGTCGAAGTTCCGCCATCACCAAAATCCCAATTCCAGCTATTTGCCCCTATTGATTGATCTGTAAAAATAAAATGCAGTGAAGATCCGCAGATGATATTGTAGTTAAATTTAGCAATTGCGGGCTTTATCAGAATATATTTTGGCAAAGTCATTGTATCGGCGCAGCCGTTGTTTAATGCAATCAATTTTACTGTAAAAGATCCTGTGTCAGTATATTGATGCACCGGGTTTTGAAGATTTGAATAAGTTCCATCTCCAAAAAGCCAAACCCAATTATCTGGATTTCCAGTGGATTGATCAGTAAAATTGATCGGCAACGAACCACACGCATTCAGCGGGTTGGCTGAAAAGTTAGCCTTAGGCCTTGTGCCTACTGTAATTCCATTGACAACTTTTACAGTTCCTGTACATCCACCTGTAGTGGTGTAGTTCAATGTAACTGTGTAGCCTCCGGGATTGGAGTAAGTATGTGCAGGGCTATTCAAAGTCGAAGTAGTCCCATCTCCAAAATCCCATTGATAAGTTGCAAGAGAATCAACAGAGTTAGCCTGGGCTACAAAAGTGTTGGAGAGAGGCGGGCAGCCGCCAAGTGGTAATCCTTTTATTGTGATTACCGGTGTCTTTATCGTTATCAAATTAGCTTTGATAAGGCTATCCTGGCATCCGGAAATGTTGGTTACAGTAAACTTCACAGTAAAATTTCCGGTAGTCGTATAAATGTGGGCGGGATTTTGAGAAGTGGAGGTATTTCCGTCTCCAAAATCCCAAAAATATGAATTACCACCAGTTGAGCCGTCCTTGAAATTTACAGTGAACGGCGCCTGGCATGAAGCACTTGAAGAATTTGAAAAATCTACTTTTGGAGTTCCCAGAACTGTTACCGGTTTGCTGATAGAATCTTTGCAGGCGCCAAAATTAGCAACCATTTTTATAATAAAATTTCCCGTTGTTGCATAAGCTTTAACCGGATTAATAGAATCTGAAAAAGTTCCATCTCCAAAATCCCAGGAAGCGCTTCCCGGTGCGGGTGTACTGATATTTTTTATTGTATAAAAAGCGCCTCTACACATTGAAGACGAATCTAAAAAATCAGCTTTCGTGTTACCAATGGTTATAAGGTTTGATTTGATCAAAGTGTCAGTGCAACCAATCGAATTAAATACAATCAATTTCACGGAATAGCTGCCCGCTGAATTGTAAATATGTGAAGGATTAGTTGAAGTAGAAGTGGTTCCGTCACCAAAATCCCACTGATAATTGAGAGTACCCGTTCCGTTGGAGCTATTGAAAAAATTAATTGTCGCAGGCGCTTTGCACGAATTGGGAATTGAATTGGTGAACTGTGCTTTTGCACCGGAGCTTATATGTATGTAAGAAGAATTGGTTGCAAATGAAAAACAGCCAAAGCTATTGGTAACCTTCAAAGAAACATTGTAATTTCCTAGATTAGAGTAGGTATGACTTGGATTTTGTGCAGATGAAATATTACCATCTCCAAAATCCCATTCCCATTTTTGTATGGTTCCGCTTCCGGGCTGGCTTTGATCGGTAAATTGAGTATTTAATGGAAAGCAACCAGTCAATGGAGAACCACTAAAACTTACAACAGGAGAAGAATATACGGTAATGAATTGCGGCTTTGTTATAGAATCAATTCCTAATAAATTTTTTACTACTAATTTAACCGTATAAGTACCGGGAGTGGAATAAATCGCGGCCGGTGTTTGCAAAGTGGAAGTTGTCCCATTGCCAAGATCCCAATACCAGGATGTAGGATTACCAGTGGAAGCATCATTAAAAAGCGCCACAAGAGGCGCGCAACCTGTTACAGGATTAGCATTGAAATTTGCTTTCGGCTGTGCTATTGATACAAATCCGGAGAATAAAAAAAAGATACATAAAGCCAAAAATTTATTGGCTTTTATATTCAAATGGGTTTGGAAATTAAAGATTTTCAAGAAACGGATTAAATGAATCTAAATGCCATTATCTAAAAATGGTTATCAAAGACAAAATTAAAAAAAACTATCTCAACTAATTAATTATATCAACACAAACTTCTCATTCTCTGGTTTCAAAATTATTGTCTCAACATATTAAGCAACTTAGGATCCGTTGAACCCCAGGGTGCAAGCTTCAATGTTGGCAGATCCTTGCTTGTAAATCGCCAGCTCCGGCTCAAAAAATTGAACTCCGGCGGAACCGTAGGCAATGTAATAATTAATTTACTATAGTCACTATTACTGCTCCAGGTTCCATTATAAACAGTTGCGTTTTTTGTTGCCGTCATTGCCCCGTGATATAAATCGTCTTTTAAAAGCACAAAAATGTAACCATTATAATTTGCTGTAATGTCGTTAGAAGTATCTCTTGCAAGGCTCACAATAAAATTCCTGGTGAGTACATTTGTCTCGAAGTATTGCTCAAGGAGTGGATTATTACCCGAAGCCCCCTTTTTGCAGGAAGTAGAAAGTAAAATAAAACAAACCAAAAAAATTGAACAACCTTTTATCATATGCTCAGATTAACAACAAACCGCATCCATTAATATTTAGAAGTAATAACGAAAATAGAATACCAAAAGTATAAATAAAAATCGCTGAAAATAAATAAGGTGGAAAAACATTTACTAACTTAATTTTAGTTTAGAAAATTAACCCATGCTTCACCACCTCAAATTTTTCCTGATTATCATGTTATTATTGCCAGGCGCCAATGGATATGCCCAGATTTTTGGCGGAAATCCGCCTTCTTTAAAATGGAAACAAATTAATACGCCAGCTTCCAGAATCATCTTCCCGGCTGGCCTTGATTCTGTGGCAACCAGGATAACTAACATCATTTCATTTATAAAAAACCCGACTGAAAAAACCATGGGTAGCCGGGCAAAAAAAATCAATCTCGTTCTCCAAAATCAAACTACTATTTCTAATGCTTACGTAGGCCTTGGTCCGTTTAGAAGTGAATTTCTTTTAACCCCGGATCAGAATAGTTTTGATCTCGGCAGCCTTCCATGGCCCGATCAGCTCACCATTCATGAATACCGTCATGTGGAGCAATTCAATAATTTTAATGTCGGGCTTTCAAAAATTATGAGCGATTTTTTTGGAGAAGAAGGACAGGCAATTGCAAACAATACAGCTATTCCTAATTGGTTTTACGAAGGTGATGCTGTTTTTAACGAAACGTATGTGAGCGAACAGGGAAGAGGAAGATTGCCCGCATTTTTTGAAGGTTATCGCGCGCTTTGGAAAGCCGGTAAACATTATAGCTGGATGAAATTGAGAAACGGGTCTTTCAAAGATTTTGTTCCTAATCATTATCCGCTGGGTTATATGCTGGTGGCCTACGGCCGGGAAAAATATGGCGATCAGTTCTGGGAAAAAGTAACACAGGACGCCGCAGCTTTCAAAAATTTATTTTATCCTTTTCAACATGCTATCAAAAAATATTCGGGAGTGAGTTATATTACTTTCAGAAATGATGCTTTGAATTTTTTTAAAAAACAATTTGACCTGCAAGAAAAAAATAAAGCAAAAAAAACTTTAAGAAAAGAAGTTTATGCAGATGAACAATATCCTGTATTCAATAAAAACGGCGAGATTATTTTCGTGAAAAGTGGCTACAAGCAAATACCTGAATTTGTAGTACGTAAAAATAATATCGACCGAAAATTAAGAATACAGGACTACACGATTGATAAATATTTCAGCTGCCGAAACGGAAAAATCGTTTACGCCTCTTATCGGCCTGATGCCAGATGGGGGTATAAAGATTACAGTGATCTACGGATTGTTGATGTCACTAACGGTCACGAACAAACGCTTACTAATCATACGAAATATTTTTCACCTGACATCAGCAATGATGGGCAAAAAATAGTGGCGGTTAACGAACCAGCCACCGGAAATTATTGTCTTGATCTGTTAAATGCAAAAAATGGAAAAGTACTTTTTTCAATCCCAAATCTTGAAAAGCTATTTTATAGTTTTCCCAAATTTCATGAAAATAACCAGATCATTTCACCAGTGAGAAATCATGAAGGAAAAATGTCAATTGCGTTAATTAACTTACTGACTGCTAAAACTGAATATCTTCTCCCATTCACTTTCAATGTAATTGGATTTCCTTTTGTTTTCCATGACACTATTTATTTCTCTTATTCTTATCTTGAAAATGACGAGCTTTTCGCTTACACATTTCGTGATAAGAAAATCTGGAAAATAAATATAGAAAATGAAACCGGTTTAGGAAAATATCATCCTTGCATAAATGATTCAAACGTGGTGTGGAGCACGTTTACAGCAGATGGCTATAAATTGAATGAGGCATCAAAAAATAATTTGCAATACATAGAAATAGAGCCGGGTAAACTTGAAAAAAATACATCAACCTTTGGTATTACTGCTATCAAAAATTCAAATTCAAATTTGTTGAGCTCTGTTACCAATGATTCTTTTGAAATAAAAAAATATCCCAAAAGTTTCCGGCTTTTTAATTTTCACAGCATCGAGCCGGCAGTGAATGATCCTCAATACACTTTATCTCTTATCAGCGAAAATATTTTAAACACGCTACAATCCAATGTGTCCTTTACTTACGATCGCTCAGAAAAATTCAAGCAAATTGGCTTCAATACAACTTATGCAGCCTTGTTTCCTTTTTTATCTGCCGGGGCAAATTATACATTTGGCAGGAGCGCGCTTTTTCATGGAAACAAAATTTATTTTAATCAATTAGAGCCTTACGCAGGATTCAATATTCCGTTGAATTTTAGTAAAGGCCGTTCATTTACTTTTCTCAATTTTGGATCTCAATATGTTTACGATCAAAGTTACTATAGAGGAAATTACAAAGACACTTTAGGATCACGTTCTTATAGCTACAGCAGCAATTTTTTATCATTCAGTCACCAGGTTCAATCTGCGCAGCAACAAATATTTCCACGCTTTGCACAAAACGTTGATTTGAATTACAAAACACCAGTTTCAAATTATAAAGGCTACCAGTTTGTGGTAAGTGGAAATATATATTTTCCAGGTTTTTCAAAAACACACAGCATCATTTTGAATGGCGCTTATTGAGAAAAGACAGCCTTGGGCAGATCAGTTTTTCAAGTGGTTTTCCCTTTTCAAGAGGTTATCAATCGGTAAATTTATATGAGATGTATAAGTGGGGCGTTAATTATCATTTGCCTTTGATGTATCCTGACGCTGGTTTTGGAAGTATTCTTTATCTGCTTCGCATAAGGGCAAATTTATTTTTTGATGACACGCATGCAAAAGATTTTTATAAAAACGGAAATATTTTCAATGCGGATTTTCGCTCTGCCGGAACGGAAATCAATTTTGATACAAAATTATGGAACCAGGCAAATGTTTCTTTGGGATTACGCTATAGCTATTTATTAGATCCCGATTTGTTTGGCCATAATGGGCACAACAGATGGGAGATAATTTTGCCCGTAAATATTTTTAATAAGTGAGATGCGCATTTCATTAATATTTTTTTGAGAAACGGTTTTTTTCATGCAATAAAACTATTTTGAAAAATAATCCGTTTATCTGGTGATAAACTTTTACTAAATTGCATAGTAGTAATTTATTTTGAAAAGCATTTGAAATGAATAAGATAATTTCCGATAAAAAGAAGAAAAAAGGATCCTCCGGATTTTACTTTTTAGCTGCCGTTCTGTTTACCACAGCTGCTGTTTTTCTCACAATAAAAGAAGGCAGCCGGATCAAAGTAGAAAATGAACTTCTCTCCTATGAGGTATGGTGAAACTTTGTTTAGGATTTAAATTAGCTTAATTGAGGTATAATACTGAAAAATGGTTGGTAAAATCAGCTGTAATTCAAGTTGGATAATGGTTTGGAAGAAGTTTACTGAAACCGGTTTCAGTAAACTTTCTTTTGTTTTTGGAAATATCCCTCAAAATGCTGTATTTGAGTTTTTTTAGCTATACAGCAATCCAATAATCATATCCCTTAAGTTTTTTTTCTCAAATAGCCACCAACCATTTTTCAGTACATTACCTTAATTGAAAATCTTCTCACAAGTGATTTTATAGAAAATCGAATTTATTCTTTTAAATCCCCTCAATAAACATTCTAATTCCGAAAAGCTATATTTTATGGACTCTCTGCTTTGTTATAAGTCAAAACAAAACTTTGAAAAGCCGAAACAATTTTATATTAAAACCAAACGTTAACAATTCCCGGACATATTTTGTAACCTTTAAATATATTGAGAACCTATAATTGTTGTAATTTTACTTATTATTAATATTTTTGAATATTGAAAAGAATTTTTTACATATTTTTTCTTATTGCCGGATTAAATTTTTGCAGTAGTGCTCAAATTAGATCTACCTTTTTGGGCGGCACAGTTAATACTGTAAAATTTTACCCAAATCCTGCTGTCAGTATCATCAATTTTGAATTCGAAAAAAACTACGACAAATCTTATAGCCTTCTTATATATAATTTTATCGGTAAAAAAATTATTGAAATGAAAATTACCGACCAAAAGCTCAACATCCCGCTTACAGATTTTTACCGCGGTGTTTACATCTTTCAACTTCGGGATAAGCAGGGAAATATTGTCGAGTCCGGAAAATTCCAGGTCGCGAAATAGTTAGTAACTTATCTCTTAAATGGTTTAGTAGTAAGTTCCAAACTTAACTTTTAAATCATTGAATTGCTAAAAATCTAAACGATTTCAATTCTCATCATTCAACTCTCAACCGCCATTTTGTCCAATAATTCTTGTTGGCAAAAAGTTTGACTGTATTACCTTTGCCGCCAATTTTATATTATGAAAAATAAGAAAGTTATGCACGAAAATGAAATAAACGAACCTATAGAAGCATCGGATTTTTCTGTTAATGAAACAGATAATCCTGAAAACAGGGAAATAGAAATTGATCACCCGGCCAGCGAAGAGTCAGCAGGTTTAAAGTCGGAATTGGCTGAACAAAAAGATAAATACATTCGGCTCTTTGCAGAATTTGATAATTATAGAAGGCGTACTTCCAAAGAAAATATTGAATTGCGGCAAACTGCCGGCGCGCAGGTGATCACAAGTTTACTGGATGTTTTAGACGATATGGATCGTGCGGAAATCCAACTGTTAGAAAGTGACGCTGACAAATTAGTAAAAGAGGGAATTTTGCTGGTATTTAATAAATTCAGAAAAAATTTGCAATTAAAAGGGCTTAAACCTATTGAAACGCTGCATTCAGATTTTGATGTAGAAAAAGATGAAGCGATTTCTCAAATGCATGTTGACGATGAAAACTTAAAAGGAAAAGTAGTAGCGGAAGTACAAAAAGGATATTTATTAAATGATAAGCTGATCCGATTTGCAAAAGTAGTTGTTGGCAAATGATCCTTAAAAAAAATAATAAAGTTAAATGAGAACTGCTGAATAATTATAGTAGTTCATAATAAAAAAGTATGGCAAGTACAACTTCAAAACGGGACTTTTATGAGATACTTGGAGTAAGTAAATCTTCAGGCGCTGATGAAATCAAAAAAGCTTATCGCAAAGTAGCCATGCAATTTCACCCTGATAGAAATCCGGGTGATCATGCTGCGGAAGAAAAGTTCAAAGAAGCCGCGGAAGCTTACGAAATCCTGAGCGACCCGGATAAGCGTGCGCAATATGACAGGTTTGGGCACAATGCCTTTGGGGCTGGGCGTAGCGGTGGTTTTTCCGGGCATGGTATGAACATGGAAGATATCTTCAGCCAGTTTGGAGATATTTTCGGCGATGATATGTTTGGTAGTTTTTTCAGCGGAGGCAGAAGTAATGGAAGTTCCAGGAGAAGCCATGGAGTAAAGGGAAGCAATCTTCGTGTGAAAATAAAAATGAATTTTGAAGAAATTGCCAAAGGAACTACCAAAACCATTAAAGTAAAAAAATATATTTCTTGTAATACTTGTAATGGTTCAGGTGCAAAAGATAAAAATAGTTTGCAAACATGCAGAACTTGTGGTGGAAGCGGCCAGGTTCGCAAGGTTCAAAATACCTTTTTAGGTCAAATGCAAACCGTGAACAGCTGTCCTGAATGCAATGGAGAAGGAACTACTATTACGAATAAATGTCCTAACTGCAAAGGCGAAGGCAGAGTTTATGGCGAAGAAAATGTAACACTTGAAATACCAGCCGGTGTGCAGGATGGAATGCAATTGAGCATGAGTGGAAAAGGAAACATGGGTGAGCGCGGCGGTGGACCCGGTGATCTTATTATTTTAATAGAAGAAGAGGCGCATCCACATCTGCACAGAGACGGGCTTAATGTAGCTTTTGATCTGTATATTTCTTTTCCTGATGCAGTTTTTGGAACACAGACAGAAGTGCCGACAATAGATGGCCGCGCAAAAATAAAAGTACCTGCGGGCACGCAAAGCGGTAAAATATTTCGATTAAAAGGAAAAGGGTTTCCGTCTATAAATTCTTATGAAAAAGGCGATCAGTTGATACATGTAAATGTATGGACGCCTCAGAACGTTTCTGCTACGGAAAAACAAACATTGGAACATATGCAGAAAAGTGAGAATTTTCAACCGAAGCCGGATAAAAACGATAAATCTTTTTGGGAAAAGATAAGAGAGAGTTTTAGTTGAGATACTTATTAATCTATATTCCTCTTCCTTCTTTTTTTCTTATCATAAATGATCTTGCATTTATCTATTAATCCCACAAATTCTTTTTGAAGATAATCGCCTGGAGTTGATGAAGACGCTGCAATATTCTTTATCACATCCCAATCAGTTTCAGGAAAATATTTGGACTCTCTCAACTTAAGCCCAAACATCGCTACAGCAGTGGCAAACTGAAGATCTTTGCACAGGCTTTTAAAAGGAATGTAATTTTTTGCACAATTATAATTCATTATCTGCATGATCGTATCAGAAGGCAAATGATAATGAACTATAACATTGGCAATATCTATATTTTGGCTTGTCACAGTATCCAGTTTTGAAGGAACTATTTCGATTAGAGCGGTGTTGCCTGTAGCCGACCCAATTTCGCCACCTTCCAGTTCATCACTATTTTCAGCCAGTGTACTTTTTTTGTTATCATAACCGATCAGGCGGTATTGGGTTACCTGGTTATGATCAAATTGTATGGTCATGTAAACATCGCTGGCAATCGAATAAAGAGTTTGTGTAAATTCTTTTACCAACACTTTCTCCGCTTCGCGCACATCATCTATATAAGCAAAATTTCCATTTCCTTTTTTAGATAAAATTTCAATTTTGGAATCTTTGTAATTTCCCATTCCTACACCAAGACAAGTAAGATAAACACCTGATTGTTTTTCTTTTGCGATCAATTCTTCCAGCTCTTTTTCTGTCGTCTGACCAATGTTGAAATCACCATCTGTGGCAAGGATAATACGATTATTTCCTTTAGACATGAAAGTGGTTTCGGCTAATTTGTAAGCAGTTCTTATGGCTGCTTCTCCCGGCGTGTCGCCCGCGGCGGTCAACTGCTCTATAGCTTTGGATATTTTTGCTTTTTCGGCGCCACTTGTAGGCTGCATCCAAATCCCCACGGTTCCACCATATGTTACAATCGAAACAGTATCCTGCGTTCTTAAATTTTTTACCAGCAATTGGAATGCTTCCTTTAAGAGCGGCAGCCTGTTGGGTAAATCCATACTTCCTGAAACATCGATCAGGAAAACCAGGTTGGAAGGCGGCACACCTTCAAGATTTAATTTTCTCCCTGATAAATTTAGAAATAAAAGCCTGTGATCTTTATTCCAAGGGCAATCTGTTATTTGTGATTCAATCCTGAAAGTATTTTTCCCTTGAGGTTCTTTATAATTAAAATTAAAATAATTAAGCATTTCATCAATCCTCACCGCGTCAGGCGGAACCTTGGTTTCCTGGTTTATGAACCGCCGGATATTGCTGTACGATGCCTTATCGATACGCATAGCAAAACCAGTATTGTAATTGCTGTCAGTTTTTATAAATTCATTTTCTACAAGATTACTATAGCTTTCATCTTTATAAAGAGCAGTTGGATAAACGTGTCCCTGAATTCCCGTAGTGAGTGAAACCAGTTTTTGCTTGTGCGTGCTCACGTTTGTCGGTAGCATTTTTAAAACAATACTTTGATACACATCTGTCTTAATTTTTAATGATTGTGTTGTGTAGCCATCCAAGGTAAAAACGAGAGAATCATATAAATTTGAATTGGGAATGCCAAAACCGCCGGTGATACCACTGTAATAAATCATGCGCGTAGATGGAATATAAATTTTTACATTTTGTAAAGCCTGCCCTTTTTCGTCTTTCACATCTCCTTTGATATAATATTGAGCAGAAGAAGTAAATTGGAGAAAAAAAATTACAATTATAAAAAATATCCTTTGCAAAGCAGCAGTTTAAAAGGAAAGATAAAACTTCTAACTAAAATTACAAGCGACCTTTGTAATGAGAGTGTAAATAGTTAACTACAATAGATTTTTGTGTATCTGAAAATTCTAAAATATTTCCGTCAAGTTTTTTTTATGAAATCTAAAAATTCAGTTTTGCTGAAAAGCCAAAATATAAAATTCTGACATTTTTTAACTTAAAATCTTTTTATCAAAAAAATTTGAAAAACACTGGCAATGTTTTTGTCTTGTGAAATAGAATCATTTTATAAAAAAACAATATGAAAATTACAAATTCAGCCGTTTTAATAATTTCCGGATTTGCTATTGGTGCAATTACCGGGTTACTTCTTGCTCCCGCTCAGGGAACCAAAACCCGCAAGAAATTATTAAAAAAAGCAAAAAAATATAAAAAGAGTTTAGAAAACAAAGTGGGAGATTATAAGGAAAAGGCCTCAGTTTGGAAAGAGGACATTGAAGGTGCCGCACATGATGTTAAAAAAAGATTTACTTAATCAAGATCGATGATTCCCGTTAGCTTTTTTTAGACCAATTGATAGATTTCTTTGATGTTTCTTCCAAGTCCATCATAGTCTAAACCATAGCCAACTACGAATTTATCAGGAATGGTAAATCCCAAATAATTAATTTTTATTGGATGAACCATAGCATCAGGCTTATGCAAAAGAGAAGCTATTTTCAACGATGCAGGATGATAATGCTCCAATTGCGGTAAAAATTGAAATAACGTTTTCCCGGTATCAACAATATCTTCTATTATAACTACATCTCTATCGTAAAGATCCGCATCAAGCCCTATTGCAGTAATTACTTTGCCCGTTGATTTTACGCCTTTATAAGAAGCTAATTTAATAAAAGCGATTTCGGCTTCGCCGTTTATTTTCCTCAAAAGATCAGCGGCAAAAATAAATGCCCCATTAAGAATGGCAATAAATAAAGGCCTTTTTCCTTCATAATCTTTATTGATTTCGCCAGCCATTCTTTCAATTTGTCCGTCAATTTCTTTAATCGTTAAATAGGGAATAAATTCTTTATCATGAATCTTTATTGCAGTCATATTTTATTTTGAAATGATGAGTTGCTGGCCAATTTTTAAATTGTCATTTTGTAAATTATTCCAATCTTTTAATTGCTGAACAGAAACTCCATATTTTTTTGATATAGAGTATAAGCCTTCCCTGGGCTGCACTTCATGAGTCTGAGGCCGTATGTTAGATGAATCATGTTTCAGGTTTGGAGTTGTAGTTGATGTATTATTTGGAGTTGTAGTTGATGTATTATTAATTTGTGGCTTCAAAAATAATCTCGTGCCCGTTTTCAATTCAGTATTTGCAAAAAGTTTATTATAATCACAGAGGCTTTGCAATTGTATTCCATTTTTTTGCGCAGCATCATAAAGCGTTTCGCCTGATTCAACTATATAAAAATCGCGGTTGCCTTCCTTTGGTTTTTTCTCAAGGAAAATATATTGGTCTTTTTCAAGCAAACCATCTTTATTAAGATCATTTATCTCCAACAGCTTTGAAAGATTAATATTATTCTGAGAGGCAATAGCCAGCAATGAAGTTCCTTTATCAACAAATAAGGCACGAGATCCATTGATGGTAATCTTGGATGGCTGCTGATTTGTAGCGCTGTTTGCCCCTGAGCTATTTCCTGCATCGGTCGTGGCCTTGTCTTCCGGATCATCTGTATATTTTGACGCATCAAATACGGGCACGTTGCCTTCAGCTTCCATCGTATATTGTTGCAAATTATTATCCTCAATATTTTTAATTAAAATATTCGGATAATTCGGATTGGTAGCGTATCCTGCTTTCCGCAAGCCATATGCCCAGCCTTTATAATCTGTCGGATTCAATTTGAATAAAAATGCATACCGGTTATTCCCTCTCAAAAAATTAGAATGATCCCTGTACGAATCTTCGGCGTTTTTATATACCCGGAAACATTCTCCTGCGGCATCGTCGTCATGAGTTACGCTGCTTGCATTCCAGGTACTTTTGCATTTTATTCCAAAGTGGTTATTTGATCTCATTAATAAATCGCTGTTGCCACTCTCGGTTTCTAAAAGCCCCTGTGCGAGCGTAATAGCCGCTGGCACACCCATTCGCTTCATCTCGCGGATGGCAAGGTCTTTATATTGCTGAACATATTGCTGTGCGGTTATTTTTTGACCAAAACTTTGAGAGAAGCAGGTAAGAAAGAAAAATAAAATAACAAAATATTTATTCATTAGTTGAAAGAAAATTTAGTTTTTAATTTAGGAAAGAATTATTTTTTCCTGATCATCGTTAATCCATCCCTGACCGTGAGAATTACCTGTTGCACTCTTTCATCATTGGTGATGTGTTCATTGAATTCATGAATTGCTTTTGCGTTTTTTCCTTTTATATCTTCTTCCAACACTTCTCCATGAAACAGTACATTATCTGCCAATATCACTCCTCCCCTTTTCAAATGCGGCAAAGTTAATTCGTAATAATTAGTATAATTGGTTTTATCAGCATCAATAAAAATCAGATCCCATGCCTGCGTAAACTTTGGAATTATCTCTAACGCGTTTCCTTCATGCAAAATTATTTGATCGCATTGTGAAGATTTTGCAAAAAAGTTTTTCGCGATTTGGGCATCTTCTTTTCTTAATTCTATGGTATGCAAAAAACCTTTTGGAGAAAGGCCTCTGGCAAGGCATAAAGCGCTATAACCCATGAAGGTGCCAATTTCCAGGATATTTTCAGGCATAATAACGCGGCTGATCATTTCAAGAAATTTTCCTTGCAGAGGGCCGCTAAGCATATTTGCGTGCGGATGATTTTGAACAGTGTAATTTTCTATTTCCTGCAATAAACTATCAGTTGCTTCAGAATATTTGGCGGCATATTCCGCTGTTTTTTCATCTATTATTTCAGGCATGGGATAAATTTATTTCTTCACGGCTTTTCTTTTTTGACACGAGCAATAATCCAACAAAGGTAAGAAGGCCATTCACAATAATTAATTCTTCAGCAAACACATAACCATCCAATAAAACGGTAGAATATTTATCAATAAAAAAACAAGCGAGTGGCGCTAATATGCAAATAACCGGCGTGGCATTATCAATCACATTTCTTTTTTTTGCGTATAATGAAAATGCAAACAAACCAATAAGCGGCCCATAAGTGTAGGTAGCTACTTTAAAAATTGCTGACACTACTGAAGCATCATTTACTGCATTAAATAACAAAATAACCAGCAGAACAAGTAGTGAAAAGCCAATATGTACATAATGTCTTTTTTTTATCATTGCAGCATCATTTTGGTTTTTATTTTTATCAAAATTTAAAAAATCTATACAGAATGATGTAGTGAGTGCAGTAAGCCCCGAATCAGTGGTGGCAAAGGTTGCAGCAGTAAGGCCGAGCATAAAAACGACAGCAGGAAGGCCTTTAAAATGATTTAATGCTATTTCAGGAAATAAATAATCTGTTCGCGGCTTGTGAGTAACCGCATCAATTGGAATAGCTATACCTTCTTTGTTTGCATAAATATAAAGCAATGCCCCTACGCTTAAAAAAAATAAATTGATGATGACAAAAACAACCGTAAAACTGAGCATATTTTTTTGAGCTTCTTTTAAATTTTTGCAACTCAGATTTTTTTGCATCAAGTCCTGGTCAAGGCCAAACATTCCAATGGTCACAAATATGCCACCAAGAAATTGCTTGGTAAAATGAAATTTATTCGTGACGAAATGATCTGTAAAAAATATTTTTGAATAGCCGCTATTTTTAATTGCAGCAAAGGCCTGGCTTGTATTTAAATTTAGATTGGAACAAATAAAATAAATAGAAAGAAAAACAGAACTTACCAGGAAAAAAGTTTGCAGGCTATCTGTAATAATGATCGTTTTCAAACCGCCCCGGTATGTATAACCCCAGATCAATAATAAGCAAATAACAATAGTTAGCCAGAACGGAATTCCCATTGCATCAAAAATAAAATGCTGCAAAACAATGGCTACCAAATATAATCTGAACGCTGAACCAATGGTTCTTGAAATCAAAAATATGGCGGCTGCAGTTTTATGGCTCACTTTTCCCAACGTTCGGCCTATCACTTCATAAATAGAAATGAGATGCAATTTATAATATAGGGGAAGTAAAATTCCGGCCACAATAAAATAGCCAACCGCATTTCCCAAAACAAATTGAAAGTACCGAAACTGCGAACCGGCAAGGTTTCCGACCTCGCCGGGAACCGAAATAAAAGTAACACCACTTAGCGCGGTTCCTATCATTCCAAAAGCCACGAGATACCATTTAGAAGACCGGTTAGCAATAAAAAAAGTCGAATTATCAGAAGATTTTCTTGACGTGAGATATGAAACAATAATGAGCATTAAAAAATATCCAATAAGAAAGGAAAGCAATACAGTAGGAGACATTTTTTAGATGAATTTTTAATTTTACCGAAAATTTAATTTCTATATTTTAAATTTGAAATTTTTTCAAGGTAAATAAAAATATGCCAATTCAATCTTTAGCGGTTTTTTGCGGATCCAAAAGTGGCAACGATCCTCTTTTTTGTGAACATGCAAAACAATTGGGTTTTCTGCTTGCTCAAAAAAAAATCACGCTTATTTATGGCGGAGGAAATAAAGGTGTAATGGGCGCCATTGCCAACGCGGTGCTTAAGAAAAACGGGAAAGTTATTGGCATTATGCCAAAATTATTAACAGGAGTTGAGCATCAGCATTTTGGTGTCACCGAAATGCACGAAGTAACGGATATGCATACACGAAAAAGAATGCTTTATGAAAAATGCGATGCCGCCCTTATTCTACCGGGCGGTTATGGAACTATGGATGAGTTTTTCGAAATGCTTACCTGGAACCAGTTGAACATTCATGAAAAGAAAATTTTCATTTTGAACACTTCGGGATTTTATGACCATCTAATCGCCTTTATTCGCAAAATGGAAGATGAAAAATTTTTATACAATAAATTGGTTAATCGCTTAAACATCGTTTCAACACCGGATGAACTAATTTTCGATTAATGATTTTATTTTAATTCATCCTTTTAGCTTCTTCTACTTGATATAAGTGAAAAAGTAGATTTTGCTTATTTGACTAACCCTAAAACGTCTATCTTTCAAAGAAATATGATAACTTTTTCAAACAAGTTTATTGAGCTTTTTTTTAACACGGAATCTTTTTGTTGACTGAAAAAAAATAGGATATATTATTTTAATACTGCGTGAAATCAGCTTTTAAAGATTATTAACACTGGAAATGTTTCTATGCCTTATAACCGAAAATATAGTTTTTATTACTTTAAAACTTTGCTTAAAAAAAAATTAGAATTATGAAAGGTATCATTTTTATTACCGGCGCGACTTCAGGGATTGGCAAATCGTGTGCAGAAAAATTTGCTGCAAATGGAGATAAACTTATTATAAATGGGAGAAGAAAAGACCGGCTTGAAGAATTAAAAATATCTCTGGAAGAAAAATATAAGACAGATGTAATGTGTGCCGCGTTTGATGTCCAGAAAAAAGAAGAAGTTTTTAAAAGCATCAATTCATTTCCAGAACAATGGCAAAAAATTGATATTCTGATTAACAATGCAGGCCTCGCTATTGGCCGCGATCTGTTCGATGAAGCAGATATTGTCGACTGGGAAACCATGCTGCAAACCAATATTAACGGATTGATTTATGTAAGCAAAGCCGTATTGCCGTTTATGATTGAAAGAAACAGCGGCCATATAATTAATCTCGGCTCTATCGCGGGCGATGATATGTATGAACGTGGCAATATTTATTGTGTATCCAAAGGCGCTGTAGATGCGATCAGCCATGCAATGAGAATAGACCTACTTGCACATAATATAAAAATAACCAACATTAAACCCGGAGCTGCAGAAACAGAATTTTCAATAGTAAGATATAAAGGAGATAAAACGAAAGCTGCAAAAACTTATGAAGGATTCACACCATTATCTGCTGAAAATATTGCAGACAGCATTTTTTATTGCGCATCGCTTCCATCACATGTATGCATAAACGAACTTACCATCACCTGCACTTCGCAGGCCAATGGAATTTATCTTAAGAAATAATGTTAGAAGCGAAAAAGTAGAAAAACACTTTTCTTATCTTATAATTAGTATTGGAGTAGATAATTTTCAATCATTTTTAATTTTTCCGAAAATAAAGTGCTGAATTTAAATATATCAGGTAATCTTAAACGTAATTGTTGGACGTAAGTTTAAAATGACGCATGGTATTATACGAAATTCGCATTTTGCAGTTCGACAATCATTTTTGAGAAAATGTTATGGAAAACTTGGAATGTAGCATCTCAATAAAAAAATCATTATGAAAAAATTATTTTCGGGAATTCTATCCATTGGCTTAATACATTTTTGTTTTGCCCAGACTAAAATAAATGGAGATGTAAAATTTGCACCACCAATTATTAAAAAGGACAAAGTAATTACTAAAACAAAAGAAAGAGTAGTGTTCACGCCGCCTGTAATCAAAAAAAACGAGCCGACAAGTAATAACAATAAAGTAAAATTCACGCCACCTGTAATTAAAAAGGATAAACCTGTAAAAGCGAAAGAAAAAGTAAAATTTTCACCACCAGTTATTGTTAAGGATAAGGCGAAATAAAGGCAATGTGGACAAAAATAGTTGGTGATTTTGTCAGTTAATGATTTGAATTTTGATTATCAGCTAAAAAGGATGCAGGCTCTGCTGGAGAGCAACCTGTTAGTAATAAGGCTGATGCTAAACGAT
>JALYVO010000031.1 GCA_030853195.1 Bacteroidota bacterium | reverse complement strand
CTTTTAATTCTGGCAAAGAAATTTTTTCTACTTCCAGAATTTCGTTCTTATCTAATTTCTGAGCGCTGGTTTTTCTTCCGCCTTGCGCTAAAAATAAAAAAGTAAAATTATCGAGCACGCCGGGATTGGCTGCAATTTTTCCAACGTTTATTAATGATGAGAATTCGTAACCAGTTTCTTCCTTCAATTCTCTTTTGGCCGCTTGCTCAGGAGACTCATTTTTATCTATAAAGCCGCCGGGTATTTCAAGGATCGTCTCTTTAACAGGATGCCTGTATTGCTTTACCATCAATACTTCCCCTTCTTCTGTGATAGCAACTGCACAAACGGTTGTTGGCAATTCCACCACAAAATATTCATCAATAATTTTACCATCCGGGGCTTCACATTTGTCTTTTCGCGCGGTGAAATATTGATGCTTGCTTAAGTATTCAGAAGATAAAATTTTCCATTTCATGGCCTCCCCTAAATCCCCTCCAAAGGAGGGGATTTGGAAATTTGCAATTTGGCTGTTTTTTTTATTTTTTTTCAATTCTTGACTCTTTACTTTCTTATTCTCTAACTCCTCCTCTTGAGGGTGGGAGGCCTTTTAATTCCATTTCATTCTTTCCCTAAGCATTGTAATGTGCGCAGTGTGATGCCTGCTATGCCATGAATAGGTTCTTAATAATTCCCATAATGTTATTGTAGCTTTTCTTTCGGGGTGATAAACCGTTCGCTGCCATTGGCTTTCATGAATATCGCTCATTAACTCAAACCATCGTGCATGCAGCGCATGAAGCAGCGTTAATGAAATATTTACCGGTAGATTTTGAGTATCTGGTAAATTGGCCCAGGCCTCCTGATCGTAGGGTTTGATGGTTGGATTATCTTCTGTTAAGCCAAGCTTAAACCGCATGTAGGCATTCATGTGGCTGTCTGCAACATGATGTATCAATTGCTTAACTGTCCAGCCTTCCGGGCGATAAGGAGTTTCCAACTGATGTGAGTCTAAGTTCTGGATTGCGTACTCCAGGTTGGATGGAAGCATTCTAATATCATCAAGCAATTGTGTTTTCAGCTGCTCATCGTATTTGCTTTCATAAACGGGCTGTTCGTTTTCCTGGCCGATTGGATAACGCAAATCTTTATCAGTTGTCATAAAAATTATTTTTTCACAATTTCCAAAAGTTCCATTTCAAATATCAATGCAGCGCCGCCGGGTATTACGCCGCCTGCGCCGCGGTCGCCATATCCCATATCTGAAGGAATGAATAATTTCCACTTGCTGCCAACGGGCATCAATTCCAAAGCCTCGATCCAGCCGCGTATTACGCCGGTCACAGGAATAGTGATCGGCTGCCCTCTTTTGTAAGAATTATCAAATTCTTTTCCATCAATAAGCATCCCGATATAATTTGCTTTTACGGTGTCAGTAGCTTTTGGAACAGGCCCGGTTCCCTTGGTAATAATTTCATATTGAAGCCCGCTGGGAAGCGTGATCACGCCAGGGCGCTTTTCGTTTTCTTTTAAAAATTTAATGCCAGCTTCTTTATCGCCGCTTATTTTTTTGCTCATAAATTGTTGTAATTTTTGTTGAATATTCATATTGCATGCTTCTTCTGAAATGGTTAAAGGTTTATTATTAAATACATCATTAAATGCTCTTTTTACAAATTCCGGGTTAACTTTTTCTACGCCTTGAGTTTTATAATATTCTGCCACTTGCACACCGATCGAATAACTGAGGCTGTCAATAGAAGTCAATGCCATCGTGGATTTGGGAGAAATTGATTTTGATGTTGTTTTTTTTGTTTGTCCATAAGAAAGAGAAGTGCATAATGGCAAAAGCCAAAAAATAGTTTTCATTGATTTTATTTGATTAATTGTACGTAAAATTATCGGGCGCAAATATAGCTTAATCTTCCCTGAAATCTTTTCCTGTTAAGTTGATAAAAACGTCTTCGAGGTTGGCCGATTTCTTAACTTTCGGCCTTTCAAAACCTGAAGCCACCAAGTCGTCAATTAATTTATCTGGCGATTGCAAAGCAATGATCTTTCCCTCATCCATAATTGCAACGCGGTCGCATAAATATTCTGCTTCATCCATATAATGTGTGGTAATAATTACTGTAGTTCCTTCGTCCCTGATTTGTTTTACTAATTCCCATAAATTGCGCCGCGCCTGCGGATCAAGGCCTGTTGTGGGTTCATCCAAAAAAATTATTTTTGGTTTGTTGATCAAAGTGGTGGCAATGGAAAACCGTTGCTTCTGGCCACCGCTCATATCTTTATATTTATTTTTTGCTTTGTCCTTTAAATTCACCATTTCAAGTAATTTGAAAGAGTCTACTTTGGTATTATATAATCCACAAAAAAGATCAATGAGCTCAAGCAGATTCAATCCCGGGTAAAACCCTGAAGTCTGTAATTGTACGCCAATGATTTTTTTTATTTTATCAGCTTCATGATCAAGATCTAATCCATCTACAATAATTTTTCCTGAGGTTTTATCCCGCAGCGTTTCAATTATTTCAAGAGTTGTTGATTTACCGGCGCCATTAGGGCCAAGCAGGCCGAATATCTCACCTTCCTGAACATCAAACGAAATGCCTTTCACCGCTTCAAAGGCGCCGTAATTTTTTTTAAGATCTTTTACAGAAATAATTGTTTTCATCTTTTAATTTGATTTTCATAATTTCCTTTCAGTGTTAGCGGCCGCCAAACATTCCTCTAATTCCTCCATCATTTGTATGCTCCCTATAAAAAAAGGTGTGCGTTCATGTAGTTGCGACGGCACCTTATCAAGGATCCTTCCAACACCGTCTGTTGCTTTGCCACCGGCTCTTTCAACGATATAGGCAAATGGATTGCATTCATATAATAAACGCAATTTTCCGTTTGGCTTTTGTATTGTTCCAGGATACATGAAGATGCCACCTTTGATTAAATTCCGGTGAACGTCGCTCACCATGCTTCCAATATACCTTTGCGTGTATGGGCCACCGTTAGTATCATTTCTTTTCTGACAAGCGTCAATGTAGTTTTTTACATTTTCACTGTAGCCGAAAAAATTTCCATGATTTACAGAATATATTTTCCCTTTTTCAGGGCATTTAATATCTGCATGGCTCAGGCAAAATTCTCCTATAGATTGATCAAGTGTAAATCCGTTTACTCCTCTTTTGGTGGCATAGACAAAAATTGTTGATGAACCATAAATGATATAACCCGCTGCCACTTGGCGATTGCCGGCTTGCAAAAAATCTTTTATTGTTAACGGGGTTCCCGTTTCAGTAACACGGCGATAGACACTAAAAATAGTTCCGATAGAAACATTCACATCAATGTTGGCGCTGCCATCCAGCGGATCAAACATGCATATATATTTTGATTTTCTGCTGATATCATCTTCAAAAGCAACAACATTATCCATTTCTTCACTCGCAATTCCTGCACAACTTATGCCGTGGCGCAAGACACCCATAAATTGATTATTGGCAAACTCATCCAGTTTTTTTACTTCTTCACCCTGCACATTTACATCGCCTGTGTCGCCCAAAATATCTACCAATCCTGCTTTGTTAACTTCTACATTTACCCGTTTTGCGGCGAGGCCGATATCACGCAAAAGCCCCGCCAATTCACCAGTTGCCTGAGGAAATGAGCGCATTTCCCTGATTGTAAATTCGTCAAGAGTTAATACTTCTCTGTTCACCATATCATGGCAGGATTTTTTTTTAAAGAAAACAAAAGTAGAGTAATTAATTAATGTAGATTGGCCATTTCAGATTTCAGATTTCAGATTTGCCGGATATTTTTAAAGCATTCTCATTTCTTACTGCTAATTCATTATTGATCATTTATTAATTTACTTTGCCGCAAATAATCGAATTCAAAAATGAAGGTGTTCAAATTCGGCGGCGCGAGTATCAATAGCTTTGATCGCATAAAAAATTTAGCAAAAATTCTTAAACAATATAAGGGTGAAAAAATATTGATAGTCATTTCTGCAATGGGGAAAATGACCAATGCGCTTGAAAAAGTTACAGAAGCATTTTTTGAAGAAAGAAAAGATGATGCGCTGCAATTATTTCAAAGAATAAAAGAATATCATTTAACCCAATTAAAATATTTAATTACACTGCAATGGGAACAGGCAACCGATGACCTGCAAAATATTTTCACAGAGGTGGAGTGGATGCTGCATGACAGGCCAGTAAAGGATTACAATTATTATTATGATCAGATCGTTTGCTCAGGTGAATTACTTTCATCTATACTTATTTCTTATTTTTTAAATGAAGAAAAAATCAACAATAAATGGTTAGATGTAAGAGATCTTTTAAGAACAGACGACACTTTCCGCGATGCAAAAGTTGATTGGGATTTTACTGCAAAGAATATCAGCGAAAAATTATTACCGCTTTTCGTGGAAAGTGATTTTGTAGTTATTCAGGGTTTTATAGGCAGCACTGATGAAAATGAAAGCACTACGCTTGGCAGGGAAGGAAGCGATTATACAGCAGCAGTTTTTGGAAATCTTCTGAATGCGGAAAGTGTTACCATCTGGAAAGATGTGGAAGGCGTCATGAATGCAGATCCAAAGGATTTTAATGATGCTGTCACTATTTTTGAACTTAGCTATAAAGAAGTAATTGAAATGGCTTATTACGGCGCGCAGGTTATTCATCCGAAAACAATAAAACCTTTGCAAAATAAAAATATTTCTCTTTATGTAAAATCTTTTTTAAATGATGAGCTACCTGGTACTATTATTTCAAAAAAATTAAGCCACAACCTGCCGCCAATTATTGTTTATAAAAAAAACCAGGCACTCATTACATTGCAATCTCTTGATTTTTCTTTTGTGGAAGGAGAGCCGATAAATGTTTTGCATGAAATCCTGGACCAGGTAAAATTAAAACCCAACCTTACACAAAATACCGCTATCAGCCTGATGATATGTGTAGATAATATTCCTGAAAAGATTGAAAAGATTGCTCTACAGGCTTCTGAAGTTTTTGATGTGATAATACAAAAAAATTTAACCCTGCTCACTATACGGCATTATACAATTGAATTCATAGAAAAACTTTCAAAAGATAAACAAATAGTATTGGAGCAAAAAACCGCGGAAACAATTCAGATGCTGATGATAGAAAATTAATCAATCACGTAATCACCTTTCCGGTCAACTAAAATCAACGGCACCTCTTTTGTTTCTTCAAATTTATCGTAAGCATTTTTTAACTCAAGAGCAAACCTTTGAAGAGTGGGATTCGCCTTTGTATAGTTCGCAAAATATTCAGATGATTTTTTTTGATTGTACCTGTAAGGAAAAATATGTACGGGAATAAAATCTTGCCCTCTTGCTTTTGCATTGCTCGCAATAATATAAATTTCCTCAATGTCCTGGTCTGTAACCGGTATACAGCCTACAGATACACAGCTGCCATGAATATAAATCCCATTTCCCGGGCGAAGAGAATCACTTAAAATTCTATCGGATGCATTTGGATAATTTAAACCCAGGGCGAGATGGTAATTGCTGCGGGGATTAAACTCATTGATATAATAAAAGCCTTCAGGCACCTGGTAATCGCCTTGTAATCTTTTAGGCCCCATGGCGCCGCTTTGCATACAAACTTTATAAGTTTTAAAAAGTTTATATTTCTCGTTCGCCGCATTTTTAACCCAAACTTCGAGTTGCGAATCGTATTTGAAACTGCGTATGAAAACATATTTTGCAGGCCATTGTAAACCCTTTGTTTTGAATTCTTTTTGCAGTGTGTCTTCCCTGCTCACCAATGAATTCGAAGGCCGTAAAGAAGTATTTTGAAGTTGTGAAAAAGAATTTTGCGCTTTTATAATTCCTGTTGAAAACAATAAGATCATTAAAATAAAACAATGCTGTACAATCCGGTTTAACATTTTGTGCGAATTAACTGAAGTCGGTAACGTAAAATTAATTTTTTTTTGAAATAAAAATCCGCTCAAAAATATCTTAACTTATTCTTTTGGCATTCTATAAATTTCCTCTTTCTGATTGCTCTCTTTCAATAGCTTCAAACAATGCTTTGAAATTTCCCTTGCCAAAACTTTTTGCCCCTTTTCTCTGGATGATCTCAAAAAACAGTGTAGGCCTGTCTTCCACAGGCTTACTGAAAATTTGCAAAAGATATCCTTCATCATCTTTGTCAATCAAAATTCCTAATTCGCTCAATGGTTTTAAATCTTCATCAATATGCCCGATCCTGTCTAAAACTGTGGCATAATAGCTTTCGGGAATCTTTAAAAATTCTACGCCGCGCTTCTGCAATTCAGTCACCGTTTGAATTATATTATTGGTAGCAACTGCGATATGCTGACAGCCTTCGCCTTCATAAAACTCCAGGTATTCTTCCACCTGGCTTTTCTTTTTTCCTTCTGCAGGTTCGTTGATCGGAAATTTCACGTATCCATTACCGTTACTCATTACTTTGCTCATCAAAGCGGAATATTCGGTAGAAATATCTTTATCATCAAAGCTTAAAATATTTTTAAATCCCATTACTTCTTCATAAAAATTCACCCATTTGTTCATTTGATTCCAGCCAACGTTACCTACACAATGATCAACATATAAAAGCCCGGTATCCACTGGCTGGTAGGCGCTTTCCCATTTACGAAATCCCGGCATAAAAGGCCCTGAATAATTTTTTCTTTCAATAAACAAATGAATGGTATCGCCATAAGTATGAATGCCGCTCATTACTATTTCACCATCATTATCTTTCAGGATTGCTGGCTCCATATAACTTTTTCCACCACGTTTGGTGGTTTCTTCCCAGGCGCTTGTGGCATCGTTAACTTTTAATGCAAGCATTCTAACACCATCGCCATGCTTTGCGACATGTTCGGCAATCTCATTATTTTTTTTGAGCGGCGTTGTCAACATAAAAGTGAGTTTATTTTGCCTGATGACATAGCTTACCTTTTCCTTCACACCGGTTTCTGGTCCAGCATAAGCAAGAGATTGAAAACCAAAAGCGGTTTTATAATAATGTGCCGCCTGCTTTGCATTTCCTACATAAAATTCTACATAATCAGTTCCAAGCAAGGGCAAAAAATCAGGCTGTTGTTGGTTATTTATTACGGGTTTTAAAATCTCTGACACCATAAACTTTGTTTTCATCAAAGGTAAATAAAAAGCTTCATCCCAATTATGTTAAGCTCTTTTACGCGACTTCAGATGCATTGCTATTCTCCATTAGAAGCCCTGCGCTATCGTCAGGATTTATGTAATAACTTCGGCAAAATAATTATTCTAAACCTGAAAAAATAATCCCCTGTTTATGGAAGAGATCGAAGTACCAACTGAGCATCTGCAGGAAGCTGTAAAAGAAAAAGCCGAAGAAGCTTCGAAAGATTCTCTCGGCAAATGGATAATGTATGTAGCCATTTCCACTGCATTAATCGCAGTTTTCGCAGCTATTGCAGGGCTCATGGCCGGGCATCATTCTAATGAAGCATTGATTGAACAGATAAAAGCTTCTGATCAATGGGCTTATTATCAGGCCAAAGGCATTAAGGCTGAAATATTATCACTCCAGGTGAATAGTGTTACGAATAATGTTGCAGCAATAGATAAGTATAAGAAGGAGCAAAGTGAAATAAAAGCACAGGCTGAAACACATGAAAAATTATCTGAATCGCATTTATCCAGTCACGTCGTGCTGGCCAGATCGGTTACTTTGTTCCAGATCGCGATCGCAATCTCTGCCATTGCAGTATTAACTCGCAAAAAGAGACTCTGGTATCTCGGGCTCTTGTTTTCTATTGCTGGAATTTGTTTTTTTCTTTCAGGAATTTTGTGAGCCTGTGGCTAATATCTCTCATAAGCCATTTTATAGTTTTCTTATCTTTTTCAATAAATTATCAAACATTTATCTTGCAGAAAATTTTGAATGAAAAAAATTGGAATCCTCGGTGGCGGCCAGTTAGGCAGAATGTTATTGCAGGCTGGCGCCAATTATCCGGTTGTTAGTTTTGTGTTGGAAAGTGATCCCGAATGCCCTTCTGCACATTTATGCAATCATTTTATCAAAGGCGATATCACCAACTATGACGATGTTTATCATTTCGGGAAAAACCTTGACGCGCTTACCATAGAAATAGAATCTGTAAATATTGAGGCATTAAAAAAATTAGAGCAGGAAGGAGTTTCCGTTTACCCCCGGCCGGCTGCATTAGAAATTATTAAAAATAAAATTCTTCAGAAAAAATTTTATGCTTCTATAAATATTCCTTCACCGGCCTTTGTAATTACTCAAAACAAAAAAGAGATAAATGATCACGTAAATTTTTTACCGGCAGTTCATAAAATTGCGATGGGCGGTTATGATGGCCGTGGCGTAGCGGTTATAAAAAATGAAAAAGAAATTACACAAGGTTTTGATGCGCCATCAGTTTTAGAAAAAATGATCAACATTAAAAAAGAAATTGCTGTGATGGTTGCTATGAACGAATCAGGTGAAACTGCCATTTATCCTGCCGTTGAAATGATCTTTAATAAAGATTTAAACCTGCTTCAATATCAATTGAGCCCCGCTGCTATCAGCGAAAATATTTTATGGAAAGCTGAGGCAATAGCTTTATCAGTTGTAAAAAGTTTGAAAAGCCCGGGGATTTTTGCAGTAGAAATGTTTATTGATCAGTCTGATAATGTTTGGGTGAATGAAACGGCTCCGCGCGTGCATAACAGCGGCCATCACACCATTGAGGCAAATTATTGTTCCCAGTTTGATATGCTTTGGCGAGTGCTTCTTGGTTATCCTTTAGGAAACACAAAAACGATTTTACCTTCTGCAATGATCAATTTAATTGGCGCTAAGGGCTTTTCTGGAAATGCGGTTTATGAAGGTCTGGAGGATGTTTTAAAAATTGAAAATGCATTCGTTCATATTTATGGAAAAACCCAAACCCGACCCGGAAGAAAAATGGGACATGTCACTATAATAAGTAATAATATGCAGGAACTTATTCATAAAGCGAATATGATAAACAGAATGCTTCAGGCAAAAGCTTAAATATAGTTTTTCCCTTAAAATTGAATCTGATTAATTAATCTTTTTAATTCAATCTCTGAAGATTTGGCCGCAAAGCTTAAATTAGTAAAAGCATAAGCAGCTTGCTGAAAACTTTGCTGCGCCTGTGTTAGCTCTATAATGGTTGCCTGGTGAAGTTGAAAACGAAATAAAACAAGGTCTATCAATTTTTGAGCGAGTTCCACATTGATTATTTGTGAATCCAATTGCTCTAAAGAAGAGATATAAGCCTGGTAGGTTTGAACTGCATGCGCCGAATAATTTCTTATGAGAATATCTTTTTGAAGGCTCGCATTGTTTACATTTATTTCTGCAACCTTTTGCTGGCGCCTGTAAACAGAGCCATTATAAATCGGGATTCCAATACTTAATCCTCCAAACGGACCGCTGCTTTGATTGAATAAAACATTTCCCGCGGTGGTTTGTGAATGATTAAAATTATAGCCTGCTGATGCCTGCAAAGATGGATAACGCAACGCCGCTGTTTGCTTTACTATAAACTGGTTTATTTTTATTTGATTATCTGCGGCCAAAATATCGGCATTGTGGTTTAAACTCTCCAATATATTTCCGAGAATTAAAGATTTATCTACAATGATGGTATCAATAATAGTTATAAGAGAATCGGGTTTTAAATTTAATAATAATAACAACCCTGTTTTCGCCTGGTCAATCACAAGCTGCTGAGCCTGCTTTTGTTGCAAAAAATTATTCAGATCTATTTGTGATTGAAAAAGATTCGCATTGTTAGCCATACCCACACTTTGTTGCACCTTTACAATTTCAAGTTGCTTGCGTGCAACATCAATAGATTTATTAATTGTTTCCAAATAGGACTGTTGGCGTACTACATCATAATAACCAGTCATTACCGAAGCCATTGTATTTTGAACTTGCGAATTAAGGTATTGCTGGCTTTGTAATTCTAATTGTTCAAAGCGGTGTTTTGTGGCAATAACTCTTGAGCCATTATACAATAACATTCCTGCGGATACATCTGAAGAAAAATTATTTCCTACTGCGCCATTTCTTTTAATAATGGTGCCTGAATTTAACTTCTGGTTTACATTGGTGGATTGCTCAATATCTGACCCCGCCGCCGAAAAAGATGGAAGGCCTCCGGCAATGCCAATGTTATTATTAACTCTGCTTATTTCAACATTATTTTTTAGTAATTGAATATCGAGGCTTTTTTTCAATGCAATATTAATGGCATCTTGTAAAGTTAAATTCTGGCTGAATGCAGAAGCATGAATTGAAAAAATAAATCCTATAAAAAAATATTTCTTCATTAAAGATTGATTAACTTTTTTCTGAAATTTTGCTGCCGTTATCACTTGTGAACTCTTTATTTTTTTCTTCTTCAATTTTATGTTTTCCTGAAATAAATGTGTAAACTGCCGGTATAACAAACAATGTAAAAATCAAAGAAAACAAAATACCACAAACTACTACAATGCCTAATGGCACACGGCTTGCAGAAGAAGCGCCAAGGCTCAAAGCAATTGGCAATGCGCCCAATGATGTAGCAAGGCTGGTCATAAGAATCGGCCTCAGCCGCTGTGAGGCTGCATCTACAACGGCTTCCATTTTTTTCAAACCCTGAGATCTTCTTTGGTTGGCAAATTCAACAATTAATATTCCATTTTTTGTAACAAGCCCAATGAGCATGATCATTCCTACTTCACTAAATATATTCAGCGTTTGGTTAAATATCCATAAACTAAGCAAAGCGCCTGCCAATGCAAGCGGAACAGTAAACATGATAGTAAATGGGTCTAAAAAACTTTCGAACTGAGCCGACAAAACAAGATAAATTAAAATAAGCGCCAAAATAAAAGCAAATACAATGTTAGATGAGCTTTCAGCATAATCTCTTGAAGGCCCTTTCAAATCTGTTTGATAAGATTCATCCAATAATTTATTTGAAATTGTCCGCATCGCTTTAATCCCATCTCCTATTGTATATCCTTCTGACAATGAAGCGGAAATCGTTGCCGCTTTATACCTGTTATAGTGATATAACGTGGCAGGGTCAGAGCTTTCCTTTATTTGAACAACTGAAGACAACGGGATATTCTGGCCAACATTATTTCGAACATATAGCCTGGTGATATCTGCCGGCTCGTTGCGGTTGCCCCGCTCTACCTGGGCAATTACAGAATATTGAAAACCGTTTTGAATAAAATAAGCAAGACGCCCTCCGCTAAAGGCAGATTGTATTGTTGCGATGACATCCTTTGTTGACAAACCCAGATCTTTTATTTTCATTCTATCAACAGTTAGTTGCAATTCAGGAGTGTTGAATTTTAAGTCAACATCTACGTTTGAAAAAGTTTTATCTTTTTTTGCTTCCTCTAAAAACTTTGGAATAATAGCTCTCAATTTATCAAGATCCTGGTTTTGTAAAATAAACTGCACCGGCAATCCTCCACGTGATCCGCCAACAGAAATAGTTTGGTCCTGAGTAGCAAAAATCCTTGCCTGGTTAAAGTGGCTTAATTTTTTTTGAAGGTCATTTGAAATTTGATCCTGAGTTCGTTTGCGCTCATTAGCCGGAATCAGGCCAATGCGTGGCTGAGACATATTAGGACCGCCTGCAGGTGTGCGTGCAAATACAAAATCACGCTCGGGAACAGAATCGTATAAATAATTGGAGATATTATCCGTGAGGCCACTCATGGCGCTAAAACTTGTTCCTTCAGCTGCCGTAACGGTAAAGCGAACACTGTTACGATCTTCCAAAGGAGCCAGTTCGCTTTTTAAAATTCCTGACATAAGCCAGATTATTATTCCGCAAGCAGAAATAATGAGCCATGCCATCCAGCGAACTTTCATGAAGCTTTGTAACAATCTCCTGTAGCCATTTTCCATACCAGTAAAGAAGGGCTCGGTTTTATTATAGAACCATCCATGGCCGGCTTTTTTTCTGTTTAAATATACATTCAGTATAGGCGTTATGGTTAGAGATACGAAAGCAGAAACCAATACAGCAGCAGCTAAGGTTACTCCAAACTCCCTGAACAATCTTCCTATAAATCCCTGGAGAAAAATTACCGGCAGGAATACAATAGCCAATGTTATTGAAGTAGAAATAACGGCAAAATATATTTCTTTACTTCCCTCCAATGCAGCTTGTTTAATAGGCAAACCTTTTTCAATTTTCTTGAATATGTTTTCAGTTACTACAATTCCATCATCAACAACAAGCCCGGTAGCCAACACTATTGCGAGTAAGGTTAAAATATTAATGGTGAATCCGGCCACGTACATTATAAAAAAAGTTGACACCAATGAAATAGGAATATCTATCAATGGGCGTAATGCAATAAGCCAATCACGGAAAAAGAGAAAAATAACCAGCACTACCAGGGAAAAAGAAATCGCTAAAGTCTCTTCTACTTCCGCAAGTGATTGCCGGATATAAGTGGTATTGTCGATAAGGACTTTTAATTGTACATCAGACTTAGAATCTTTTTGTATTTGAGCAATACGCTTATTAAACTCGTTGGCAATTTCAATATTATTGGCTCCTGGTTGTGGTATAATAGCTAATCCTACAGCATATACTCCATTGTATTTCCAGCTTTGCTCCAATACTTCAGGGCCAAGTTCGATGCGGGCAACATCACCAAGCCGAACAATACCTGAGCTGTCTTCCCTAATAATAAGATTCCTGAATTGCTGCTCGGTTGTAAGCCTGCCTAAGACCCTTATGGTTAAATCCGTTTTATTCCCGTAAATTTTTCCCGGAGGCAATTCGACGTTTTCGTTATTGAGCGAGGTGCTGATATCGTTAAAAGCAACTTTGTAAGCGTTCATTTTATCAGGATCAAGCCAAATGCGCATGGCATACCGCTTTTGACCAAAAATATTAATTGCACTTACCTGATTGATGGTTTGCAGTTGTTGTTGTAAAACATTTTCCGCATAATCGCTGAGTTCCAATAAGCTTTTGGTTCTGCTCTGCACAGCAAGAATCAAAATAAAATCGCTGTTCGCATCCGATTTAGTTACAACGGGGGGCGCATCAATGTCCTGGGGTAAGCTGCGCACCGCCTGGCCCACTTTGTCTCTCACATCGCTTGCCGCAGCTTCCAAGTCAACACCGAGATTAAACTCAATAGAAATCTGGCTGTAGCCCAATGAACTGGATGAAGTGATAGAGCGAATACCGGGAATGCCGTTTATTTGTTTTTCAAGTGGCTCAGTAATTTGATTGGCGATAATATCTGCATTGGCGCCGGTGTAGGAAGTGCTTACAGAAATAATAGGAGGATCAATTGCCGGATAATCTCTTACCGCAAGAAATGTAAGGCCAATTATTCCAAATAAAATAATTGCCAGGTTCATCACGGTGGCGAATACAGGCCTTTTCAGAGAAAATTCGGATATATTCATATTCTAAAAGAACAATTTGAGCTTTAGAAAAACTGTGAAAAATCACTGCAATTAGCTCTCTTTTGAAAAATCTTAAATTACTTCTGAAATGGCTTTATTATTTAACTGCATTTAATTGTGCCAATGTTTTCACGCTTCTTATTTTTACCCCGGTATTTGGTTTAACAAATAATACACCAGTCACAACAACCGAATCTCCGGCGCTTACACCTTTTGTAATTTCCACATCATTAGCGAGGCGAACACCTGTATTAATATCAACGAATTTTGATTTACCATCTTTAATTAAAATGAGCTGGTTATTAAGATCGTTAGGAATTATTGTATTGGTAGGAACCATCACTGCCATTTTTCCTACACTAACGCCAACATACACTTTTGCAAAAGCGCCGGGATTAGCCAATTTACCAGTCAATACTGCTCTTACAGATAAATTTCGCGTCTGTGCGTTCGCCTGTGGCTCAATAGCTATAACCATAGCTCTTTGTCTTACTTCATTTGCAGCATCCACTTCCACATCAACAATACCACCAACTTTTACGAGGTTGCTATATTCTTCCGGTAAAGTGAAATCAATTTTGAGTTTACCCAATTCCTGCAAAGTAGCGATTACAGTTGCCGGAGTAACATAGGCTCCGGGGCTAACCTGCCTCAATCCCAATGTCCCGTCAAACGGTGCCCGGATAATAGTTTTATCAATAAGAGTTTGCGTGTAAGCCATATCTGCCTTAAATCCATTTACCTGGTTAACAGCAATATCATAATCGCTTTGATTAATGCCGCTCACTGCTAATAGTTGGCTGAGCCTTTCTTCTGTTTTATTTGCAAGATCTAATTGTACTTTACTTTTTTGATATTGGGCTACCAGGTCTGCGCTGTTGATCCTTGCCAGCACGGTACCTTTTTTTATAAATTTTCCTTCAGAAATATTTAAATACGTCAATCTGCCGCTCACTTCAGGATGCAGCTCAACATTCTCATTAGCTATTACTGTTCCGTTTGCTTCAACAGAGTTGTCAACTTTCTGCAATGAAGCCACCATTATATCTACTATAACAGGTCCAATATTTTTTGGCTGCGATGATTTTGTATTTTTTTCTTTGCAAGACGGTAGTGTAAATAATAAAATAAAAAGTATAAATAAAAAAAAACGCGGAATGTTCAAAGGCATGCATATCTTTTTAAAATAAACTCAAATATAGAAAAATAATAACTCTGAAATTATAATACCTCCGTTACCACTCCGACGATTATTTGACGTCAAAAGGATACAAAAACTGTCCTCATTTTAAATTAGTTTGAGGAAATAAAATCGTAATTGATATGAAAAAAAATGATGTTTCTTTGTTTAAAGAAAAAAAATGAATCCTAAAGTGGGCATTGTCATGGGCAGCGACAGCGATCTTCAGATCATGGAAGCTGCGGCAGAAGTTTTAAAAAAATTTGATGTTCCTTACGAAATTACTATTGTATCGGCACACCGCACTCCTGCGAGAATGGTAGAATATGCAACATCTGCATACAAAAGAGGCTTGAAAATAATTATAGCCGGAGCCGGAGGCGCCGCACACTTGCCAGGCATGATTGCTTCTTTAACCATTTTACCTGTCATTGGCGTACCCATAAAATCTTCCAATTCCATTGACGGATGGGATTCTGTACTTTCCATTTTGCAAATGCCCAATGGCGTACCTGTGGCTACTGTAGCGCTGAATGCTGCTAAAAATGCGGGCATACTTGCGGCACAAATTTTGGCAACTTCGGATGAAAAATTAACCCAAAAATTGGTTGCTTTTAAAAATGAAATGAAAGAAGAAGTAGAAAAGAAGGCAAAGAAAATGGAAGATGAAAATTGACGTAGCAATTGAAAATTCCTATTTATAAAATAGTAAAAAACTATTTTTTAGCTTATCAGGACATCTAAATCAAAAATTTTAATAATCTTGAAATTTTAATTTTCAGACATTTTCTATCACACAGAATTCCTGCTCAAACGTCAACGAACTTTCGTAGATCATTTTAAAAAAATCACTTCCTGACTTGGAATATAAAAGCATAAAATTTTCTGTGCGTTCCTGCAGGCCTTCATTGGGAAATAATGCTGAAAATATTTTTTCCAACTGATTTTTCTGCTCAGCGAATTTCCTTTTTTCCGCACGCAACATTTTCTTTTCCAATGTTGACAAAGCTTTGAGACTTTTCGTTTCTAAAGCAGCAGTATGCTTTTGAAGTGTGATATCAATTTCCTTTACTAATTTTTTGATCTGATCATAGACTTGTAGAAATTGTCTTTTTTCATTTTCTAAATTCAATACTGATTTGCTTTCTTCATTCACCATTTTATTGAATAAATCTTGTTGCCCTTTAAAAAGATCAACCGCCCTGATATTCAGCTTTGATAATAACTTCTGATATTTTTTCTCAATAATTAAAAAAGAATTTCTGACAATCAACACAGGAAATGGAACTTTAAAATTCTGAAAAAGATCTTTCAATTGCAACCAATAAGACAATTCTCCCCCGCCGCCAATCCACGCCACATCCGGCAAAATAATTTCCTGGAACAAGCCGCGCAAAATAACATTCGGGCTGAACCGTTCAGGATGATTTTGCAGCTCGTTTCTAATTTCCTCTTTTGAAAAAACAATTTCTGTATCATGAATCACAAAATGATCGTCAACCTGAACGATCCTGTTTCTTAAATTATCTTTTAAATAAAATAAATTGATCTCCCGCGGATATGCCTGTGCTTTATATTTTTGCGCTAATTTTTCAGAAGTATTTTGAACTATTTTAGAAGAAGTATTATTAAAAATATCTTCTTCCATAACAGGGATCATTTCTTTTTTGAAAGCTGCATTGTCAGGCAAAAGAATTAATAATCCAAAATCTCTAAACAGTTCATGAACCAATAAAAAAGTTGCCTTTTCAATGGAGTGGCCTTTAGTGAAACAATCTCTTATAAGATGAATTATAGTTTTTCCATATTTTTCTACAACCAACCTTCCTGAAATGGAGTCAATTAATTTTAGGAGATTGTCATCTACTTTCATTCTGCCGACAGCGCCGGTTTGCTTCGTTTGCCATTCATATTTCTGTCCATCAATTACAATGTGATTAAGTTCTTCAAGATCCGCATCTTCACTTCCCATAAAAAAAACCGGAACAAAATTATATTCCGGTAATTGGGTTTTTAAAGAATCCGCAATTTTTATTATGTGCAAGATTTTATAAATAAAATAAAGATGCCCTGTAAAAATATTAGGCTGATGCGCAGTGCAAATGGTAAAGGTATTTTCGCTTAAAAGCGCATGAACATTGGCTTTTACTGTATCGCTGTCTTTTAAATTTTTGTATTGAATTTCAAATTGCTCAACTAATAATTGACGATTGGTTTTAAAATTTTTTCTTTGTAAAATAGCAGATTTAATTCCTTCAATGCTTACAGCATGTTCGTAAAACTCTTTCAATTCCGGAACCTGGTCAATATAATCCAATACAATTTTAGTAAACTTTTCTGTTTGGGAATAAGGTAGATATTGCGTTTGAAAATTTTTATCCAAAGCCTGAATTTTTTTGGATGCAAAGATAGAGAGAAATGGAAAGGATGAAGAGGATGAAAGTTTTTAGAAAAATGAAACAGAAATTGGCAAAACTATAAAATGGTTTGTTTAAGAAAAACTTAAAACTCCTGATTTATTTATTTCATCAAATAACATCTTCCAAAACTTCCACAACCTCCGTGGCAGGCAATTGTGCGTTTCTCATCGCAATTCCTCTTACCGCATTATCACTAAATTCTGTAAATGATTTTTTAGAAATTTCATCATCGCTCATCATCACAGGCACGCCGATATCGCCGCCTTCTCGGATTGATTGCACCAAAGGAATTTCACCCAAAAAAGGAATATCAAATTCATCTGCCAATTTTTTACCGCCTTCTTTTCCAAAAATATAATATTTATTGCCGGGCAATTCTTCAGGAGTGAAATAACTCATGTTCTCTACAAGCCCGATCACAGGCACTTTCAGGCCAGGCTGATTAAACATGGCGATTCCCTTTTTTGCATCGGCAAGCGCTACCAATTGCGGAGTGGTAACTACAATTATTCCTGTTACAGGAACTGTTTGCACGATGGTTAAATGAATGTCCCCCGTTCCCGGAGGCATGTCTATAATCAAATAATCCAGCTCGCCCCAATCGACGTCAGAAACAAATTGTCTGATGGCGCTGCTCACCATCGGTCCGCGCCAAACCACGGCCTGCTTCTCATCTACCAGCAAACCAATGCTCATCAATTTTATTCCATAACGGTCAATCGGAACTATTTTTCCTTTACCATCCACATCACGCATCACCGGCCTTTCGCCACGAACGCCAAACATGATATGCACGCTCGGCCCATAAATATCCGCGTCCATCAATCCTACTTTGGCTCCGCTTTCCGCAATCGCCAGCGCCAGGTTGGAAGCAATCGTACTTTTGCCTACGCCACCTTTGCCACTCACCACAGCGATAATATTTTTTACTCCCTTTAAAATATCTTTCTTATCAGTTCTTAGAGAAGTTGTGTTGCTGGAAAAATTTACAGTTACTTGCGCATTTTTATTCATCAATTGAATGGCTATTACACAATCATTTTTTATTTTATCTTTCAAGGGGCAAGCCGGCGTTGTCAGAATTACCGTAAATGATATAGAATCGCCGTTTATATTGATATCTTTTACCATATTCAGAGTAACAAGATCTTTCTTAAGGTCAGGTTCCTGTACGGTGCTCAAAGCTGCTATAATATCATCTTTCGTCATCGTTCAATTTTTTGTTAAAAACAAACCGTATTTGCAAATTTAAACATTGATAACTTTACTTTGTTTAAATAATACCCTCACCCTTGGGGCAGTTAGGAAAACCGTAATGTAAAAATCAAAGCGACAACACTTATTATAAACTAAAATAATGAAGCCCTTTAGGGGTTGCGGTTATGAAAAAATTTATACTTTACTTTCTGTTTTTTTTATTTCTGTTTCCAATTGCCGGAAAAGCGCAATTTGAAAAATACAAAGATTCTGTAATTCAATTGTATGGTGTGGTAATGTCTGCCGATAGCCTGCGGGCATTGCCCTCTGTGAGTATCGTTGTGCAAGGGCGAAACCAGGGAACGTTAACAAATGAACAAGGCGTTTTTTCAATTGTAGTTTTAAAAGGGGATAAGATAGAATTTACCAGCGTCGGCTATAAGCCTAAGCTCGTAAATATCCCAAAAAACCTGGATGGCAATCAGCAGAGCATAATACAATTGATGGTAGAAGATACCGTTTATCTTCCGGCAACTATTATAAAAAAACGGCCTACACGCGAAGAATTTGAGAGAGATTTCGTTAATACAAAAGTGCCCGATGACCAAATGGAAGTGGCGCGGCAAAATCTTTCTGAGGCCAACCGCAAAGCCTTGATGGCAGCATATCCGCGCGACGGGCGTGAAGCAACTAATTACTATCTGAAACAAAGCGCCCAAAAATATTATTCTGCCGGACAGCTTCCCCCGCAAAATATTTTTAATCCACTTGCCTGGGCAGAGTTCATCAAAGCCTGGAAGAGAGGTGATTTTAAAAATCAATCCAACTGAAAAGATTAATCGGTTAATTGGTTATTCAGGTTATTGCTTTATAAGAAATTTCTTTCTATTTACATTTGTGTTCTATTTTCAAAAACAATCATGGATATAAAAAAAATTGCTGTAATAGGAGCAGGAACTATGGGAAATGGCATTGCGCACGTCTTTGCTCAAAATGGGTTTCCTGTAAATCTTATTGATGTTTCACAAATACAATTGGATAAAGCGTTACAAAATATTTCTAAAAATCTTGAAAGGCAATTTTCTAAAAATTTAATTTCGGAGGAAACAAAGTCCACTGTTTTAAAAAACATTTCCCCACTTACAACCATCGCAAAGGGCGTTCATGATGCGGATTTGGTGATAGAAGCCGCTACAGAAAATATCAATCTTAAATTAAAAATTTTCAAAGATATTGATGAGGCAGCCAAGGAAAATTGTATTCTTGCCACCAACACTTCTTCTATTTCCATTACAAAAATTGCGTCCGTTACCAAACGCCCGTCGCGGGTGATAGGAATGCATTTTATGAATCCTGTTCCCGTGATGAAACTGGTAGAAGTAATTAATGGTTATTCGACTGATAAAAAAGTGACAAAAACTATAATTGAGCTTTCCACGCTGATAGGAAAAATCCCCTGCGAGGTAAATGATTATCCGGGTTTCATTGCCAACAGGATTTTGATGCCGATGATCAATGAAGCCATTTTTAGTTTGTATGAAGGCGTTGCCGGCGTTGAAGAAATTGATACCGTGATGAAGCTTGGAATGGCGCATCCAATGGGACCTTTGCAATTAGCGGATTTTATAGGGCTTGACGTTTGCCATTCTATTTTGAAAGTTTTGCACGATGGTTTTGGTAATCCAAAATACGCGCCATGCCCGCTTCTTACCAATATGGTAAATGCTAATAATTTAGGAATAAAAACCGGTGAAGGTTTTTACAAATACACTCCCGGAAGTAAAGAATTGGTGGTGAGTGAAAGGTTTAGATAGCTGCTGTTTTATTCTGCCTTGTGTAGAACCTGCAGGTTCAATTCTGCGATATAACTTAAGATCAATGCAGCAAACCCAAAACAAAAAAGATGCAAAACTAATTTTTTGAATTACCGGTAAATAAATGATGTACCCTTTTGTATAGTAAACGTAGTTGTTCAGTCCTACAAGTATTAGATTGAAAAGCCCGAATGCAAAAAGCCCGTACCACCTTGATTTATAAAGACCAATATAAGTTCCAATGGTTGCAATAAGCCCAAAAAGTGAAGCGAGATTTGTTATCAAATCGTGATTAATATTTGTAAACAACAAAGAGGCAATTATCATAGATATTATGCCAGAAATTTGAATGATAAGTTTGAGTTGCTTTCCAACAAAAATATACTTACTAAATAAAAACCAGAAAATAGAAAGTGTAAAACAAAGTATAAACATTCCAGTCATAGCAACTGGTTTAGCAGGATTAGGTTGCCCGTTTATAGCGTTTTCATTTAATAAGTTACACCAATAGTTATTTATCCAGCTAAAACCAACAGAGTTTTTATCGGCTTGTGAACCGCCTGGATACAAAAGTGTAGCAATAAAGTAAAAGATCACAAAAATTATTGTTCCAAAAATTGGTGTTAACACCCAAATATTTTTTCTTTTGTTTGATTGATTTATCAAAATATTTTTTCTTGATTATCCATGAGAAAGGTTCTAGTAAATAAGCGCGCACTTTCTTATTTATTTCATGTTCCATTTATTATTCAGCAGAAACAGTTCTTTCAGCTTCATTTAATTTTTTACCAATCTGGCCGGTGATAGTATGCCAGAACATTACAAAATCACTTCCTAAGCTGAAGAGAGGATATTGAAAAGTAGCGGGTTTATTTTTTTCAAAAAAGAAATGCCCGAACCATGCAAATCCGTATCCGCAAAAAGGAATCACTACAAACCAAAACCATTTGCCCGTGATGATGCCGAGAATAAGACAAATAAAAATTAAAAGGGTTCCGATGAAATGTAATCCCCTGCTGGTTGGGTTTCTGTGTTCGGTTAAATAATAAGGATAAAAACTCCAAAAGGTTTGATATTTTTTTTCCATGATTAAATTTAAAAAAATTAATTCAGGTTCAGAATTCTAATTACTAATATCCGAGAACATACTACACATCTCCGGGATTATTTTAATGATGCTATCTTACATTTAATTTTAAAAAAAGATACCCAAATGATTTTTGAGAATACACTCGAATTTGCTCAAAGCCTTGATAAAGCAGATCCCTTAAAAAAATTTCGAGATAAGTTTTATATTCCTATCCTGCATGGAAAAGACAGTATTTATTTCGCAGGAAATTCTTTAGGGCTTCAGCCAAAAACAGCGCAGGGATATGTACTTGATGAAATGGAGAATTGGGCCAATTATGGCGTGGAAGGACATTTTCATGGAAAAAATCCCTGGATAAAATATCATGATGCATTTCCCAAAAAACTGGCTTCAATTCTTGGCGCGCTGCCGGAAGAAATTGTTATCATGAATCAATTAACAGTGAATTTGCACTTGCTTCTTATTTCTTTTTACAGGCCCGATAAAAAAAGATATAAAATTATTTGTGAAGAAAAAGCCTTCCCTTCAGATCAATATGCTATTGAATCACATTTCAAGCTTCATGGCATTCGTTCATCTGATGCTTTGATTGAAATAGCGCCACGCGCCGGGGAACATTCTATAAGAAATGAGGATATAATTTCCACCATAAAAAAACATGGTAGCGAAATAGCCCTGGTGATTATTGGTGGCATTAATTATTATTCAGGACAGGTTTTCGATATGAAATCAATCACTGAATCAGCGCACGCCGTTGGCGCTGTCTGTGGGTTTGACCTTGCCCATGCTGTTGGCAATATTGAACTTATGCTTCATGAATGGAATGTTGATTTCGCCTGCTGGTGCTCTTACAAATATCTAAACTCTGGCCCCGGCAGCATTGCAGGTGCGTTTATACATCAACGTTATATTACTGATAAATCACTTTTGAGGTTGGCCGGCTGGTGTGGTACTAATAAACATGAACGTTTTCAAATGAAAAAAGATTTTGACCCAATTCCTACCGCGGAAGGCTGGCAGGTGAGCAACACGGAGGTTCTGTGCATGGCGCCTCATCTCGCTGCGCTTGATATTATTGAAGAAGTGGGTTTTGAAAAAATTATTGAAAAAGGAAAAAAATTAAGCGCTTATACCCTTTTTATTTTAAATGAAATAAATGCTGCTTCCTCAAAAAAAATTATTGAAATAATTACTCCGCAAGCTGAAAACGAGCATGGCTGCCAGGTTTCAATGCTTATGCTTGAAAAAGGAAAAGAGATTTTTGAATTTTTAAATAAGAAAAGCGTGATCGCAGATTGGCGTGAGCCAAATGTAATTCGTATTGCGCCGGTTCCTTTATACAATACCTTTGAGGATGTTTATCAATTTGGTAAAATAATAAATAATTTCCTTGAAACCGAAGGTTAATACGATAAGACTTTCTAAAAATTATGTACAAACTTCCCTATTTTACTGAGCCTGATGAGGAAAAAGTTTTCGGGCTAATTCAAGAAACTACTTTTTCACTTGTTACAGGTATTTATAAAAACTTTCCTGTAGCCACACATGTGCCGCTCGAAATAAAAAAACATAATGGCAAAATAGTTTTCACCGGGCACATGATGAAAGAAACAGATCATTATAAAGCATTTTCAGAAAATGAAAATGTGCTGGTAATTTTTAGTGGACCGCATTGTTACGTAAGTGCAAGTTGGTATGTTAAGAAAAACGTAGCCTCAACATGGAATTATATGGATGTTCATGCCAAAGGAAAAATCAAGTTTACAGATAATAATGGAACCAAAAAAATAATTGAAGATATTACGAATATATATGAATCCGCCGAAAGTGAAGCGGCGTTTGATAAATTGCCAAAAGAATATGTGGAGCGTCTCTCAAACGCAATTGCCGGTTTTAGTATCGAAGTTGAAAGTATAGATAATGTTTTCAAACTCAGCCAGAATCATGATAACATAACAAGAAAGCAAATCATAGAAAATTTGTTAAAAACAAATGATTATTTTGCCCATGAAATTGCGAATGAAATGGAGAAAAGACTGGATAAAATTGAAGAATAACGAATGAAATAAAAGATAAAGCAGTAAAACGGAAATGACCAGGAAATATTTAATACAGCAGATAAAAGAAAAAAAATCTTATTTATGTGTTGGTCTTGACACCAATATCAAAAAAATTCCGCCATACCTGCAATCTCACCCTGATGCGGTTTTTGAATTCAACAAACAAATTATAGACGCAACTAAAGATTTGTGTGTTGCATATAAAATAAATACTGCTTTTTATGAGGCGTTGGGCGTAAAAGGCTGGGAAGCGATGGAAAAAACAGTGCATTATATTCCATCAACGCATTTCAAAATCGCGGATGCAAAGCGAGGTGATATTGGTAACACTTCTTCCCAGTATGCACAAGCGTTTTTTGAAACAATTCCTTTCGATGCCATTACTGTAGCGCCATACATGGGCAGCGACAGCGTTAAACCTTTTCTGGATTATAAAAATAAATGGGCAATCGTTTTAGCACTTACAAGTAATGAAGGCAGCAAAGATTTTCAACAGCAACGCATAAACGATAATTTTTTATTTGAAGAGGTAATAAAAAAAACATGTGAATGGGGAACAAAAGATAATCTCATATTTGTAGTAGGTGCCACAAAGGCCGCAGATATTTCTTCTATCAGAAAAATAATTCCCGATCATTTTTTATTGATTCCGGGGGTTGGCTTCCAGGGCGGCAGCCTTGATGAGGTTTCCAAACATGGTCTGAATAAGGATTGCGGGCTTTTAGTAAATGTTTCCAGGTCAATAATTTATGCAGGCAACAAAGAAAATTTTGCAAAAGAGGCAAGAGAAATCGCTTTGCAATATCAAACAGAAATGAAAAGTTATCTGGCCTCCTAAATGCTCCAAAGGAGGACTTGGATAACTTTTGAACCTTGCTACATGAGCTTGATAAATGAAGAGTTATCTTTGGTGCTAATACTAAGAATTAACGAATAAACCAATTAACCAATTAACTTGTAATGCCTCAAGATCTATTTCAATCTCCCGATTATTTTAATGTTGATGAATTACTTACTGATGAACATAAATTAGTGAGAGAAAGCGTTCGTAATTATGTAAAAAAAGAGATCTCTCCAATCATAGAAGACTATGCGCAGAAAGCAGAATTTCCACAACAGATAGTAAAACAGCTTGGAGATTTAGGATGTTTCGGACCAACAATTCCACAGGAATACGGTGGCGGCGGATTGGATTATATTTCTTACGGGCTAATGATGCAGGAGCTAGAACGTGGTGACAGCGGTGTTCGCAGCACGGCAAGCGTGCAAGGATCATTAGTCATGTTTCCTATTTATGCTTATGGAACTTTAGAGCAAAGAAAAAAATATTTACCGAAATTAGCGAGCGGCGAATGGCTTGGATGTTTTGGCCTCACGGAACCAGATCATGGAAGCGACCCCGGCGGGATGTTAACCAGCTTCAAAGAAAATGGGAACAATGTAATCCTAAATGGGAGTAAAATGTGGATCAGCAATGCACCATTTTCACAGATAGCAGTAGTTTGGGCAAAAAATGAATCCGGGGAAATCCAGGGATTGATTGTAGAAAGAGGGATGGAAGGATTTACAACCCCTGCCACTCATGGCAAATGGAGCTTGCGCGCGAGTTCTACTGGCGAATTGGTTTTTGATAATGTAAAAGTTCCTAAAGAAAATATTTTACAAAATGTAAAGGGATTGAAAGGCCCGCTCAGTTGTCTTACCAAGGCGCGTTATGGAATCGCATGGGGCGCAGTGGGCGCTGCGATGGATTGTTATGATACCGCATTGCGCTATTCAAAAGAAAGAATACAATTTGATAAACCAATTGGCGGGTTTCAATTACAACAAAAAAAACTGGCCGAGATGATCACAGAAATTACCAAAGCACAATTGCTTAATTGGCGCCTGGGAGTATTGATGAATGAAGGAAAAGCAACATCGCAACAGGTAAGTATGGCTAAAAGAAATTCATGTGAAATTGCGGCAAATATCGCACGGGAAGCACGTCAAATGCTGGGCGGAATGGGCATCACAGGCGAATATCCAATTATGCGCCATATGATGAACCTTGAAAGTGTAATTACTTATGAAGGCACTCATGATGTGCATCTTTTGATAACAGGAATGGATGTTACGGGATTGAATGCGTTTAAATAAATATGTCCTATTTTTTGTAAATTGCCTTAATGAAAACAAAAATTTATAAAAATATTGTTGCAGATGAAGAGGTTTGTGGAGGAAGACCTACCATTGAAGGGACAAGGATCACTGTAAAAACAATAATTGGCCATCTTTTAGCGGGCGATAACGAAGAAGTTATGCTAAAGGGTTTTCCACGGCTCACCAAAGAAGATATAACCACGATTAAAGAATATGCAAGCCTGCAATTTGATCCAAAATTTTTTGCAAAAGCATTTTCTTAATCATTTCAAATGAAATACCTGATTGATGAGAATCTGCCTGACTGCTTAAATGCTTGGTCGTCAGATGATTTTTTTCATGTGACAAAAATTACCAAATCCACACCTGATAAAGAAATATGGAAATATGCATTAGAAAATGATCTGATCATCATAACAAAAGATTCTGACTTTCATGAAAGAATATTATATAGAGATCCTCCTCCAAAAGTTATATTATTTAAAATCGGAAACATATCAACACCATATTTAGAGGAATTTTTATCACGCTATTGGAATGAGATAGAAGAGCAAATTAATTTAGTAAAGTTAGTTGTTGTTTTTAGAGATAAAATTGAAGGATTAAAGTAATAGTAAATAGTAATTTTGAATCAAAACATTTTTTTAATCGGTTTTATGGGAAGCGGAAAGTCGCATTGGGGGCATATTTGGGCAAAAAAATATTCATATTTTTTTAATGATTTGGATACAGAAATCGAAAAGGAATGTAAGATGACAGTGGAAGAAATTTTTGAAAAGCACGGTGAAGAAAAATTTCGAGAAATGGAAAGATATCACCTTCGGAAATTTGAAAATAAAAAAAATTATTTACTTTCCTGCGGAGGAGGCACACCTTGCTTTTTTGATAACCTGGAATGGATGCAACAGCATGGTGAAATTATTTATTTAAAAGCTACGCCTGAATATATTCTCCAAAGAGTAATGGATGAAACTTTAAAAAGACCGCTGATAAAAGAAGTGAATTCTTCAGAGTTATTATTTTTTATAAAAGAAAAATTAAAAGAAAGAGAACCGGTTTATGCAAAAGCCAATCATATTTTAGAAGCAGAAAAGCTGACAGCAGATTCCATTTCTTTTTTGCAAAAACCTGCTTCTAAAAAAATAAAAAGAATTAAAAGAATTACGTAACACCTAACACCTAAATATGCATAAAGGCTTTCTTAAAACCGCAGCATTGCTCGGTGCAATATCCGTAGGGCTTGGGGCATTCGCTGCTCATTCTTTAAAAGGAACTGTATCTGATTATGCTTTTGAAATTTTCGAGACTGCAGTGCGCTACCAGTTTTATCATGTGTTCGCTTTATTAATCACCGGAATTCTATATAAAGGCTTTCCAGGCAAATTATTGAAATGGTCGGGCAAATTATTTATTCTTGGAATCATTTTATTCAGCGGATCATTATACGTTCTTGCTTTTATCAAAGCCGCTGTAATGCCTGGCTACAACTGGCTTGGCGCCATTACTCCATTTGGCGGATTGTGTTTTATAATTGGTTGGATTTGTTTATTTCTTTCAATTTCAAAAAAGCGAAGTTTTGAAAATTTATAAAATCAGAAATCGTTGAAAAGCCTGATAAACCAAAAAGTAGATTTTTTGATTTTAAAAAAAACAATTGAACTTTTTAATTGCAATTCAAAATAACAAATTCACAATTCGACAATTTAACCTTTATCTATCTTTGCCACCAAATGCCTACTACAAAAAAAATTAATAAAATAAAGAACGCCGATGCTTCAAAATTGAATCCTGATAAGGTGGAGAAGATAGAAGTAAAAAAATTGATTCATGATGAGCGCTCACATAAAATTGCCGGAACGATTTTTATCCTGATCTCTTTTTTGTTACTTATTGCTTTTACTTCTTATTTATTTACATGGCAACAGGATCAATCAAAAGTTTTGCAAGGCGCTAAAATTCTTTTGCCAAGCCACGAACAAGTGATGGCCAATGCTTTGGGAACTGCAGGCGCATTTTTTTCTGATTTGTTTTTCCGTTCAGGATTTGGAATTGCGTCTTATTTATTCTGTCTTTTCTTTTTTGTAGTGGGCGTTAATTTATTTTCTCCAAAAAAAATATTTTCTGTTGGCAGAAATGTACGCTACGTAATTGCCGGGCTTTTGGTGATCAGCGTTTGCGCATCTTTTTTAATGCATACACCTCATCCACATCATATCAGCACTACGAATCCTGAATTTTTTTGGGGTGGAAAAGCTGGTGATATGATCAATGAATGGCTTCAGCAAATGATTGGCTACACAGGAACAGCGGCCGTTTTATTTGTTGGCCTGTTAAGCTACATTATCTGGCGTTTCAATCCATCTTTTAATTTCCACCGAAAGAAAAAATACTTTGAGGATACATTTTTTTCAAGTCAGAATGAGGAAAGAATTCCAGATGAAACAGCCAACGATACTAAGTCTGGCGCTGATTTATTTCCATTAACTAACAATCCGGTAAAAGAAGAAATTCAGCATGATCATGGATTCAATATTGTAGAGAAAGATGAACTTCTAATAACAACAGATCAACCTTTTGCTGAAGAAAAAATTAAAATTCCGATCGCGAAAAAAAATGAGGTTGGAAGTGCTTTAACGCTTGAAGTTAAAAATCCTGATTCAATCATCGAAAGTGAAAAAGAGCAAGAAGAAGTTGTTCCTGCAAAACCAAAAATAAACCAGGAACCTTATGACCCAATTCTCGATCTCAGGAATTATAAATATCCTAATGTTGAACTTCTTGAAACGCACGGCAGCGAAAAAATAATTCAGGATGCTAATGAATTAGAAACTAATAAAAACCAGATTATAAGCACTTTAAAAAATTATGATATAGATATTCAAAAAATTTCAGCAACAGTTGGCCCTACAGTTACTTTATATGAGATCATTCCCGCGCCGGGCGTACGTATTTCACGCATCAAAAACCTGGAAGACGATATTGCGCTAAGCCTTTCTGCGCTTGGTATTCGCATCATTGCGCCCATTCCCGGAAAAGGCACTATCGGTATAGAAGTACCGAATCTGAAGAAAACCGTAGTGAGCATGAAAACTTTGTTGAATTCTGAAAAATTTCAAAATAATAATTTCTCTTTGCCCATTGCTATTGGCAAAAAAATCGACAATGAAAATTTTATCGTTGATCTCACTACCATGCCGCATTTGCTGATGGCGGGCGCTACCGGACAGGGAAAATCTGTCGGGTTAAACGCCATTCTTGTTTCACTTTTATATAAAAAACATCCATCGCAATTAAAGCTTGTGCTCATTGATCCAAAAAAAGTGGAACTGAGTATTTATAAAAGTATTGAAAAACATTTCCTGGCAAAATTACCCGGCGAAGAAGATGCAATCATTACCGATACAAAAAAAGTAATTCATACGCTAAATGCTTTATGCATTGAAATGGATAATCGTTATGATCTTTTGAAAGAAGCGGGAACAAGAAACATAAAAGAATACAATCAAAAATTTATAAGCAGAAAATTAAACCCTGAAAAAGGCCACCAGTTTTTGCCATTTATTGTTTTGGTAATTGATGAATTTGCGGATTTGATCATGACAGCAGGGAAGGAAGTGGAAATGCCAATTGCACGCCTGGCACAGCTTGCAAGGGCTGTCGGGATTCATTTGATTATTGCAACGCAAAGGCCTTCAGTGAATATAATTACTGGTACGATCAAAGCAAATTTCCCTGCGCGGATTGCATTTAAAGTGAGCAGCAAAATTGATAGCCGAACCATTTTAGATATTGGCGGCGCTGAACAATTAATTGGAAAAGGAGACATGCTCATAAGTTACAACGGCGAACTTACCAGGCTGCAATGTGCATTTGTTGACACTCCCGAGGTGGATAAGATCACCGATTTTATTGGTGATCAGCAGGGTTACACTGAGGCATTTAAACTGCCAGAATATGTAGACGAAAAAGAATTTGAAAATAAATCTTTTGATGCCAACGACCGCGATCCGCTTTTTGAAGATGCGGCAAGATTGATTGTTACAAGCCAAAGCGGAAGCACATCTTTATTGCAACGCCGTATGAAGCTCGGTTACAATCGCGCCGGAAGATTAATGGATCAACTGGAAGCTGCAGGAGTTGTAGGCCCCAACCAGGGAAGCAAGGTCCGGGATGTGCTAATAAAAACGGATGCTGAATTGCAGCAATACCTGAATGTGGAATGACACTAACATGGGAATATTAATGACAATAGCTTAAATAATAGAAAATGCGCATTTTCTACATTTTCGTTTTTCCGCCTAAAATTTTAAATTCTCACTCAGCTTCTCAACGCCAAAACTTTCTTATACAAATTCTCATATTCCGGAACTATATTTTTAATATCAAATTTTAAAGCCTGCTGTAATGCGTTTTTTTTCATGATCTCAAAAGCTTTTTCGTCTGAGAGAATTTCAATAATATTTTTACTCATATCATCTACATCACCTACATTACTCAGAAATCCTGTAACGCCATTGATGTTAATTTCCGGTAATCCTCCGGCATTGGTAGAAATAACAGGAACCTCCGCTGCCATTGCTTCCAGGGCAACGAGCCCAAAGCTTTCATATTCGCTTGGCAAAAGGAAAAGATCGGAAATGGCGAGTATATCTTCCATCTGCTCCTGCCTTCCGAGAAATCTTATATCGGCGTGTATATCCATTTTGCGGCAAAGCCCTTCAATGCATGAACGCTCTGGCCCGTCGCCGACAAATAATAGTTTTGAAGGAATTACTTTACTTACTTTTTCAAAAATATAAACCACATCTTCCACTCTTTTTACTTTTCTGAAATTGGAAGCATGTAATAAAATTTTTTCGTTATTGGGTGCGATGATTTGCCTGAAAGGTGTAACTGCTTTTTTATTGAAACGTTTGGCATCAACAAAATTATAGATGACTTCTATTTCTTTTTCTATTTTGAAATTCTTGTATGTTTCGTTTCGGAGATTTTTGGAAACCGCTGTTAAGGCCGCGCTTTCGTTCATTGAAAAAGTTACTACCGGCGAATAGGTTTTATCTCTTCCTACAAGAGTAATGTCTGTGCCGTGAAGAGTTGTAATTACAGGAATATTGAGGCCTTCTTTCAAAAGGATCTGTCGCGCCATATACGCTGCAGATGCGTGCGGAATAGCATAATGTACATGCAGAAGATCTATTTTATTATTAATGATCACATCAACCATAGTGCTCGCCAATGCAGTTTCATAAGGCGGATAATCGAACAGCGGATAAGTAGGAACGCTTACTTCATGATAAAAAATATTTGCGAGGAAACCGCCCAATCTTACAGGTTGCTGATAAGTGATAAAATGTATATTATGGCCTTTCTCGGCAAGCGCTTTCCCTAATTCAGTAGCCAATACGCCGCTTCCGCCAAATGTTGGATAGCAGACGATTCCTATATTCATTTAAAGTATTTTTAAAATTTATGATCGAATAAAATCCGTTTTAATAATGAAAAACCTGCACAATCTACAACTTCTTTCATCCTGCGCGTTCGTGGTTATTGAAGAAATTTTTTTCATTGAAATGGTTATGTTTGTATAAAATATTTTTTCAATGAAAAAGATTTTGTATACCACAATTGGAGTTATCATCGCCTTACTGGTGATTTTTACTATACTTAATGTTACATTCACTTACAGTGAAGGAAGCCGCGCCGGAAGGCTCATTAAATTTTCCCATAATGGTTATGTATTCAAAACATACGAAGGGGAAATTAATCTCGGCGGCGTAACCAATGCCACCAACGGCAATATGATGATGAATTACATGTGGGATTTTTCAGTTGAAGATAAAACTATAGCAGATAGTTTGTCAACAATGGAAGGAAAAGATATTCGCGTGCACTACAAACAAAAGCTCGCCACACTTCCCTGGCGCGGAAATACTAAATATATTGTCGATAAGGTAGAAGAAGTTAAATAATTTCTTTAAAAAAAATCTTGTATGAAGAAACTTATGTTGACGGTTCTTGGTTGTCTTTTTATTTCATTAACCTATTGCCAAAGCGGTGATTCTGTAATGGTAAAAAAAATTGTAGATGAAGTAATGACTAACGCTCATGCCTACACGAATTTAAAAATATTGTGCAAACAGGTAGGGCAGCGGCTTTCAGGTTCAGATAATTATATGAAAGCGGTTCAATTAACTCAAAAAATGTTGAAAAATGCGGGAGCGGATAAAGTTTATTTGCAGGAATGTATGGTACCGCATTGGGTACGGGGCGGTAAAGAAAAAGGTGAAATAATTCTTTCCGGAGGAAAAAAGTACCTCTTACATTTAACGGCATTGGGCAATTCTGTCGGCACGCCGGCAGGTGGAGTTTCAGCACCTGTAATTGAAATAAGAAGCATGGCTGAATTGAGAAATCTTTCCGGAATGGTAAAAGGTAAAATAGTTTTCTTTAATTTCAGAATGAACCCGACTTACATTACCACGTTTAGAGCTTATGGTGAAAGCGGCGTTTCAAGAACACGTGGGCCGGCTTTAGCAGGCAAGTATGGAGCCATTGGTGTTTTGGTAAGATCATTAGCCATCAATTTTAATGATCATCCGCACACAGGAGTTACCGTTTACAATGATTCATTTCCAAAAATTCCGGCAGTAGCAATAAGCACTAATGATGCCGAATATCTGAGTAATGAATTAAAAAAACGAAATGTAATGATCAAAGCTTCTTTTACCACTTATTGTAAAATGCTTCCCGATGTAAAAGGATATAATGTAATTGGAGAGATAAAAGGAAGTCAGTTTCCAGATGAGATTATAACTGTCGGAGGCCATCTTGACAGCTGGGATCTTGCAGAAGGCGCAAATGACGATGGTTCCGGCGTAGTTCAAAGTATAGAAGTGCTCAGGGCATTGAAAGCCCTGGGAATTCAGCCAAAACGGACAATCCGCGCAGTATTATTTGCCAATGAAGAGAATGGTGAACGGGGCGCGGACGCATATTTAGCGGAGGCAAAAGAAAAAAAGGAAAAACACATTTTTGCTTTGGAAAGCGATGCCGGTGGTTTCACGCCACGAGGCTTTGAACTTGATGTTACCAGCCTGCAAAAAGATAAAATATTAGCATGGAAAGATCTCTTTTATCCTTATGGGGTTTACGATTTTTCGAAAGGCGGCGGAGGCACAGATATCGAGCCCTTGAAAGAAATTGGCGCCGCACTTGCCGGCCTAAGTCCTGATTCACAGAGATATTTTGATATCCATCATGCTGATACCGATGTTTTTGAAAATGTAAGCGAAAGAGAATTAAATCTTGGCGCCGCAAATATGGCGGCTTTGATTTATTTAGTTGATGAACATGGTATGTAAGCTATCTTATCAAAGTGACGCTCCCTTTTTGAAAAATAGTTTTGCCAAGATAATCTACTCCTTCAACTATCCAAACAAACACGGCCGGATCCTGCGCTGCTCCTTTGTAGGTGCCATCCCAACCTTTGTTCTGTATGTTTGTATAAAACATTAATTGTCCCCCCCGGTTATAAACTCTAAAATAATCCAATGATTTCATTCCTATTAAGATCGGCCGGAATACATCATTGAGCCCATCTCCGTTTGGCGTAAAAGAATTGGGTACAAAAATTCCTGGTTTCACTTTGTAAACATTAACATTGATTGTGTCTGAAGCCGTACATCCGGCAGTACTTGATATATTCAAAATATATTGTTGATTATCAGATAAAATCGCTACTGGATTTTGAACATTCGAATTACTTAATCCTGTCGAAGGCGACCATGTAAAGAATTCAGCGCCAGCACCAGTTGCATACAGTTGCAAAGGCTGATTAACAACAATGCTTGTATCTCTTGGACCGGCATCTGCGAGCAGTTTTTCTACATTAATAATCACAGTGTCAAAAACAGGCTTGGGGCAACCCAATATATCATTCACCTGAACAACATAGCGGATAGATTGTGAGGGTGTGGTAACAGGATTTGAAATATTAGGATTGTCCAGAAAGGTCGACGGCGACCATAAATAAATGCTTCCTCCGCTTGCAAAAAGCTGATAACTTTTAGGAAAACAAATCGAAGTATCTTTTCCAGCATCCGCTTTAGGGTATGGCACTACTTTAACTGTTACATCACCTGAAGTATTACATTTTCCAATGCTTGCAATTACCTTATAAGTGGTATTTGTAAAAGGCTTAACTATCGGATATTCTGTGGTGTCGCTGTTCAATGTAGATGAAGGCGACCAGATGAAATGAAGGCCATTGCTTACTGCATCCAATCGAATACTGTCAGTTAAACAAATAGTAGTATCTTTTCCTGCGTCTAAAAAAACCTGATTTACAACTTTTACATTTACAGAATCTATCGCAACACATCCCGGGCTTTCTGATAAGGTAGCATAATAGGTTGTTGATACTTTTGGACTAACCAATGGAGTAAAACTATTTTGATTGTTGATATTATAATTGGGCGTCCAGATCACAGATCCGTATCCTGTAGCGGTCAGCTGCAGCGTATCTATTGAGCAGATAAGTGTATCATCATTTACCAAAAAAATTGGTTTATCTATTATTGAAATAGTATCATTTATTGTTTTAACGCAGCCTTTGCTGCTGTTGATTGTAAGCATAACCTGATAATTACCGGCATTCGCATAATTATAAACGGGATTTTGTAAATGCGACGTATCACCTGTTACATCAGGATTTCCAAAATTCCATGACCATGCATTTACTACGCCATAATTTGTTTTGGATTTATCTATAAATCGAATCGGTGAGTTTTTACACTTCCCATCAATGACAAAGCTTGGAAAAAATCCGGGATAAACTTTAACTATCTGCGTGGCTGAATCTGAACATTGCTGACCCCGGTTCACAATCAATTTGAAAACATAAACTCCTGTGTCCGAATAAATATGAGTTGGAGATTGTGCGGTTGAGGTATCGCCTGTGCCGCTGGCAGGATTTCCAAAATCCCAATAAAAGGTTTTATTCAAAGGAGAAAAATCATCATTGGAAAAAGAAACGTTGAACCCATCACAACTTACGGGTTTAGGATCCAATTTAGCGCCGGCAAAATCACAATTAGTAACATTTACAATAAAATCTTTCCTGTGTTCATTTATCAAAACTCTATTGCGGTAAGAGAAAACGGAAACACCTACAACATATCGCCCTACGTCGGGAGCGATACCACTAATGATACCCGTGTGGGCATCAATAGCTGCTCCATTTCCTAAAGGCGCGCTGGGAGAATATCCATTATCATAAGGAACTGAAAAATAGGGCGGCCCAGCCGGATTAGCATTGCCTGAATTTGTAAAAGCACCACCACCGAAGGCATTGGAAAACGCATAAACCAAAGAATCTCCATCCTGATCTGTTGCACTAAAATTCAAATGAAAAGGCTTACCACCACAAATGGCATCGACGCTAGTTGTGAATTCTGGTGAATTATCTTTACCTGCAGGAATACTGCAAGTGTAAGTAGATCCTGTTTGGGTTCCATTATCGTTACGTACATTGGTAAGCGGCGAAACTCTACAGCAAGTCTGGTAAGTAGCTGTGTATCCTTTATTATTATTGGGCAATTCTACGGTAAGTAAAAATATCCCTACATTATAATTGAGATCGGGGGGATTACTGATGCATGGCGGGAATGGATCTACATCAACACGGTGCTCATCATTTTTTGGCACATCATACCAGGGATTTGGACCCGGGAATTCGGTGCCGCTATCGTTATTGAAAATCCCAATAAAAACATTAACAGGCATTTTTGCCACATCTGCAGGCACATTTTGATCACGGAATAATTTAAGTGTGATCAAATATTTGCTGGTATTAGCCGCAGAACCTGGCCCCAGGTAATTATAAAACAATTCACCACCGATAATATGCCTCGCCTCACAGGACAATGCCGCCAGCAAAATCAAAGCTATGAAGCATGTTTTTTTCATTGAAAAATAAAATGTAAATACTTTTAGTATCCTGAATTTTCTAGCGGAAACATATTCCATGGTATCGGGTACAATTACACAAAGTTATTTAAAAAAACTTCCAAATAAGAGGCAGATAGTTCCGGTTCTTCGAGCATTCCTTCATGGCCGGAGTTTTGTAAAATATGAACCGACGAAACTGCAGGTATATGGCATTGGTTTAAAGATGTCTCAAGTGAAACCGCTGTATCATATTTTCCAATAATAAAAAGAATTGGTTTTGAAAATTTTCGCAAAATAGAAGTTCGATTGGGCCTCAGAATCATCGCTTCATAATATTGAATCATCGCTTCAGGAGAAATCTGTTTTGCCATTTGAATTAGTTTTTCAATTAATTCAGGCTTTTCTGTTTTTGTTTTTTCAGAAAATAATTTATGTGTTGATGTTTTTAAAAAAGCTTCAGTTCCATTTTTCTTTATAAACTCAATTCCTTTTTTGCGGGTTTCTATTTTTGCTTCATCATCGGCAAAAGCAGAGGAATGAAATAGTCCAAAAGAATTTAAAAGTTCCGGATATTTTTCAGCAAAAGCAAGCGTAATATATCCGCCCATGCTATGCCCTATAATCGAAAAAGTAGTTTTTTTATTTTCAGTAATTTCTTTGTCAGCAATTGCTTTTATAACTTCCGCATAATCATCAATCAAACGATTTCCTTCCAGCATTTCTGACTTTCCGCTTCCGGGAAGATCAGGAATAATTACAAAATAATTTTTTGTAAGCCGCTCCAATTGCGTATTCCAGATGTTTCCATCTTCTCCAAAGCCATGAATAAGAATAACAGGTTTCCCTTTTCCTTCAGCGCGATATAATATTTTCTTATTTTGAAAAATAATATGTCTCATATCCTATATTTTTTTTCGGGAAAGAGAAACAAAACTTCTTGTAATTAAAATCAAAATAATAGGTATTAACGCCGGGTTCATGTGTTGCGGAAGAAAAAACCAACAAACAATCAAAAGCAAATTAAATATGGCATAAATCAAAAAGTAGTTTTTAGCAATTTTCTTTTTAGAATGAATATAGAATGCGGCAACAACATTTATTGGCCATGCCCAGAGCAAATTGTAATTGTTTTTGCACATAATATGATCCGTGCCGAACCACATAAATATGAGCAAGACTCCGAGAATGCCTGTTATAAAAAATAGAAATCCGTCGAGAGAAAAAAGGAATTTTTGTATGAGTAAATTATTTGAAAAGCTCAAAAAAGCGATTAATACAAAGAGACAGCTGAAAATAAAAAAAGGATGAGTAAGGTTGTCCTTTACAATTTTAGAATAATCCGGCTTGATCAAAATGTTCTTATGGCTTACAAGCGGCCGCGAATCAATAGTAGAACTATCGAACGTTTTCATCAGGTAGTCAGGTAAAAACATTACTTGCCGGGGTTCCATAGCCAGATCCAATTTACTGCCCAGCAAAATATCAATTCCTAACTTGCTCCATTGTTTATCATTGTAATTCAAATATTCATAAATAAGATCGCGGAAACTTGCTTTTCCTTTTAATGCTTTGCCAAAATGTACTGTTGAATCCGTTGCTTTCTCAACCAAATCCCGAAGCCTGGTAGTACAATTATCGAAAGTGAAATCGTATTTATACACTCGATTGTGCTCCATCATATTGGCGCGCAGCAGCCTATTAATATTATAACTTTCAGCGCAGGTTAAATTTAAAACCTGTTCTGTAATACCTCTTTTATCCTGTTCATAATCAGATTTAAAATTTTCAAAATTGTCTGTTGACAAGTAAAATGAAAGTTTTCCTCTTATGAATTTCATGTAAAAATCAGGCTCATCAAAATTGAAAGTCCCGTAATTATAAACAATATCCTGGTTACTAATGGTATCGTATACACGCAAAGCGCTATGCCCGAAAGTTGAATATAATTCTTCTCCCGGCGTAGCAGTTAAAATACTAATTCTTACATGACATGAGTCCTGCTGGGCAAATGTTTTGGCAGAAAATATAAATAAAGCAGCAAGAAGTAAAAAATTGATTTTAGCGATATTCCTTATATTTTTTAATTGGAGTGTCAGCAAGCGATATAATTTATGAATGGATTCGTTAACTTTTATAAAGAATCAAAATTAAACAATAACTACAGGAAGTGAACCTGTCTTTGTTTTGAAAAAAGGAGAAATATAACCTAAAAAAATACTTTTTGGCTTTCCACGTTTCTCAAAGGCAACCTTTACAAATCCGGAATCAGATTCCAGATTTGTAAGGAATAATCAACCCTTCTCACCTACTATAATTGGGGGCTTCCTTCGTGATCTCTACATCATGCGCATGGCTTTCGCGCATACCTGCGTTAGTGATTTTAATAAAAGTTGCTTCTTGTAAAGCTTTAATATCTTTTGCTCCGCAATAACCCATTCCAGCCCGCAAGCCTCCGGAAAACTGGTGCACCACTTCCTGCAAAAAACCTTTGTAGGCAATCCTTCCTTCAATTCCTTCAGGCACATATTTTTTTGCCTGCTCTTCTCCATCCTGGAAATAGCGGTCACTGCTACCTTGCGCCATAGCGCCCAATGAACCCATCCCACGGTATTGTTTGAATTTTCTTCCCTCGTAAATGATTGTTTCACCGGGGCTTTCTTCGGTTCCAGCAAATACGCCACCCATCATTACGCAATTTGCGCCTGCGGCTATTGCTTTTACCATATCACCTGTGTAACGGATTCCTCCATCTGCGATAATACCGATATTCTTATTTTTTAAAGCTTCTGCCACTTCTATTAAGGCCGTTATTTGTGGAACGCCCGCGCCAGCAACAATCCGAGTGGTACAAATAGAACCTGGTCCTATACCGACTTTAACTGCATCAGCTCCTGCATCCGCCAATGCTTTTGCACCGCTTCCTGTCGCTATATTTCCGGCTATGACCTGTATATTTTTAAAATCTTTCTTGATTTTTTTTAAAGCGTCAATTACTCCTTTGGTATGTCCATGCGCACTATCCAGGGCAATTGCGTCTACGCCTACCTGTTGTAGCGCGTAAACCCTGTCCCCAATATCTTTCGTGATGCCAACACCAGCCCCCACAAGCAATCTGCCGAATTCGTCTTTTGTTGAATGGGGATGATTATGCACCTGAAGAATGTCTCGGTAAGTGATCAATCCTTTTAAAATTCCCTTCTTATTTACAACCGGTAATTTTTCAATTTTATATTTTCTTAAAATAATTTGTGCTTTTTTCAAATCAGTTCCTTCAGGCGCAGTTATTAAATTTTCGCTCGTCATCAATTCGCTCACTTCGCGTTTCATACTATCTTCAAATCTTAAATCCCTGTTAGTTAAAATTCCCACGAGCTTTCCATCCTTATCGATAATAGGAATTCCTCCGATCCTATTTTCTCTCATCAACCTTAGAGCATCTCCAATCGTAGCTTCCACTCTTAAAGTTATGGGGTCTAAAATAAGGCCGCTTTCACTACGTTTCACTTTTCTTACCTGTGCCGCCTGTTGCTCTATACTCATGTTTTTATGCAAAACCCCAAGGCCGCCTTCTCTCGCCAGCGCTATGGCAAGTTCCGCTTCTGTAACCGTATCCATGGCTGCGCTAAGCATCGGAATATTTAATGTGATCGTTTTTGTTAGTTGTGTAGTGGTGGTAACATCGCGCGGCAATACTTCGCTGTAAGCTGGCATTAGTAATACATCATCGAAAGTTAATCCTTCACCGAAAAATTTTTTTGAGCTTGATCTGGAGTTATTTATTGTAGCCATGTGCAAAGATAGTAAGGAGAAGCTAAATAGCTAGTTGGTTAAATGTTATTGGTTTATTCTAAATCTTTAATCTTCTAAAATCTTACAGTACTCTTAAATTTTTCAACGCCTAGACCATCTTATAAATTTTCCCTGGCAAAGAAGAAACTATTCCTTGCATTTCCAGCATCAGGAGCGCCTGCGCAACTGCACTGCTGCTGAGTTTGCTTTTAAAATACAATTCATCGATATGAACCTGTTCCTGTATTTGTAAAATATCCGTTATTATTTTTTCGTCAGCAGTAAGCTCGATAAATAATTCTCTTTGCTTTTTTGGAGAAGGTTTTTTTGTTTGTTTCCATCCCATGTTTTCGAGAAGATCACCGGCGCATGTTATCATTGCTGCTTTATTATTTTTTATCAGATAGTTGCATCCTTCACTTTTGGTGTCATTCACTCTTCCGGGAATGGCGAATACATCTTTGTTGTAACCATTTCCTAATTCGGCGGTTATCAGCGAACCGCCTTTCAACCCGGATTCTACAATAATGATTGCGTCGCTTATACCGGCAACGATGCGGTTTCTTGCAGGAAAATTTTGCTTATTAGGAGTAGTATCACTTTTAAATTCAGTAAGCAATCCGCCACATAATATCATTTGTTTGGCAAGCGAAGTATTTTGAGAAGGATAAACCCTGTCAAGGCCATGAGCTAAAACCCCAACCGTTTCAAGATTATTTTTTATAGACGTTTTGTGGGCAATAGTATCAATTCCGAAAGCGAGTCCACTCACGATAATAATGTTTTCATTGATTAATTCTTCGATCAATTTTTCACAAATATTTTTACCATATTCATTATGGTTTCTTGTGCCCACAATGGCTACGATTCTTGATGAATTTAAATCAGCGTTTCCTTTGTAATACAGTAAGGTTGGGCTGTCATAGCAATTCAACAATCTTCGTGGATAATCTTTGGCTGTTAAAAAAAGAGGCTTTATTTGATACTTTTTTATGAATTGTATTTCTTCTTCAGCCCTGCTGAAATCTTTAAAATCTTTTATTGAATTAGCACGTATAGTTCCGATGCCTTCTAAATCATTCAATTCTTTTTTTGGGGCATTAAAAATTGCTTCTGCACTTCCAAAGTGATTAATCAATGCTTTTGAATTTACATCTCCAATATTTGGGATAAGCGTTAGCGCAATTTGGTAAAGAAGTTCGTTATACATGAAAAAATTTACGCTTGTAAAATAGCAAAATAATCTCTTTCAAATTTTGGAATTTTAAAATATCTACGATGTTGGATGTAGCATGTTGTGGTAAGCCAAAATATAGAAATTCCTGATTTTTGATTTGAAATTCAATGATCGCTTATATGAAAAAGTATGGTTGTTAACAACAAAAAATTATCTTTAAATCTTTGGAATTTCCAATTGCTTACAAATTAGATCACAGAGATGTTTATCTAATTTAGCATGTCTTGGCACAGAAGTTTTATTTAAAAAAATTACAGTTTTTCAGTTACTCACCACACTCAGTTCGGTCCTCCGGTTCAATGCACGACCCGGTTCTATATTGTTACCCGCAATGGGATTGCTTTCACCCAAACCTTTAAATGATAGCCGGTTATTATTTATTCCTTTGCTGATCAAATAATTAACAACTGATACGGCGCGGCCTTTCGAAAGTATTAAATTGTCAGCCGGCTTTCCTACATTATCTGTATAACCACTGATCAATATTTTCATGTTTGGATTTTCATTCATCAATCTTACTACATTGTCAAGTTCTGTAATTGATTCAGATTTCAGTTCTGTTTTTTTTGTGTCGAAAAAAACATTTTTTAAAATAATGTGTGCATTTTCTTCTATGGGTTGCAAAGGAATATCCGCTGTGTACGTTGAATCAGATGAAACCGCACTCATGTTATAATTTTCTGAATAAAATAAATATCCTTTCCGGTGAACATTAAATGCATAATCTTTTCCGACAGGAAGTGTTACCAGATAATTTCCATCTTCATCAGTTTGCAATTTACTGATGAGTTGTCTTGTACTTAGATCAGTTAATTCCACAGATGAAGGCAATCCATTTTTTGTTTTTTTATCATACACCTTTCCTTTTACCCATAAGGTTTTAAGCGGGCGAATATCAGGTCGCAATTCGAAAGTATAAATATCGAGCCCGCCTTTTGTATCGCTGCGGTCACTGGAAAAATAAGCCGTTTTGCCGTCGGCGGCTACGACTAACGATCCTTCATCATCAATGGTATTGATCGGATATCCTAAATTTTCCGGCTTGCTCCATTTCCCATCCGGTAATTTTCTTGTTACAAAAAGATCAGGTTTCTCACTATATCCTGGAAGACCGTTAGAATTAAAATATAAAGTTTGATTATCTGCATGAATGAATGGTGTGCTTTCATCACCGGTTGTATTTATTTCTGCCCCAAGATTAATTGGTTCACCCCACTTTCCATTGTCATCGCGATGACATACCCAAATATCTTTTCCGCCAAAGCCGCCAGGCATATTGCCGCTAAAATAAAGATCTCTTTTATCTGGAGAAAGCGATGGTGTAGATTCCCAGTATTCTGAATTTACATTCCGGCCTAAGTTCTGTGGCTCGCTCCAGCCATCTTTGTTGAGGTAAGAAATATAAAGATCACAGCTTCCTAATCCTTCCGGGAAATTACAGCCAGTAAAAATCATCCATTTTCCATCCTGCGAAATATTTTGTGCACCTTCATTAAAAGTGGTTGAATTGATTTTTCCAGGCAATGGAAACGCTTTGCCCCAATGGCCATTCAACAGCTTGCTTTCATAAATGTCTTCATTGGATTTTATTCTTCTTGTAAAAACTAATGTTTTCCCATCAATGGTGATGGAAGGGAAATATTCAAGGTCCGAAGTGTTGACACTGTCTCCCAGATTCTGCGGCGCAAAAACATAATTTTTTTCGGAATGATTTTTTGCATATTCAATGGCAAACACATAAGTTTTCTTTCTAAACTCGCCTGCTTTGATACTTCGTTCATTGATTTTCGGATTTGAAAGAAAAGTATTTACTGCAAGTAAAGCATCCGTAAAACGGCCGCAACCTGCAAGTGAAATAGAGTAAGGAAGAAGGTAATAATTTGAATAAACAGAATCGAGAGTAAAAGATTTTTCAAAATTGGTAACCGATTCCGAATAATTTTTCATATCTGCGTCTATGCCTGCCAGTGAAAGATATGCATCTACAAATTTGGGTTCGATCTTCAATGCCTGGTTGATCATTTTTATTGCAGTCACATAGTCATTATTTCTCGCTTTACTGACAGCAAGCAAATAAATAGTATTTGCATTATGATCCACTTTTTCAGGATTATACCATTGGGATTTTGTTTGTATAAAAAAAGTCAGGAATATTAAAAGTGAAACAATCTTTTGCATGAAGCAAGTTTTTTTGAAAATAAACGAATATCTGATGCAGTTATTCAATAGGTTTTTAATGTTAAAGGTCTCACGCTAGTAAGTATTTTCCCGAACCCTCATTTGGAAGTTACTTTCCTGAACCTTCCTTTTGAAGGCAGGGAGGCCATATCTAAGGCACATTTATATATTTATGTATCTGCAATGATAATTGCCATTTAGGATTTTCTTTGATGTATTCTACAATTAATGGCGTGATCATGCTTGCCTTATCCCATTCGGGTTGTAAATAAAGTTTGCATGATGAAGAAACTTCCACAGCATATTTTTCTGCCCAGTCAAAATCCGATTTATTGAAAACAATTATTTTAAGTTCATTTGCTTTTTTATATATGCCTGGCAATGGTGGCTTAAATTTTTTTGGAGAAAGACAAATCCAATCCCAACTCCCACTTATTGGATGCGAACCTGATGTTTCAATATTTGTTTGAAACCCTTCCTGCTTCAATTTTTTGGTTAATTTGTCAAGATTATAAAGCGTGGGTTCACCGCCGGTGATTACAATTAATTTTCCAGGAAATTTTTTTGCTTCCATCACTATTTCTTCAACGCTTTGCAAAGGATATAAATCTTTATCCCAGCTTTCTTTTACATCACACCAAACACATCCCACATCGCAGCCGGCAAGCCTAATGAAATAAGCAGCTTTGCCCTGGTGAAAACCTTCACCCTGCAAAGTATAAAACGCTTCCATTACAGGTAATGTGGTAGTTATATTTAATAAAGTTTGCAAATTGTTTTTAGATTTTAGATCGCGGATTTAGATTGTTTTAGATTTTGAATAATTCTTTCATTGACAGAAAATTCAACTTTATTTTAGGGACTTGCCTTAGAACCCTCCCTTTGAGGACAGAGAGGCCGCCTTGTAAGTATTCGTCAATAACGCCGCAATCGTCATCAAACCAACACCACCAGGCACGGGGGTTATATAACTGGTTTTTGAAGCAACATTTTCAAAATCAACATCTCCCTTCAAAGCATAACCGCTTTTTCTGGAATCATCATTTACCCGGTTGATGCCCACATCAATCACCACCGCATTTTCTTTCACCATATCTGCTGTTACAAACTTTGGTTTTCCAATTGCAGCAATTAAAATATCAGCTTGTTTGCAAATGGATTGCAGATCTTTTGTGCGCGAATGGCAAAGCGTTACTGTTGCATTTCCTGATTTATTATTTCTGCTGAGCAGCACGCTGAGCGGCGTTCCTACATTATTACTTCTGCCAATTATTACCACATGTTTTCCTTCGGTTTCAATTTTATAGTGCTCAAGCATTAGAATAATTCCATAAGGAGTAGCGGAAATAAATGATGGAAAACCAAGCACCATATTGCCGACATTTATTGGGTGAAACCCGTCCACATCTTTCTCGGGAGAAATAGCAAGTGTAACATTTTTTTCAGAGATATGTTTTGGCAGTGGCACCTGCACCAAAATTCCATCAATATCTTGCTGATTATTTAATTCATTTATTTTTTTTAAAAGATGTTGTTCAGAAATTGATTCATCAAACCGGAAAAGCGAAGAATTAATTCCTACTTCCTTACAATTTTTAACTTTAGAATTTACGTACGTTTCGCTTGCCGCATCATTGCCAACAAGTATTGCAGCGAGGTGCGGTGTTTTTTTCCCCTGCGAAGCCAAATTATAGATTTTTGCCTTTAAATCTTCTTTAATGGCCGAAGAAGCCACTTTCCCTTCTAATAACTGCATATTGTGAATATATCTGTCCGTTGTATAATGCGCAAAATAATAATTGTATTAATACGATAACGATTTGGCTTTATGACCTTTCAATTTGTCTCGCAAAATAATAGCAAAGCTAATGAATTTGAGAATTGAGGTGTGACAGGTTGTAACTCTTTCCTGTTAAAACAAATACCTATACAATTCTTCTACTTTCCCCAAAGGCACCACTTCAATATTTAATTTATTTTTTCCAATTCCTTTTAAATTGTATTTGCTCACGATAATTTTTTCAAACCCTAATTTTTCTGCTTCCGCTATTCGCTGCTCTATTCTATTCACGGCTCTTATTTCCCCGCTCAAACCAACTTCGGCGGCAAAGCACGTGTGCATCGGCAACGCTACATCTTCATAAGAAGAAAGCAACGCGCTTAAAACGGCGAGGTCTATTGAAGGGTCTTCCACCTTTAATCCGCCGGCGATGTTGATGAAAACATCTTTTACGCCAAAATGAAAGCCTCCGCGCTTTTCCAAAACCGCGAGTAACAGTTGCAATCTTCTTAAATCAAAACCAGTGTTAGTTCTTTGCGGAGTTCCATAAACACTTTGTGTTACCAATGCCTGCACTTCTATCAATAATGGACGTATTCCTTCTATCGTTGCCGCGATGGCTACACCGCTTAATTGTTCTTCTTTTTGAGTAATTAAAATTTCTGATGGATTGTTTACCTGCCTCATTCCTTCTCCGGTCATTTCGTAAATACCGAGTTCGGAAGTGGAGCCAAAACGGTTTTTTAATGTTCTTAAAATACGATATGCATAATGGCGGTCGCCTTCAAATTGTAAAACCGTATCCACCATGTGTTCCAGAATTTTTGGCCCGGCGATGCTTCCGTCTTTGGTGATATGGCCAATTAAGAAAACCGGTGTGTTGCTTTCCTTGGCAAACCGTTGAAATTCTGCCGCGCTTTCTCTTATTTGTGAAACGCTTCCCGGCGCAGATTCTATGTAAGGCGATTGAAGCGTTTGGACGGAATCCACAATTACTAATTGTGGCTTTAGTTTTTTTATTTCTTTAAAAATGGTTTGTGTATTAGTTTCAGTAAGCAGAAAAAACTTTTCATTTTTAATCTGAAGCCTGTCTGCGCGCATTTTTATTTGCTGCTCACTTTCTTCGCCACTAATATATAATGTAATGGTATTTTTTAATTGCAAAGAAGCCTGTAAAAAAAGTGTTGATTTTCCAATCCCCGGCTCGCCGGCGATTAAAACTAAACTTCCCAAAACGATTCCGCCGCCCAGAACACGATTGAGTTCGGCGTCTTCGGTCACAATTCTTTTTTCTTCTCCGCTCGTTACATCGTCTAATGAAATTGTTTTGATGCCGCCGCTTATTCCTGAAAATTCTTTCCATTCAGAAGTTGGCTTTTCTGTTCCTCTCACAACCACTTCTTCTACAAAAGTATTCCACTCCCCGCATGACGGGCATTTGCCCACCCACTTTGCACTTTCCTGTCCGCAATTGCTGCAAAAAAAAGCAGTCTTTGTTTTGCTCATCAAAATTTTTTTATGAGCGTTGAAATTAAACAAACCTTTTCAAGAGAAAACAAAAAGGAAATAGAAAAGCATTTTTGATAAGAAAAAAAAATCAAAGAAGTGACAACCCAAAAAGTAGAAATCTGCTATTTTAAAAAACACCGAGCTGAAACCAAAAAAATTAAATCGTTAACTGAAAAAAAAAATTTCTTCCTAAAAAGTAAAAGAGCCAGTATCACTACCAGCTCTTTGTACTTACTAACCCATTAAATTCTATTGCTAAATTACAAATTGAATCCAGATAAACAAATTAATTTTCCTTGATGTGAATAAATTCCATAAGCTTTCACATATAAAAAATAATGCCTCTATTTATTTATAAATTATTATTAGTCAATATGTTATACGCAAAAAACAATAAAATTTTTCTTTTAAAAATGATTTTTAAATTCATTTGGTTTATATTATAAACTAATTTAGTTTTGTGCTAAATTTATAAACGTGTACAGATTAATTTTCTTTCCAGTATTTTTTTTAAGTTCTTATGGAATCGCGCAGGTAAAGATAAGTGGTAAAATAACTAACAACAGGAATAAGCCTTTGCCGGGAATAAGCATCAGCATCCAGGATTCGTATGATGGCGGCACTTCAGATTCATCAGGCAATTATTCTTTTGCGACCACAGAAAAAGGACAACATATTTTGAAAGCAACTTCATCAGGATACAAATCTTTTGAAGAAAAAATAAATATAGACATCATACCTGTTGTTGTAAATATTTCTCTTAAAGAAGAAATAACAGAATTGAAAGCTGTGGTGATTAGCGCCGGAACTTTTGAAGCCAGCGACCAGAAAAGAGCAAGCGCGCTTAACCCGATTGATATTGTAACCACCGCAAGCGCCGGCGGAGATATTACAAATGCCATAAAAACATTACCGGGCGCACAACAGGTCGGCGAAAGCGAGGGATTATTCGTGAGAGGAGGAACCGCCGCAGAAACTAAAATTTTTATTGATGGCACTTTAGTCAACAATTTTTTCTACAGCAGCGAGCCCGGCCAGGCAACACGCGGGCGGTTCAATCCGTTTTTATTTAAAGGAACCATTTTCAGTTCGGGCGGCTATTCCGCTTTATATGGACAAGCGCTTTCTTCGGTTTTATTATTAGAATCCATAGACCTTCCTCAAAAGACTTCCGCAGATTTTGGCATTTCTTACCTTTCAGCAAATGCGGGAATTCAAAAGCTTTCTAAAAACAAAAAATCTTCCTGGGGAATCACTTATGCTTATGCCAACCTTTCATTGGTTTATAATCTCATCAAACAAAAATATGATTATTTCCGAGTGCCCCAAACGCATGAAGCCGATGTCAATTTCAGAATAAAGACATCTTCCACAGGCATATTAAAATATTATGGTTATTTCAGTGCGACAGACGTTGCGTTCAGAAACCAGGACGTGGATTCTTTAAATATGAAAGATGCTTTTGGTTTGAAAAACTTCAATATGTATCACAACTTATCCTGGAGAGAAAATATCGGCCATGGTTGGAAATTAAATTCAGGTGCTTCTTACAGCACCAATAAAGATAATATCACTAACGAACTTCAGGATGCCAACGATAAGCAACAAATAATTGTCACCGATCCATTGAATGCTTATAAAAATTTTAATCTTGATAACAAAGGCCAATATGTAAACGCCAAAGTGATCTTTGAAAAAAGATTGAAAGGATTGAGCGCCATCCGGTTTGGAAGTGAATACAATAACAGTGATGAAAAAACAACTTACACTCAATATGACGGCACGCAATATTCCAACACGGTGAAAGAAAATATTCTTGCCGGCTTCGCCGAAACAGATATTTATGTGACCAATAATCTCGCAGCAAAAATTGGCGTCAGAGCTGAACATTCTGATATGATTGATAAATGGAATATTGCGCCGCGTGTTTCTCTGGCTTATAAATTTCCGGATAACAGCCAGGCGTCTGTAGCGTATGGAAAATTTTACCAGGATCCGGAAAGAAAATATTTGCCTTCTTTAAATGCGCTGCATTTTTCCGAGGCAACACACTACATTCTTCAATATCAAAAAATCACCACCGAACGCACTTTCCGCACCGAGCTTTATTATAAAAAATACAATGACCTGATAAAAACAAATGACATTTATGGCAGATTGACCGCGATTAATAACAATGGTTTTGGCGATGCAAAGGGTATTGAATTTTTCTGGCGAGATAAGAAGACAATCAAAAACCTGGATTATTGGATTTCTTATTCTTATTTGGACACCAAGCGCGATTTCCTCAATTATCCTTTTGCGATTGAGCCTTATTATGCTGCAAAAAACACTGCATCGCTGGTGATTAAGAAATTTGTTACTCCAATAAAAACGCAATTCAATGCGTCATACACTTTTGCTACCGGCCGGCCTTATTATGATATTGTAAGCGATAGCACCTTCAACAATTATAAAATACAAGATCAGGGGCGCACAAAAGATTACAATAATTTGAGCCTGAGTGTGAATTATTTGCCGAGCATTGGAAAAACAAAGGCCAAATCTTTTTCAGTTTTTGTGCTTTCTGTCAGCAATGTATTGGGATTTAATAATGTCTATTCTTATAATTATTCGGCCAACGGCCAAAATAAGGTAGCTGTAATTCCGCCTTCGAAAAGGTTTTATTACATCGGTTATTTTATAAGCTTAGGAATTGACAGGACACAGGATGATATTAATAATCATTTGTAGCCCCCTATCCCCTAAGGGGGAACAAAAAAAATAAAAGCAATCAATAATTTTTTATAAAAACAAAAAACAAAACAAAATGAAAAAAACAATTTTACTGGCCGCAATAGTTTGCTTCGCCACCTTTACTTATGCGCAAAGTGATAAATATACAAGCGCAATGAAAACAAATGTTGCTCAATTAGATTCAATGATGGTGAAAGGCAACAATGCCGATCTTACCAATAATTTTACAAGGATTGGCGACGCAGAAAAAACTCAATGGCTTCCTTATTATTACGCGGCTTACTGTACCATAATGCAGGCATTAATGGATAAAGATGTTTCAAAAAAAGATGCCATGGCCGATAAAGCCAATGATTTAATCACAAAAGCCTCAACCATTTTAGGAAAAGATAATTCTGAAATTGATGTGATAAAAAGTATGATCGCCACCGCACACATGACCGTAGATCCGGCAAGCAGATATATGACCTACGGGCCTGAGATAAGCGAAAATATAGAAAAAGCCAAATCTCTTGATCCAACCAACCCGCGCCCATATTTATTAGAAGCGCAAAATAAATTTTATACTCCGGAAGCTTATGGTGGCGGAAAAGATGCCGCAAAACCTTTATTTGATAAAGCCAGTCAATTGTTCGGAAGCTTTAAACCAGCATCTGATATTTCACCAGATTGGGGAAAAGCCGGTTTACAATATTTCATGTCACAATACAAATAATTATCTATGGAAAAGGATGAAGCGCAAATGACCCAATCCGAGAGTTTGCAGTTGATCGCGTCTATGATCAACAAGGCAAAAAACCGGTTCAGCGAATCAGGAACTCTCTATCTTTTGTGGGGATGGCTTATTTTAATTTGTTGCATTGTACAGTTTATTTCGCTTCATTTTTTTGATACCGATGCATCTTATATATGGTTTTCAACCTGGTTGTTATTAATTTATCAATTCTTTTTTTTAAGAAAAAGAATAAAAGCGCGAAACGTAAGAACCTACACCGAAGAGATCAACGGCTTTGTCTGGGTTACATTTTTTATTTGCCTGATACTCGTCAATTATGTAGCCGTTCAATTTAGAAGATACGAGCTCATCGCCCCGATGCTGTTGATTTTGTACGGAATGCCAACTTTTCTTTCCGGAATTATTTTGAAATTCAAGCCATTGATAGTTGGTGGCATTTGCTGTTGGTTACTTGCGTTGATCTCTCCTTTCATAAATGTTAATTACCAGCTATTGCTCTCATCTGCAGCAGTGATTTCAGCATGGATCATTCCTGGTTATCTTTTAAAACAAAAATTTAGGAAAGGAAATGAAATTTAAAAACAAACAACTTTCATGCAATGCGCTTAAGAAAAAAAATTGAAAATGGTAAACTTCGGTAATGGATTTTAAAGAACTTGATCCCATATTGCATTCTCAATTACGGTTGGCCGTTATGTCGCTTTTAATAAGTGTGCGGGAAGCGGAGTTTACATTTCTAAAAGAAAAAACAAATGCGACTTCCGGGAATCTAAGTGTGCAGATAAGTAAATTAAAAGAATCGGGCTACATAGAAATCATCAAACAATTTAATAATAATTATCCTCAAACTATTTGTAAAATAACTTCTGAAGGCGTTACCGCATTTGAAAATTATGTGGAAGCATTGCAGAGTTACATGAAACTGTAGGAAATCCTAAAAGTAGTTTTTT
>JALYVO010000057.1 GCA_030853195.1 Bacteroidota bacterium | reverse complement strand
GCAGGTTGGTTTATAAATGTAGCTTATCCACATTTACACATTCCATTTTAAAAGAAAAAAGAAGCAAAAAAGAAAAGTAGTAATAGTAGTAGATTATTAATGAATTATTAAAAGCAAATCTAAAGGCCTGGGGCTTGATCTTATTTATGACGATGATGTAAAACTTTTCGGGATAAATCATGATGCGCCTGCATTACAATTTAAATCGTTGATAGCGGTGGGTTTGAGTGTGAAGTTGTAAAAGACGACAATCGATGACTGAATACCGAAAGATCATCATAATTGGAAGATAGGTTGTTGGTCCACGGTAGCCGGTTGTCAACTCTTTACAACCTCTCAATAATACCAGCAATTCCCTGCCCGCCACCAACACAAGCGGTTACAATTCCATATTTCTTATCCAACCTTTTCATATCATTGATGATCTGGATAGTGAGCTTAGCGCCTGTGCATCCAAGCGGATGGCCTAATGCGATAGCGCCGCCGTTGATATTTACTTTTGTGGAATCGAGCTCAAGAGTTTTAATTACTGCTAAAGATTGCGAGGCAAATGCTTCATTTAATTCTATCAAATCAATTTGAGAAAGATTCATTCCCGCTTGTTTCAAAACCTTTGGAACTGCTTCAATCGGGCCAACACCCATGATGCGCGGATGTACTCCGGCACTCACACAATTTACCAATCTTGCAATAGGTTTTAATTTTAATTCATTCATCATCTTTTCGCTCATCACGATTACAAAAGCTGCGCCATCACTGGTTTGCGAAGAATTGCCGGCCGTTACTGTGCCGCCTAAAGCGAATGCAGGTTTTAATTTTGCCAATGCTTCAATGGAAGTATCTGAGCGAACGCCTTCGTCAGTATCTACTACAAAACTTCTCTTTTGTTTTTTATTATTTTTATCAACATAAATTTCTTCAACCGGAATTGGAAGAATCCCACTTTTGAAATAGCCATTATCAATTGCATTCTTTGCTTTTTGGTGCGAATGCAAGCTGAATTCATCTTGTTGTTGGCGAGTTACATTGTATTCTTTCGCGACTGCTTCGGCAGTTAAACCCATTCCTAAATAATAATCCGGCGTTTCTGATGCTACAGAGTAAGCAGGTACAATTTTCCACCCGGATGTAGGAACCATAGTCATACTTTCTGTTCCACCTGCAATGATGCAGTCTGCCATTCCGCTTCTTATTTTAGCAGTAGCGATGGCAATAGTTTCCAATCCGCTGGCGCAATACCGGTTAACCGTCATTCCGGGAACAGATATTCCGAGAGCTCTTACGCTTATCATTCTTCCGATTTGTAACCCTTGTTCAGCTTCAGGTACAGCATTTCCAACTATTAAATCGTCCACTCTTTTTGCATCAAGTTCAGGAACAGATGCCAGCAAACCTTTTATCACATCTACCGCCAAATCATCCGGACGGTAAAACCTGAATCCACCGCGCTTTGATTTAGTAACCGCCGTTCGAAATCCTGCTATAATATATGCTTCCATGAAAAATTTATTTATTAAAATGAAGTAAGCAATTTAGGATTTTTTGTTTTTATATCAAGTGATAGTAAATCAAAAATGAAAGACTTTCGGTTTTACCGGTTTCCTTTCCAGCTTTTTATAGAAGAATTCGGATAAACCAAAAAGTAGTTTTTCTCTTTTTAATATTCAATTCAAATAATTCCCAACAATAGGCATCCTTCTTCCTATACCAAATGCTTTCGGAGAAATGCGGATGATAGGGCAAAATTGATTTCTCTTATATTCATTATTGTTTACCATTTTTAAAATCCGGTCAACAAGGAGTGCTTCAAATCCCAGAGCTTTAATTTCAGAAGGTCCTTGAACACGCTCAATATATTGATACAAAATCTTATCAAGAATTTCATAAGGTGGCAGGCTGTCACTATCTTTTTGATCATGCCTTAGTTCTGCCGAAGGCGCTTTGCTAATAATATTATTAGGAATAATTTGTTTTTCGGAATTGATATATTTTGCCAGTTCATAAACTTGTAATTTATAGCAATCCCCAAGCACTCCAAGACCTCCGGCCATGTCGCCATAAAGCGTTCCATAGCCTGTGGCGAGTTCACTTTTATTAGAAGTATTCAATAAAATATATCCAAATTTATTGGCGATAGCCATCAATAAATTTCCTCTGGTTCTGCTCTGGATATTTTCTTCCGCTATGCCAAATGGAGAATTGTTGAAAACCGGTTTCAATTCATTTAGAAATTGATCGTATATTTTTTTTATTGGAATAATGTCATAAGGATTACCAAGATTCTTACTTAACTTTTCTGCATCATCAACAGAATGAGAAGAAGAATATTCTGATGGCATCAAAATAGTTCTTACATTTTGTTTTCCCAGGGCTTCGCACGCAAGTGCGGTCGTTACTGCGCTGTCAACCCCACCGCTGCTGCCGATAATGGCTTTAGTAAATCCCATCTTGGTAAAATAATCTCTAATCCCTAAAATAATTGCCTGGTAAACCTGCGAAATATTTAATTCAGGAAGAAAATGCAAAGGCTCTAAAAGCTGCACCGGAACGGCAGCCGCGGGTTCTATAACCGATAAATTAACAGTGCCATCATCGTTGAGAATTACTTCTCTTAATTCTTCTTTAAATTGTGGAAGCTGGCAACATAAGTTGGCGTCTTTATCAAAAACCAATGAAGCCCCATCAAAAATTATTTCCGTCTGGCTGCCCACTGCATTGCAATATATAAGAGGAATTTTATATTTTGTAACATTCGATTTTATGGTCGCTTTGCGGTCTTCACAATGCGTATAATCAAATGGCGAAGCGGAAATATTGATCATAAAATCGGGTTGCTGCTTTATCAGAATATCCATCGGGCAAATGCGGTAAAGTGGATTGTCGCCCAGGTTCCAGATGTCTTCACAAATTGTTAGCGCTATGTTTTTTCCTTTAAATTCTATTATGTTCCAATTGTATGCCGGTTCAAAATAACGGTATTCATCAAACACGTCATAATTAGGCAAACAGGTTTTATGTGCAATATTTTTTACTTCTTTTTTATAAAGAAAAAAGGCGGCATTGAAAAGATCTTTGCCTTCTCTCTGAAGATTTCTATCAGGCGAACCAACAATCACACCGATCGTATCTGCATGTTGTTTTATTTTTTCAATGCTTTCATAACCCTTATTGATAAAATCATTAAAATCCAGAAAATCTCTTGCAGGATAGCCGCAAACACTCATTTCACTGAAAACAATCAGGTCCGCATCTTTTTTTTTTGCTTCTTTTATAGCATCAATAATTTTATTTTCATTTTTTTCAAAATTGCCAATGTGGTAATTCTGTTGCGCGATAATAATTTTCATTTAGTAAAATTAATGGAATAAAATATTTAATAAATTTCCATTTAACAAAGCACTCATAATTTTTTTCCTTTTATTTGCCCAATGAACAAAATTTTTATTTTATTGCTCACCATCTTTATTTTTATTTCCTGCAACAGCAAAAAAAATATTCCGGATGTTTCGTCCATAAAAATAAATTTAGAAACTGAAAGATTTGAGCAGGATTTTTTTGTTATGGATACAAATAAAATTGAAAAATCTATAAAATCGCTTTTGCAGAAATATCCTGAATTTTTACCTGATTACATTGCAAACATTCTGGGGCTTGATATGGATAGCCTATTGATTTCCGGCAATGCACAGCACCAGGCAATTCGTTTGTTTATACACGATTACCAGGCCATCAAAGATTCTTCAGATTTGCAATACAAAAATTTTGGTAAAGTAACCAGTGAAATAAAAAAAGGATTGCAATTTGTAAAATATTATTTTCCTCAATATCCATTGCCAAAATCGGTGATCACTTTTATCGGGCCGATCAATTCGAATTTTGAAACATCATTCGGAACGCAGGGAGATATTCTTACCACTCATGCTCTCGGAATTGGCCTCACGCTTCATCTTGGCAGCAATTTTTCTTTTTATAAAACTCCGGAAGGTGAAGAGCAATACCCGGATTATCTTGCCAATAATTTTGATGCTGCGCACATTCCCGTGAACTGCATGAGAAATATTATTGATGATTTATATCATGATAAAAGCAATGGAAAAGCGCTTATAGAACAAATGGTTGAAAGAGGAAGGCGGATGTATCTTCTTACCCAACTTTTGCCTCACACGCCAGATTATATTTGCATGGGTTACACGCAAAAACAAATGAAAGATGCTTATAAAAACGAAGCGGTAGTTTGGGATTTCTTTTTAAATAATGATCTGCTTAATAACACCGACCAAAATATCATAAAGACCTACATTGGTGAAAGCCCGAAAACACAGGAGTTGGGAGAAGATGCGCCAGGAAATATCGGTACTTTTTCAGGGTTGCAAATTGTAAAAAGATATATGGAAAAATATCCGGAAGCCAAACTGCCTGATCTTATGAATGCTGAGCCGCGCGAGATTTATGACAAGGCCAAATACAAACCCAGAAGTTAATTCAGCTTTGCCGGAACGATCATATCAAAAGGAGGAATATTGATAAGAAAAGTTTGCTTATTATGGATGTTCTCCATGAAATACATACCATGCATTTTCCCGATCTCGCTTTTTAAATTGCAACCACTCACGTATTGGTATTTTTCACCCGGATTTATTTTTGGCTGTACGCCGATAACGCCCTCTCCTTCTACTTCGCGGTGTTCGGCATTGCTGTCGAAAATATACCAATGCCTTCTTAATAACTGAACGGGAAACACATTATTGTTTTCAAGTGTGATGCGGTAGGCAAACATAAATTCGCTGTTAAGTGGATTGCTGTATTCCGGCTGATAAAATATTTCAACACTTATTGTTACGCCTTCTGATATTTTAGAAATCATTGTGCATTAAAATTAATGATAAACTTTTGAAAAACTGGTTGCTATTAGTCAAATTTTAATTTTATGGGTCACAATTCCTGAACTAAAGTATGAAGAAAAAATCAGTTCAAAATTACCTTTTTAGAATTATTTTTCTTTTGATTTTGTATATCCTTTCTTTATAAGCCATTGCAAAACTTTTTCGCATTGATCACCCTGGATAATGATTTCTTTTCCCTTTGCTGTTCCGCCCGTGCCGCAAAAAGATTTTAACTGCCTTGCCAGGCTTTCAATATCTTTTTCGGCCATTGAAAATCCTTCTATTATTGTTACCACTTTTCCGCCACGGTGCTTTTTATCTAATTTTATTTTTAATAATTGTTCACCTGGCGGTAAAAATTTTTCGGATTCAGTTTCATTAGAGAAATCAAAATCCGGCTCAGTTGAATAAACGATGCCGGTATTATATAACTTTTTCTTTGACATTTTATTGTTGTATCTCAGCTTTCAAACTAAGATCTAAGCTTTTTGCCTGGTGAATGATGGCACCGCTCGAAATATAATCAACGCCTGTGGCAGCATATGATTCAATATTGTCCAGTGTAATTCCTCCACTGGCTTCAGTTTCATATTTACCGTTGATGATGGCAAGTGCTTCTTTGATTTTTTCAGGAGTAAAATTATCCAGCATGATCCGGTTTATTTTTCCGGTTTGCATTACTTTTTTCACATCTTCAACACTTCTTGTCTCGACCTCAATTTTTAACCCCTGTTTTTTTTCCTGAACATACTGCCAGGCTTTCTCAATTGCATTTTCAATACCGCCGCAATAGTCAATATGATTGTCTTTCAGCATGATCATATCATATAATCCAAACCGGTGATTTACGCCGCCACCAATGCGCACTGCTTCTTTCTCCAGCAAGCGAAAATTAGGCGTTGTTTTTCTTGTGTCTAATAATTTGGTGGAATAACCTTTCAGCTTATCTGTATATTTTTTTGTAAGAGTCGCAATGCCGCTCATTCGTTGCATGCAATTAAGCACCAGCCTTTCGCACGTAAGAATCGTGTAAACTTTTGCTTCCACTTCAAAAGCTATTTCTCCAAAATGCATTTCATCGCCATCTTTTTTTATTTTTTTCAAAACTGATGCCGGCTCAGCGAAAGAGAATATTTTTTCTGCAACATCTACGCCCGCTAAAATTCCTTCATCTTTTATTTTGAGTAATGCTTTACCTTTTATTTCAGGCCCAATGATCGAAATTGTTGAATGGTCACCATCTCCAATATCCTCTTCTAAAGCATTCGAAATTAATTGTACCAGCTGACGCTGATAATTTTCCGTATGGATCATGAAACAAAAATATAAAATGTTAAGGAGTTTTGTTTAAAACAAAAGCCTGAAAATAGATAAGACACGCTAAAATGAATTACTGAATTGATAATATTTATAAATTGCAAAATTTCATAAAATATATTGAAGCTAATAATTAGCTTTGAAAAATGGAAACAAAAAAAGTCATTTTAATAATAATGGACGGATGGGGAATTGGAACAAAAAAAGAAAGCGATGCTATTGAAAATTCAAAAACCCCTTTTGTAAATTCGCTTTATACTACTTATCCTCATTCTACTTTGGTTACTTGTGGCCGGGCCGTCGGCCTTCCTGAAGGCCAAATGGGAAACAGTGAGGTCGGCCATTTGAACCTTGGCGCGGGCCGGGTTGTTTACCAGGAATTGGAAAGAATAAACGTTGCGATCGAAAATGGTGAATTTGAAAGTAATCCGACGCTTATCAGCAGCATCAACTACGCAAAAAATAATAATAAGCCGTTGCATCTGATGGGCCTCGTTAGCAATGGCGGCGTGCATTCACACATCAATCATTTAAAAGCGATCGCCACCATTTGTAAAAAGCATGGCCTCGAAAAAGTATATGTTCATGCCTTTACAGATGGCCGTGATACTGATCCTAAAAGCGGGCTGAATTTTTTAGAAGACCTGCATCAACATCTTGAAAAAACTACAGGAAAAATTGCAACAGTTACCGGACGCTATTATGCAATGGACCGCGATAAAAGATGGGAAAGAGTTAAAATCGCTTATGACGCTTTGGTATACAGAACAGGCGATATTACCGCTAATATTTTTTCAGCAGTTACTGATTCTTATCAGAAAAATATGACTGATGAATTTTTATTGCCCATCATTAATTCAGAAACCCCTGATTCAGGAATGAAAGACGGCGATGCCGTTATTTGCTTTAATTTCCGTACCGATCGATGCAGGGAAATTACTGAAGTGCTTACACAAAACGCTTATCCTGAGTATCACATGCAACCGTTGAAGCTGGATTATACAACCATGACGCTTTATGATCATAAATTTAAAAACATCCATGTAATTTTTCAAAAAGATGATCTTACAAATACACTCGGCGAGGTTCTGGCCAATAATCATAAAACACAAATCCGCATATCCGAAACAGAAAAATATCCACACGTTACTTTTTTCTTCAGTGGCGGCAGAGAAATTCCTTTCGAGGGCGAGCAAAGGATTATGATTCCTTCGCCGAAAGTCGCGACTTACGATCTGCAACCCGAAATGAGCGCAAATGAAGTCACCGCGGCGCTGCTTCCCGAAATAAAAAAACAATCTGCCGATTTTATTTGTTTAAATTTTGCAAATGCAGATATGGTGGGTCATACAGGTGTTTGGAACTCCGTCATAAAAGCAGTTGAAACGGTAGATAAATGTGTGCAGGAAGTAGTAAACACTGCCCTGGAGAATGGATACACAATTTTTTTAACGGCAGATCACGGCAATGCCGATTTTATGAAAAATGAAGACGGAACGCCTAATACAGCGCATACTTTGAATCTTGTTCCTTTTTTTATTATTGATAAAGATTGGAAAGGAACTATCAAACACGGGAAACTCGGCGACCTTGCTCCCACTATTTTAACAATGATGAATTTGCCCATTCCTAAAGAAATGAAAGGTGAAATATTAATCAATTCATAATTTTCATACAATACTCATGAGAAAAATAATAAGAATCATACTGATTATTTTATTAATTGCTTTAATTGCAATTCAATTTGTAAGGCCCCAAAAAAATGCATCACAGGAAATTGCCGCTAATCAAGTTGAAGCCCGGATAAATGTTCCCGAAAATATACATAAAATGCTGAAAGTTTCTTGTTATGATTGCCATAGCAATACTACTTATTATCCGTGGTATTGGCAGGCGCAGCCTGTTGCGTGGTTTTTAAACAATCATATCAATGATGGAAAGCGCCATTTAAATTTTTCAGAATTTGCAAATTATCCAATAAGCAAGCAATATAAAAAACTGGATCAAATTAGTAAAGAAGTAAAATCCGGCGATATGCCGTTAACTTCCTACACACTTATTCATCGCGATGCGGTTTTAGACGAAAATCAAAAACTGGCGATTGAAAACTGGACAACCGATTCAAGAAAACTGATGGAAGCAAAATATCCACCTGATAGTTTGCCAAAAAAATAAGTTTAACCTACTCACTTCAATAGTGCCTTAAAAACTTATGAGCGAAAAATTCTAAAAACTATTTTTTAGTTTATCAGGCAATCAAATTATATTCATAAATTTTTTTTGCTGTGCAGCTATTTTGGCAAATAATTGTCCTATCTTAGTAGGGTTAATTTAACAAAATATATGACAGAAGAGATAATGCTCCAAGGCTGTCTTGATAACCTTGCTATCGCGCATGAGGCTTTATACTTACGTTTTAGCCCGCGTATGCTTGGTGTTTGTTATCGTTATGCCCGGAATCGTGAAGATGCGGAAGATATGTTGCAGGAAGGTTTTATCAAAATATATTCCCAGATTCATCAATTTCGTGGATCAGGTGCGCTTGAAGGTTGGATTAGGAGAATAATCGTACACACTTGCATTAATATTTTAAAGAAAAACAAAAAGTTCTCTGACAGCGTAGATATTATTCATGCATCTGGCGTGCAGATCAATGACAATAATATTCCATCTATGTTGCAGGCAAAGCAGGTAGTTGAATGCATCCGTTTATTGCCAATAGGCTATCGGACCGTTCTCAACCTTTATGCCATTGAAGGCTTTTCTCATAAAGAGATCGGCGCTATACTAGATATCGAAGAAAGTACCAGCAGGTCGCAATATACAAGGGCGCGGTCATTGCTGGAAGATATCTTGATAAAAAGGAAAATCTTACAAAAGCCAAGAGAAAATATTCGAATGGTCCAATAACAAGGAAACTATTTATGTAGAAAAAATTTTATAGCCGTTACCAACAAATAACTGAAATGTATGAATGATGGAAAGACGATTTGATATGATAGATTTTGAGCAATCATTAAGAGACCATGCTGATCAATTTACCATGGTGCCATCTAAAAGAGTATGGAAAGGTATATATAATAACCTGCATCCCGGCAGCAAATGGCCATCCATTACAGTGGGGATTATTTTGCTTATCACTTTGGTCGGAATTGGCTATTTCAATAATTCACCACTAAAAATTGCGAATAATTCAGTTAAAAGAACTGAGAGAAATAGTAGTATTAAAAGAGAAGTTCAAAATTCTACTTCTTCTCTCAGAATTAGTGCATTTGATAAATCAGCTGCCGCAACTCTTCACTCATCAAATATTGAAAGCCAGACGGCGGCAACGCTCCAAACAAATGATTTTATAGAAAAAGATTTTTTTTCAACTGATAGTAAAGCTATAAAACATTATTCCCGACAAACAGCTGCAATTCCACAAGCTTCCGGATTTGTTGTTCAAAAGAAAATTGAAAATGAAAATTCAGATGTAGTACTGAACAAAACAGGAGCTGATTTGGTAGAAAATAATCCGGTTGAATTAAATCTTGCTCAAATACGCTCAGATAAAAGTGACATCAATAGCTTAAATAATAATCTTGAAAAAACTCAGTCTGAAATTAAGAATGATATTAATGGTTTAGTAAAAAACGATCAGCCACGTTTCACAATAGATAATTTTACATCCCCTGAATTTATGATTCTTTTATCATTAAGCCAGATTCCACCTTCGGTGATTAATGATATTTCAAAAGAAGTAATCCAAAATAATCATAACACTACCATAGATAAGCAAGGCAAAACTGCAAATATAAAAACGCCACGTATTCATAAAAGAAGAAATCCAAATATCAACTGGGTTTATTATGTTACTCCAACCGCGAGTTCAGTAACTTTCAGAGGAAGGGCAATTCCACAATCAACAATTGGCCAAAACCTTTCTCCGATTGTTGTTCTTTCAAACCAGCAATCTGGCAAAATGCTTTACAATGCCAGGTTAGGCTACCAATTTGGGACAGAAATGACTTATTCTTTGTCCAAAAAAATGCAATTTTTTACTGGAATTAAGCTAAGTTATTCAGGTTATAATATTACTTCAAATCAGGTTCATCCTACTTTAGCTTATCTAATGTTGAAGGATGAAAATTATGGAAACGCTTATGCAAAGAGTTATATAACACATTATGGGAACGGCCAGGGCCAAAACCAGATTTCACTATCAAACCGCAGCTTACAATTGTCTATTCCTCTAGGTTTGCAGTATAATTTATGGAAAAATAATAATGTCCGGATTAATATCGCTTCATCACTTGAACCATCAATCGTGCTGAAAAGCAATTCTTATATTATTTCTGACGATCGAAGAAATTACATAAGTGACCCTGAACTCTTAAGAAAATTGAATGTAGCCGGCAACTTCGGTTCATATGTTTCCTTTAGTTTCAAAAAGATCAAATGGCAGGTTGGCCCAAGTGTACGTTACCAACTTTTCTCCACTTACCAAAATATTTATCCCGTTAAAGAACACTTAATCGACTACGGGATAAGAATTGGAATTTCCAGGTAGGAGCTAAAATAAAATGACATTTAGTTTATAAATCATATTGGGTTTTTTAACATTTCCAAGCCGTTGCTTCATACGCCGCAACGGTTTTTTTTATTTGTAAATTTGCCAATGCAAAAATTATTTTCATTCTTTATAATTGGATCAATAATTTTTCTCAACTCTTGCAATTCAAAATCAAAATCAGATTTTTCATCAAAACATGCAGAAGAAACACAAAGTTTCTTTCCTGTCACTGATTTTTTTAAAGGTCAATTGCGTGTAATAGACTCTATGCCTGTTACGCTTTTAAAAACAGTAACCGTCAGCAATAAAACCGATTCAGCCTGGCTCAAAAGAGAAAGCATCCGTTCATTTGCTGAGCCTTTTCTTACGCCTGTTATTGATTCAACCACCATGTCTCCTTGGTTCTCTGAAAAGTCATTTATGGATCAAACGATAAATGCTGTTACAATTTCTTATGATTCAAAAATCAAATTACCTGACAGTATCAAGCTGCGGCATTGGGATGTATATATTGATCCGCAAAAAGGATCGGTAGAACGAATTTACATTGTAAAAGAAAATAATGAAAATAGCAGCCAGGTTACCACTCAGCTTACATGGAAAGCAAACCAGTGGTGCAGCATAAGAACAATTAAACAAAAGCCAGGACAAGAACCTGAAATAAAAGAAGAAAAACTGACTTGGGATTTTAATAATTGATCGTATGAAATAAGAAAAAAATAAATTCTCTAAATGACCTCTGAAGACTTTCAACTCATAATCAAAACCCTACCTCATCAGCCCGGTATTTATAAATATTTTGATGATAAAAATGAATTATTATACGTTGGCAAAGCAAAAAATATCAGGAAAAGAGTAAGTTCTTATTTCACAAAAACATACACAGGATACAAGACTCATGAACTAGTCCGCAGAATTAATAAGATTGAATTTACAATTGTTGACAGCGAGCAGGACGCTTTCCTGTTAGAAAATTCTTTGATAAAACAATTTCAGCCGAAATTCAATATCAATCTTAAAGATGATAAAACTTATCCTTATCTCGTAATCAAAAATGAACCTTTTCCAAGAGTTTTTTTAACACGTACAAAGGTCAATGACGGATCGCAGTATCTCGGGCCATTTACTTCTGTTGGTAAGGTACGTGAGCTGCTGGGGTTTATTAAGCAAAATATTTCGCTGCGAACCTGCAAGCTCAATCTAACGGACACGAACATACGAAAAAATAAATTTAAGGTTTGCCTGGAATATCATTTGGGAAATTGTAAAGGCCCGTGCGAAGGCTTGCAAACACCAGAAAATTATACGGAGGGATTATCTCAGTTAAGAAACCTGATGAAAGGAAATCTAAATCCCGTGATCCATCATTTCAAAAATGAAATGGAAGAAAGTGCTGCAGCCATGAAATTTGAGCAGGCGGAATTTTTTAGAAAAAAAATTGAACACCTGCAACAATACCGCTCAAGATCACGCGTGATAAACGAAAATGTAGGAAACCTTGATATTTTTTCCATTTTAAAAGATGATGATATCGCGTATGTAAATTTTTTAATGGTGAATGAAGGCACTATAATTCTTACCAAAACAATTATTTTGGAGCAAAAGCTGGATGAATCTCCTGAAGAAGTTTTGGTATTTGCAATAGCGCAGATGCGTGCAACTTTTAACAGTGAATCGCGCGAAATTGTGGTGCCCTTTGAAATTGATTATCCCGAAAAAGATATAATTATAACCTGCCCAAAAGCGGGAGACAAGAAAAAATTACTTGAACTTTCAGAAAAAAATGTAAATTATTTCATCGAAGAAATGAAGCGCAGAAAAATGCTTCTGTTGGAAGGAAAATCAGATACCGAAAAAGAAAAAGTATTATTGCAATTACAGCAAGACCTTCATCTGCCTGCGTTGCCGGTGCATATCGAATGTTTTGATAATTCAAATTTTCAGGGAAGTTACCCGGTTGCCGCTATGGTATATTTTAAAAATGGAATGCCTGATAAAACCCAATACCGGAAATTCAATATCAAAACGGTAACCGGCATCAATGATTTTGCCAGCATGAAAGAAGTGGTATCAAGGCGGTATATGAGACTTTTAAAAGAGAATATCCCTTTGCCGGAATTAATTATTATTGACGGGGGCAAAGGGCAATTAAGTTCGGCGATGGAAGGGTTATATGAAATTGGCATGGAAGGAAAAGCAACAGTAATTGGTTTGGCAAAAAATGAAGAAGAAATATTTTTTCCGGGAGATCGGGAATCTATAAAGCTGCCCTGGAACAGCGAAAGCCTAAAACTTATAAGAAGGATCAGGGATGAAGTACACAGGTTCGGAATTAATTTTCACCGCAACCAGAGAAGCCGCAAAACTTTTGTAAATGAATTAGAAATGATTAAAGGCATCGGAAAAAATACTGCTGACACTTTGCTAAAAAAATACAGATCAGTAAAAAAAATTCAAGAGCTTTCAAAAGAAGAACTCAACCAGGCGATTGGAAGTTCCAAAGCCAATATAGTTTACGACTATTTCAACCCTGCGGAAAAAAAATTTGAATGACAAACTAACAATTAGAATATTTCTCTTGATGAATTCATCATTTTAAAAAAGCAATAATTCTACTTTTTGGCTTATCTGGTTTTATGTTTTTTAAAATTTCAATTCCAGGCTTGCCTTAATTCCAAATTTTGAAATATCCGGATTGTTCAAATAATTTAATCTCCATACGGCATCAATTCTTATCAGGTGAAAAATATTATCTATCCCAAAACCCGTTTCTAAATAAGGTACTTTATCAGGAATTGAAAAATGATAATTTATTGAAGTATCATAATACCCATTCGCGATTTTATTGGCCTCAGACATTCCGCCGATTACGCCTTTGAAGGTTACGAGAGAACGCCATTTCAATCTTTTGATTAATGGAATATGATTGAAAGGAAAGCTTCCAAAGCCTTGCTGCACGCTAAGGCTTGCATATTTGTCAGTCGCAAATTCATACCTGTTCATATTATTGAATGCATATTTATTGAAATAATAAGTATCATTTCCTTTTTGAACATTCAATAAAATCACGGGCAATATGCCGTTGGTCAATCCTGCATTGATGGTATAAGATAATTGCCCGATTCTTCCATCCGTAAAATCATGCTGCACGTTTAAATTCCATTTGCTATAATTAAAATCACTTTGTAAAAAGCCATTGTTTACTTTAATTCCTTTCGTATAACTTAAAGTTACAATCGGATAATTACTGCCGAGGCTTCCTCTTCTATAATGTTGGGTAATGTATTTTTCTTTATGAGAATATCGAAGTGAAACAGTGGCTTCATTAACCGTATAATCATTATTAAATCCCGGTTTGGTTACAATGTAAGGAGTAAAATCATTATGAGTATAATACACATTAAAAAAAGGCGTGAGCGAACTGTTTTTTAATTCTGCGCCAATTCCAATGCCGTTATCAAAAAATTTTTGGTAAGCGATATCTGCATCTTTTCTGTTGACAAACCTGGTTTGGGAATAATTTACTCTTCTTAAAAACGAAGCGAAAATCGAATTTTGATCGAGCTCATCTTCATGATCGTATGAACCGGAAATATCGCTGATGTAAGTAAACTTAAGTGTAGACCACTGTTTCCGGCTTAATACGAAATTTGAACTCAGTAAATACCTGAAACTTTTATCTCCTGTGGACAATCCTGCATAACCGCGTAATTGGATATTTTTGTTGAAAGTGGAATTGGTTTTTAATCCTAAAGTAAAGCGGTTGCCTTCGATTCTGTTGTTAGTATATATTGAATACAAATTGCCGATATCTACACGCCCCGTTGTATAATATCCTGTAGTTATCGCCGAAATTATTTTTTTGTAAATAACTATCAGAGGAATTTTATTTAAGGAATCCATTAAAAGATAAACAGAATTTTCTGATTTGCTCAATGGCTCAAACCTTCTGCCAGACCAGTCTGCAGTGTCTCTTTTAAGAGAAGAAAGTTCCACTTTTCTTTGATTAAATGCCGTATCTATTTGATCATTATTCAGAATCGCGTTCTTGAATAGAGTTGTTTTCCTGATGATCGCCCCGGTTTTCTTTATTTCCGGAACGTAAACATCAATGTATAAAATATTCTTTTCAGGAAAAAAATGATCATGATTTACTGCTTCAAAAAATTGTGATATTTCAAATTTATTTACAAAGTTGATATTTGCATTTTTATCCATGCGCATCACAACAGATTTGATGGCGTAGCATGTATCCACTATCCACATATAGCCGTTGAAAGTATTGCTACCATATTGGATGGGCGAAAATTGCACTTGAATGCACCGGTGACTATTAAAAAAAAGTGTATCAAGAATGTGATAATTGTAATAATTCAAAGCGTTATCAGCAATGGGGCTTACGAAATTTACATCAACCAGCTTGATATTGTTGTCATAAATATTAATCTTTTTATAAAGCCCGTCTGCATAGGTCAGCATCGATTTATTATCAAGTCCTGAACTTTTCAATGCTGTGTAGTCATATCTTTCTCTCTCGGGATTTTTTTTGTAATAAAAATTTGAATTGGTTTCTGATAAAAAAACGGGCAAAAGTTTTTGATTATCAATTGTTATTTTTTGATTGTTGAAGGCAAAGGCAAAAGGTTTCAAAAACCGGTTATTTTGAAATTTTTGTGGAAGGTTTTTTAAATCGACTTCTATTTTATCATATACTTTACATTGATAAGTTTTATTGTTGTAAACATTATTGCGGTCTTTATTTTCGATCACTTTTTTCACCAACCTTTGTGCTTTGGTATATTTTGATTTTATCGACACGATTACTTCTTTCATCTGAGCTGAAAGAGGTTGCGCATCAAAATCAATTTGCTGGGTTAAAGCGTTTGTAACCCGCTTTGCTATTGATTTATACCCAATCATGGAGATGGCGATTGAATCCGTTTTATCATCTACACTAAGAACATATTTTCCATTCTCATCGGTAACGACGCCATTGCCTGAAGTGAGAGAATAAATACTGCACGAAGCTAAAGGGAGCTTCGTTTGAGCATCAATTATTTTTCCTGTGACGATCTTTTCCTGAGCCTGGATTTTGAAGCACATGGCAAAAATAAAGAGACACAAAAATTGATATGGGAGAAGCCGTTTTATAGATTTAGGGTATTTTTCGACTTGTAAAAGTAAATCACAAAACAGGAGGAATGAATTATATTCTTGTTATAAATTGATGACAATATTTCCATGAAGATTTCTGAGCAAATACAGCTTCTGCATTTTGCGTTGTTTGACTGGCAATTTCCTCTTCCGAAACTCCTTTTATTTCTGCAAGTTTTTTTACGATATATTTTAGATAACTGCTTTCATTTCTCTTGCCACGAAAGGGAACTGGTGCCAGGTAAGGCGCATCTGTTTCAAGAACTAAAAATTTAAGTTCAATTTCTTTTATAATTTCTGCAAGGCCGGAATTTTTATAAGTAATCACGCCACCAATACCCAATAAAAATCCTAAATCAATAATATCTTTGGCATTTTGCAAACTGCCGCTGAAGCAATGAAAGATCCCAAAAAGATTTTTTCCTTCAAAAGATTTTATTACATCAATGGTTTCCTGCATTGCATTTCTGGTATGTAACACTAAAGGCCTTTTATACTGTATGGCCCAACCGGCATGAATTTCCAGGCTTTCATATTGTTGCTTGCTGAAAGTTTTGTCCCAATAAAAATCTAAACCTGTTTCGCCAATCGCCGCAAATTCCCTTTGAGATAATTGCTGCCTGATTTTTTCTAATTCTTCTTTGAAATTTTCTTTTACAGAACATGGATGAAGCCCGGCCATTGCAAAAATCTTACCCGGATAATTTTTTTCCAAAGCCAATAATGCCTCATTTTCAGAATTATCAATTGCCGGTAAATAAAATTTTTCAATGCCTTCGGCTAAAGCTCTGCCAATTACTTCATCAATATCTGCATTAAAATCTTCCAGGTATAAATGAGTGTGAGTATCGATCATCATATTTTAGAAGATACGGATTCTTTGATCTACTATCAAGCCAGATAGTAATATTTTTTTTAAGGAAATGGCGAGTTTCTAAGAAAAATATAAAAATTGTTGTTGAATTGTTAAAAAGTATTCATTAACTTCACAATAGTTTTCATAGGGTACGGATTAAAAACGGGCTTGAGTATCTACTCAGGCCCAATTTTTTTGCGATCATTGAGATGGAATAACTTTAAATTGAAATCCTTTCTCTGAAAAATATTTCAGCACTCTTGGAAGTGCGTATTGCAATGCTGGTAATGCTTTCAGGCTATCGTGAAATACAATAATAGATCCGGGTTGTGCATTATTAATTACGTTTAGGTAACAAACCTCAGGTTTGATCGAAAGATCAAAATCTCCACTCAAGACATCCCACATAATTGTTTTTAAATTCAATTTTTCGCCACAAATAGCTTTTAATTGAAATTTCGTGATTCTTCCATAAGGCGGCCTGAATAAATTACTATCAATGATTTTAGTGGCTTCAGCTATATTTTCCAGGTAATTCTTATCCGTTGTTTTCCATCCGTTCAAATGATTGTAAGTATGATTGCCTGGTTTATGACCATCAAAAAGTATTTGTTTATACACATTGAAATATTCTTTTACATTCTTGCCAATACAAAAAAAAGTAGCTCTCGCATTATACTTTTTTAATTCTTCCAAAACATACGGAGTAACCTGTGGATGCGGCCCATCATCAAATGTGAGATACAAAATCTTTTCATCGGTATTGATATTCCAGGTGCATTCCGGATAAATTTTTTTAAGAAGCCACGGCGATTTTACGAGATAAAACATACCGGTAAAATTAGGAATTAAAATAAGGCATATCTATCTTTTGGCCTATTTAGAAAAATCTCCGAAGCCTTTCTTATTTTTTATTTATAATTTTCATTTCCTTATTTCAGCAGTTTATCTTTGTGCGATGAGTAAAGTAAGAGTAAGATTTGCGCCAAGCCCCACAGGTGGGCTGCATTTGGGCGGGGTTCGCACGGCTTTGTATAATTATTTGTTTGCAAAAAAACATCAGGGGGATTTTGTGTTAAGAGTTGAAGATACTGACCAAACCCGTTATGTGGCGGGTGCAGAGCAGTATATCATTGATTGCCTTGACTGGTGCAATATTTCGCCGGACGAAGGCCCGCAAAAAGATGGCGGATATGGCCCTTATCGCCAAAGTGAAAGAAAAAATTTATACAGAGAATATGCAGAACAACTGGTAAAATCAGGGCATGCTTATTATGCTTTTGATACGCCCGAAGAGATCGAAACCATGCGTGAAAAATTAAAAACAGAAGGAAAAGATAATCATCAATATGGCTACCAGGTGAGGTTTGATATGAAAAATTCTCTATCTCTTCCGGCGGAAGAGACTGAAGCTTTATTGAAAATAAATTTCCCGCACGTAATCCGGATAAAATTAGAACGCGATAAAGTTGTCCGCTTCAATGATATGATTCGTGGTGATATTGAAATGAGCACAGATAGCATTGATGATAAAGTTTTGTTGAAAGCCGATGGGATGCCTACTTATCACCTGGCGGTTGTTTTAGATGATTATTTAATGAAAATCACACATGCTTTTCGGGGTGAAGAATGGTTGCCGAGCGCGCCAGTGCATGTGTTGCTTTGGAAATATTTTGGATGGGAAAAAAACATGCCGCAATGGGCGCATTTTCCTTTAATTCTTAAACCTGACGGAAATGGAAAGTTGAGTAAAAGAGATGGAGAGCGTTTAGGATTTCCTGTTTTTGCAATGGAATGGAATGATCAAAAGAATGGATCGATCAAAGGGTTTAAAGAACTCGGTTTTTTACCCGAAGCATTTATAAATATGCTCGCAATGCTGGGCTGGAACAATGGTACAGAGCAGGAAATATTTTCTTTGGATGAAATGATTGAAGCGTTTTCTATTGACAGGATTCATGCACACGGAGCCAAATTTGATTTTGAAAAAGCGAAATGGTTCAATCATGAATGGATAAAAAAATCGGATGTTCAAAGATTGAAACCGGATATAAAAAAAATATTCGAAGAAAAAGGGATTTCGATAAATGATGAAAATAAGCTGGAGAAAATTATAGAATTAATAAAAGAAAGATGCATTTTACTCACCGATTTCTGGGATCAGGGGAGTTTCTTTTTTAATGCGCCTTCACAAATTGATACAGCATCGATTATTTCGAAATGGAACGATAAAAAAAATCAGTTTTTTGTTGAATTGATTCGGGCTTATTCTTTATTCAATTCATGGGAAATAGTAGAACTGGAGCACACTTTTAAAGAAATTTCCGCCGCAAGCCAGTTGAAACCAGGTGAATTAATGCTGCCATTTCGCATTATGCTGGTTGGTGAAAAATTTGGCCCCGGCGTTTTTGAAATTGCCTCACTGCTTGGCAAAGAAGAAACAATACGAAGAATAGAACATGGTTTATCTTTATTGAAATAAATTTTCGCAGAAATAAACTTTGTGATAAATGAAAATATAGTTTTTACATTTTTTATTCACCGGAATCTTTCATCTTTATATTCAATGCCAGATCAAAAAAAAGAATCGGAAAACAGAATTAGTTCAAAGCAACGGCCTATCCGGGTTTTGGTTGCTAAAGTTGGGCTTGATGGCCACGATCGTGGAGCTAAGATAATCGCTACTTCACTGCGTGATGCGGGCATGGAAGTGATCTATACAGGCC
>JALYVO010000072.1 GCA_030853195.1 Bacteroidota bacterium | reverse complement strand
TTTGTTGATCTACCAAAAAAATCTTCTTTATAATTAATATGCCCGTCTTCATTTTTTAAAGGATTTTCCAAATCAAAAGCCGTTACATGAAATGTTTCCCCCGCACCTTCGGCATCCGAAGCGGTTATGATTGGCGAATGCAAATAAACAAATCCTTTGTCATGGAAAAATTGATGAATAACAAAAGCAAGCGAATGCCTGATCCTGAAAATAGAACCAAAAGTGTTAGTACGAAAACGAAGGTGCGCAATTTCCCGTAAAAATTCAAGGCTGTGTTTTTTGGGTTGCAGGGGAAATTTATCCGCATCACTGTCACCAAGGATTTCTATTTCCTGAGCTTTGAGTTCTATTTTTTGTCCCTTTCCCAAAGAAGCCACTATTTCCCCTGATATTTTTAATGCAGCCCCGGTATTGATCCTTTTTAAAAGTGCCTCATCAAACTTGCCTAGAGTTAAAACAATTTGCAAATTTGTATTGGTACTGCCATCATTCAAAGCAATAAACTGGCTATTTCTAAATGTTCTGACCCAGCCCATGACTATAACCAATTCTCCATTGGCAGGATTTTCGGCATTATCCAATATAGATTTTATCCTTCTTCTTTTGTTAAACATTCTTTTTATTTATAATCGCAAATATAGAATAACGATATAAAATTTCTGGTCTGATACTTGTTTGAAGAATTAAATAAGCAATTTGAAACTATTAACTTAAATCATTTAGCAAGAAGATTTTATTTTTTTGTGAATTTAATGTAATATTGCATTTAGAAAAAGCTGACTGGTTTTCCTTTTGCTACTAGCATCAGTATAACACAACCCATTCCACAATAACATCAACAATTTAGATTTTCAACCTCAATCGTGTTTTTTGACTATTAATCTATACGTCTTTTTATGTACGACATTTTACAGCTGAACGATATGCTCGTTCCGGAGTTGCTTGATATCGCAGAGCAACAAAATATTACTAACGCAAAAAAATTAGAAAAACAGGAATTGATTTATAAAATTCTTGATAAACAAACAGTAATGATTCCAACAGATAAAAAAGAATCTGAAATAGAAAAGCCCAAGCGGAAACGGATTGCAAAGCCTCTCGCAAGCGTCAAAGCAACCGGAGAATTAGCCACTGAAGAAAAGGAAGCTAAAATAAAAAAACCTGAAGAGAAAAAGAAGCCAATCAAAAAGGTAAAAGAAGAAGATGAAAGGAGAGAAGCGTCTGATGATAATGATCTTTTTCTTGATGATGATGGGCACCCGGTAGAGCAGCTTGCAGACCCAAAAACTATTGCTCCGGCGTTGCTTGAATTATTAAAAAATGAAGATGAAGAGGAGGAGGAGCAGCTACCTCAGCCCTCTTCAAATAATAACGGGCACCAACATCAGCCGAAGCTTTTTCCACAAAAAAAGGAACCGGTTTTCAATATTGAATTCGATGGTATTATTTTAGGCGAAGGTGTGTTGGAAATGATGCCTGATGGTTACGGCTTTTTAAGAAGCAGTGATTACAATTATCTTTCTTCCCCTGACGATGTGTATGTTTCTCCATCTCAAATAAAATTATTTGGGTTAAAAACAGGAGACACTGTCGCAGGTTCTGTTCGGCCGCCAAAGGAAGGAGAAAAATATTTCGCTTTGCTAAAAGTGGAAACGATCAATGGCAAAGGCCCAGATGAGGTTCGCGACCGTGTTCCATTTGATTATCTGACTCCGCTTTTCCCCTTCGAAAAAATGAATTTGTTTTTAACGCCTACCAATCTCTCAACCAGAATAATTGATTTATTTACGCCGATAGGAAAAGGCCAGCGCGGATTGATTGTTGCGCAGCCAAAGACCGGTAAAACGATGTTGCTGAAAGAGATCGCCAATGCGATTGCTGCCAATCATCCTGAATGTTACCTCATGATCGTGCTGGTAGATGAAAGGCCTGAAGAAGTAACAGATATGGAGCGCAGTGTAAGAGCGGAAGTGATCGCTTCCACTTTTGACGAGCCAGCAGAAAAGCATGTGAAAGTAAGTACGATGGCTTTGCAAAAAGCAAAACGCCTGGTAGAATGCGGTCATGATGTGGTTATTTTATTGGACAGCATTACGCGTTTGGCGCGGGCTCATAACACTGTTTCTCCTGCAAGTGGTAAAGTATTATCCGGCGGGGTGGAAGCTAATGCGATGCAAAAGCCAAAGCAGTTTTTTGGCGCCGCTAGGAAAATTGAAAACGGTGGCTCACTCACGATCATCGCGACAGCCCTGGTTGACACCGGAAGTAAAATGGACGAAGTTATTTTTGAGGAATTTAAAGGAACCGGCAACATGGAGCTTCAGCTTGACCGCAGATTATCTAACCGCAGGATTTTCCCGGCTATTGATATTGTATCTTCTTCTACACGCAGAGATGATCTGTTGCTGGACAAAGATGTATTGCAACGTATGTGGGTATTGCGCAACCATCTCGGCGATATGAATCCAGAAGAAGCAATAAATACTTTGATGAAAAATATGAAAGGAACTAAAGATAATATGGAGTTTCTCACCTCTATGAACGGATAGATTGTCTGAGTCTAAAATATTAAGCCACTGTTGAATACGGTGGTTTTTTTTGTTTTCGAAAAAATGTAATTTGAAAAATGCCTATCGAACAAATTGATATCGAAAAGTTTTTAGAGCTTTCTAAAACGCTTCCTGTTATTGATGTGCGAAGTCCAGGCGAATACCTTCATGCACATATTCCAAATGCGATTTCAATTCCATTATTCACTGATGAGCAAAGAAAAATTATCGGAACTGCATATAAAAATCAAAGCCGGCAAATAGCGGTAAATATTGGATTAAATTACTTTTCCGAAAGGATGAAAATAATTCCGGCAGAGGTGATAAATATTCTAAAAGATTGGGAGAAAGCCTATAACAATAATACACTTTCTTCTTCCTCTTCTGGGGCCAAAGGCACGGGTCTTCTTATTCATTGCTGGCGCGGTGGAATGCGTAGTGAAGCAGTTGCGTGGCTTTTAAATCTGTATGGTTATAAGATTTATGTGTTGAAAGGTGGCTACAAAGCCTTTAGGAATTGGGCTTTGACTCAATTTGAAAAGAAATATTCTTTCAAAATATTGGGCGGCTTTACCGGCTCAGGCAAAACAGATATTTTAAAAGAAATACGCAAAGAAGGCAAAGCTATAATTGATCTTGAAAGCCTTGCCAATCACAAAGGCTCTGCATTTGGAGCATTGGGAGAGAAGTCGCAACCGGCGCAGGAAATGTTTGAAAACCTTATTGCTGTTGAATTGTGGAAAAATACAAATGAGGAGAATACTACTAACGGCGATGAACAAACGCAAATAGATAATCCGGCAATTTGGCTCGAAGACGAAAGCAGTAATATTGGCAAAGTAAATATTCCAAAAATATTGTGGACGCAAATGCGCAACAGCCCTTTATATTTTTTAGAAATTCCATTTGAAGAACGATTGAATTATATTGTTTCTGTTTACGGAAATTTTACAAAAAAAGATCTGGTTACTTCAATCATGCAACTTCAAAAAAGATTGGGCGGCCTGGAAACAAAGAATGCTATTAATTTTTTATTGGAAGATAAGCCAAAAGATAGCTTTTCGATATTAATGCAGTATTACGATAAGATGTATTTTAAAGGTTTGCATAATAGGGAAAATGAAAAATCTCTGCTAACCAAAATATATTGCAGTAACGTTGATAGAAAAAATGCGCAATATTTACTTTGAACCCCTTGCGCGAAAAAAATATTCGGCCTTTCAGCTTTTTTTTCCTTGTACGGAAAAAGAAAAATAATTCTTATAAAAAATTTTGAAGATGCAAACAGATAAAGAAAATTATGAACCTATAAAACTTACGCAATATTCCCGTGGCGCAGGTTGCGGCTGCAAAATATCCCCACAGGTATTGGAGGAAATCCTAAATTCTGAATTCACTTTTCCTGGTAAAAATTTATTGATTGGCAATAGCAGCAAGGATGATGCAGCAGTGTATGATCTCGGTGATGGCAAGGCTTTGATTTCTACAACAGATTTTTTTATGCCTATTGTGGATGATGCTTATTATTTTGGAATGATCGCTTCGGCAAATGCCATCAGTGATGTTTATGCAATGGGCGGGAAGCCTTTGCTGGCTGTGGCTGTGCTCGGATGGCCTGTAGAAAAATTGCCTTCATCACTTGCAAGGAAAGTTATTGAAGGCGCACGAACTATTTGTACCGAAGCAGGAATTCCTTTGGCCGGCGGACATAGTATTGATTCTGCGGAACCATTTTTTGGATTAGCAGTTAATGGCATTGTTGCAATAGAGAACCTAAAAAGAAATGATACAGCTAAAGAAGGCAATTTGCTCTTTTTAACCAAGCCAATTGGGACAGGAATTCTATCAACCGCTCAAAAAAGAAAAGTACTCAGAAAAGAGCATGAACAAAATTTAATTGCCCAACTTATTACTTTGAATTCAGTGGGTGAAGCTTTGGGGAAAATAAAAGGTGTTTCTGCGATGACTGATGTTACAGGCTTCGGGCTTGCCGGGCATTTGATAGAAATGGCAGAAGGTAGCGGTTTGTCAGTTGAATTGAATTACTCACGGTTATGCTTACTCGAAAATGTAAAAGAATATCTATCCCGAAGAATTGTTCCCGATGCCACTTATCGAAACTGGAATAGTTACAGTAAGAAAATAACTTTTGACAAAAATGTTGATGTTATGGAGGCCTTTTCCACTTTACCTGATCCGCAAACTAATGGTGGTTTGTTGATAGCTGTAGACCCGAAATCCGTAGAACAAGTGTTACAGGTTTTTAATCGGTATGGCTTACAAAATTTTTTAAATCCAATTGGTACTTTTGTTGTGAAAAGCGAAAATGTAGTTATTCATGTTAAGGCGTGAATTGACATTCAAAAAACTGAAAATCTACAAAATGACTTATGAATTGGATAATATTGATCATCGCAGGATTTTTTGAAGTAGGGTTTGCCGCGTGCTTAGGTAAAGCAAAAGAAACTTCCGGAACCGAAGCAACTTGGTGGATTATAGGTTTTTTTGTTAGTTTATCAATAAGCATGTACCTATTGTACCGGGCTACACGCACACTACCCATCGGAACCGCTTAAGCAGTGTGGACGGGAGTTGGGGCGGTTGGGACTGTTTTAGTAGGAATATTTATTTTTAAAGAACCAGCCGATTTCTGGCGATTATTTTTTATAACAACACTTATCTGTTCAATCGTTGGATTGAAAATTTTTTCTCATTAATCCAAACTATAGCCATCGATTACAAGGGCTTTCCCAGATACAGTGTATTCAGTTGCCGAAAACCCTATAATCCATCAATAATTTTCGACAACTTATGATCTTTCTCTGTCACTATATCTCCGGCATCATGTGTGGAAAGCCACATTTCTACTTTGTTATATTCATTAGTCCATTTTGGATGATGATCCATTTTTTCTGCGGCAAGCGCCACACGGCTCATGAACCCGAAGGCTTCAGAAAAATTTTTGAACTCAAATTTTCTATGTAGCGTATTATTTTTTTCTTCCCACATAAAAGTGATTTTTATTATTAAAAAACAAGATGTTGTTTATGTTTGATTTTTTCATTGGTCAGTTCTACGACCATTTGCACTCCCGGAATGCTTTTTATCGAATTTACAAAAATGGTAACTTCCTCATCTTTCATAACATCGTCTTTCATCAGCCACAAAAAATCGAGATGCTTAAATTCCGGAAGAAGATACTCTCCATCGTCTTCATTATTGTATAGATAATGTTTTATAGTTCCGGATTGTTCGCCATATTGATAAACAGGAAAAAAGTATTTGCGCGCTTTTTTATTCAATTGAATCTCAATGTTATTATTAATTCTAAAATCAAAATTGAGCATCTGGTTCAAATGCCAGCAAAAGCGATATTGCT
>JALYVO010000007.1 GCA_030853195.1 Bacteroidota bacterium | reverse complement strand
TCTTGTATTCAGAAATACTCAGACACAGGATCATTATGTTAATGTAACCGGAGGAAATGATAAAGGAAGATATTTCAGCAGTTTTGATTTTTATAAAGAGCCGGGTGTTATTGTCGGATCTGATTACAAACGATTTTCCGGTGTTGTAAATGGTTCGTATAAAGTAAAACCAAACGTTGAAATTAGTTCGGGAGTTACAATGTCCACTTCCTCGCAAATAGGAGTTTTGAACGGGGCGGAAATTAATACGCTTTATCGCAGCCTGGCTATATGGCCAACATTTAATCCATGGTTAGATGCCGCTAAAACTTTACCTAATCCCGGCAATGGCGGTACAGACGGTAATCCGCTTTACGGGTTACAAAAAACGAATAGAAGCGATGAGAATAATAAAATAACCGTAAATGGAGCTGTGAAATGGGATCTGCTGCCGGATTTATATATTAAGGCAACGGCAAATGCTTACATGAATGAAGTGTTAGATCAATCATTCACCAAAGCTACCCAATCGTATAGTAATATTTTTTCAGTTACGACTTCTTTCAACACGACAAGGCCTGCGACTTCCACTTATTCAAGAGATTTTCAACAGCAATATAATGCGTTGATTAATTATACAAAATCATTTGGTGGAGTCCATAATTTAAGCGCTATGGTGGGTACTGAATATTTTGGCGTCAAGTCTTTTGGAATGCAGGTGGCCGGTACTATATCACCGACTGATGATATTCCAACGGTAAATGCTTCTACGACATTTACTTCTGGGAGTAATTACAGCAGTGTGTCCCAATATCGGATCATATCTACTTTTGGGAGGTTGACTTACGACTATGATCAGCGTTATTTGCTTACAGCCGTTTTCAGGGAAGATGGTGTATCGAGCTTGCCTACAGCAAACCGTTTTGGTTTTTTCCCCGGAATGTCTGCCGGATGGAATATACATAAAGAAGCGTTTTTTCAAAAAAGCGGTATTTCCAAAATTATTTCTACTTTAAAACCACGTATCAGCTATGGTGTAAATGGTAACGTTTCCGGATTGGGAAGATATGATGTGCAGGGAGTATACGCATCACAGGGGCTATACAACAATAATGGAGCTTATTTATTCACTTCATTAACTACGCCTGACCTCAGATGGGAAAAAAGTAAAACGACTGATATAGGCGCTGATATTGGTTTATTGCATGACAGGATCACTTTTATTTTTGATTATTACAACAGGAAAACCAGTGATCTTCTCACCAATCTTTCTCTTCCAAGCTATACAGGTTTTAGCTCTGTGAGAACTAACAACGGAACTTTGCAAAATACCGGATATGAATTTAATGTAAATGCAAAAGTTATTGATAACCTAAATGGAATCAGGTTGAATATTGGCGCCAATGCTTCTTACGTACAAAACAAAATATTGCAATTGCCTTATAATGGCCAGTCAAATAACCGGCAGGGTGGCTTGCAGGTATTTGATCCTAAATCAGGCCAACTAATCTGGGTGGGTGGTTTGCAGGAAGGACAGGCAATAGGTGATATTTATGCTTTCAAACAAGTTTCTATTTTTAAAGATGCCGGAGAGATAGCAAAGATTGCAGGTAGCAGAGTAGATGTTGTTGCAGGTATCAGCGGGCCAAATTCAACTTATGGTAGCGGCAAGATAACTCCCGGTGATGTAAATTGGTTGGACGTTGATAAAAATGATACGATTGATTCAAGAGACCAGGTCAAAATCGGCAATATTTATCCTAAATGGACTGGTGGTTTTAATGCGAATCTTGCGTATAAAAATTTCTCACTTTATACACGGTTTGAATTTGCCCTGGGACACACTATTTACAACGATTTAGTAGCAAGGACATTAGGAAATTACCAGGGAACATTTAATTATATTGACTTGCAGAAACAAGCATGGTCACCTACTAATATCAATACTGATATTCCAAAAGTTTATTATGCTGATCAGGTAGCTGCTCCTTTGGGAAAAAAGAATTATACGAGAATAAATAATGCCAATTCAGTACTTAACAGTAACAATTCTAATTTTTATGAAAAAGGAGATTATTTAGCCTGTAGAGAGATTACGCTTTCGTATGATTTTGCTCATTCTCTATTATCTAAAACAAGAATACTATCGCAGTCGAGAGTTTATGTAAGCTTAGATAATATGTTTTATATAACTAAATTTAGCGGGCCTTCACCTGAACCTCCTGTATCTCCCGGCACTTCTACCATTACAGGAATATATGCAGGCACTTATCCTACACCGCGTACCATTGTAGTAGGAGTACAAGTTTCATTTTAATCAACATCAAATTCTTTCAATTATGAAAAAGAAAATAATAATAATACTTTCAGGTTTGGGATTCTTAATAGCCATCAATTCGTGCAGCAAAAAATTAGATTTGGCTCCGGTGAGCAGCATCAGCGATGCCAACTTTTGGAAAACGCCTGACCAGGTGGATGCTTTCGTAGCAGGTATTCACGCAGCTTTTAGAAGTAATGTCGGCGCTTTCCAAACTCTTGGCGAAATGCGCGCGGATATTTTTGGTACTGATCCTGGCTCAAGCTCTGTTTTTACGGGCGAAGCTACTCAAGGCTTTGAAAAACTATGGACTAATAATCTTGATGCAAATAACCCGGGCGTTAGCAATTTTGGAAATTTTTATTTTAATATTAATCAGATTAATTTACTGATAAAAAAATTAAATACCACTAACCTGGTAACACCGGCCAACAAGAATTATTACCTTGGTATTGGCTACGGCATGAGGGCTTTCTATTATTTCCAATTATATAGAAGCTGGGGAAATGTAATTATACAAACAGACCCAGTGACCAGGATTGATAGCTTCAATCTGGCAAAACCCGCTTCCAGTACAGATTCTGTAATGGCTTTGATAAAAAGCGATATTGATAATTCTGTAAATAGTTTTGGAAGCGACTATTCATTCAGGCAACAAAAGGGCTATTGGTCAAAATCTGCTACTTTAATGCTCAAAGCCAATGTTTATCTCTGGACAAGTTATAGAGGCGGCAGCACGGCTGATGCAACACTTGCATTAAATGCATTGAACGACATTCAAACTAACGAGCCTGGATTGTCATTGCTTTCTTCTTATACAAGTGTTTTTGCAACAACCAATAAAGGAAACAGTGAAATAATTTTTGCCAGCCGTAATTTATTGAATGAGGCTTCTTTGTATCTTACATTCGCTAATACTTTTTTTCCTCAGGCAGGGCTGCTTGCTAATTTTTATGATTCAGTAAATAATAGAAAATTTAATGTTGCTACCGACAATTGGCCGGGTTTATTGCGGGCTCCGATAAAGATTGCAACTTATAGAAGGTTTAGCGACCTCGATTCAAGAAAATTCGTTTCTATCCAGGCTGCTTATAATTATGTTGGAGGCGTTTATCAAATTGCCGGGGCCTTTGCCAATAAATACCAAGGCGAGCAAAGTGCAGGTGCCAAAGTATTTACGAATGACTACCCGATTTACCGTTATGCGGATTTGCTTTTATTGAAAGCAGAAGCCGAAATAGCTTTGGGGCAGGATCCAACCAATGAAATTAATTTAGTGAGGGCAAGGGCTTATGGAGCAAATTATAATGCAACTACTTTAGGATATCCAAATCAGCCAATTGATGCCAATCCGAAAGAAGCTATTTTACAGGAACGTTTCTTTGAATTTATTTTTGAAGGAAAACGCTGGTACGATTTAAGAAGAATGGGTGATAATTTTGTTTACGAATACACTAACATTACACCAGCCCAATCCTTTAAACTTCTTTGGCCGATTGACCGCAGTACATTAACCAACAATTCTGCATTAAAGCAAAACCCGGGGTATCCAATATTTTAAATAGTAACATGTTCATTAAAAAACATGTGATGATCATGATGAAAAAGGGTTTTCTCTGAGAAAAATAAGGATTACCAGTTTTTTTTGTTCGGGATGTATTCGTGAAGTAACAGTTGATAAAACGTTTGCTTTATTAATTGATACATTTCTAATAATCTGAATTTATTTAATCCGGGAAATATCATGAAAAATGTGATAATTCTATAAAATGGCTTATAAGACAAAAGATATAATAACAAAGATAATTTTCAGCGCAGTGTTTTGGGTGCTGCTGAATTGTTGTTGTGTTGCAATGCAGGCTCAGAATGTAAAGCAAAATCCCTCCCTGATTCCTTTGCCACAATCTGTCCAATGGAGTAAAGCAAATTTTTCTTTGTATCAATGTAAAGCGATAACAGTAAATAATACTTCCTTAAAAAAACTGGCAGTTGATTTACAAAAAGAATTAAGGGAATCAGGGATAAGCGTAAAAGTAGATTTTCAATTTAAAAAAACGGCTGCGCCAGTGATTGAGTTGCGACTTGGCAAAGTGGAAGCTCCTTCTCTTTCAGCAGAAGCCTATCACTTAAATGTCACTAAAAATAAGATAGCACTCACGGCCAACACGGCGCATGGAATTTTTAATGGATTGGAAACATTACGGCAACTTATTAATAGAGAAACCATCACAGGTTGTACAATCCGCGATTGGCCGGCGTTTTCTTGGCGCGGATACATGGTGGATGTAGGAAGAAATTATCAGTCAATAAAGTTGTTAAAGCAGCAGATTGATGTAATGTCGTGGTATAAACTGAATGTTTTTCATTTTCATCCTACCGAAGATATTGCCTGGCGAATTGCCATAAAACAATATCCGCAATTGACGGAAGCAAAAAATATGTTGCGGAATAAAGGGCAGTATTACAGTGAAAAAGAAATGAAAGATTTGATAAAGTATTGCCGTGAACGCTTTATCACTTTTGTTCCTGAAATAGATATGCCCGGCCACAGCGCTGCATTCACACGTGCTTTCGGAGTGGATATGCAAAGCAAAAAAGGTTTTTCTATTCTTAAAAATATCATTACCGAATTCAATAGCACTTATCATATTCCTTATCTGCACATCGGCGCTGATGAAGTAAAATTTACGAACAAAAATTTTATTCCGGAGATTACTGATTTAATTCATCAGCAAGGAAAACAAACGATTGGCTGGTACCCCGGCGGAAATTATGATGATAGTACCATTCGGCAATTATGGGAGAGCAAGGGAATGGATAGTCCGAATGCGCGCTATATTGATTCGCGTAGTTTATACCTAAATCACATGGATCCGGAGGAAAGTGTTGTTAGTATTTTTGAAAGGCAGATATGTGATACCATACAGGGCAATGCGCAAAAGTTAGGTGGAGAAATTTGTTTGTGGAATGATCACCGGGCTGCTAATGAAAACGATTTGTTGCGGATGAATCCTGTATATCCTTCCATACTTGCCTTTGCCGAAAGATCGTGGCGCGGTGGTGGCTTTTCAGGTGTAGTCGTAAATATTGGAAATTCAGATTCTGACAGGGCAATTGCTTTTAAAGAATTTGAAGGCAGGCTTATCAATCACAAGCACGAGTATTTTACAAATCTGCCGTTTCCGTATGTGCGCCAGAGTAATATTCAATGGAAATTATTTGGGCCTTTTGAAAATCAGGGAAACCTGGAACAATCTTTTTGGCCGGAGAATAAAAACATTTCCATTACTGATTCTCTGGCCAATAAGACAGTATCCGGTGGCACGATTTATCTTCGGCATTGGTGGTTTCCTCAATTAACATCGTGGTTAGAAAATCCAAAGGAAAATACTACCTGGTATGCATACATGAAAATTTGGAAGGATAAAGATACCACCGGTTTTATGTGGATAGGCTTCAATAATTTTTCGCGGTCAACCGCAACTGATCCGCCTGCAAGGGGAACGTGGGATAACCGAAAAAGTAGTATTTGGCTAAACGGTAATTTAATTGCTCCTCCGCGCTGGAAAGAAGCAGGATCGAAATCCAATTCCGAAACTCCATTAACCGATGAAGGGTATGAATTTAGAACCCCTTCTAAAGTGCATTTTCAAAAAGGATGGAATATGGTTTTGGTAAAATTACCGGTAAATACTTTCCATGGAAAAGATTGGCAGAATCCGGTAAAATGGATGTTTACGGCGGTTCCTGTTCATAAAGAAAATGGAATAAACTGGAATGCGGACGAAGTTAAAACCGTTAATTGAAGTGGGTTATTTTAGATGAATCAATTTTAAAACAAAAAATATATACTTCAAAAAAATAAAATTATTGAGATGGAAATAAAACATTTAGAAGGCCTTATTGCGGCGCCGTTCACACCGTTGAATACGGACGGTTCTTTAAACACATCAATAATACCGGCATACTATCAAATGTTGAAAGCGAATAAAATTACTGGCGCTTTCATTTGCGGCTCTACTGGTGAAGGCGTTTCTCTTACCATGCAGGAAAAAAAATTTACAACGAAAGCATGGGCGAATTGTACAAAAAATGATAAAGATTTTAAGGTGATGCTGCTTGTTGGTGGCACCTGTATCGCAGATTGCATTGAGCTGGCAAAATATGCACAACAGTCAGGCATATACGCAGTTTCCTTTACCGCTCCCTTTTACTTTATACTTCAGGATGTAGAAACACTCGCGGCATGTTGCAAAGCCATTGCCGGCTCGGTTCCTGGTTTGCCATTTTATTATTATCATATCCCTGTTTTAAACGACGCTAATTTTCCTATGATCAATCTCCTGAAATGCGTGGATGGGAAGATTCCAAACTTCGCAGGTATAAAATACACCCATGAAGATTTTATGGATTTTCTTTCCTGCCTGCATTTCGAGGAAGGAAAGTACGACATGCTCTGGGGCAGGGATGAGAATATGCTGTCTGCATTGGCGGTTGGCTCTAAAGGCGCTGTGGGAAGCACTTTCAATTACGCTGCGCCATTGTATTACGACATGATCGACGCGTTCAACAATAATGATTTTGCAAAAGCCCAGGCTCTACAGCAACAATCAATTGACATGATTACCTTGTTGGGAAAATACGGTGGTATAGCTGCTGGTAAGGCCTACATGAAACTAATCGGAGTGGATTGCGGAGAGTTTCGGCTGCCCGTAAAAAATATGAGCGCGGAACAATTTGAATCTTTTAAAAAAGATACCGAACAAATATATTTCAGTAGCTTTTGCTCGCGCAAGCCGTCTGCAGTTAAAGCTGATTAATAATGCTCATTCAAAAAATCACTATTCTTACTTTTCTCATGATTTTTACCGGTTTTGCATCGGCACAGAAATTTTTGGTGCGGCAGATAAAATGGGAACAGGCCGCGTCGCTGCCCGCATCCAATGGCCAATCAGCGTCTTTGGGTTTTGCAGGGCCGATCAATGGAGTTAGTAACAATGTGTTGATCGTTGCCGGCGGCGGTAATTTCCCAAATGGATTTCCGTGGGAAGGCGGAAAGAAATATTATTCCAATGAAATTTATGTTCTGCAGAAAGAAGGCAACAAATTTACCTGGAACAAAAAAGTTAAAGATACTTTGCATGAGCCGATCGCTTATTGCGGTAGCACCTCCACTGATGCGGGCATTGTATATGTTGGAGGCGAAAATGAAAAAGGAATTTCAAACAGGTGCTACCTATTAAAATGGGATGCGGCAAAAAATAAAATTGTGCTGCAATCCTTGCCTGACCTTCCTTTGGCATTGACCAACGTAGGACTTACGCATGCCAATAGTATTGTTTATGCAGCCGGAGGCGATGGGGCAAAAAATTCTTCCAACAGTTTTTTTTCATTGGACTTAAAAGATAGAAATCCGGAATGGAAAACACTTCCTGATTTGCCAATCGCTTTGGCAAATGCCACTTTAATTGCTCAGTCGGGGAAGCACGGGGAAAATATTTATTTAATCGGCGGCCGCACCAAAACCGCTGCAGGAATCAGTGATCTGCATCATACTACATTTGCTTTTGACCCGGTTAAAAAATCCTGGAGAAAATGTGCTGATATTTCTTCCGAAAAAAATAATACGAACCTTTCTGCGGCGGCCGGTGTTGCTCTCGATAAAAAGTATATCCTGATGATCGGTGGGGATAATGGCGAAACCTTTCATAAAATAGAAACCCTTATTTCACGAATTGCAAAAGCTGGTTCCGAAGAAGAAAAAGAAAAGTTGACCAAAGAAAAAAATGCATTAAACATTCATCATAATGGATTTTACAAGGGACTGCTATTGTACAATACAATAGAAGATAAATGGACAAACATCGGTGAATACCCTTATCCCGCGCAGGTTACAACAACAGCAGTAAAATGGAGAAATGATATTGTAATATCCAATGGCGAAATAAAGCCGGGAGTGAGAACGCCTGATGTGATATTTGGCACAATTTCAAAATGAACTTTGCATAAGTTATTTTGTAGGGTTTACAAATTTTAGTACCCGCTTAGTTATCGGGCAAGAAAAAATGAACAGGAACAAAAACTATAAATGGATTCTCGTAGCGCTCCTTTGGGTAGTGGCATTACTCAATTACATGGACAGGCAGATGCTTGCCACCATGCGGCCCTCTATGCAGATAGATATTCATGAGTTGCAATCCGCTACCAGCTTTGGTTACCTGATGGGCATCTTTCTTTGGATATATGGATTTATGAGTCCCGTATCCGGCATCATTGCTGATAAAGTCAATAGAAAATGGCTCATCGTCGGAAGTTTGTTTGTGTGGTCGGGAGTTACTTATGGAATGGGTTACGCAACTACTTTCCATCAGCTTTACTGGTTAAGAGCCATTATGGGCATCAGCGAAGCGTTGTATATTCCTGCCGGATTATCTTTAATCGCAGATTTTCACACTGATAAGACGAGGTCGCTTGCTATAGGAATTCACATGACTGGGTTGTATGTGGGCCAGGCTCTTGGCGGTTTTGGAGCTACAATTGCCGCAGCTTTTACGTGGCATACTACGTTTCACTGGTTCGGGATAACCGGAATTGTATATTCTATTGTTTTAATCATTTTTTTAAGAGAAAAGAAAAGCGATCCTGAAAACATCGTTCATGATAAAATGTTGGTCAGTGAAAAAATTCCGTTATTCAAGGGATTGGCTTTATTGTTTTCCAATATTTCTTTCTGGATCATTCTTTTTTACTTTGCTGTTCCCAGCCTTCCCGGTTGGGCCACCAAAAACTGGATGCCTACACTTTTCGCGCAAAACCTTGGTATCCCAATGTCACAGGCCGGGCCCTTGTCAACGATTACCATTGCGGCTTCTTCATTTATAGGAGTAATATGCGGAGGGATTTTATCAGATAAATGGGTGCAAAAAAATATCCGCGGCCGGATTTATACAAGTGCGATTGGCCTGGCACTCACGATTCCTTCTTTATTATTAATAGGTTTTGGCCATTCGCTTTTTCATGTGATCGGTGCTGCGCTTTGCTTTGGTATTGGTTATGGAATGTTTGATGCGAATAATATGCCTATACTTTGCCAGTTTGTTCCGCAAAAATTAAGAGCCACGGCTTATGGCATCATGAACATGGTTGGAGTTTTCTTCGGTGCTTTTATTACCGATTTTTTGGGAAGATCTTCAGATGCGGGAAACTTAGGAAAAGATTTTGCGATGCTGGCTGGTATTGTTTTGATTGCGTTGATTATACAGCTAAGTTTTTTGCGGCCAAAGGTCAATGACTTTCGCAGCTAAATTCCTTCCGTGTTGTTTTGAAATTAACGGCTTGTTGCAAAAAAAGAATTTAAGAATGAAAAAGAATATTTTCTTAAGTGTTGTTTTTTTATTGGTTGTCACACTAATTTTTGCCCAGGGTAAAGTGATCAAAATCGCCTGCATAGGCAACTCTGTTACGTATGGGTATGGTTTAAAAAATCCTTCCACCGAATCATACCCCGCCCAGTTACAAAATAAGCTCGGCGAAAAATATGAAGTAAAAAACTTCGGACATAGCGGCGCTACACTTTTACGCAAAGGACACAATCCTTATTACAAAACGAAAGAATTCAGCGAAGCGATAAAATTCGTTCCTGATATTGCTATTATTCATTTGGGATTAAATGATACAGATCCCAGAGATTGGAATAATTACAGCAACGATTTTAAAAGCGATTATGCATGGCTGATAGATACTTTTCGAAAAGAAAATCCCAAAGTAAAAGTGTTCATCTGTTTGATGACTCCGATCTTTAATGATCATCCGCGTTTTCGTTCGGGAACGAGAGATTGGTATTGGAAAATACAAAACATGATCCCTGAAATTGCCAAGGTAAATCATGCCGCATTAATTGATTTGAATACACCGTTCTATTTTCATCCCAACTTGTTTCCTGATGCATTGCATCCCAATGGTGAAGGCGCAATGATATTGGCAAAGCGGTTTATAACGCTGTCACGGGCGACTATGGCGGGTTACAGATGCCGGGTGTCTTTTCAAATGATATGATTGTGCAACGCAATAAACCAATTCCGGTGTTTGGAACGGCTAATGCAAACGAAGAAATTACTGTTTCATTTCACAATCAAATTAAAAAAGCAAAAGCTGATGCTGATGGCAAATGGAAAATAATTTTTAATGCATTACCTGCCGGCGGCCCATACACATTAGACGTACAATCAGAAAATAAAAAAATTGAATTCTCAGATATTTTAATGGGCGATGTGTGGCTGTGTTCCGGGCAATCCAATATGTTGTTCAGATTAAATCAGTCTTTTGAGGGAACGAAAGCAATTGCAAATTCGGCCAACAAAAATATAAGGGTTTATCAATTGAATGCAATCGAAGAAACGGATAATGTTGCATGGGATTCTTTAATTTTGGACCAGACAAATAAATTGGAATATTTTTCCGGTAGGTGGCAGCAATGCAATCCCTTAACTTCCGCAAATTTTTCAGCAATAGGTTATTTTTTCGGACATAAGATTCAGAAAGAAGAAAATGTGCCGGTAGGTTTAATACAGGTTGCTGTGGGCGGCGCACCGATAGTTTCATTTATGGACCGGCATTCGATGGAATTTGATAATTATCTCGTTGATGAATTGTATGATTGGAAAAAATCAGATTTCATTATGCCATGGGTAAGAGAACGCGCTGCAATGAACCTGGAACTTTCAAAAGATATTCGTCAACGTCACCCTTACGAACCGTGCTATAATTATGAAGCGGGAATCTCCCAATTCATCAATACACCCATCAAAGGAATCATTTGGTACCAGGGCGAAAGTGATGCACACAATGTGGATTTGTATTCTTATAATTTTGCACGTTTGATATCAGGTTGGAGGAATTTATGGAAAGAAAATCTGCCGTTTTATTTTGTACAGCTTTCTTCGATTGATCGCGCTTCATGGCCTTATTTTAGAGATATGCAAAGAAAAATGTCTTTACAAATACCCAATACTTTTATGGCTGTCTCAAGCGATTATGGCGATTCATTAAATGTTCATCCAGTGCATAAACAGGCGGTAGGAGAGCGTTTGGCGCTATTGGCTTTAAAAAACACTTATCATAAAAACATAATTGCAAACGGACCCGTTATAAAAAGTGCTTTGCAAAAAGAGAAGCAAATTTTCATTGATTTTACCAGCGCAAAAAAACTGCGAACACGTAATAATGAAAATTTAATTGGCTTTGAAGCAATGAATGAAAAAGGTGAAATCCTTTCACCAAAGGCGGCAATAAAAAATAATAAAGTGATTTTGTTTTTAAATAAATACGAAAAAATAAGGAAGGTGTTTTATGGCTATAAGCCTTTCACAAGAGCGAATTTGGAAAATGAAGTTGGTTTGCCGGCAAGCACATTTAGTGAAGAGGTGAGATAAGCCAAAATGTAGGAAAGATAATTTTAAAAGTAGTTTTGAATAAATAATTATAGATGAGAAAATGTTTATTTATTTTGATCGCAATTATTTTTTTTAAGCCATCTTTTGCGCAACAAAAAATTACCTGGCACGAGCCTTCTTTTGTAGAAGGCGTAGGTACATTAGATAGCACCAATATCTTTCATCGCCTTCCGATAGAAATGAAAGATAAAGTGCGCCAGCCGGTTTGGAATTTATCTGAAAATACAGCAGGTGAATTCATTCATTTTAAAACTTCGGCAACTGAAATAAAAGTAAAGTATACATTGACCGGTAAAGATTTCGCGATGTCGCACATGCCGGCCACAGGCGTAAGCGGTTTAGATCTTTATGCAATAGATATTAATGGAAACTGGAATTGGGCTCCCGGCAGCTATCATTTTGGCGATACCTGCACTTATCATTTTAAGAATTTATTACTGTCCAAAAATTCAACTTCCGTGTCAGATTTTTATTTGTACCTGCCTTTGTATAATTCTGTAAAATGGTTGTCGCTCGGGGTTGATAAAAAGGATTCTTTTTCATTTGCAAAAAAAAGAAAAGAGCAACCCATAGTTGCTTACGGAACTTCTATCATGCAGGGCGCTGTAGCTTCACGTCCGGGCCTTGCATGGACAAATATTTTAGAAAGAAACCTCGATAGAACCGTTATCAATCTTGGCTTTTCAGGCAATGGAAGATTTGAAGCGCCCATTTTTGACCTGATGGCAAGTGTAAATGCCAAAATCTATATTTTGGATTGTATGCCTAATCTTACCAAGGGCGTATCATATGAAGAAATAAAAAATCGTGTTATTTATGGAGTGAATAAACTGCGCAAAAAAAATAAAGCAACGCCTATTTTATTTGCAGAGCATGCAGTTGGCCATGGGCGATTTTATATGGATACGGCGAGATTAAACGAATGGCATAATAGCAGTTTAGTAATCGAAAAAAATTTCAATGAATTAAAATCTTCCGATGTAAAAAATATTTATTTACTGACAGATGAGGAAATTGATTTTGACATCAACTCAACAACAGAAGGGCTGCATCCGAATGATATCGGAATGATGAAATATGCCACGGCTTATGAGAAAAAAATCAGGGAAATTTTAAATGAACCTATTGGAGAAATATCAACAAAAATTCCGGTGCAACAATGTCGTGATGGATATAACTGGATAAAACGCCATGAAGAAATAATAGCCCGCATTAAAGAAACAAAGCCAAATACTTTATTGATTGGAAATTCTATCATCAACTATTTTGGTGGCGAGCCTGCAGGTATGGTAACCCGGGGCGAAAAAGAATGGAATAAATATTTGGCGCCCTTAAAAGTTCAGAATTGTGGCTACGGATGGGATAGAATTGAAAATGTTTTATGGAGGATTTATCATGGTGAGCTGGATCATTTTACAGGAGCGAACATTGTGTTGATGATTGGAACCAATAATTTGTCAGCAGGCAATACCGATTCCGAAATTGTGGAAGGATTGCAGTTTTTGATAAAAGCAATTCAATCGAGGAAGCCGCAAACAAGACTGGTAATAGCTGGTATTTTACCCAGGAAAAATATGGAGCGCCGCGCGTGCGTGATCAACCGGCAAATAAAAAAAATGGCTTTGCAAAATCATACGGGGTTTGTTGACTTTGGAAAGGATCTCCTGAAAGGGAATTCAATAAATCCGCAATTGTTTCTTGGCGATGGTTTACACCCAAATGCAGAAGGATACCGGGTTTTAGGAGAAAACTTAAACAAATTGCTGACCGTGACATTGAAGTGAAAAAAAGATCTGTGACAAGCCAAAATATAGAAAAAACCAATTTTAAAATCATGCAGTTAGATAAAAACTATTTACAAAAGCAAAGCGATTTCTATGAAAATCATTTACTGAATGATACCATTCCTTTTTGGTTCCCGAAAAGCATTGATGAAGAATTCGGAGGTTTTTTATTGATGCGTGATAGAGATGGAAGTTTATTAGATGACGATAAAGCGGTATGGATACAAGGCCGTGCTACCTGGCTTTTGGCAACTTTATACAATACGGTTGAACAAAAAAAAGAATGGCTTGATGGCGCTAAAAAAGGAGTTAATTTTTTGTTGAATCATTGTTTTGATACGGACGGGCAAATGTTTTTTCATGTAACGCGTGATGGAAAGCCCATTCGTAAAAGACGGTATTTTTTTTCCGAAACATTTGCTGTTATTGCGTTAGCGGCTTACGCAAAAGCAGCCAATGATGAAATAATTGCCAATAAAGCCAGGGAAATATTTGGAAAATGTATTTTATATGCAACAGGCGAAATAAAATTAGAGCCGAAATTTTTTGATACCCGTCCGGCGAAAGGAATCGGCGTTCCGATGATCATGATGAACACAGCGCAACAATTAAGGGAAACGATCGGCGATCCGCGATGCGACGAATGGATTAAAAAATGGATCAAAGAAATAGAAACTTATTTTGTAAAAGATAATATTCACTGTGTGATGGAGCAAGTGGCATCTGACGGGAGCATCATTGATCATATTGACGGCCGCACCTTAAATCCGGGTCATGCTATAGAAGGTGCGTGGTTTATTCTACACGAAGCAAAGTATAAAAATAACGATCCGCATTTAATTGAATTGGGTTGTAAAATGCTGGATTATATGTGGGAACGCGGCTGGGATAAAGAATTTGGAGGTATTTTATATTTTCGGGATGTTTATAACAAACCAGTTCAGGAATATTGGTGGGATATGAAATTTTGGTGGCCGCAAAATGAAGCCATCATTGCAACGCTTTTAGCGTACACGATTACAGGAGATGAAAAATACAAACAATGGCATCAGCAAATTCACGACTATGCATACACGAAATTTCATGATAAAGAATTTGGAGAATGGTACGGGTATTTACATCGTGATGGAACAGTAGCGCAATCAGCAAAAGGAAATTTATTTAAGGGGCCGTTTCATTTGCCACGACAAGAATTGTATTGCTGGCAGTTGGCAGCGAATTACGATAACTGACAAGTATTTTTGCCACGAATTACACGAATTTTCACAGATTTTTGTTGCGAATTTTATAAATCTTCATCGATTACACGTTAGAAACCTAACAGACTAAATCACCTCTTATGAATAACAAAAAATATTTACATTCTTACAAACTTCAAAAGTCTTCCTTTGGGGGATTTAGGGGGCTGTTTTTCTTTTTATTACTCTTTCCTTTTATAAAAATATTTGCTCAATCAAATGCAATTCCTGTTTTTGTTTCAGGAACGGAAGGATATAAATCTTTTCGCATCCCAGCGATCGTAAAAGCAAAGAATGGTGATCTGTTGGCTTTTTGCGAGGGAAGAGTAAATGGAGGCAGTGATTTTGGTAATATAAAAATCGTTTCAAAAATAAGCAGCGATGAAGGAAAAACCTGGAGCGCTTTGCAAATTGTGGCCAGCAATGATAGCTTGCAAGCCGGCAATCCGGCGCCGATTGTGGATTTGACAGATACAAGATTTCCGAAGGGAAGGATATTTTTATTTTATAATACCGGAAATGGTCATGAAATGGAATTAAGAAAAGGCAAAGGGCACCGTGATATATTTTATAAAACAAGTATTGATAATGGAAAAACATGGAGTGCATCAACGGATATAACATTACAGGTAAATAAAATCAATCAGCCTGATATAAATCCGTTATGGAATTTCAAAGAAGATTGGCGAACCTACGCCAACACGCCCGGCCATGCTCTTCAATTTCATGAAGGAAAATATAAAGGAAGAATTTATGTTGCGGCCAACCATTCTTCAGGAAATCCTAAACCTGAACTAAGAGATTATCAGGCGCATGGATATTTTACTGACGATCATGGAATTACTTTTCATCTGAGTAAAACAGTTCCGTTTGAAGGTTCCAATGAAAGCACTGCGGCGCAATTAACCAACAATTCATTGATGATGAACAGCCGCAATCAAACAGGGAAATACCGTGTAGTTTCATTGAGTAAGGATGGCGGTGAAAATTGGGATACTACTTTTGTAGATCATAATTTGCCTGATCCGATTTGCGAAGGAAGTTTATTGAACGTCGGAACGAAAGATAGAAAATCTATTTTAGCTTTTTGTAATAATGTTGATAAAAATAACCGCGACAGCCTTACACTTCGCATCAGTTTTGATGAAGGAAAAACATGGGAAAAAAATATCTTGATTGAACAAAAAAATACAGGATATTCTGACATTGTAAAATTATCTCAATATAAAACCGGCGTTTTGTATGAAGCTGACGATTATAAAGAAATAAAATTCATGATGGTAAAATGGCAATAGCAAAGTTTTTACAAAGGCCTTATCCAGATATTCCTAAAACTAAGCGGTTCGCTTTTATCACCATGGGCCTGCAGCTTAACAGGAGCCGGACCATGTGCTTTGTAAGAGGGATTTCCAATGTAAAGCGTTTGCCCTTTCAAGGTTACATTATTCTGAACTAATATTCCATTAAAAAGTACAGTAGCCCGGGCTGCGGTTTTCAAAGATCCATCATCATTAAAACGAGGAGCAGTCCATATCACATCATAGGTTTGCCAAACTCCCGGAGGAAAATTAGCATTAACCAATGGGGGAAGTTGTTTGTAAATGCTACCGGCCTGGCCATTTACATAAGTGGGATTTTTATAAGAATCCATTATTTGTAATTCATAGCCGGCATCGCCCTTTCCTGTTGATGCAAGAAACAATCCGCTGTTGCCACGTGCCTGTCCTGTTCCGGTAATATTTTCAGGAATCCGCCATTCAATGTGTAACTGGTAATCTGTAAAAGATTGTTTGGTTTGTATATTACCCGATTGTTTATTGACAGTAAGAATGTCGTTATTTACTAACCACTCCGCCGGTTTGGTTGTGTCATTTGCGGATACCCATTGATTTAAATTATCCCCATTAAATAATACAATAGCATCTGAAGGCGCATTGCCACAGGCTTTTCCCGGAGTTACAACTGCCGGAACTGGCGAATAAAATTCAGTGTCTTCAGGTTTCATGTTTTGTTGGGCACTAACAAACGCAATTCCACTTGTAAGAAAAACGGCACAGGCGAATAATTTCTTTTTCATAATAACTGGTTTTAAATTATTTTATTAAAAGTAGAACATCTAAAATAAAATTAATTGATTTTTTTAACCCGGGAAAGTAAGGTGCAACTATCACTATAGAATCTGCTAATAAATTTGCGAAATGATTTTGATAAGTTGATTTGATTTTAGATTGTCTCATTCAATAAAGAATTTATCATTGATTTTTTTGAATAGTTTTTCAGTGTCTCCCATATAAATGAAAAAGTAGTTTTTTGAAATAAATAATTATTCCTCCAACTAAAAAACTAAGAATTATGAATTCGTTTATATTTAGTAACCAAATAAAAAACAATCACTTAAAATAAATTGATAGCTTTTGGTGTTGCGTTCGCGCCATCTCTGTCGCTATCTTTGTTTAAAATAAAAAATGCAGACAATCTTAGGTTCAGGCGGTGCAATAGGCACACCACTCGCAAAAGAATTACTTCCATATACCAACAATATCCGGCTGGTAGCGCGCAATCCAAAAAAAGTAAATGAAAATGATGAGCTTTTTCCTGCTGGTCTCACCAACAAAGAAGAAGTTTATAAAGCTGTCGAAGGCTCTGAGGTCGTCTATCTTACAGTTGGCCTGCAATATAATCTGAAGATATGGCAACGCGATTGGCCGCTTATTATGCATAATGTTATTGATGCTTGCAAAGAACATCATGCAAAGCTCGTTTTCCTTGATAATGTATATTTATATGCTGCCGGTGAAATGCAGAATATGACGGAAAATTCCCTGATTGATCCCCCAAGTAAAAAAGGAAAAGTTCGCGCCGTACTTGTAAAAATGATTTTTGATGAAATCAAAACTGGTGGCCTGAAAGCACTGATTGCACGAAGTGCAGATTTTTATGGGCCAAATGTAAAATCAAGCCCTTTAACTATATCAGTTTTAGAAAATTTTCAAAAAAATAAAAAAGCATTCTGGCAATCAGATGCAACCAAAATTCACTCTTTCACTTTTACGCAGGATGCGGCAACAGCCACGGCGTTTTTAGGAAATACTGAAGATGCTTATGATCAAACCTGGCATTTACCTTCTTCTTCAGAAAAACTTACCGGAAGAGATTTTATAGAAAAAATCGCTGCTGAAATGAATGTTAAGCCCAGGTATTATATTCTTTCAAAAACATTGATTTCAATTTTAGGAATTTTTATGCCTCTCGTAAAAGAACTGTGGGGAATGCAATATCAAAATGATAGAAATTATTTTTTTAACAGCGATAAATTTGACCAAAGATTTCATTTTACAGCCACCAGTTATAATGCCGGTATCAGTAAAATGGTAAAAGCAGGAAGCGAAAATAATTTATCCAATGTCTAAATTTTTAATAATTGGCCTGGGGAATCCCGGAAACGAATATGCTCATACAAGGCATAATATAGGTTTTGATGTTTTGGATGCCTTTATTCTAAAAAATAATGCTTTTTTTCAATCTCAGCGGCTGGCAAATGTTGCCGAGATAAAATTTAAATCTAAAATTTTCGTTTGTATAAAACCAACCACATTTATGAACCTTAGCGGAAGGGCGGTAAAATATTGGCTGGATAAAGAAAAGATACCGGTTGAGAATTCTTTGACAATTGTGGACGATCTCGCACTGCCCTTGAATAAATTGCGTTTGCGCAAAAGCGGGAGCGATGCCGGGCACAATGGGTTGCGGGATATACAGCTCATTTTAGGAACGGATGCATATCCAAAATTGCGATTCGGGATTGGAAATGAGTTTCCTAAAGGTATGCAGGTTGATTTTGTTTTGAGTAAATGGTTGCCGAAGGAAATGTCTATTGTAAAATTAAAAATTGAGAAATCAATACAGGTTATTGAGGATTTTGCGACCATAGGTATAGAAAGAACGATGAACTGTATAAACACTATTAATTTTAAAATATGAACTTTATAGATAAATTTTTTTTTAAATTTGTTTTTTATATTTTCGCACAACCTTTGAAAAGCCTTGCTAAATCTGCTGAAAAATGAAAATATTTTGTATAGGGCGAAACTACGCTGATCATGCGAAAGAATTAAATAATGGCATACCCTCGGAGCCTGTCATTTTTATGAAGCCTAAAAGCGCTCTGGTGCAAGGTCATACGCCTTTTTATTATCCCGAATTTACCAACGAATTAAATTATGAGTGTGAGCTTGTAGTTCGCATCAGTAAAAATGGAAAATACGTACAGGAAAAGCATGCTTCTAATTATTATAATGCGATAACAGTGGGGATCGATTTTACAGCGCGCGATATTCAAAATCAATTAAAAGAAAAAGGGCTTCCCTGGGAAAAAGCAAAAGCGTTTGATAATTCTGCTGCTGTTGGTAAATTCATAGATATAACACCGGCAATAGATAAAAAAAATATCAATTTTTCTTTTCATAAAAACAAAGAAGTTGTTCAAAAAGACAATTCTAAATCAATGATCTTTTCAATAGATCAGATAGTGGCGGATATTTCCAATTATTTTTCGCTAAATATTGGCGATCTTATTTTTACAGGAACGCCTGCGGGAGTGGGGGAATGCATAGTAGGCGATCGGCTCGAAGGCTACTTCGAAAAAGACCTGTTACTTTCTCTGGAGATCAAATAAATGGCCGCTATCGATTTCACCTTAGTTTTAAGGGACTTTTCTGCTGCTTGTGCTTACAGCATTAGCACTAAAGTAACCTAATGCGCCGCCCGAAATATTACTTGTTGGATTAGCAGGTGTCGGACTAGAAAAGCCCGCGCCGCCGCCGCCGGATACGTTTAAAAGTTCTGTAAGATAATTGTATACCGCTTTATCAACGCAATTCATCTGCACGGTTACTGTGGTTCCCTTTTTGATTTTCGTGCTATCATTATATAATACACGACTAATATATCTTCCGTCTGATAAACGATCATCGAAAACAAAATTTCCTCTGCCATTTGTAAGTCTTTCTCCATCAAGGTATTCTATGAATTGATAATAGTTAGCCATACCTTGCGGATCCTGAAAATAAGCAACAGGGAAAACATCCTTATCTCTTGATGACAAAAAATCTATAGAATCCAATGCAACCTGCTGGGGCATGGTAGAAGTTGCTGTATATACTTTTCCTTCCGCCAAAGCATATAATGAATAAGTGTGACCGGTTTTGCCAATTATTGAATGTGTAGAATAAATCCCGGCCGCAGTTTCCATTAAAGTATCTGAAAATCCATCGCTGCTGATGGTTACGAAAGCGCCAGATACGGGGGGGAAAATATTATTCTCTGTAAAGTTGATTGACTTTGTAATACTTACCTGGTATGGCCCGGGAAGATTGTTAATTTCCCCGGCAATGATAACCTGCGAGTTTGAATTTTTTAAACTTACATCAATTACCTTTTTACAACTGGAAAAAAGCGAAAAAACTATAAATGCGCTTATAAGGTATGGTTTTATAAAAGGTTTCACCTATTTAGAATTTAAAATTGTAAGTAATAGATGGCACCCATCTAAATAAAGAATACTGAATTGCCTGAGTTCTTTGAATATTGTTAGGATCGCTTTGAAATTGAACAAAATATGGATTCTCTCTTCCATAAACATTGTAAACGGAGAAAGTCCAGCTGCCATCAAATTTAGAAGTTTTCTTTCCTTGCAAAGTTGCACTCATATCGAGCCTGTGATAGGGCGGCATTCGATAGCTGTTTCTTTCACTATAATAATAAACAGTAGTGCCGTTCACCGAATATTTTCCGGAAGGCCATGTGACCGCATTTCCTGTATTGAATACAAAATCTGAGGAAAGTGTCCATTTTTTTCCAGCCTTCAATATGGCCACAATTGCAATGTTATGGGTTTGATCCTGAGTGGCAGGATACCAGGAGTTGTTGTTCACTTGATCAATCTTTCGCTCGGTGCGGGAAAGAGTATAACTGATCCACCCTGTTAGTTTACCATATTTTTTTTTCGCAAATAATTCCAATCCGTAGGCCCTGCCTTTTCCATACACTAATTGCGATTCAACAGCTTCGTTTGCCACCAGAACAGCGCCATTTTTATAGTCTATCTGGTTTTGAAGAAATTTATAATAGACTTCTGCTGATAATTCATATTGGTTACTTTTTAGATTTCTGTAATAACCGAAAGAAACCTGGTCAGCAATTTCCGGTTTCACATTGTTGCTGCTCGGTATCCACAAATCCGTAGGATTGCTCCCTGTTGAATTGGAAAGCAAATGAAGATTTTGCACATTTCTGGAATAAGAAAGTTTAACTGAACTTAATTTATTCAATTGATAATTGGCAGCAAATCGCGGCTGAAGGTTTAAATATGATTTTACTATCTTACCTGAAGAATAAGTTGAGGTATCAATTGCTTTACCATTATTATCATAAGTATAGAACTTACCTGGCCCAAGTGTGTTGAATGAAGATAAACGTAATCCAGTATTGAATTTGATTTTGTCTGATAAATTCCATTCGTCTGAAACATATGCAGCGCCATCTAAAGAATATTTATGTTGGAGACTCAATGAATTAAAGCTCGAAGTTAGCGATGTTTGAATTTCCCCGGGCGTAAAAATATGTTTGGTCAAATTGAACCCAAAGTTGATCTTATTTTTTGCTCCGCCAAAATATTGCAGGTCTTCTTTTAAAGTATAATCTTCTATTTTGGAAAGAATTGAAAGATTATTAGTTGTCTGATTTATGATGATGTTGTAATTATAATTACTATAAATAAGTGAAGTGTTAGAAAATAATTTGCTGCTGAAGATATGGTTCCATCTCAATGTGGTGGTAACATTGCCCCATTTTATACCGAACTGGTTACTGTATCCCAAATCATCCTGCCCTAAATATGCTGATAAAAACAATTTATTTTTTTCACCAAATTGGTAATTAGCTTTTGCATTGATATCATAAAAATAAAGTATGCTCTTATTAACATTAGTATCTTTTGAAAGTTTCAAAAATACATCGGCATAGGTGCGCCTTGCACTTATCATAAATGAGCCCTTGTCTTTTACGATCGGTCCCTCAACATTCAAACGGGACGCTATCAGGCCAATGCCGCCGGTTACGTGATAATTTTTATTATTTCCATCATTCATTTTTATATCCAGCAAAGAAGAGAGGCGGCCGCCATATTGCGCGGGCATATCTCCTTTATAAATAGTGACATCTTTTATTGCATCTGAATTGAAAGTAGAAAAAAATCCGAGTAGATGCGACGCATTATAGACTGTGGCCTCATCAAGCAAGATCAGGTTTTGATCTGCTGCCCCACCCCGGACAAAAAAACCTGTAGATCCATCACCACCGGATTTGATACCTGGTAATAACTGGATAGTTTTTAGAATATCTTTTTCGCCAAATAAAACCGGTACGTTTTTAATTTCTTCTATTGAAATATTTTGCATTCCGGGCAATGTTTGCGTAATATTATCTCTTCTTCTGGCGGCTATTCTTATCTCATTCAACTTAGTACCTTCCGGCCTTAGCTCAATTGATCTCACTATATCTTTTGTCAATGAAATTTTCAGCGAATCGTCCTCGTAGCCTGAAAAGCTGGCAACCAAAATATATTTTCTTTCGGGCGCATTGATAGAATAAAATCCATAACCATTGCTTAAAGCGCCGGCTCGCGGCGATTCGAGCAAAATTATGCTTGCCCCGATCAATGTTTCTCCGGTTTTCTGATCTTTTACGATTCCGCTGATTGTATGCTTTTGCTGAGCGAAAGAAAAAATTGCAGAAAGTATGGCAGCAATTGAGAAAAGTGTTTTTTTCACCTAAAATATTTGAAATATGGATGCTATAAAGGCTCACAAAACTAATTCTATCTTTTAAGATTAATTCAAAAGAACTAATGGCAATTGATTTTTTTTAATTTGTTTGTGATTTATTTGTGAAATCAGTGGAAGAAAAAATGGTGATGATTGAAAAATTAAAATGGCGAAATCTATTTTTTGGCTTTTCACAATTATCATCAAAAAAGAATTCCCCCGGTGAACCGGAGGAAGTCTTCTTTAACCCTTTAAAACAACCAACATGAATTACCTGTTGATTTTGTCTACAGATTTATATACGAAAAAACAGGTGAAACAGTTTTGAACAATATAGAAAAAATACTAATTGTTGTAAATTGACTATATTAATGCCAGATCCAGCACCTGTTGCATCGTTTTTACATAGTTTACTTTTAATCCTTTTATGTAATTCGGATTGATCTCTGTCACATCCTTTTCATTTTGCACGCTCATAATTATTTCTCTTATCCCCGATCTTTTTGCCGCCAAAACTTTTTCTTTAATTCCGCCAACAGGAAGCACCTGACCGCGTAAAGTAATTTCGCCGGTCATCGCCAGATAAGGCTTTACTTTTCTTCCGGTAAAGGAAGACGCCAGCGCAGTCATCATGGTAATTCCGGCACTGGGCCCATCTTTTGGAACAGCGCCTTCCGGAACATGAATATGAACATTCTTTTTGTAAAAATCGGAAGGTTCAATTCCATATTTTTTTGCATTAGATTGGAGATAGCTCAAAGCTGTGGAAGCACTTTCTTTCATTACGTTTCCAAGATTTCCTGTCAGTTTCAAATCGCCTTTCCCGTTGTCGCTGGTAGTGGATTCTATAAAAAGAATATCGCCGCCAACATAAGTCCAGGCAAGACCTACAGCCACACCAGCCATATTAGCGGTTTTGTAGATTTCATTATTATATTTAGATCTTCCAAGAATTTTCTCAACATCATTGATGCTCACCGTTGGCTTTAATTTTCCTTTTTCAGCATATTCCCTCGCGAGTTTTCTCATTACGCTTGCCAGTTGCCTGTCCAATTCCCGCACGCCACTTTCTCTTGTAAAATCCGTGATGATCTTTTCCAAAACTGTATCACTTATTTTGAAAGGAACATCTTTTAAACCATGCGCATCCTTTTGTTTTGGCACTAAATGACGTTTAGCGATTTCAATTTTTTCTTCAATTGCATAACCGCTCAGATCAATAATTTCCAGCCTGTCGCGCAAAGCCGGCTGAATATTTTGTAAATTATTGGCTGTCGCAATAAAAAGAACTTTGCTCAGGTCGTATTCAAGCTCAAGATAATTATCGTAAAAATTATTGTTTTGCTCAGGATCCAAAACTTCCAGTAATGCAGATGAAGGATCTCCGCGAAAATCAGTGCCCACTTTATCTATTTCATCCAATATCATCACAGGGTTGGATGATTTTATTTTTCTGATGGATTGCAAAATTCTTCCGGGCATAGCTCCAATATAGGTTTTCCGGTGCCCGCGAATTTCACTTTCATCATGCAGGCCGCCCAAACTCACTCTTACATATTTTCTGTTGATGGCGTTGGCAATGCTTTTTCCAAGAGAAGTTTTACCAATTCCCGGAGGGCCTACAAAACAAAGTATCGGGCTTTTCATATCGCCTTTTAATTTGAGCACGGCGAGGTATTCTAAAATTCTTTGCTTGATCTTTTCCATTCCATAATGATCGTGATCAAGAATTTTTTTTGCTTTTTTGAAATCATATTGGTCTTTGGTATAATCTTCCCACGGAAGGTCGAGCATAAGATCAAGATGATTATACACCACAGAATAATCGGGAGTGGAAGGATGCATGCGCTCTAATTTTTCCACGCCTTTGTGAAACATATCTTTCGCAGCAGCGGGCCATTTTTTTGCTTCAGCTTTCTTCTGCATTTCTTTTACTTCAGCCACATTGTCTCCGCCTAATTCTTCTTTTATTGCCTTCAACTGTTGCTGTAAAAAATAATCTTTTTGCTGTTTGTCAAGCTCAGCGCGGGTTTTATTTGTTACCTTATTTTTCAATTCAGCATATTGCAATTCAGTTTGTAACAAATTCAGCAAAACTTCCGCCCTGGCTTTTACATTTTGAATTTCGAGCAGCTTTTGTTTTTCAACAATATTGCTGTTCAAATTACTGCTTACGAAATGGATAAGAAAAGCGGGATTTTCAATATTTTTTAGAATGATCGTTGCCTCTGAAGGCAGGTTGGGAGAAAGTTGTATGATCTGGCCGGAAAGTTCTTTTATTGATGAAACCATTGCATCAAAATCATGATCGTCTTTCAAATCCTCATCTACAAGCACGGTAATCTTCGCCTTAAAATACGGGTCGTCTGAGGTGATCTCATCAATCTTGAATCTTTTTTTGCCCTGGATGATCACGGTTGTTCCGCCATCAGGCATCTTGATGAGCTTAACAATTTTTGCGATGGTTCCGATATCAACGAGATCGCTGACTGTTGGCTCTTCCACGAGGCTGTCTTTTTGCGACACAACACCTATCAGTTTGTCAGTCTTGTAAGCATCATTTACAGCCTTTATACTTTTGTCTCTGCCAACAGTAATAGGGATAACAACGCCGGGAAAAAGAACGGTATTTCTCAAGGGAAGCAGCGGCAATTCAGCAGGGATCACTTGTTCATCGTTTGCGTCATCATTTTCGTGCAGGGGAATTATGGGCATAAATTCCATCTCATCTTCAGATCCGCCCAGGAAATAATTTTTATTCATAGTTAATTTTCTCTTGACAATCTGTCAATAAGTTCTTCAAAGAAACGAAGTTTTAGAGTGAAACGTATAATGTTCAAGATTGGTGCCATGTTAAAAGAAAAGAAATCTTAAAAAAAGTGAAAAGTTATATACGATTGTCAAAAGCTAAACAATTTAAAAAGTAGTATTCAGGCAGTTTGGATCAAGTCCTTTCTTTTTGAGACTCATTAACTAACAATCATTTTTAATATGAAAAACTTCGGTTGCAGCAAATTGATGATAATATTTTCATCAAGATTAATTTCTTTCAAACTGAAAATGTGTTATAAGTAATGTGTCTTGTTTAGGAGTTTTTCAAATTATTTTCAATTTGATTATAAATATCTTCACCAATATATGTTTCAATATTTTCAATTTCTTGTGTTGTCAGAAAATCTCCGTAATTTTTTTGAATATCTGGTGTCCAAGTGTTTTTATATGAAATAGCATAGATAGACTCAGAGAACTTAAATACGATATTATAATTAGAATTAAATGCGTTTATACCATTTTTTAAAAAAGTATTTAAACTGTGAGAAAAGAATAAGTCATACAAGTCTTCCTTTACAAATTGGTTAATAGAAAGGAAATCCTGAAAAAAATTAGATGCTTTTGTCCCCTTCCCATTTAATGCTAAGTAAAAACTTTGATCAGCATATAAATCAAAAAGAGGGATTAGTTTTTTATTTATTCCCTGAACTAATGGAGTAAATGACTTGTCAATTATTTCTTTTGATGTTTCAATATTTTTTATATTATTAATGCTTGTTTTATTTAAAGTTTTTTTTGTCAAAATCTGCACTTTTTTTTCCCAATCCCCAGATTCATCAATACTTTCTCCTTTGGCTGCTTTAATCGAGATTTCATAACTCCAGACTAATTGTTCAGCAATATAATTTTTAAATGATTCTATGTTTCCAATATCTGCTTCATGCAAAGCAAACAAATATTTTTTCTTATCTGTAGATTTGATAATTACAGCGGGCATTCCATTTTTAAGTAAATGATAATTCATCAATAACCTGGCAATTCTTCCATTACCATCATCAAATGGATGAATACAAACGAATCTGTAATGTAGTTCTGCCGCAACTTCAACAGGGTGTAAATTTTTATTCAGCGATTCTTCATTATACCAATTCATTAAATCAAACATCTTAGCTGAAGTTTCTTCGGGAGATGCATAATAAAACATTTCACCAGTAACTAATTGTACATGATTGGGAAGAGATTTGTATTGGCCTATTTTAATCAATTTTCTTGTTGATTGGCCATCAGGTGTTTTAGCTTCTTTGTAAAATGGTTCTTTAAGAATTGTTGCATTAATTTGCCTTATAAACGTTTCTGTTAAGCCTCTTTCAGTATCATTTGCCAAATCCTGAATTAGTTTTAATGCAATATCGTGCCCGCGCATTTCATCAAACTCTCTAATTTCATGTTGACCTTTAGTATCACCAAAAATCAGAAGCAATTCAGTTTCACCATAGGTAAGTGTATTTCCCTCTATATGATTGGAATTATAGTTCCATTCCAAACGAAATTTTTTATCAAGTCGCTGTTGGTTCTCATGGCTTAATGGTTCCAGTTCGTTAAGTAACCTTTTTAATGATTCAATATGTTCCAACAAATCTTTCACTTTTCAAATATAAATCTAAAGTTTAACCTCCTGATAATTGTTTGTCTTTTCCGAACAACATAGCAAAGTTTTCGGTTTGTTAGATTATAAACCAGATGAAAATGAGTATAATCATTTCCCTAACCGCTCACTGCTGCTGAATTATCTCTATTGATAGAAGAGGCCGTAAAAGTGGAGGCATCAGCATGGAGAACCCAGACGAAAATCAGGAATATTTTTAATGCAGATTAAATGTTAAAATGACTAATTTCTACTTTTTAGCTTTTCACAACTTCTCTAAAGCCCCGCCAAAAACTGCGAGTGTATATAATCAACAACCGTAGGAAGGCTTTGCGTTTGCTCAAAAACTTTTAGCTGCCTGTCTGCGCCGGTGCCTTCTTCGAGCATTTTGTGGACATTGCCTATTGCATTTTTAATTCCTAACGGCCCGGTAACGTCATCAATAAAATCAAGCAATTCATAAATCAAAACCCGTGTATTCACTTCTGATTCTTTTCCAAAATCAATCATGCTGCCTTCAATTCCATAACGGCCTGCGCGCCATTTATTTTCATTGATGAGCATGCGTGGATACATCATGAAATTCAAATTCTCGGATCGGAGTTTAAAAAGCTTGGCGCATATACCCTGGAAAAGCGCAGCAATGGTAATGGTCTCCATCACTGTCATCGGAACATCGCAAATGCGAAACTCAACGGTATTAAAGAATGGATGCACCCTTAGATCCCACCAGATTTTTTTCGCGTTATCAATGCAATTGGTTTTTACCAAAAGCTTTATATAATTATCATAAGATTCTATGTTTTCAAAAAAATCAGGAATTCCTGTACGTGGAAATTTATCAAAAACTTTTGTCCGGAAAGATTTATATCCAGTATGCCTGCCTTCCCAAAAAGGAGAATTGGTGCTCAATGCAAACACATGTGGCAAAAAATATCTTGCCGAGTTCGCAATATGAATCGCCATTTCACGCTTTTCCATTCCCACATGCACGTGCAAGCCGAAGATTAAGTTACTTCGTGCCGCTTCCTGTAATTCATTTACAATAGCGTTGTAACGGGCATGATCAGTGATCAATTGGCTTTCCCAATGACTGAATGGATGCGTGCCCGATGCGGCAACCCAGAGCCCAAGATCGCCGGCAATTGCGCTAATGGTTTTTCTGAGAGTGGCTACATCCACATAAGCTTCATCAATATTCTGGCAAATATCTGTGCCCACTTCTACTACTGCCTGGTGCATCTCTGCTTTCACTTTATCTTTGATCACTTTTTCGCCTTCCTGCACGATCCTTTGTTCATGGCTTTTCAACTCGCGCGTTACCGGATCTATTACCATGTATTCTTCTTCAATCCCCAGTGTGAAATGTTTATATGAAATTGCGGCCATGGTTGGTTAATTGGTTGATTAGTTAATTGATTGCATTAGTGAATTGTTTCGTGGTTGTATTGTTTTCACATTTTTCAAATTTCAAATTACATTGGCTGATCAGCTAATCAAACTTTTTCCTGAAACACTTCTTTTTACATATTCCCCCCAGGTAAGATTGTCTTTTCCCTCTTGATTTTCTTGCGCTTTTTTAATGGCAAAATTAGCAGCGGTTTCCACAACCCAATCAAAATTTTCCTGTCCTACGCTGGTTACTTCAGCATCTGGAGCCGGATTGCAAAAGTCAATGGCATAGGGCACACCGTCGCGAATAGCAAGCTCAACCGTATTGAAATCATAGCCTAAATAATTGCAGATCTTCAAAACGATATCAGTCATTAATTGCAATCTTTTTTCATCTGGTTTAAAATCGGCTACATAACGAAGATGATGTGGATTGCGTGGCTCATAATTCATGATTCGCACATCTTTGCCGCCGATGCAATAACAACGGTAATATTCATCGAAAATAATTTCTTCCTGCAACATCATGATCAACTCTCCTGTCTCGCCATGTTTTGTAAAAAAATCATCAACTCCGGTTACTTTGTATACGCTTTTCCATCCGCCGCCGGCATGGGGTTTCATGTAAGCAGGAAATCCGATGTGATTAAAAATAGTTTCCCAATCAAGCGGGTAAGCAAGGTTTTTAAAGGATTGATCAGAAGTGTCCGCCGGTAGAGAGCTTGAAGGTATGATCACCGTTTTTGGAACAGGCACATCAATTTTTGTCATCAGGCAATTATTAAAAAATTTTTCATCGGCGCTCCACCAAAAAGGATTATTGATAACAGCCGCTCCGCACAGTGCAGCATTTTTTAAATACGCCCTGTAAAAAGGGACATCCTGCGAAATGCGGTCTACAATTACGGCGTAGCCGCTGCTTTCGCCCTGTATCACTTTATCAATATGGACAGGTTCGGCGATAATTCCTTCAACTTTTTTTGAATTAATTCTTTCAATAAATGCTTCAGGAAAACTTCTTTCTCTTCCGAATAAGATTCCAATTTTTTTCATAATATTTTTTTTGAATTAAAGAAACAAGTTATTGTAATTATATCTCCTGCATTTTCTGATTGCTAATATAACAATATTTATTGCGGCGAAATTTATTGATTGAAAATTTATTTCAGAAAAAAATATTTTATTGCTTCGGGAAAACCATTTTATAGTTTTTCATCATTAATTATTGCGCTAATGATCAAAAGGGTTTGTTGAAGATTATTATTTGCTTATTTTTGAAAGCTATATGCAAATGGAAAAAATTCAAAGTATCCTAACCTATACACACATACTTTCATCCGAATTTTTACAAAGAAAAGTAATTATTGATCTTTATTTCCCCGCCGGAAAATCAATTAATGATAATGTAAGCCTCCTTTTGATCAATGACGGACAGGATCTGCTGACGATGAACTTTCAGAATATTTTGGAACAATTATATGAAGAAAAGATGAAGCCTTTATTATGCGTGGGCATTCATTGCGGCGAAGATAGAAGAAATGAATATGGCACTGCAAATATTTTAAATTTCAAAGGGCAGGGAACGAAAGCGGCATTATATACACAGTTTATTTTTGAAGAATTACTTCCGTTTATAAGGAACGAATATGATATTTTATCTTTTGCGGAAAAATCTTTTTGTGGATTTTCACTGGGCGGATTGAGCGCTTTGGATATTGTGTGGAACCATGCAGAAGAATTTTCGAAAGTTGGTGTATTCAGTGGCTCCTTGTGGTGGCGAACTTTGTCGCAGAATGACCCGGAATTTATAGAAGAGAAACACAGGATCATGCACAATGAAATAAAGACCGGGAACTATTCTCCGTGGCTGAAATTCTTTTTTGAAACCGGCACGCTTGATGAATTTGCCGACAGAAATAATAACGGAATTATTGATTCAATTGACGATGCACTTTCCCTGATTGATGAACTGGTAAAAAAAGGCTATAATCCGGAAACTGATATTCGCTATCTTGAATTGAAAGATGGCCGGCATGATGTAGCTACCTGGGCGCAGGCGTTTCCTGAATTTCTCAAATGGATTTAATTCGTTAAATGGTTTATTTGTTAATTCGTTAAATGGATGAAAAATGATTATGTTAGACAATTTCAAATTTTAAAATGTTCACATTTTTTTTTCAATCACACTTATTTTCCCTGTCCGTTCCATAAAAATTTCATCAATTTTTTCCATGCTGTTTTGATTCAATTTTAATCTTACTTCTTCCATCACATCTCCATAGCTAAGCGCGCATCTTCTTAAATTTTTATCATTGAGAATCCCATCTTTATAAAGGGAAAGAGGTTTTCCCTTCACCAGGTGGCTGATGAATTGATGGCCCACACTTATATGGGCAATTATTTTATGAACAATCACCAATGCCGCCGCTGCAACTATTGTCGGAATGAAAGGAGAAGCTCCAACCACAGCACGGGACAAAACCGCGCCCAGCATGATGATGATGCAGGTATCAAAAGCTGATTTAATTCCGAAAACGCGCATGCCTGTAAACCGGATCAGGACAAGCGTAATAAAAAAAATCACAATAGCGCGCACGCTCATTTGCAAAGCGTTCAGATCCGTGCCGTGCCCGAAGAGATGGTCAATTATATGCATATCGTATTTGCTTTTCTATTAAATTCATTGCGGTTTTAGAGTCCTTTTTTGAAAGCACTTTTGCTTTTAGGTAGTTCAATTAATACATTATATATATTTTTTTTGAAAAAGGCTGGGGAAATTTCCAGATTAATTAATTATTATTTAATATTGAAATTACAATTATTTAACATTGATATCAACGTTTGCGAAATAAATAAAACAATTTAAGAAATAAAACTATTTCCCATCAAAGAGTTTGCTTCAAACATTTTATTTTCAAAGGATTAATTTCGCAGTAGTTATGAAATCAGGCTTTGTAAATATTTTTGGAAAACCGAATGCAGGCAAAAGCACTTTACTCAATGCATTGATGGGAGAGAAACTAGCTATTGTTTCTCCAAAAGTGCAGACTACGCGTCATCGAATTAAAGGAATTCTTACCAATGAAAATTACCAGATTATTTTTTCGGACACACCGGGAATTATTGAGCCAAAATATAAGCTTCATGAAAAAATGATGCAGGCGGTAAAAAGCAGCCTCGAAGATGCAGATGTGGCTTTGCTTATCGTGGATATAAAAGATGATTTGCATGAAGCTGATGAAATATTTTCTTCCTTGTCATTAAAAGTTCCTGCATTTGTTGTGCTCAATAAAACAGACGTTGCCAATGAAGAAACTATTGATAAAGCCGTTAGTTTTTTTTCAGAAAAAAGATATTGTAAAAAGGTGATCCAAATTTCTGCGTTAAGAGAAAAAGGCATCAAAAAATTATTGGAAGAAATTATTTGCATGCTGCCTGAAGGCGAGCCATTTTATGTGGATGATAATTTGAGTGATCTGCCAATGAAATTTTTTGTAGGAGAAATGATCAGAGAAAAGATATTTTATTTATACTCTGAAGAAATTCCTTACTCTGCAACTGTTCTGGTTCAGGAGTTCAAAGAGAAAACAACCCTTACTAAAATTTCGGCAGATATTATTGTGCAAAGAGAAACGCAAAAAGGAATTGTTTTAGGACATGAAGGGAAAATGATAAAACAATTAGGCACTTTGGCGAGAAAAGATATTGAAGAATTTATTGGTAGAAAAGTGTTTCTTGAATTGTTTGTAAAAGTGCGGCCGAAATGGAGAGATAATGAATTGCAACTGAGAGAATATGGATACTGAGAAGAGTTGAGGGTTGAGGGTTTAGAAGAGTTTAGTTAGGGTTTCGATTACTGAAAAAGATTTAAATTTTAGAGACTTGCCTTAGAACCCTCCTTCGGAGGGCAGAGAGGCCAAAATAACAAAAATGAATTCTTTTGGAAACAATTTTCGTGTACAGATTCTTGGGCAATCGCATGGCGAATATGTAGGTGTTGTAATTGACGGTTGCCCGCCGGGAATTGATATTGCGCCGGATGATTTCAAAGAGGACATCGAAAGAAGAAAGCCCGGCGCCAAAGGCACGACCCCAAGAAAAGAAGATGACATCCCTGAGATAATCAGTGGTGTTTTTAATGGTAAAAGTGCAGGTTCGCCAATGACCATTTTGTTTAAGAATAGCAATACCAGGAGCGGTGATTATGAAAAGCAAAGAGCTGTTCCCCGGCCGGGCCACGCGGATTTTGTAGCTCATAAAAAATTTAATGGCTTTGAAGATTATCGCGGTGGCGGCCATTTTAGCGGAAGGCTGACGGTAGCTTTGGTTGCTGCCGGAGTTGTAGCAAAAAAAACAATTCAATCTTTTTCTGGCGATAAAAAGATAACTATACAGTCAGGCATACTCGAAATCGGCGGCGAAAAAAATTTAGAAAAAGGATTACAAAAAGCGATTGATGCAAAAGACTCTGTTGGAGGTATCGTAGAATGCAGGGTTTCCAATTTACCGGTTGGGCTCGGCGAGCCATTTTTTGATTCTGCAGAATCATTAATAAGCCATGCGGTTTTCTCAATTCCAGCGGTAAAAGGAATTGAGTTTGGCGCAGGTTTCGCTGCCGCAAAAATGTTTGGGATCGAACATAACGATGCAATCATAAACGCAGATGGAACTACAGAAACGAATAATGCCGGCGGAATAGTTGGCGGAATTACCAATGGAAATGAATTGGTATTTCGTATCGTTGTAAAACCTACTTCTTCCACCCCGAAAGAACAGCAAACTCTAAATGTAGAAAATGGGAATATTGAATCTTTTTCCGTAAAAGGCAGACATGATCTGTGTATAGCGTTGAGAGTCCCTGTAGTGCTGGAAGCAGTAACGGCGATGGTTTTGGCAGATTTAATGATGAACGGAAATTAATTATCAATTACATAAACATCTTCTATAAAAAAGAATTCCACCGGTTGGTTTTTTAGAATCGTTATAGAAAGAACATCAAACTGTATCAATTTCCATTGCGGATTTAAATGAAGATATTCTTCTGATGCATTGATCAGATTTTCTATTTTCTTTTTGGTAACATCTTCTTCGGGGTAGCCAAATTTCTGCGTTCTTCTTGTTTTTATTTCTATAAAATGTAAAGTATTATTTAATGAAGCGATAAAGTCAACTTCCCAATGGCTATGCCGCCAGTTCTGATGAAGGATTGAAAATCCTTTTTGCAAAAGATATCCGGCAGCCATCTTTTCTCCAAGAAATCCTGTATGGTTGTGATGCGCCAAGGAAAAAATAATAAATGAAAAGAAGAATAATTAATAATTAATGATCAATATTCAATTTTCAAGTTTTCAAGACATTAAAATCGTACATCCGACATTAGGAACCGACATTATTTTACCATCACTCTTTCTGCTGACTCCTTCGACATAAAATAATAACTTCCAAATAATATCGTGGAGAAAATAAAAGTGGCTGCAAGGCTCCATGGATAAAAAGGCAATCCATCAACATAACACATCATTAAGCCGGAAAATGTTTTTGGCCTGTTTAATCCTGATAATGGGGATGAGCTCACCCATACAAGAAAATTAGAAATTAAAAAATAAGCGGTTGGAGCTGATAAGGAAGCTAAGGCAATATTTTTAACATTAAAGTTTTTAATAAATAATCCAAACACAGTGAGGCCTGCAAACAATAAATAATTAACAAGCTGGCCTTCATAAAAACCCGGAATAATACCTACGCCATTAATGTATAATAATTGATACAAGGCATCTGAAACAAACATTGCTAAAAGTGGAAGAAGGAAAGCGAATTTCTTATCCTTTATAATAGCGCCTCCAAATATAGCCATTGCAATCTGTGGAGCAAAGCCATAAGGGCGGCCTGGCATGATTCTATAAAGAGAAGCAATAATGATCAATAATATAAAACTGCCTGCTATTTGTTTAGTAATTTTCATGTAAGAATTTTTGCAAAAATAAGAAATATAACTTTCTAAAATCCCCTATGGTTCTAAACCGAAAGACTATAAAATAACTTATAAACTGATGATTTGAAAACCGCTGCAAATAAGTAATTGCAAATCATCAAAAGCAATTAACTCAACATTAGCCTTCTTTTACCGCGGATCTTTTAAAGCCCGGTACTTTTTGTTAGATAAGCAATCAATAAAATACTCACTAAAAAAATAAATGCTGTAAGAACGGTGAGAAGTAATGAGGAGTGATGATAGTAACTTTCTTTTAATTGCTTTTCTGTTCGCCTATACCGTATATAAGATAAGATAGATGTAATGGAACCCACTGCTACAAGAACTATACCTACAATTACAGAATAACTCCTGTTTTGAATAACATTTTCCTTACCAAGCAACACTGAAATCTGCTTTACAAATAATGAAAATTTGACCACTACAAAACCGAAAGCCATAATACCAATACACGTTCTTATCCATGCAAGAAATGTACGTTCGTTTGCTAAATGGTCACCGGCCTTTCCTTGATTTTTTGTTTCCTGCATCGCGTTATAATTACGGTGAAAAAAAAGTTTTAAAAAAGGTAACAATTAAATTTTTTTATTCAATTGATAGCATCAATTCATCATTCCTAAAGATCGTTCATAGCCTTCATCGACCAACAAACTTTTACCATCGGCAGCCTGCGTTGCCAATTCATCACACCGGTTGTTCATTGCATTTTCTGCATGGCCTTTTACCCATTTGAAATGAACCTGGTAATTTTGTGAAAGCGCATGATAACGCAGCCACAAATCGCTGTTCTTTATGCCTCCTTTGAAATTCGTCCGCAACCATTTTTTTAGCCAACCCTCCATCACCGCTTTTACTACATAATTGCTGTCTGAGTAAATGGTCAGCTCAAGTTCATTCTTTTTAAGCGCTTCCAATGAGGCAATCACAGCCATCAGTTCCATACGATTATTGGTTGTCAATCTATATCCCTGTGATAATTCTTTTTTTATGTTTTTCCAAATTAAAACCGCTCCATAGCCGCCCGGGCCAGGGTTTCCGCGGGAAGATCCGTCTGTATAAATATTGACTAAAGTTTTATTCACTGAAAATAAAGCATGAAATTAATAATCTGATAAGCGAAAATGTAGAAATACCTGTTTTTATTTTATCAAAAAAAATCATACCTGGAAAACCCCGGTTTTAAATTCTTCAATTTTTGAATTATGATTAGCCGCTGATAAATTTTCTGAAATAATGTTCCTGGTTTCTTTGGGATCAGTTATTGCGTCTACCCATAACCGTGATGCAGCATAAACAGCCGTAGTCTGAGATGCATATTTATCCATCATTTCCTTTAAAAGCTTTTCCTCATTTTCAGGAGTTATTTCTTTTCCTTTTGATTTTAAAGAAGCTACTTCTATTTGCAATAAAGTTTTAGCGGCCTGCTCACCTCCCATTACAGCTATCTTTGCGGATGGCCATGCATAAATAAAACGCGGATCGTAAGCTTTGCCACACATCGCATAATTTCCTGCACCATAAGAATTGCCAAAAATGAAAGTTAACTTTGGCACGACAGAATTGGCAACCGCATTCACCATTTTCGCACCGTCTTTTATTATCCCGGAATGTTCACTTCTTGTGCCTACCATAAAGCCGGTTATGTCCTGAAAGAATATTAAAGGAATTTTTTTCTGGTTGCAATTCATAATAAAGCGGGCTCCTTTGTCGGCGCTATCATTATAGATTACACCGCCAATTTGCAATTCGCCCTTTTTATTTTTTATGTTCAACCGTTGATTAGCGACAATCCCAACAGCCCATCCATCTATTCGTGCATATCCACAGATAAGGGTTTTGCCATATTCTTCTTTAAATTCATCAAACGAGTGAGCGTCAACAATTGTGTCAATTATTTCGTGCATGTCATAAGGCTTCCCGTTTCCTTCAGGAAAAATATTATAAACTTCATCATGTTTTTTTGCTGGCGCAATGGATTCAATCCTATCGAAACCTGCTTTTGGAAAACTGCCGATTTTGGAAATAATTTTTTTTACGCAATCAAGGCATTCTTCTTCGGTTTTGAATTTATAATCTGCGATGCCGCTAATTTCTGTATGAGTTGAAGCCCCACCAAGGGTTTCATTATCAGTAATTTCCCCTATTGCAGCTTTAACCAAATATGGGCCTGCTAAAAAAATAGAACCATTGCCTTCTGCCATAATTGTTTCATCGCTCATTATTGGAAGATAAGCCCCGCCTGCAACACAGGGCCCCATCACTGCCGATATTTGTGTAATACCCATCGCGCTCATCTTTGCATTGTTTCGGAATATTCTCCCAAAGTGTTCTTTATCAGGAAAAATTTCGTCCTGCATCGGTAGAAAAACTCCGGCGCTGTCAACGAGGTAAATTACCGGCAAATTATTTTCCATGGCGATTTCCTGCATCCGCAAATTCTTCTTTCCGGTAATAGGAAACCATGCTCCGGCTTTTACAGTTTGATCGTTGGCGACTATCACACATTGTTTTCCGCTGACATAGCCAATGCCCGCAACAGTTCCGCCAGCAGGGCATCCGCCATATTCTTCATACATTCCATAACCTGCAAACGCACCAATTTCAACAAAAGTTTTCCCTTTATCTACAAGATATTCTATCCGTTCCCGTGCTGTTAGCTTATTTCGGTCCTTTTGTTTTTGAATCGCTTTTTTGCCGCCCCCTTCTTCTATTTTTTCCAGTAATTTTTTGATATTGCTCCATCCCAATTTGTTAGCATCTTCATTTTTATTCATCTCTATATTCATGCTTTTTTTTATTAACGCCAAAACTAAAGATTATTTAGATAGGACATATTTAGCCATTCTTTACTAATTACTTTATTTCTGTGTAAGAGCAGCTAAGCTTGCATTGCGATGGCTTTTTCAATTAATCCATGTTGGTATTAGCATACAGAAATGCAAAAAACTACTTTTTCGTTTATGCGAGTTGTAAAATGTGATGCAGACAGTACAATTACTAAAACGGATATCCGATGGCTAAATTCAATATTAAATTTTTTCTCCGCCAATCTTTGCTTCCGAAATCAATCTGATTTAAAACCCATCTTTGGCCCGCAGGCAGCCATGGTTCACGAACAGGCATCCCGAGATCTATTCTCAATAATAAAATAGTTAGATTAAGTCGCAACCCCACACCAGTGCCAATCGTAAGTTGATTTAAAAAGTTTTTTGTAAACTCTGCGCCAGGCCTTAATGTGTCTTTATTATATAGCCAGATATTTCCTGCATCCACAAAGAAAGCTCCTTCGAGTATAGAGTTTAGTTTATACCGCAATTCTGTATTCATTTCAAGCTTAATGTCTCCTGATTGATCCGGGAAAAATTTAAGGCTGTCTGCACGCGGGTCTCTATAAGTTCCCGGGCCGATAGAGCGGCTCCGGAATGCGCGGATACTATTATTTCCTCCGATAAAATATTGTTTTATGTATGGAAGCTGTGATGAGTTTCCATATGGAATTCCCAGGCCAATTATAATGCGGTTTGCCAATCTTGTTTTAGCATTCAAAGCCCGGAAATATCTCAGATCTGATTGAGCTTTTAAGTATTGGGAAATCGGTGTCCCAAAAATTCTTTTTTGATTAGTTGCAGGATCTTTTGGAATGAGCAAGCCTACTGCATTTCCTGAAAAATCTGCTAATCCATTAAAGAAAAAACCTGATCCGTTGGGATTATTTACAAATGGATCTTTTGTATAAGAATAGTTTGAGCCTATAACAAACTGCGTATCTATCGCATGTTTTAATATTGGGTCTCCTTTTATGCTGTCTGTATATAACTGCGTTACATTAAGCGCTCTCACATAGTTTATTGAAAATGGATTGAACTCCTGGGTTACTTTTATATTAGGTTTCCAAACATAGCCAAGATCAGCCCTAAAAGAATTCAGTGTATATAATTTTCTCCTGTTGAGAACATCATAACTTAAATCGATCTTTGTTTTGGGAATATAAGCGTTGGTAGTATTGAATTTAAAAAATGGCACTACAAATTTCGGAATCGTAAACGTAATTCCTCCTCCTGCCCTGTAAGTATTGAACCCGCTTTGGTAGCCGCTATATTGTACTTCACTTCCAATGTTTGCATGAATATCTAATTGTTCTGCTCCCCGGAAAGTATTTCGATTAAGAAAAGTAAGCGTAACCAGGGAACCTACATAATTGTTAGACTTTGTGTTTCCGGAAATCTCGGCACGCAAAGATTTTTTCTGCAAGGGAGTCAGATAATAATACGTATTTAACCTTCCCGTATCAGCTTCTGAATCGGGCGAAATGTCAAACCTGTTTTTCACAAATTTGAACACACCAAGATTAATTAACCTGCTCAAAGTGAGATTATGATCAGTACGGTTATATACATCTCCGGAATCAAAACGCATCATTCGTGGAAACAATTGGGGCTTAAATTTATGTGCGGGGTCCACTATGTAATAGCCATTATACAAATAGTCCTGAGCAGATTCAGTAGCAGTGTCTGCGCGTTTTGCATTGAGCCGGTAATTAGGATAGATAAAAACAGTGTCAATAATGTAAGGCTTTTTCGCAACTTCCGAAGTCTTTGGCTTTACGTTGAGATACATATTTAATTTATGGCCGCCGATAGACGTGTCAGCAACTAAATCCAACAGCTCGGGATTGAAGAAATAATAGCCTTCTTCTTTCAATACAGCGTCAATTCTGGTGCGTTCCCCTTTTATCACTTCAAGATTGAATGGATCCCCGGGATGTAGAATGCTGCCGGATTTGGTGTCTTTAATAGCTCTGCCCAGCGACGTGCTATCTGTTTCGAAAGTAACTTCTTTAATTGTATAAACCGGGCCCGGCGTCAGTGTGTAATATGCATGCCCTTGTCTTTTTTTAACAATAGTATCTCCGGACGCTTCTACTTTGAAATAACCTACATTCTGAAGATAATTTATAAGCACTTTTACATTATAACTTAGATTCACACTGCTTAATAAAACGGGTGGCTGACCAATTTTTCTAAGGAATTTTTTAATAAAATTATGTTTGGAAGTATCGCCTGCAAGATTATATAAAAGCAATTTGAAAGGAATGCCTAAAAACTTAGTGTTGGGCAAAGGGCGGGGCAGATGTTCAGTCTGATCTATTATATGATTTTTTTCTTTTTTCGAAAGTGTACTGTCTTTAACTTTTATGGTAGCGCCAGTATATAATGCATCTCCTTTGGGTACCAGTTTCGTGCTGCTACATGAAACAAAAAATAAGCACGCAATAATAAAAAGAAGCGCGAATGATCTATTTCCCATTATCAGGAGCTTTTGATGGTGGAGTAATTGTTTGCTCATTTTCTTTTTTCGCATTATCTGCTTTCGTGGTCTTTTTATTTTCCTTGCTAATTTCGCGTTTCTTCCTTCTTTGTTCTTTGGTGGTGAAAATCTCTTTAAACTTATTGTAGTCAACAGAAATAATAAAACCAATTCCTGTCTCAATCACATAACCCTCTATTTCCCCCGTATAATCATTTTTACGATAACCCCTCAGCATGTATCTGCCATCTTTACTTAATTTATAATTGATTGCGATATTGCCTGCTAAATTATTTTGGCCCTGGTTAGTTTGTGCCGGTCCCTGCAATTCAAAATCGCTTCCCACGGTAACCGTGAGGCGGTCACTCAATAATCTTTTTGAGACACCCACATTCAGATCCGTGCGGTTTTGAGCACTTCCTGTAGTATAATCTTGTGTGGTGGCCAGGTCGAAATTAATATCCACACCTTGTACGAGATTTTGAGTGAGCTGATTCAATTGTTCAGATAATAACCTGCTCGCACTTTGCATAGCGAACGTACCCGCATCAAAAGAACCACCGCTGCTGGCGAATGGATTTTCACCTACAAAACGATTTAATAATAAAAGCGCAAAAACCTGCTTATTCATTTCTCCGGTTTCCTGCCGCATCTGCGCTAACTTGGTTTCGACAGTATTGATGATATCCTTTGAAACATTGTAATTTTTTTCTTCCGGCAGAATTATATCAAAACTTATCAGGGGTTTCAAAATTTCTCCCTGTAATAAAAGATGAACTTCAAAAGGTAATTTTTGTTTGTAAATATTTTCATCCCCGACTGTTTGTCCTTGCAATAAGTCGAGCGGAGCTGTGTTGGCTATATAAATTGCTGTCACATCGATCTGTGCTGTTGTTGGCTCTCCTGTCCATACTATCCTGCTTCCTTTTTGAATTATAAATTTCCTTTTCAAAAAATTAAAAGAAAGATCATAAGAGCCTTCTTCAATTTCATAAGAACCTACCAGCGTGATCTTGCCGCTTGCATCAACTCCGCCAGTCAATTGACCGGCACCTTTGATCCTTAAAAAATCTCCATTACCTGCGTCAACGATCACATTGAAAACAGCTTCTTTTACAATATTGATATTTAGTGAAACATCATAGCCAACCAATGGTGAAACTTTTAGAGAATCGTAAGGAGCCATAAATAATGAATCTTCCGCTATTGATTTTTTATCAACGAAGCGAACGATGCCATCCCTGCTTTCCACGCCAGGCTCCTCTTGCGGAAGAACTACCGTAAAATTCGTTTTATCATCGATAGTCAAATCTCCATCTACAACTGGATGAGTGGGTGTCCCTTTAATGGTGAGGTTGGTCGAAAAAACCATTTTACCGTAAAAAAGCTGGTTGTCTTTGCTGGTGGAATTGACCGCCTGGAAATTCTTTGCAGTAATTTTTAAATCAAAACTATAATTAAAGAAATCCGGTGTGTTAACCGCTCCATCGATCACAATCGCATTGTTAGCTGTATCGTGGATTGTGAAATTGTTGAATTCAATTCCTTTATTATTTATAACAGCAATGGCTTCTTTATCAATTTTGAAAAGATTATTAAGCATGCGAACATTGAAAGCAGTATTATTAAATTGAAGTTTACCGTCAATATTAGGCTTTTGAAGGCTTCCGTTTAAAGCAATCTTTCCGTATAAATTACCGCGGGTATCCTTGAGCGCTCCATCTGTAAAGCCCTCCAAAGCTTTCATTTGCAGCGTAACTATATTCACTACAAAATCGTAACTGCTGTTAGTTGGATTCACTAAATAATCTCCGTTTACATTTACTTCATTGCCGCGCCCGGTAAGGCTTACATCTGCATGATAAGTGTTAGCTACATTGTTATTTACTTTCGCTGTCAGGTTCCCGATAGTGTCTTTATAAACACTTAAATTGTTTACTGTGATATCAGTTGTAAAAGTTGGTTGCGTCTGTATATTCTTAACAATAGCGTTTCCATTCAGCATACCATTTACCATCAATGAATCACTCTGAACAAATCCTGTGAGCGTTGCAATTGTAAAATTTTTGAAATCAATCTGTAGTGGTTCATTTACCCCCGGCCCCATGCTGTTAATGCTTAATTGTTCTGCTCCTTTACTTAAAATAAAATTATGCGCATTAATATCTTTATTCAAATATTGAATTTTGTTATCGGCATTAATTGTCCATTTTTCATAATTCAATAAGAGGTTATCAGGCTTTAGGCTAAAAACATAATCATCGGCTGAAGGCAGGTCCAGGGAGCCACTAAGTATGTATTTATTAACTGATTTTTGATCTTTGATCTTTAGCGAAAAATCAAGATTATTATTTTGAAGAGTTCCATCTAACGTTGTAGCATAGACGCTAAGTGACGTGCCGCTTTTGAATTGCTGCAAAGAAGTATTAAAAACCAGCGCGCCATTTTTTGTTACCGCATTCAAATTCAGCGAATCAATTATGTAAGTACCATAAACAACTCTTGGCGATTTTATGAATATATTCCATCCATTATCGCTGGAAAAATTTCCGGAAAGATTAATTGGCTTCAATTGGGTTAATTGCGGCAAAAACGCACGCAATGCAGGATTATCAACTATTCCGGCCTCGATAGAAAAATGATAAAAATCTACTTTTTGGGTATTCCTGGTTTTGCTCATTGAAAAATATGGATCAATGGCTTGCTGAAATACATTTGCCAATTGGGTAAGCTTATATTTTCCTTTTATGGCGGCAGTAAAAAAATCTGTCTTTAAAATTAAGCTTTGATTTCCCGGAGTGTTATCGGCAATCAATGCAAGAGAATCTACGGTAAATCTTTGACCGTTATTTACAAGAACAGAATGAGTAACCAATAAATTTCCGGCAAGGCTGTCAGGGTCAATATTGGTGAAATCACTTTCTATCAGCCCATGATAAAAAACAGGCTGCGGTGTGAGGTGAAGCGGGAATGTTTTAATACTATCTACCGTTGCATTAAGGCGAACTGTCGGATATTTTCCGGAGAAATTGCCATTAGCAGCAACAACCGCATCAAGATTTGGATCATGAATAGCGGCGTTTATTTTGTAAACTTTTTTAATAATGCTTCCATTAGCTTTTATATTTTTATAATTATAATTATTCAATGTAATATTTGAAATCGTTCCATCGAAGGCCGCATTGGCGGTTTTGGGATCGTAGCCGTTTCCTTCTACTTTGAAATCTCCCGATAAAGAACCCTGCTTAGGATTTTGCATTATCATGCCTAATTGCAAATTTCCGGCATTCAATACAAGATCATATTGCGCTTTGTTTTTGTCAGTAATATTTATAAGGCTACCATTTATTTTTGCGCTGCCAAGACTCGTATTTATAGCAATATTTGTATTGAGGTTATTCATGCCACCTTTTATCCTGCCGCTGGCAGACATACTTTCAGGCAAAGTAATATTTGGTGGTAAAGTATTTTTCGGGATAAAAGAAAGCAAATCTTTTTTTGAAGATTGAAATTTATTGATAACCAAATCCATGTTTAATTTTTTTGGATCAGGCAAGCCTTTTATTACGCCGGTTGCATTGATATCCGTTGCAGTTAATCCTCTCAACATTAATTTCTGAAAATTAAGATTATCTACTTTTCCGGTTATGCGGGCATCTACGTACAATGTTGAATTTGGCGATAAAGAAGAAGTTTGCGCCGACATAGAAGGCATAAAAGTAAGCAGGTCTTTAACAGTTATTTTACTATTCTGCAGATCAAGATCAAGGCCAAGCACACCCGGATTTTTTGCGATCGCGGCCAATGACGGATAGGTAATTATTGCTGACTTTTTTATTTCGGAACCAGGCGTTTGAATCAACAAATTTTGCAACGAAACCCCTGTCGGATTCATAGAAAAATCAGCTGAAAGATTATCAAGGATAAAACCGCTTTTTTCCTTCATGGCTGCGGATTTTACAGAGATAATAGTCGTATCGGTACTGTATTGCAATCCGGTTGCATTCAATGAAAGCTGCTGAAGATAAAGATGCGAATAATCTATTCCTTTCGGCTGGCGGGGAAGCGATTGGTCATCGTATTTAATATTAGAATTTTTAATAGTTATTGCATTTGCAATTATTTTGAAAGATGGTGTAGGCGCTACAGTCAGCACTGTATCCAAAGATTTTTTTACAGGAGCTGTTGAAGCAGTTTCGACCGCTATATCAGAATTAGTCAATGTAGCATCGTTCAAAGTGATGATACTATTTTTGAGATCAATTGTTTTCGGATGAATCAATGCCTTACCGATAACGAATGATGTATTTAAATGAGAGGGGATATTTTTATAAACCACATCAATGTCCGAAAAATTCATTTCTTTATTCAGAAACTGAAGATAATGTTCAGGTGGGGCCGCTGCTTCGGCCACGGTTTTTTCCAAAGATTTTTGCAATGGTTCTTCCTGGTAAAAATATCCTTTAAGGCCTTTGAGGGTAATTGTGGGAATATCAAACAACAGGTGAGAAGGATCGAAAGTGTTGATCTTAGTATCGAAATGGCCAAAAACAAGATTCATATCATTTCCTGTAAAAGCGTCTTTATAAATCACTTTGGTATTGTTCACAAGGATGCGGTCAATATTTATTTTCATAGAGGAAGTATCCGGTTTGGCGGAAGTCTTTTTAGGAGTGCCGGCAAAAGCATCCACCATATATTGAAAATTAAATACTGAATCCGGAGGAAGCCTTTTAACTTTCATTACAATATTATTGAGCGCGATTTCCTGTATTTCAATGTTACTACTGATAAGCTTAAACATAGAAATATCCACTTTTATTTCGCCGCCATAAAGCAAAGTATCCTTAGATTGGTCTTCAAAAAAAACATTTTGGAGAGAAAGCGCTGTGGGAAATTTTATGTCAAGCTTTCCTATTTCAACTCTTGTTTTTAATTTATTTTCAAGATAGCTGACCACTTTTTTTCTTGCGAAGTTTTGAACAAAAGGAGTTTGAATAAGAATTACAAGGAGAATAATTAAAAAGATCAATGACGCCAAAATCCATGCAAGAACTCTCCCAAGTTTTGATATAAATGTTCTTCTTTTTTTCGTGTCGGTTACCTTCGCCTCTTGTTTTAATTCCATAAGTTTTGCCGGATAAATTTTGTATATCTCAAAATGTACACCAATTATACTACAGAAAAGTAAATTATAATATATTGTTTTTTTTCTAATCTGATGACTGTTGTTGCCGTATTTTTTGTAGATGAACATGCCACCCGATAATAAAGCCTCACATCTTTGAAACTTGACCTTTTTAGTCGGGAACAAAACGTTTTGTTTCAACACAAAGGCTGTTGTGGCGCTTCATGACTTTGGTTCGTAAGTTTTAATAGCTGAATAGAACGGATTGTACTAATAACAATACAAAAAATATAGCGATAGATGGTTGAAAATGAATAATGATTTTTTTGTAGTATTGTGTCTTATAACATCAATACACGCGTAAGCTGCCATAGATAAAACTTTAGAATGATTACAGCAGAATTTTTGGAAGAGTTCCCTTTGTTCAGGAAATTAAATGCCGAGGTGCCAAAAACCCTTAGTTTATTTAAAGAAGTTCCAATACACATGAAGTGTCTGCATTGTGGAACTGACCAGACGTTCAATATGATAAATAATTTCAATGAATTCCAAACTTTTTTGAATGTTCCGTCAGGAGGAAAAAATGTAAGATTATTATATAAGTGTCAGGCATGCAAAAAGTTTGATAGAGTATTTTACATTTTTATAGACAACAACTTAAAGTTTATTTATAAGATTGGTCAATACCCAGAGTGGCAAATAAGAATCGATAGAAACGTCGAACGAGTTCTGAGTAAGCATGTATCTAATTTTAGAAAAGGGCTTGTTTGCGAATCTCAAGCTTACGGAATTGGTGCATTTGCCTATTACCGCAGAATAACGGAAGAGATAATTGACGAGCTTTTGGATTCCATCACTGATTTAATTGAACCGGACAATCTTGACAAATATGCTAGAGCCTTAGCATTGACTAAAAAAACACGAGTGACGCAAGAGAAAATTGATTTGATAAAAGATTTACTTCCTCCAATATTGAAACCTAATGAAATGAATCCTCTTGGTGTTTTGCATAGTGAATTAAGTGAAGGCATTCATAGCTTGACTGACGAGGACTGTTTAGAACATGCCCAACAAATAAAAATAATATTAATCTTCCTAATCACGCAAATTATACAGACAAAAGATTCTGCAAAAGTTTTCTCTGATAGTATGAAAAAACTATTGGATAAAAAATCGCTTGCAACAAAATAAATGGCTGCTTACACGGGGCAATATATTGGCTGATGTGGTATAATGGGCTATAGTTGGCTATCAGCATTAGTTCCAGTGCGACATTCTTTGCTCAGCTTTTGTTGTTATCTTCATATTTTAATAAATCATTGATAGTTCCGGCAGACGTTTTTCAAATGCCAATATATCGCAAACCTTTCGTTATGCGCACGGCTTAACACCAAAAAATTATGACAGACAATAACATGGATATACCATTATTCTTAAATTCATTCGACAAATCAATATGGAAGAATGATAATAAAATCGATTATTTAAATTTGAATATTACCAAAATTGAAAATGTCGTTGAGAAATACCTAAGTGGAATAAGATCTGATTTTCCTAAATTGACCGACCATTCTTTAATCCACTCCAAAATGTTGTGGAATTACGCAAATGTTATTGTTGGCAACAAAACCAAATATCTTAATCCTCTTGAGGCATTTATTTTACATATATCTTTTTTAATACATGATTCTGGGATGTGCTTTTCAATATTAAATAACAAAGAAGAGATTGAAAAGGACAATTTTTATAATGATTTTCTAAAAGAACATGGGACAAATGATGAAATAAAAAAGGAAGCATTATTTCATTCCGTTAGGTTACGTCATGGAGATTTTGCGCTTAGAGTTGCCACTGAAAAGCTAAAAGAAAATGAATATTTAATTGAAGATATTAAAATTAGAGAAGAACTGGGTTTAATAATTGGGAAAATAGCTAAAAGCCATACTTGTAATATTAATTACATCGAACGTGAGTTTGGACCAAGTTACTGTAACCCATATTTCCCTACAAGTTGGGTTATAGATAGTCAAAAACTTTCCTTTATTTTAAGAACTGCTGATGCTGCGCATATAGACAATCTACGAACACCAAAAACCTATAAAATGATCTCCGAAATACCAGGTGTTTCAAAAGAACACTGGACTTTTCAAAAAAAAATAGGTTTTCCCATCTTATCCGAAGACAATTTGTTAATGTATTCTTCTAATGCTCCTTTCAACGTAGGAGAACAAAAAGCTTGGTGGTTTTGTTTTGATGCCTTACAAAATTTAGATAAAGAATTAAAAAATGCGAATGAATATTTTGAAATCAAAAAACAAGAATCATTTTCAGCAAGAGGTGTTAAATCGATTTATGATACAATCGAGCTTGGTAAAAAATATATCCGAACTGATGGATGGAATTCAATTGATACAAAAGTAAAGGTAACAAATCCAGTACATATCGCTTCTGAGTTGGGAGGTGTTAAATTATATGGCAACATAAATTTTGCAATCAGAGAACTGATTCAAAATAGCATTGATGCAGTAAATCTATATAGAATTCAAACTGGACAAGACCATGAAAAGGTTGGCGAAATTAAATTATCAATAGAAGAAAAAGATGACGAGTACTTTTTGATCATAACAGACTCTGGTATTGGAATGAGCCAGACACTGATGACCAACGAATTATTAGATTTCGGAGGGTCTTTTTGGAAAAGTAGTAGATTTAATTTTGAATATGAAGGTGCAAAAACAAAAGGATTTGAGGCAATAGGCAAATTTGGAATCGGTTTCTTTTCAGTATTTATGTTGGGTGATCAAATTACAGTAACATCCTGGAAGTTCGGAGAAAGTATTGAGAATATGAAAACACTCGATTTTTATGATGCATTATTTAGCAATCCTATTTTGAGAACTCCAACAATCGAAGAAAAAACTAGAATAATTGATAGGGGTACATCTATAAGAATAAAGCTAAAAAATGATCCTTATTTGCTCGAAGGCTTTATTGGGAATTCACAATTTGCCGAAAACAAATTACATACTCTTACCAAATTTTTCATTCCATCTGCTAATGTAAAGATTTCTATTAAAGAAATTGATGGGGCTGAAGCATCCATACCTCCTAATTTTATTTACCCATTGAAATTAAAAGAACTGTACGATTTTGTAAATATTCCTAGAATAAATAATCCTCAAAACCAATTAAACGAATTAATTAACGAAATCAAACTTGAACTAATTGAGATTTCCGATTTTGAAAGGGTGTATGGTAAATTAGTTTTGTTTCCACAATTAGGACCTTTCGGCATAACTTCAACGGCATTAATTTTATCAAAAGGCATTCGAATAAGCGAAATTGGGGGATTTGCTGGATATGTGCTAACGGATGAAATTGTATCAATAAAGAGAGATGCCTTTACACAAATAATACCGTTCGAAGTATTAAAAAAGTGGGCAATTCGACAAAAGCAAATGATTGATCATAACAATCTGATCAATTTATATAACGTATCCTATTTTGGATTGATAATGTCTTTTAATCTTTTTGATGAAAATATGCCAATTGCATTTTCTAAAAAGAATAATCAGTATTTCTATGTTAATATAAAGGAATTCAAAGATTATCTGATCAAATCTAATGAGGTAAAATTTCATATCGAAGGTCATGCACAGTCAAGCAGACTAGCAGATTGCGATGGATTCATAACTATGCAGCATCGTTTTAGTATTAATATCATTGTTAAGCAAGAAGAACAAAATAACCTGACAAACTATAAGGATCTTCTAAATAAAATAATAAAGGAGGTTTGGCCTGACTATAAGCTTGAGGAAGATAATCTTTTAAAAAAAGGTGGGTATCATTTAGAGTTGCCTTATATGGTAATAGAAAAATATACTAGAGTATAGCCGAGCATATAGGCTCGGTTTTTTGCAAGCGAGGCTGATGTGCTATCAATGAGCTATGGTGCATGTTTCAGCAATAGTTTTCAACTGACGTAACTCTGTTAAGCAATAGTAATAACAATGAACTTTTATTTATAAATTTGGCTATAGTTCCAGCAGACGAATTCTATTACCGCCGCCTGCGCAAAGCTGTATCGCAGGGCGCCATTATTCAGTCTCTAAAATAATTCACAATACTCTGAGTTTTAAAGTAAAATAGTTACTTTTAGCGTTAGTAATAGAAATGCAATGATAATTTCGTTTGGAAATTCGGAAACAGAAAAAATTTGGAATGGTATTAGAGTTAAAAAATTATCAACAGAAATTCAAAATATTGGTAGAAGAAAATTAAGAATGCTTAATAACTCTGTTAATTTAGCAGACTTAAGAATCCCTCCTTCGAATAGACTTGAAAAACTATCTGGCAAGTTGAAAGAATTTTATAGCATTAGAATAAATGACCAATGGAGAATAATTTTCAAGTGGAATTCCGGTAATGCTTTTGAAGTTGAAATAATTGATTATCATTAAACAATGTAAAATGGCTAAGCTTAAAAATATACATCCAGGTGAAGTTCTTCTTGAAGAATTCCTTTTGCCATTAAAAATTTCCGCATATCGACTTGCGAAAGATATCGAAATACCGCAGACACGTATTTCCGAAATTATAAAAGGAAATCGACGAATTACTGCCGATACAGCTCTTAGATTTAGTAAGTATTTTGGTAACTCTGCAAAATTTTGGCTTGGTATGCAAGACGACTTTGATATTGAAGAGGAACTTTCAAATAAAGGCCCTTTGATACAATCTATAAAAACATTTAGTTCCAAAGTAGCATAACGGCACACAACAAAAGTATTCATGTACCTAGTTCTACCGGAGAAGAGATAATGTCATAGATCAATGATTTTCTCCTGTTTTCAGCGTTGGGACACCTTAAAAGTTTTGCTCAATAATTTGGTATAATTCAGCTTGTTCTTCATCCATTTTCAAAAGCTTTGTTTTTGTATGTTTTGATTCTGGAAGCGTATAAGTTATCTGATACATGTTATGAGTTAATTCCGCAGCTTTCTTAATAGATAATTTTGATTTCTCTTTGTAAAGTATGCGCCCAAGCTCTTTATAAATACTGTAAGCAGTAAAAGGCAATGCAGATGTGCGCTTCAATGCGATGCCGTATTCTGTGATAGATCGGCCGTATTCTTAAATCAGTTTTTGACATCCGGAACGCTTTTTCGATGTGCCAAAGGTTTTTGTAATTTTCAATTACCTGTTTATCTGAGATTTTTGTATTGGTAATGTAACCCTTCAACCCATCCCAGGCATTATCCTGATTGAACTTTTGGTAATCTATTTTAATTGATATTTCGCCTTCTAATTTTAAGTACTTGTTGTTGCCCTTGTTGTTGATGTTTGATTTGGTGAGCTTGCCTGATTTGATTTGCTTTTCTAATCGCTGCAAACCTCTTTTGCGGTTGTGTTCATCTTTGGCTGCTCTGTTGTTGGCATAGGTTACAATAAGGCGTGTATTGGCAGACCTTTTTATTTTCAGTATCTCGCCATCGGAAAGCTTTCTACCAAGTATTTGCTGTTTGATTTTTTGAGATTCATTTTTGAGCCTTGCACCAATGATGTATTCGTAATTCCTCTCCTCCAGCGCTATGATATTATCTTTTGATAATAAACCCGAATCAGCAACAATAATGGGTTTATCAAGATTAAACTTTTCGGTTATTTTTTTAATGAAAGGTATAAGCGTATGCCCTTCATAAATATTTCCTTCAAAAATATCATAGCCGATTGCGTACCCACCCAGACCAACCAGAAGTCCCAAAAATATTTGTGGATTCTGATGTTTGCCATCTTTGCTAAATCCTGTTTTCCGTAAATCATCTTCATCACTTGCTTCAAAATAAAGAGTGGTCATATCATAAAAAACGATGCTTATTTTATCATCTAAAATTTTAAGAGTATGTGCAAAGGCAATTTGTTCAACCTGCTCTTTCAATTTGTTATTAAGCTTATCCAAAAAGCGATAAACTGCATCAATATCAAGCGTTACGCCTTGGAAACGATATAAATATTCTATCGTCTTTAATTTACTTAAAGGGAAGGCCAGCCGTGCAATCACCAGCTGCCGGAATAGTTGTTCTTTAATCTCACTAAACCCAATATTGTCGTATATTTTACCGAAGATAATTTCCGGCCCTGCCGTTCTGATACTTGCATTACCTAGTGCGTCAAAAACCTGCTCAATAACCGTATCGTTTTCAGAAATAAATAATTTCGGCTGGGAACTTAATCGTTCTATTTCTTGTTTAGCAAGAAATACAAGCTTTTGAATTTCTTGTTCATTATCGCTGCTGCCAATTGTTTTTACAACTTTATATTTCCCTCTTTCTTTGAGAATTATTTGTACAGAAGTACTCCCGGATTTATTTTTCTTTTTTCGCAAAAACATACCCAAATATACCCGCAGGACACCCATTTTAAAAACATAACCCAGCAAAATCAATACTTTCAGAGGACGGTTTTAAAAAGTGCGGAAAACAGGAGGCTTTCATTGTTCAGGTTTTGTTCATATCTTCATCTATAGATTTTCAATGGGCTAAAGTTGTCGTCTGAATAATGTTAAGGCCAGCACAGCAGCAAGCACTCTCGTTAGCCACAAGGACGAGGAGACATCACGTTTAAATAATCAGTATTCATTAAAATTAATTGATCTAGTAAACTAAAATGAATTACTTATTTTTTATTGCAATTCTGGCGGTATTAATATTTATTTTTATAAATTATTCAAATAAACGAAAGTATAGAAAGCAAATAAGTCAAATTCGAGGTGCGTGGGGTAATCCTAAATCAGAATTATTCAATTTTGATGGAATTAAAAATTATTCAGAAGAGGTAAGAGGTAACAATTTTCATCTTTTGACTGAACAAACAATTGATGATATAGATTTTCATGGTCTTTTTGAATTTATTGACCGTACGACAAGTAAAGTTGGGCAACAATTTTTATTTAGGAAAGTAATAGAACCTACAAAAAATACAAATGATTCTTCACAAAGTCTTATTGAATTATTTACGAAAGATACAACATTAAGAGAGGCAATACAATTAGAGCTTTTAAAACTCGAAGATAGCAACGCCTATGATATTCCTTCATTATTAAAGGGTAATTTGTTAAAAAAACCCAAATGGTTCAAATTATTAGGTGTAGATATTGCATTCATAATCTGCTTAATTATTTTCTCTTTTAAATATCAGGTTTTTATAATTTTTCTTGTTATTCCATTTGCTTTAAATACTTTTTTACACTTTTGGAATAAAAGTAATTCCATTCAATTTTTCAGATCAATCCCTCAATTGAATTTACTAATCAACGTAACAAGAAATATAACTCAAAAAGATGCTTTCTTTCATGATAAATTAGTGAGAGAAAGTATATCCAACTTAAAACAATTTCAACTAAAATCAAGCACCATAAATTTTGACAATAAATCAGGTGTTCAATCGGAATTAGAACAAATGGCAACATATTTATGGGAATTAATAAAAGCTTTTTTTTTGATAGAAGTATTTTCATTTTTTAAAGTAATAAAAGAACTAGAGTCCAGGCGATCTTCTATAATAACATTATTTGATTATGTTGGCAATATTGACACTTCAATATCAATTGCCTCGTTAAGAGCAGGTAATTTAAAAACTTGCCAACCTGTTTTTTGTCAGCCTGGCAAAACTGTATCCGTAAAAAATATGTATCATCCTCTTATTGAAAATTGTATAGAAAACGACCTTTCTATAAGTGGTAAAAGTATTTTGATTACAGGTTCAAATATGTCCGGCAAGTCGACATTTCTTCGAACCTTCACAATTAATTCAATACTTGCTCAGACAATATATACATGCTTTGCTGAAGAATTCATTTGTCCTATATTGAAACATTATTCATCAATAAGAATAGATGACAACTTATTCCAAAACAAAAGCTATTATTTACAGGAAGTGCTTACAATTGGCAGTTTAATAGCAGAAATTAAGTCGCCAAATGAAAATTTATTTGTTTTAGACGAAGTTTTTAAAGGTACAAATACTATAGAAAGAATTTCTGCTACAAAGGCAATCCTTTCATATTTGAATCACAACAACAATATTGTGATAATATCCACTCATGATATTGAACTATCTGATATGTTGAAGAGCGAATACGATTTATACCATTTTACGGAGACAATTGAAAATGGTGAACTTTATTTTGACCATAAAATTAAACGCGGTCAATTAAAAACAAGGAATGCTATCAAATTATTAGAATTAGCAAATTATCCCAAAGAAATAATTGATGAAGCAAGACAAATTAGTTTGACTTTATGAATGGTTGAAAGCCCTTCAGCTAAAACATCTTATCAAAATGATTATCTTAATTATCTTTCTCCATTTTATCCTGTAACATAACAAAACCCCCGCTTCGAGGGGGTGCAATTTCAGGAATAAACCGTAAGCAATAATTACCACCGGTCACCATCATGCCTGTCGTGATCACTATGGAAATGCCCGCTAAACCTGGCATTCACCATTTGAGTTTGTCTGTCTCTTTGATATTCGGCATTACGGATAGCAACTTTTTTTGCATGATGCCTCATGAAAGGGTCATTCTCTATAGACTGAACCTGGAAATTAAAATCACGGTTTATTTTGGCAATCTGAAAATCCCTGTCCCTTTCAGAATAATATCCGTGATCGCCATCGCCCCGGTTATCATGCCAGCCACCTGAATTGGAATATTGATCGTGATCGTGGTTATCATTATCATGACCATATTGAGCAAATGAAGTAGCGCAGGCGCCAACGAAAAGTAAAAGTGTAATAATCTTTTTCATAAACTAAAATTTAATTGTTTAAAAAATTGTTTCTGAAAATGAGATATTATTTAATAGCCACAGATTAACAACAGAATGTTAATACACTCAACAAAAAATTGTTAAGAAAAAATTGTTGAATTAGGTTATTGGTTAAAACTACTTTTTTACTTGTCTCCTTCTTTGCCCAAATTCTAAAAATAATTTTCGTTTATGCTTACCTGTTATAATAGGGTCTTTTTGAATTGAAAAACCAGCAACTATCTGATTTATATTACAGTAATCTACCACTTCGGGAAATGTAGCAACTGCGGTTGAATAAATTAAGCTTTCATATTTTTGGCCGCTATTATTTCTTAGTAACCGGAATATCTATTTTCCATCCATTATAAAAAGCGCAAACGGGATTCATCAGGCAGATCTCACATTTAGGCTGAGGCCTGCAAATTTCCCTGCCAAGGAAAGACATTGCCATTCCGGCATCCCATTCATTTTTAGGAAGGATTTCCATCATTTGCTTTTCAATCTTTTTAGGATCAGTTCCTGTAGCGATGCCAAGCCTTGGCGCTACACGAACAACATGCAGGTCAACCATTATGCCTTCTGGTTCGGCACCTGCCTCACGCTTGATAACATTTGCAGATTTTCTGCCAATGCCTGGCAACTCAGTAAGTGTTTCAAGTGTTAATGGTATTGCATCGTCTCTTTTGACTTTTTGCGCAAGCTCAATAATCCATTTTGTTTTGTTGGCAAAATTTCTAACAGGGCTAATGAAGGGGTACAAAGTTTCTGGTGTCGACCTGGAAAGGGCTTCCATATCCGGAAAGGCTTCAAACAGCTTTGGGGCAAGCTGGTTAATGTGACGGTCAGAATCCTGCGCAGATAAAATCACCATCACCAGCAGTTGGTAAACACTTTCAAAGTCCAGCGGGTGTTTCTTTCCTTTATATTTCTTCAGTAAAGGCTTGATGGCATCTGGCCAGTTAATATTAGGGCGCATGATTAGAATTTTTTGAAGATAAATCTACAAAAAATGATATTATCTTAACAACATTTTTTTCAACATGAGTTCTTCATTCTAATCATATAGTAGCTCTGAAAAGCAAGAATATAGTTTTTTGAAATTAAAGCAATTTTCGTTTGTGCGTGGGCGTTATAATGCAAGTTATTTTACCAGTTTCACATTTACCGCATTAGGGCCTTTAGGTCCCATTTCAACCTCAAACGTTACCTTGTTATTTTCTTTGATGGGCTCTGATAAAGAATTAGCATGCACAAAAATACTTTCCTGTGTTTGCAGATCTTTAATAAATCCATAGCCTTTTGAATCATTAAAAAATGAAACGATCCCTTTACGGATAAGGGCTTCGGGATTAATCGGCTCGTGTTTAGGAACGCCGATTTCAATATCTTCTACATTGACGATAATTTTCTTTCTTGGATCAGGCGGCTTCGATGAAAGGTTACCATTTTCATCAAGATAAGCATACATGCTTTCCGGGTCGTTATTATTCTTACTGTTTTCCTTACGTTCCTGTTTTTTCTCAGCCTTCTCTTTTTTGTCTTGTTTCTTTTTCTTTTCTCTTTCTTTTTTATTGAATGTTTCTGCCATATTACTGTAATGATTTGTTTTTTATTGTATTAAAATTCTGCAGAATTCGTATTGTTTTATAATATATAATTTGAAAAATGCAGGATTTTCGCGGGGATCGGTTAAAGGTAAGTAATTATTTTTTCTCCAGTCACTTGTTTAGAAATAAGCTCAAAAATTTCTTATAACTGATTCGTTCAAAAAGGCAAAAAAATTATCCAGGCTTTTTAAATTCATCATTATTATACATAGACTTATTGAATAAATAATATTTGCCGTCTTTATTATTGCGCCCGTAGCGATGCCCCATGACATCATAATAATAACGGCCATCCACGCTTTTATGCGCTACGCTGTCATTCACAGTAATCACTTTAGGGAATAAGGCTTTCGGTGCTCTCTTAATTACAGGTTTTGCCAAAGTCAAGGAATCATTTTTTTTGGTCTCATCCGACGATAAGCCAATAATAGGGGTTACAACAGGATTTTGTGATGGGTGCGATTTTTTACTGCAACTGGTTAAAATGAAGGTTATTAAAATCAAGATTGGCAAAAAAAAATTCCTGTTCATAGATTCGATTTTATTTCGGCTACCTTAACCAAAAAGTATGCCGTAGCGGAAAACATAATAAGCCAAATTATAGTTTTTGACGATAGACTTTTTGTGAATTACAATCAGTACTTATTGAGATTGCGAACTCAACTAATGAGTACTTCCATCAAAAACGCTTTCGCCTATCGAACATCTTTTATTGTTTATTCTTATTACTTATTTCTTATTTCTATTAACTTTAAATCCATTAATAAATTTAATTTCCCATTATGCTTTTAATGTTTTGCGTTGCCGCGATTTTATTGCTGATATTGCTTGTAGTATATTTTAAACTGGATACATTTATTTCATTTTTGCTCGTGAGCATCGGATTGGGCATTGCCTGCGGAATGGATATTCACCGGATTTCTTCTTCCATTACAAAAGGAATTGGTAATACTTTAGGGCCGCTGGTAATCATTCTAGGTTTTGGCGCAATGCTCGGGAAACTGGTAGCAGACAGCGGCGCAGCGCAACAGATCACATCATCGCTTACAAAAATTTTTGGCATTAAATATATGCAATGGGGAATGGCCTTAGCCGGATTGGTAATAGGAATTCCATTATTTTATACCGCAGGGTTTATTGTCGTGGTTCCGTTGATCTTCGCGATTGCGTCTACTACCCGTTTGCCTTTATTATACATTGGCATTCCGATGTTGGCAGCACTTTCTGTCGCGCATGGTTTTTTACCGCCTCACCCTTCCCCTACTGCAATTGCGGAACAATTGCATGCCAGTATCAGCAAAACTTTGATCTATGGAATTATTATTGCCATTCCTACCATTACTATCGCGGGGCCGCTTTTTGCTAAAACGTTGAAGAAATATAATTCTCCTCCCTCCAATAATATCATGCAGGTCAAATCCTTGCCTGCGGCTGAATTACCAGGGATAGGAATTAGTTTGTTGACTGCTTTGATGCCGGTGATCTTATTAGCGTTCACTGCGATTATTTTATATTTTATTTCTCCAAAGACTGTTTTCGGGCAGATAATGGAATTCCTCGGCGATCCCAATATCGCAATGTTATTGTCTGTCCTTTCGGCAATATATTTTCTTGGAATTAAAAAAGGCAAGAAAATTCCAGCGATCATGAAGCAACTGGAAGATGCCTTTAAAAGTATATCCGTGATCCTTCTAATCATTGCGGGCTCAGGAATTTTTATGCAGGTGATGAGCGATGGCGGCGTAAGTATATATATCGGGCAAATATTAAAAGGAATGCAATTATCGCCATTGATTGCAGGATGGCTGATAGCCGCTATCATCCGAGTTTGCATTGGTTCCGCGACAGTAGCGGGGCTTACTACCGTAGGAATTATGTTGCCTATTTTGGATGTCCATCAACAAATCCATCCAGAGTTAATGGTGCTTTCCATTGGTGCTGGTAGCCTCATGTTTTCGCATGTTAATGATGGTGGATTCTGGTTATTCAAAGAGTATTTCAATCTAACTATCAAAGAAACATTTCTAACATGGACAATGATGGAAACAATTGTTTCTGTTACCGGGTTGATGGGTGTTTTGGTTTTGAATCGATTTGTATGATTATTTGCGTTTATGCATACCTGTTACCCATTAAAAGAGTCTTATAGCAATTCTTTCTCATAATAAATTACCTCCACCAAAAACCCTCTGATAAGCCATTTAATATTTTTTCTTATTTTTTTTATCTTCTTTCATCATTAATTTTTAATTATAAATTTGAAGCCGCTTAGCAAAAAAGAATTATTATTCTTTCTGCTATAAACCAACGTTACTTAAAGATTCTATGGCTTATAACCCACCAGAAATCAGAACAGTCAATGTCACACGATACATAACTCCATTGCGCGAAGGTGGCTCTATGCCTGCAATTGCCGAAGCCGATGATGATTTTTTTTACGTAGTAAAATTTCGCGGAGCAGGGCAGGGAAAGAAAGCGCTCATAGCAGAATTGATCGGGGGAGAAATTGCTCGGGCGCTTGGTTTACGGGTTCCTGAAATTGTTTTTGCCTTGCTGGACGAAGCTTTTGGCCGCACAGAGCCTGATGAAGAAATCCAGGATTTGCTTCGTGCCAGTGTTGGGCTCAACCTTGGCCTTCATTATCTCGCCGGGTCTATAACTTATGATCCGGCAGTTACAATTATTGATCCGAAACTGGCATCACAAATAGTCTGGCTTGATAGCCTGATCACCAATGTGGACCGCACTTCACGCAATACCAATATGCTGATCTGGTATAAAGAATTATGGCTGATTGATCATGGCGCATCGCTTTACTTTCATCATTCATGGACTAATTGGAAAGAGCAGGCAATCAAGCCTTTTGTATTAGTCAAAAATCATGTCTTGTTACCGCAGGCTACTGAATTAGATAGTGTTGATAAAGAATTTAAAGCAATTTTTTCTAGAGAAAAAATACAACATATTATTTCTCTGATCCCTGATGAATGGCTTGAAAATGAACCGGCGTTCCAATCAGTGAGCGAGCACAGGGAGGCTTATATACAGTTTATAGAAACGCGATTGGCCCATTCAGAAATTTTTGTAAAAGAAGCAAACCATGCAAGAGAAACAATTATTTGAATACGCTGTAATCCGCGTCATGCCAAGAGTGGAGCGTGAGGAGTTCCTTAATGCAGGTGTGATAGTATATTGCGCCAAACTAAAGTTTCTAAAAGCGATTTACAGGCTTAATGAACATCGCATAAAAACTTTTTGCCTGGAAACAGATATTGAGGAACTTGAAGATCATTTGAAAACATTTGAGCATATCTGCCAGGGCAACAAAGATAGCGGCCCGATTGGTAAACTACCAATGGCCGAACGCTTCCGGTGGTTAACGGCAACTCGCAGCACTATTGTGCAAACTTCAAAGGTTCATCCGGGTTTTACTATTGATGCAGAAAAAACACTCGCCAGGCTTTTTGATCAATTGGTTTTATAAAATATTTGCAATAACAGACTGCTTTAAATTCTGATGGATTTATTTTTATAAAGGATTTATAAAGAAAATCAGTGAATTTATTTTGCCTTTACAAAAATTGCATAAATCACATACAACCAACCCAAGATACCATGTATGATTGCCCAAAGAATAGATTTATTTCTGCTCCATGAAATAACCACAGCGACAATGGTTCCAAGGCCAACACCCGGATAAACGTAGGCAGGCTGCGTATATCCATTATTATTATAACCACCCGCGGTGCAGGAAAACAGTATCACTGAGAAAAGAATTGCAGGCAAAAATATTTTTTTCATCATAAAAATTTTTTTTTTGAAGATTATAAAAATCTATTTGATTTATTGAAAATAACTAAAATTAAAATACTGCTATTTAATTTATAAAATTAACTGGGATATATTTAATGGTCAACATTATATGTAACAGGTTTCTACCGATTTTTTTATCGACAGGGTAAAGTGAAATTCATTTATTACTGATCAACTTCGATAATCTGGTTACAGCAAGCCTCAGTTTAAAACATTCTATCTTTATTTATTCAACTTTTAAAACATAATATTTATGCAACAAACACCTGACGAATTATTTCTTCAATCAGGATTAACTTTACCTCCGCAGCCAAAGCCGGCCGGGGTTTACAAACCTTTTCTTGAAGCAGGGAACATAGTCTATGTATCAGGCCATGGCCCTGTTCAGCAAGATGGATCCTTGATAAAAGGGAAAGCTGGAAAAGATATGAATGCAGACATGGCAAAACTCGCAGCACGGCAAACAGGATTGGCAATTCTCGCTACCCTAAAAGCAAATCTCGGCAGCCTTAATAAAATCAAACGTGTGATAAAAATATTGGGCATGGTCAATAGCACGAGTGATTTTGAGCAGCATCCTTATGTGATCAACGGGTGTAGCGAATTATTTGCACAGATCTGGGGAAATGGAAATGGCGTTGGTGTTCGGAGTGCAGTAGGCATGGGATCCTTGCCGGAAAATATTACCGTAGAAATTGAAGCCATCTTTGAATTGGCTTAGCAACAATGATTAAAAAGGTATAAAAAAACACGAGAATATTCAAATGAAAGAACACAACTGGTATGAATTAAATGATCCTGGTAAAATTGATTCCCCGGCCTTGCTCATTTTTAAAGATCGTGTGGCATCAAATATCCAGACAATGATTCGGATTGCTGGCGATGCATCCAGGTTAGTGCCTCATGTGAAAACGCATAAGATGGCAGAGATTGTAAAGATGCAAATATCTGCCGGTATTTATCAATTCAAATGTGCTACAATTGCCGAAGCGGAAATGCTTGCACTCACCGGAGCTAAAAATATTTTATTGGCTTATCAGCTAACTGCGACTAAGGCAGGGCGTTTTATTCAACTCATAAAAAAATATCCTGACATTCAGTTTTCTTCTTTGGTGGATAATTTCGATTCAGCATGCCTGTTACATGAACTTTTTTTGAAAGAAAATATGATTGCGAAAGTTTTTATTGATGTTGATGCAGGAATGCACCGCACAGGAATTGCGCCGGATGATTCGCTTTTTAATTTATACAAAGAATTGGACCAACTATCAAATATTAGCTGCAACGGATTGCATGTTTATGATGGAAATATCCGGGAAGAAAATTTTGAATTGCGCAAAGAACAATGCGAAAATGATTTTGCAAAAGTGAATGAAATTGTAGAAAAAATAATCAGTTTGGGATTTCCTGATCCATTAATAATAGCAGGTGGCACACCTACTTTTACGGTTCATGCTTTGCACGATGGAGTGTTTTGCAGTCCCGGCACATGTCTGCTCTGGGATTATGGATATGATCAGTTATTACCCGAACAGCCTTTTAAATTTGCTGTGGTTTTAATGACAAGAATAATTTCAAAACCCGCGCGGGGATTGATCACTACCGATCTTGGGCATAAATCGGTAGCGGCAGAAAATGCTGTTTCAAAAAGAATATTTTTTCTCAATCTTGAAAACTATATTGTGCGCTCACAGAGCGAAGAACATCTTGTGGTGGAAGTAAACAATTGGGATGATATTCATGTTGGCGATGTGCTTTACGGTATTCCGCATCATATTTGCCCGACCGTAGCATTGTATGATGAAGCACACATAATTGACCAGGGGATGCTTGTTGATGTTTGGAACATAATTGCACGGAAGAAAAAAATTACCATTTAATAAAAATAAATTGAGATCGTAAAACAAGCGAAAAACTAGTTTTTCACTTGTTTCGCCAATTCAAAAAATCTCTTATGTCAAAACTTATTTTTGATGCTCATCTTGATCTGAGCATGAATGCCATGGAGTGGAATCGCGATCTCACGCAAACTGTTTATGACATCCGCGAAAAAGAAAAAGGAATGAATGACAAACCAGACAGAGGCAATGGTACAGTTTCGTTACCGCAAATGCATAAAGGAAATATTGGAATTTGCGTGGCAACACTTATTGCGCGATATGTGAAAACCGGAAGTACTTTGTCTGGATGGAATTCTCCGGAACAGGCGTGGGCGCAGACTCAGGGACAATTAGCATGGTATAACACTATGGAGGATTGTAAAAAGATGATGCAAATAAATAACCTTCACTCATTACACAATCATATTCTAGAATGGGAAAAAGGAAATGATGATGATTTGCCAATCGGATATGTTTTAAGCCTTGAAGGAGCTGATTCAATCGTAAACATGCATTATCTTGAAAAGGCCTATGCGAAAGGATTACGCGCTATCGGCCCTGCACATTACGGGCCGGGAGTTTATGCTTATGGCACAGATTCAGATGGTGGAATAGGAAATAAAGGGATCCAATTATTGAAAGAAATGGAAAGATTGAATATTATTTTAGATGCAACTCATCTCTGCGATCAAAGCTTTTGGGAAGCGCTGAATCATTTCAAAGGACATGTATGGGCGAGCCATAATAATTGCAGATCGCTGGTTCATCATAACCGGCAGTTTAGTGATGATCAAATAAAAGTTTTGGTAGAACGTGGCGCAGTGATCGGGAGTGTTTTTGATGCCTGGATGCTTAAACCTGGCTGGATTCGTGGCAAATCTCAACCTCGGGAAGAAGGCGTTTTTTTGTCAACAGTAATCGAACACATTGATCACGTTTGCCAACTCGCAGGTAATTCTTTTCACTCAGGATTGGGTACCGACCTGGATGGCGCGTTTGGCAAAGAACAATCACCCGCTGATCTCGATACGATTGCTGATCTCCAAAAGATTCCTGATCTGTTGAGCAAGCGCGGTTATTCAGAAAACGACATTGATAATATTATGTATAAAAACTGGATTGATTTTTTGAAGAAGGCTTGGAAATAATTTGTGTAATTACTGACCCATCATTTTATTTTTTTTTATCATGAAAAAAATTTCCCCTTTTATTATTCTTCTGCTAACAACAGCGTCATGTAACATAACACGGCACAGTGTTTTAAAAGATGATGGGAAAATTTCCATAACTTTTGTGCAGGTAAATGATGTGTATGAGATTGCGCCATTGGCAAATGGCAAAGAAGGTGGCATGGCACGAGTTGCAACAATTAAAAAAAATGCTCTTCAAAGAAATCCTAATACTTTTTTAATAATTGCAGGCGATTTTTTAAGCCCATCTGTTTATAATAATTTAAAATACGAAGGCAAAGCGATCCGTGGTAAACAAATGATAGAAGCCATGAACAGCGCAGGAATGGACTACGCTATTTTTGGCAATCATGAATTTGATATCAAAGAACCGGAACTCCAGGAACGCATCAATGAATCGGATTTTCAATGGATAAGCTCTAACGCATTTCACAAAGTAAAAGATACCGTTATTCCTTTTGTGAAAACTCAAAATGTAGTAAACACAAATTTTCCTGAAACCCTTATCAAAACTGTAAAAGATGCAGATGGAACTACAGCGAAAATTGGTTTCATTGCCTTAACAATTCCATTTAACAGGGCATCTTTCGTAACCTACACAGATCCGTTATCTACTGCCAAAAAATTATATGCCCAGATAAAAGATTCTGTGGATGCCGTAATTGCTATCACTCACCAGGTAATCACTGATGATGAAATATTAGCCCGTGAAATTCCCGGGCTTGCATTGATTATTGGCGGACATGAACATGATGGCCGTTTTGAAAAAATCGGGAATATATATATTACTAAAGCCCTGGCCAACGCTAAATCCGCTTACGTCATTAACCTTACCATCAACAAAAAAAATCATAAAATAAAAGTAGATCCTAAACTTGAAATGGTTAATGAATCAATCGCTTTGGATAGTGCAACAAATGGGGTGGTACAGAAATGGCAAAACATTGCCAGCAACAGTTATGCTTCTCTTGGCTTTAATGCCAAAGAAGTAATTTCAAAAAAAAGTGATCCACTAGATGCTCGGGAAAGCGAGATCCGCAGCCATCCTACTAATTTTACAAGAATGGTTATAAAGTCCATTGAGCAGGCGGCGCCGAAAGCAGAAGTGGTTTTGATGAATGCCGGATCTATAAGATTAGATGATATTTTACAAGCACCAATTACCCAATATGATATCATTCGCAGCCTGCCATATGGTGGTGGCATTCGCGAAGTGGATATGAAAGGAATTCTGTTGAAAAAAATTTTTACCCAGGGAAAAAATAATAAAGGCAGTGGTGGTTTCCTTCTTTATAATGATTCTTTGCAACTAGATAATAATTCAAATTCGTGGATATTAAATGGCAAAAATATTGACCCGGAAAAAGTGTATCGTGTAGCTCTGGCAGATTTTCTATTAACCGGCGGAGAATCTAACCTTGGTTTTCTTACTCCGTCCAATCCTGACATTGTAAAAGTTTATAAGTCGGAAACTTCAGCGGGCAGTGCTTTATCTGATATTCGGATCGCTATAATTAATTATTTGAAAACAAAATAAGTAATATAAATAGCGTGATAGGTCATTTAGTAGTTTTTACAATTAATGTAGAATTCCACGCAGTCATCATTATTATGTATTGCTAATTATGATAAGAAACATAGCAAGTATCGGGTAGCGATACAATCTTTTCAATTATACTTTTGTATTACAATCAAAAATAAAAATGCAACAACAGGAAACCATAAATTACAAACGAATTGCAGAAGCAATCAAACATATACAGGAAAATTTTAAATCACAACCGGACTTAGACGAAATTGCTGAAAAAGTACATTTGAGCCCTTACCATTTTCAACGCTTATTTACAGAATGGGCAGGCACAAGTCCGAAAAAATTTCTTCAATATATCAGTATCGTACACGCGAAAAAAATGTTGAAAGAAAGTCGCGCCTCTTTATTCGAAACAGCGATTGAAACCGGATTTTCAGGTGCCAGCCGCCTTCACGATCTATTTATAAACATCGAAGGAATGACTCCCGGGGAATATAAAAATGGCGGTGAAAATCTTTCTATTAATTACAGCTTCGCTGAAAGCCCTTTTGGAAATATTCTGGTGGCTTCAACCTCTAAAGGAATTTGTCATATTGAATTTGCTGATGATGAAGCAGCCACTCTACAGGCATTGATTAAAAAATTTCCAAAAGCACTTTACCAGCGAATGACCGACCTAATTCAGCAAAATGCATTATTCATTTTTACCCATGATTGGAAAAAACTTAATCAGATAAAACTACATTTAAAAGGAACCCAATTTCAAATAAAAGTTTGGGAAACCTTACTCAAAATACCAATGGGACAATTAACAACTTATGGTAATATTGCCAGGCACATGGAAAACCCAAACGCTTCAAGAGCAGTAGGGACAGCTATTGGCGATAACCCAGTGGCTTTTTTAATTCCGTGTCACCGCGTAATTCAATCCACCGGAATATTCGGTGGTTATCATTGGGGAGGCACGCGAAAAACAGCGATCATCGGATGGGAAGCGGCTCAAACAAACAGTGAGACTGAAAGTTTGGAATGATGAGTATTCTATAATGAAATTAATTAACGAAAATAAAATTGTTCCAATTCTAATTAAAATTAATGATAGATCTTTTTGGTAATCACATAAACGAAAAAATAAACTTATTACCCAGAGATGGAATTGTAAATTATTTTGGAATAATATTGACACACCAGGAAGCCAATCATTATTTTGATCTATTGATGAATACAATTCCATGGAAAAATGATGAAGCAATTATTTTAGGAAAACATATCATTACCAAAAGAAAAGTTGCTTGGTATGGCAATGCGGAATATTTATATACTTACTCAAACTTCACCAAACAAGCTTTGCCATGGACAAAAGAATTATTTGAGCTGAAAAAAATTGTTGAAGAAAAAGCAGGAACAAATTTTAATTCCTGTTTACTGAATTTATATCACACAGGGGACGAAGGAATGGCGTGGCACAGTGATGATGAAAAATCCCTGGGAAAAAATTCAGTGATCGCTTCTTTAAGTTTTGGCGCTGAGCGAAAATTTTGTTTCAGGCATAAACAAACAAAAGAAATAATTTCTCTCCTTCTGGAAAATGGAAGCTTATTAATAATGAAAGATGCTACTCAAGCCAATTGGCAGCATCGCCTGCCACCTACGAAGAAAATAAATAAACCGAGGATCAACCTGACTTTCAGAACTATTACAGACCATAGTTTTTAAGTATTCAATATGAAATATTTACATTCTGGTTATAATTAAAATCAGCTCAGAAAAGCTAAAAAGTAGAAAATTATCATTTCCTGATTAATTTAATTTGAAAGTTTGTTTCATTGCTTTCAACATTCCGGTTGTTGACCATTGTCCCGGAACGATCATCCTGCGGAGCGTAAACAATGGTTCTGTAGAATCACGTTTGGTGGACAGAATAAATGCCATTTTGAATCCTGCTTTTTTCAATTCCGGTATTGCAGCCGCATTCCAGAGACCGAATGGATAAGCAAAATAATCAGCAACTTTGCCGGTAATATCTTCTATGGTTTTGCGTGGCTTTATGAATTGCTTATCCCAATCTTCGCCCTGATATTTTGTTACCATGTGATGATCCCAAGTGTGGGATTCCACTGCATTTCCTTCATCCGCCAATTGTTTCAACTGTTGTTTACTCATATAACGGGGACGGTTAATCGAAATTGTCATAATAAAAAACACGCCTTTAAATCCGTACTTCTTCATTTCCTGGTAGCCAATGCTGTATTGCTCTTCATCCGTATCATCAAACGTAAGCATCACAGGCCTGGCGGGAATCTTAGCGCCATGCACTAAATAATTATATAATTGATCAGGCAACACAGTTTCATAACCACTGTCTTTTAAAGCTTTCATTTGTTGCGCAAATTGAGCAGGAGAAACAGAATAGCTTTTCATCGCCTCACTTTGCCCTGGTTTAGGCTCGCGTATATGATGATAACATAAAACAGGCACTTGTTTTTTTGCAAGCATTGTTGCAACATCAGCAACAGGGCCACTTATAAGAGAATCGGATTTGGAAATCCCAGAAGAAATATTCGTTGAATCAGAAATGTTATTTTTAGAATTAGTACCTGATGAGCACGCTCCAAAAAAACATAAGGATAGAATTAAAATAAAATTTTTCTTTTTCATTAGAATAATAATTATAAAAAATTATTGATATTGAATATAGATCGGCTTTGGAATAAATTTTAATAATTCCTGCGGAGTGTATAGTTGATTTGCTCCTGTTTTAATATCATTCTTATAAAATAATTTAAACCCGGTAAACTCAACAGGCTCTTTATAAATATATCTTAAGTAAGTAGACCTTTTAAGGATTTTATCGCCCCAACCATCCATATCCATTACAACCTGCACTTCTGGAACTTTTTTTATTTCTTTATAATTAGTGATCATTCCCTGGGTAAAGCGATGGACAATTAATATTTTTGGCGGCAGGTTATATTTCTTTACAATTGTAGCAAGAAAATTTATCGCGTCATTGACATCATTCGCATTAAAAGTGCCGATTTTTTTTCCGGGCACATTACCTTCTTTCATAGAAAATTCAGGATCTATTCCTAAATGTACCTGGGGCATTTGTAAATATTTTTCTAAAACTGGCACTTCTTCTCTCACAGAACTATGCCCCACCTGGATATCTAAAAAAACCAAACCATTAATTTCATTTGCCCATTTTACAATAGTGTCTATCTGATGAAAAGGCATGCGCATTCTGTGCTTGTTATCCTTACCCGGGGCTGCCTGCGCGGTTACAGTCACATAATGCAAGGCAGGAATTACCGGGAGCGAGGAATCGGCTGAATGCCAGTAAGCAACTTCGGCCTTTAATTTCTTCAGCATTTCATTTTTAGGCAATTCGCCAAGAATGCCCATTTTCTTTGAATAAAGATTTCCGTAAAAAGCCACTATGCGGTTAAAAGGTAAAACCGCGCCCGGCAAAGGATAAGGAAATTTTGGCGGCCACAATCCTGTAGTATCATGATTGGCCTGCTCCATCATTAACCGGTTATATTTAGCTGTGTCTAATTTTATTTGGTCATAAATTTTCCCGGTTACAACAGGTTTTCCTGTGGAGTCAGTGGATTTATTTTCGGGGGCCGAATGCCCGCTATTGCAACTGTAACAAAATAAAAATAAAGACAAGATTGGAGCAAGGGCAGGACAAAATTTTATATTCATAGGCTGCGAAGATATTTTAAAAAATCATTTGAAAAAGTTTACGGTCAGAAGATCTTCCTAAAACCTGAGTGTGCGAAATAATATTTAATTGCAGATATTTTGATATGACCTAAGGTTTACATTTCCGATTTTTGAAGTAGCCTTTTTCAAAATAAAAAAAAGAATGATCTCTCCTATCGTAATTAGTAAATAATGAATTGAGTTATCAGAGAATTTTCCTGTTATCCAAAAATAAAAAATTGTGGAAATGCAAAGCACTATCGCAATGAGCGTGAAGCTCCATTTGATGATTCCAATGATCTGGTATGCTACATGTATACTCAGTTGTGAAGGATCAACATCAGGGTGTATTTTTTTTAAAAGATATATCTTTTCAATAATGTCGCAGAGCAATGGAATTATTTGTACCCAGGCAAGGATAGCAAACAAATAATGGCCAACTGAAGTAAGCTGCATTGATATTTTTATACATAATAAAAAAACTGATCCATAAGCCAGCGGAGCAAAAAGAAAGCTCAAATAAATATTTCCTTTTAAAGCGTTTAAACATTTTTTTGACAGATCCTGGGGTAATTTGAAGATACCATTTATATATGTGGCCAGTTCCAATGGTGATGCGGGTGATTCTAAATCAATCATGCTAAATTTTCTCATAAAAACATGCAACGTGTAAAATTTTTTACTTTGCTGGTTCATAATAAAACTGATAAGCAGCATTGCACCAAACACAATGCAGAAGTACATCCAGCCAGGATTGATATCAAAAAAAGTATTCATGCTGTTGTCGTTTTGATTGGATTTGCCACATCGGCAGGAGGGCGTTCTTTATTCAATTTTACCTGCATAACAGCCCTTTCATTTTTATAATCTTCCCAATCAAATTTTATCAAAAAATCTGTTGCAGCTTTCGCGCCCAGTATAAACATTTTGATTTTGTCTTCATCTTTGAGAAAAAAGTTAAGCCAGTTATACCCGACTAATGGAATTTTACCGATCCCATTATCAAACACTTTATTTTTTATTAAAAAATCTTTATCATAATAAGATCTGATCGTGTCAAACATTCTGCTTAAATAACCTATAAACGTCCAGCCAGCGGCATTCTTGGATTCATCTTCTGGCTTGCAGTCATCAAGGTCGATGCCAAAGGAAGGCAGCCGCGGAATGAGAACCTGGGGGTTATAAAAAATATTTATCGGGAAATTAGAAAGTATGCCTCCATCAACAAATCTTGCTGTAGAAGGCGGATCGGGCTCATTCATTGTATCCATCCAGGCTTTTTTTATTTCATCAGAACTGCAGGGAATATTATTGATAAAATAAGATTCAAAAAAAAGTGGAATAGACATTGATGCGCGGACAAAACCTGCCGGCTGAAGCGTATCAATATCTTTTTTCTCCCTGAAAAGATTGCACATTTGAGGGAATTGTATTTTGTTCTTTGTAACCAATTCTGAAGTAATGAATGTAACATCGCCGACAAGAGTGTCAATGCTTTCAGGATTATTTTCTCTTAAATGAAGCACGGGAAGTGTAGAAGCTTTTTTATTAAGGTCAGAAACTGTGTTAACGCCGTTTGAAATAAGTTGTTGCTTGATCCAATCATAAAAAAAATTGCCAGGATTAATTCCAAAGCCTGAATCTTTTAATCTTTTTAACAGCCGGGAAAAATAATAAATTATTACGCTTATCAACAAAAAATAAAAACCGGTAAAAGCAAAAGAAACTTTGGTAATTGCAGAATATAAAAAATGCTTATGTTGTAATCCAAGAAAAATAAAATCTAAAACCATCAGTAAAATTCCTGCCAACATTATCACTGACAGCCATTTCTTTACCTTAATTGTAAAATCCTCATGGGTAATAAATTTCCTTATGATAAATTTTGCAGCAGGATGGCCGTCAACAAGATCAAAGAAATTAAGTGCACAAATGGATTTCAAAATCTCAATCGATTTGGCATCATGCTTTTCGCCAATCACCGTCATCAAAGCCGTGTTGATAGCGCCGGCGCTCGTTCCGGCAAGACGAATAAAACGGATACCCATCTTCTCCAAAATATATGTATATCCTATAAGAGCGATCCCAAGCACTCCTCCACCCTTTTGAACCAGGTTTACATATTGATTGCCTTCTTCATCCAAAACATCTGAAATAATGAACTGGCGATTGCCTGATGAAAATTCAGTATCCAATTTTTTGATACAATCTATCACTTCAGGATGGTTGGTGAAATCTTCTGTAGTGATAGCTTTCAGCGCTGTGCTGACGGAATTCTGTGAAGACATACTAGTTGTTTGGTTGCTAAAGATAAAATTTATTGTAATTTATTTTAAATAAATATTTCTTAGAATTTGAACACGGCGTATAGAAAGCCAAAATGTAGATTTCTTACATTTTTAAAATATTTGACAACCGGAAGTTGAATAAAAAAAAAGAAGATTTATTTTGAATTGATATAACTGTCAAGATGATCAATCATCTGTTGCTGCGAAATAACGGTTTGTTTCACTACATCACTCATCGAAATAATTCCTTTAAGATGATGCTCAGAAAAAACCGGCAGGTAACGAATATTATTTTTGGTAAGGAGCTCCATACAATGTTCAACAGTGTCTGAAGGTTTTAATTCCGGAAAGTTGGAAGTCATGATTTCACTCACTTTGGTGTCATGAGAATTTTTACCTTTCAGAATTACTTTTCTCGAATAATCTCTTTCAGTGATAATTCCCATAAAATTTTCATTTTCCATCACCACCAGTGATCCGATATTATTTTCTGCCATTACTTTCAATGCATCAAGTACAGAAGTATCAGGCAACACTGTGATGGCGCGACCGCCCTTGCGGGAAAGGATATCATTGACTATGTCCATAAAAAAAGTTTGAGACAATTTACAGAAAAAAACATCATCAAAGAAAAATCTTCAAAATTTTATTTGAAGTCAAAGAAGATATTTATCATGAATTAGTAATTTTTACAAGCATATATATAATTTGAAATACCATTTTTCACTAATAGTTGCAATTATAGATTAAATATTTTAAGTTTGTAGAAATCCTCTCCCCAATTAAACTATCCTTTAAGAAATGAATTTATCCAATTCCTTTCAATGTCGCTCTTCACAAACCATATTGTTAATCTCAAACTGTAGATTATGAAAAAAATTCACTCAGTAGAATTAGCCGATACTTTTGTTGCTATCGGTATCATCGTAGGTTTCTTTGCATTAATGACTGTTATAGCATTATTGACAGGGATGTAGATTTTCACAAAAATCTTTTTCTTTAATGGTACAGAAATCCTGTACCATTTTTTTTAAATAAAAATAATTCTGTTATAAACTAAAAAGTATATTGTCAGAATTCATCAAGGTTCTTTATGAATATTTCTAATTATTACTTGGTTTTATTGTTTTCTTTCTTATAAAAACTTTATTGCGCTTTCTTTAAATTATTGTTACAGATATTTGTCCTCACAAATATTTTTAGATGCGAATTGCTATCAACGGAATGGGGCGTATTGGCCGGCTTTTATTTAGAAAATTGATTGAAAATGATCAGTTTGAAATAATAGCTGTAAATGATATTATGCCGGCTGAAAATCTTGCTTATCTTTTAAAATATGATTCCGTTTACGGGACTTTCACAAGCGATATCAAAACAGATGGTCAATTTTTTTTTGCTAATGGAAAAAAAATTAATATTCTGCAAACCGATAACCCTGAAAACCTGCCCTGGCGCGATTTAAACATTGATATTGTTTTGGAATGTTCAGGAAAATTCACCAATAAATCTGCTGCGGAAAAGCATTTACATGCCGGCGCAAAAAAAGTTCTACTTTCTACAACCGGTGCAGAAGATGTGCCCCTGCTGATTTATGGATACAATCAAAATGAATCTGTTTCAGATTTGGATATTCTTTCTCCCGGTGGCTGCATGACCAATTGTTCGGTTCATGTCCTTTACATTTTAAATTCTATAGGAATCCAATCTGCTCACATTAATTTTCTTCATTCTTATACCTCGCGGCAGGAGTTAGTGGATGCGCCTAATCAACAATTCCGGCGTGGCCGCGCGGCTGCAGAATCAATTATTCCTGTTGATATAGATCTGCATAAATCACTTGAGCGTTTAATGCCGGCATTGAAAAATAAGATCGCTACTTCTTCCATCCGTGTTCCGGTAGCCAATGGCGCTTTGGCGGATTTTTCGATTCAGTTGAACAGCGAAGTCACTGCCAAACAGATAAATGATTTATTTAAAAAGAATTCATTAAATGATTATAAAAATATCCTGGATTATACCGAAGATCAGGTAGTATCATTGGATATAAAAGGCAACACTCATTCATGCATTGTTGACGGAACGCAAACCTCTGCAATAGGAAATCATCTAAGAGTTGTGGCATGGTTTGATAATGAATTTGGCTTCACAAGCCGCATGATCGATTGGTTAAAATATTGGAAAATATAGCGGCATAAAAAAATATTCATCGAAAAACAGAAAAAAAACGATCAGGAAATTATCTCTAAAAAAATTTTCATAGATATGAAAAAGCCAGATGCTGCGAAAGCAAGAAAGTAGTTTTTCAAGATAATGCTATACGTTCTAAAAAGATTATGAATGCGAAATTTGAATTCATTTTCTTTGATCAAAGTTCTTTTTCATGCCTCAGAAATTAAAGTCGGATTGACTATTTTTGCCCGGTATGTCTGAACAAAAAACAGTTGCCCTGCATACTTTGGGCTGCAAATTAAATTACGCCGAAACCTCCGCCATTGAACGATTGATGGAAGAAGATGGTTTTGTAAAAAAAGAATTTACAGATGAAGCGGACGTATATGTGATCAACACCTGTTCGGTTACTGAAAATGCCGATAAAGAATGCCGGCAACTGGTGAGGAGAATACAACGCCGGGCGCCGGAAGCAATGGTAGTTATTACCGGCTGCTACGCTCAACTAAAGCCCAAAGAAATAGCTGGAATTCCAGGCGTTAACCTTGTGTTGGGCGCTGCTGAAAAATTTAATATAACCTCTCATTTAAAAGAATTAATCCACGGCGACAGTGCAAAAATATGTAGCTGCGAAATTGAGGATCTGCAAGGCTTTCATTCATCATTTTCATTAACCAGCAGAACACGCACTTTTCTAAAAATACAGGACGGATGCGATTACAATTGTTCATTTTGCACAATACCTATGGCCCGTGGAAAAAGCAGGAGCAATTCTATTGAAAATATTTTATCAGAAATAAAAAAAATTGCTGATGCCGACGTGAAAGAAATTGTATTGACAGGCATCAATCTTGGTGATTTTGGCAAAGACGGAAATGGGAATAAAACGGGAGAAAATTTTTATACCTTATTAAAATCTATTGAAGAAATTAATGGAGTTCAGCGGTATCGCATATCTTCTATCGAACCAAATTTATTGATTCCGGAAATAATTAGATTTGTTGCGGCCAGCGAGAAAATTATGCCGCATTTTCACATCCCATTGCAAAGTGGAAACAATAAAATTTTGGCAATGATGCGCCGCCGTTATAAAAAAGAGCTTTATGCGGAAAAAATTGCAATGATAAAAGATTTAATTCCCCATTGTTGCATAGGGGTTGATGTGATCACAGGATTCCCCGGTGAAACAGATGAGGATTTCAATGAGACTGTTGATTTCCTCGTTTCGCTTGATATTTCTTATTTGCATGTATTCACTTATTCTGAAAGAGCCAACACTTTCGCTTTGCAAATAAATCCGGTAACAGAGGTGCATACACGCAATGAGCGAACCAAAATTTTGCGCACATTATCTTATCAAAAAATGCAAAAATTCATAAAAGAACATACCGGAAAAAGCAGGAAAGTATTATTTGAAGGGAAAACAAAAAATGGAATGATGGAAGGCTATTCTGATAATTACATTAAAATTTCAATTCCTTTTAGAGAAGAATGGGTTAACCAGATTATTGATTGGAAATTATAAAAAAACGGGCTATTTGAAATAGCCCGTTACTTAAATTTACCTGAGATTCAGGATCATTTATTATTATTTCTTCTTATTATTTTCTTCTGAATCATCTGCATTCGCAGCTCCAAGGTTTATAGATGATTCCGCTACAGTGGTAAGCGTTTGGTCTGCTTCTTTTTCTTCATTTAAAGTTAGTTCAAGAAGATTTGCAATTTCATCTTCACCCAATGTTTTAGCAAAAGCGCATAATGTGCCATAGCTGGCAATTTCATAATGCTCTACTTTTTGCCCAGCAGAAATAATCCCCGCATCACGAACCATTCCCTCTTCTGTGCTGCTCATTATTTCTTCTGCTTCTTTAGTAAGGCCTGCCATTGCTTCGCATTTCTTTGCCCTGGCTGGTTTTCCTAAAATTTCAAATACCTGTTCGCATCTTGCAACCTGGCCTTTAGTTACTTCAAGGTGATCTTTCAATGCATTTATTAAGTCCTGCGAGGTCGCATTTTTGATCATTTTAGGGATTGCTTTTGTCAAAGTTTTTTCCGCCCAATAAATATCTTTTAATTCGTCTTCAAATAAAGAACGCAAGCCCTGAGCTACGTCAGAATTACTTTTCGTCGATTTTTGTTTGGATGGCGTATTTGTTGCGCTATTCGCTGATTTTGATGTGGATGATTTCATGATTTTTTTATTTAATTTTTATTAATAGATAGAATTATATAAATAAAAAACATGCCATATATTTTTAAAAAAGCATATTTAAAGGATAATAAAAAAACAAATAGTTATAACCGCTGAAAACTAATCTCATCCTGCATTTGACCCAACGCCTATTGCTTATTTTCTTCCAAAAAATTCTACATATCTTTCTCTCCTGAGTATTTTGTTACTCAGCAATAAAAGAAATAAGGTTAAGTCATTATAAAACTCTCTCTCAAATTTTCAGGATTATCATTTTTCAATGGTAAATAGCTTGCAATTCATTTAAAATAGTTTAGGCTTTATTCAGGCACAATTTTTAAGATGTAATTCTAAATTATTTTTATGAAAAGAGATGGTGCAACCATAAGTTTATGGCAAAATAACATGCCTGAATATAATTCCAGTTTACACAATATAGAAACAGGGATTTATGATGTGGTAATTGTCGGCGGCGGTATTACAGGGATAACTACTGCTTTGCTTTTGCAAAAAACAGGAAAAAAATGCGTCCTGGCGGAAGCTCATACTTTGGGGTTCGGAACTTCTTCAGGAACCACAGCGCACTTAAATACTTTGCTGGATCTGACATATGATAAAATTGAAAAAAACTTTGGAGAAGACAATGCTAAATTAGTTCTGAAATCAACACTGGAAGCAATTTCCCTGGTAAGTCAAAATGTAGAAAATTACCATATTGATTGTGATTTTAGTAAAAGATCCGGCTACCTTTTTTCACAGGATGACGACCAAACTGATCATTTAGAAACTGCCTTTAAAGTTTCAAAAAAAATTGGTTGTGATGTGGAATACACTGATAAAATTCCTGTTCCTATTAATTTTGAAAAAGCATTGATTTTTAAAAACCAGGCGCAAATTCATCCAACAAAATATATGTATGGACTCGCCAAAGCATTTGAAGAATCCGGTGGGACAATAATCGAAAACTGTCGCGTTACCAATGTATCTGAGAACAAGGAAAAAATTCTCGAGGTAGAAACTAACCGGCAAAAAATAAATGCGCGGCAACTTGTTTATGCAACTCATGTTCCACCCGGCGTCAATTTGCTTCATTTTAGATGTGCCCCCTGGCGCAGTTATGCACTGGCCGTAAAATTAAAAAATGATGATTATCCCAATGATCTCGTTTATGATCTGTATGATCCTTATCATTATTATCGTACACAAGTTATTGATGAACAAAAATATTTAATCGCCGGAGGCGAAGATCACAAAACCGCGGAGGAAAAGGACACAGAACAATGTTTCGTGCGTTTAGAAACATATTTGAAGAGATATTTTGACATTGAAGAAGTTGCTTTCAGGTGGTCATCTCAATATTTTATTCCAACAGATGGCTTGCCTTACATCGGGCATTTGCCTGGGAACCCTGAAACCGTTTTTGTTGCTACCGGTTATGGTGGCAACGGAATTACTTTTAGCCAGGTCGCAGCGAAAATTTTGACAGATTTAATAGTAACTGGCAAAAGTGAATATGAAGATTTATATAAATCCTCACGAGTAAAGCCAGTCGCAGGCTTTAGTGAGTTTGTAAAAAATGCTGCTGATGTTACAGCAAAATTAGTTGGAGCAATTCTACCCGCGGATAAAATTACTGACCTTTCAGATATGGCCAATGGCACAGCAAAAATTGCCAGCTACGAAGGACATTCTCTAGCATTATATAAAGATGAAAATGGGGAAATTCATTCTGTAGATCCGTCATGTACGCACATTCATTGCTCTGTAGCTTGGAACACTGCTGAAAAAACCTGGGAATGTCCTTGTCATGGTTCCCGGTTTGATAAAGATGGAGAAGTATACACAGCGCCCGCCAGGAAGAATCTTGACAAAATAGAATTGAAAAGTTCTACAATTAAAACCTAAGAATAGATATAAATCTTATAACCTGCAAATATCCAATTTCTACAATTTGGCTTATGACGCTTGCCAAATCTGATTTTAAAATGTTTTAATTCTTTTTTTGCATCTTCATAAAATGTATGTGCAAAGCATAAAAAAACCGTCTTAAATAATTTTAAGACGGCCTTTTTTATTGATAACTATCGCTTATGCTTTTGCCTTTTCCATATCACGGTGGGCTTTTATAAGATCATGTGAATGTTTTAGTTCGTCTTTTTGCGTAACCAATAATTCCCGGGTTTGAGCTGGCATATCTACAGAAGATTTTAATGCTTCGTCGTATGCTTTTTGTGCAGCATCTTCTCCAAATTCAGAAAGCTCCAGCGCAGACTTTCCGGTCTTGCCTGCAAAGGTTGATTTTACATCCATCCACATCCGGTAAATTTTCCCGGAATTAGTAGTACTGTCCCTCTCTGCATTGCCGCCCCGGCTATTGATTTCATTAATAAGTTCACGTTTATATTTAGAACTTTGCGTGATCATTTGGTTGAATAAAGAATCATAGTCAGATTCAGAAGATTTAGTATCCTCGATCGCTTTTTGATATCCTTCAATCCTGTCATTATTAATTTGAACCAGATCATTTAACACATCAACTAATTTGTCATTACTATTTTCCATAAATTAATTTTTTGAAATGAATAATTTTTTTTAAAAAGAATAAATATCATGCCAGAACTAAGTTTATAATTTATATCATTTTCAAAATATTGAAGAAATTTTTGTATAAACAAGTAATTGGTAGAAAAGGCTATCAGCAACTTTTTTTCTTTTATAATTTTAAAATAATTAATTTGCTGTAGAAAGTATTCAGCGATTTCGGAAAGTTTTCGAGTTGTCACTTTTAACCTGCCTATAAAATCATCAAAGGATAAAATTAAATAACCTCCAAAAATTAAACTCCAAAACTAATGAAAAAAAGAGTTTTGATTTACGATGATGATGTAGAAATATTGGCTGTATGCAGGATAATTCTCGAAAACCAAAATTTTCTTGTAGACACATATTACAATTGCGAGAATATTATATCTGATATAGATCACGCTAAACCTGATATTATCTTAATGGATCTGTGGATTCCGGAAATAGGCGGCGAAATGGCCATTGTATTAATGCATGATAACCCTTTAACGAAACACATTCCGGTGATACTGTTTTCTGCAAATGAAGAAATTGAAAAAATAAGCACAAGAGTGAAAGCAAATGGATACCTGAAAAAGCCATTTGATATTTCAACTTTCACGAAAACAATAAATCAACAGATCTTATGATTAAAGAGATTTATTTGCCGTATCACTTGTATTAGCGAATTATTTCTAAAAATTCTTTCTTTATGTAATGCATAATGCCAGGCATTGTTGCAAACTATTGATGGCATATTTTACACGCCGGCTGATGTTACCAAAAACTATAAAATGAGTTATGAAAAATATTAAGTTGATTGAGGTTCCGAGTGAGATTGGTGCAGGTACGCGTGGCGCAAGTTTAGGAATTGAGGCTATTAAGATTGCCGCTCTTGATTTCATGAGCAATTTTTTTGTTCATTTCCCATCCGAAAAAATCGAAACTGAAAACCGGTTGTTATTTGAACCTATTCAATCTCCATACGCTAAAAGGATCAGTGGAGTTGTCACTATGTATGACAGGGTTTCGAGGGCTGTAAAAGATACTATAAAAAACAATTTTTTCCCGGTAGTGATCAGTGGCGACCACAGTATATCCGGAGGAACTATTGCCGGAATAAAACTGGCAAAACCCGCCAGCCGGCTGGGTATTATATGGATTGATGCCCATGCAGATCTGCATACTCCATACACTACTCCATCAGGGAATATGCATGGTATGCCTTTGTCTGCATCTATTGGCGAAGACAATGAAGAAAGCAAAGTGCACGATCCGGATGAAAAAACAAAAAAAGAATGGAACCAGATGAAAAATTTTGGAAAAATATGTCCAAAGGTATTGGCTGAGGATATTGTTTTGATTTCTTTAAGAGATTATGAAAAAGAAGAAAAACATTTGATAGATAAATACGGAATGAAAGTAATCACAACCAATGAGCTTCGGCGAAAAGGACCTGAAAATGTGGTGCGTGCTGCGCTTCGGTTTCTTAACGAATGCACAGATATTTATGTAAGCTTCGATGTAGATTGTCTTGATGCAAGCATCTCAAAAGGTACCGGCACGCCTGTCAGTAACGGATTGAAAGAAAGAGAAGCCGAAGACCTGGTAAGTAAATTTATGCAAAACAGAAAGATCTGTTGCTTTGAGATTACTGAAGTAAACCCAACACTCGATAAAGAAAACCTGATGGCGGAAATAGCTTTTAATATTTTGCAAAGAAGCGTAAATGTGTTGATGATGAATTGAATTAACCGATTTGAGTTCACTTAGTCTTATAAGTTATTTTATAGTTTTTCCAATTTTTATTCATTATTAATAATTCACCCTTGACTATTTAAGAACTATCGCACTCAAAGCCGGAAGGTTCATACTTATTTCAAAAATTTCCTTTTTTTTATCCAACGCTTTGGTCTCTATTTCCTGTTTGCTAAACTTGCCGGTGCCCCAATATTGCTGGTCATCACTACAGAATATCTGCTTCCATGATGATTTTCCATTGACCGGTATTCTCCAGTCAAATCTCTCAACAGGGGTCATATTGAATACGATCAGCATATCATCTTTGCTTTTTTTCCCTTTGCGCATGTAAGCCATTACGCACTCATTACGATGATTAAGATCTATCCATTCAAAACCTTTCGAATCAAACTGATATTCATACAGCGCGGGCTGGGATGTGTATAATTTATTGAGGTCACTTACACAATGTTGCAATTTGTGATGAGGCTCATAAGTCAATAGTTGCCAATTGAGCTCAATACTAAAATTCCATTCTGAATTTTGGCCAAATTCATTTCCCATAAAAAGCAATTTGCCCCCGGGATGAGTATACATATAAGAATACAGCACACGCAGATTTGCAAATTTTTGCCATTCATCACCGGGCATTTTATAGATCATTGGGGATTTTCCATGCACTACTTCATCATGGCTTAGCGGAAGCAAAAAATTGTCATCATAAAAATAAGCCATGCTGAAAGTAAATTTATCCTGCGCATCTTTCCGGAACAATGGATCAATCTTGAAATAATCAATAGTATCGTGCATCCAACCCATCATCCATTTCATGCCAAAGCCCAAACCTCCGGCAGTAGTAAGCCCTGTAACCTGCGGCCAGTCTGTAGATTCTTCTGCAATCATTTGAACATCCGGGAAATCACGGTACACCATTGAATTCAAATCTTTAATAAAAGCAATCGCTTCAAGATTACCGTTACCGCCATATTCATTAGGCTCCCACTCCCCTTTTTCCCTTGAATAATCAAGGCGGAGCATTGAGCTAACCGCATCTACCCGCATTCCGTCTATATGAAATTTATCGAACCAGAATCTCGCATTGCTGATTAAAAATGATCTTACTTCACCGCGGGCATAATTGAAAATATAGGAGTTCCAATCAGGATGAAAACCCTTTCGCATATCTGCGTATTCATAAGTATGCGTTCCGTCAAACATATACAAACCATGCGCATCATTGGGAAAATGAGAAGGAACCCAATCGAGAATAACGCCAATATTTTCATCATGAAACGCTTCAATCATTTTCATCAGATCTTCAGGAATTCCAAACCGTGACGAAGGCGCATAATATCCGGTGCCCTGATAGCCCCAGCTTGCATCGTAAGGATATTCCATCACGGGCATCAATTCTACATGTGTGAAGCCCATTTTTTTTACGTAAGGAACAAGGTGCTTGGTAATTTCATGATAAGAATTAAATAAATCTTCATCATAAGGATAGGGCCGCATCCAGCTTGCAAGGTGAACTTCATATATACTCCATGGCGCACTGAGCGAATTATTTTTTTTTCGGTGCGTCATCCAGCTTTTATCATTCCAATCGTGTTTTATATCTATTGTTTTTGAAGCAGTGCCCGGGCGGAGTTCCCAGTGGTTGGCAAATGGATCTCCTTTGTATAATTTAGTGCCTTCAAATCCATCTATATAAAATTTGTAACTCTCATATTCTTTTAAATTTGGAATAAATCCTTCCCAGATGCCTGATTTTTCAAGGCGTACAAATAAGGGATGCGAATTAGTATTCCAATTATTGAAATCGCCTACAACACTTACGAATGTTGCATTTGGCGCCCAAACAGAAAAATAATAACCTTTTGTTTTTAAAACAGTAACCGGGTGCGAGCCGAATTTTTTATATAAGCTGTAATGAGTTCCATTCCGGAAATTTTCGAGATCTTCATCTTCAAAAAGAGAATAATTCCAAACAGGTTTAGTGGAATCCACAAAGTTCTTTTCTTCGTAAGAAATCTTTTTTTCAGGCATGATGTAATTTACTAATTTAGAGATTGAAATTTAAATCAAAATTATTATCCTGAGATTATAATTTTCAAAACCTCTCTGAAAATTTATTTCTTTTGAAGCTTTCCTTTTTATAAAAAACATGAATTTCTATCTTTTTGGCTTATATCGTTGCATTTTGATTTCTCCTGCGTCTTTCTTGTTTTTTATTTAAATTCTATTCAAAAAATTTAAGAATTATTTTTACGGCCATGATACAAAAGTTTTCTTCGCTTTGCGTTCTTTTGCTTACTTCTTTATTTGTTTTTTCCCAAATAAAAAAAGACACCTCGGTTAAAGTAAATAACAATTATATAAGGCTTTCTGAAATTGTTGTCAATAATAAACTGGATGTCGCATCATTCATTGAAAGAGTAAAAGATGACACTACTTTTTATAAGGCATTTCGTAATCTTCGCATTGTTGGCTATACAGCTCTGAATGATATAAGAATGCTGGATAAAGATGGAAATATACAGGCTTCTTTGCGCAGCAAAACAAAACAGTTGAGAACAGGAAAATGCAGAAAAATGCAAACGCTTGAGCAAGTGGTAACCGGCGACATGTATGACGATAGTGGCAATTTTAATTATTACACAGCTCAAATGTATGCAGGCCTTTTTTTTACAAGAGATTCAGTTTGTGGTGAAGATAATATTGTGAAAGGCCATGAGTTTTCTACCGGCGGATTAAGCGGAATTGATAAACACAAAGAGCAACTAAAAATGTTGTTCTTCAATCCGGGGAAAAAGATAAACGGGCTTCCTTTTATTAGCAATAAAACAGAAATTTTCGATGAGTCAATGGTTGATAAATACGATATGGATATTGACTTTAAGGATTATAATAAAACACCCTGTTATGTATTTACCATCAAGGTAAAAAATGGTAAAGAAAATAGTGTGGTTATCAATGAAATGACAACCTGGTTTACTGAAAAAACTTTTGAAATAGTTGCACGAAATTATTCATTGAGCTATGATGCAGGGGTTTATGATTTTAAAGTGGACATGGAAGTTCAAATGACACATATTGACAATCTGTTAGTGCCGGTTCTATTGCGTTACAATGGAAACTGGAAAGCTATTTTCAAAAAGAGAGAAAGGGGAGTGTTTACTGCTACACTTTTTGATTTTGTAAAGTAAGAATTAAAAATATTTACTTTTGGTAATATCTTTTTTGTAAGGATAAATACTCAGTAGAATGAGGTAATTGCCTTCTAAAGAAAAGAACAATGCATTTTTACGATCCAACCTGTGCATGTAAACGAATTGTTGATTCGTACGCCTTGCTGTTGTAGGCATTCGAGCAAGTTGTTCTATTTTTCTATTTGTATTTGCAATAAATTTTTTCGAAGATTGAATAGACCAGGTATCTTTAATGAATAGCACTATTTTTTTGAAATCATCTTCTGCCTCTGCGGACCAAACTAACTGGTAAGCCATTTCCCTATTTTCTGTTGCATTTGCTCATGAGTAATGTATCGTCCATTCTTATAATCATCCAACGCACGGGTTATTTTATTTTGCAATTCTTCGGGCAAATCATTTATAGAAATATTTTTAAAACTTTCATCGGGATATAATAATTCATAAACATCCTCTATCAGCTGTTCATCAGTAGTTGATCGAAGTTTTTGAAGAATATCTTCCTTTTTGTCATTTGTTTTCATATTATTTTCATTTACCAAAATTAATCAATTAATGAAACATTTTGGTAGAGTCCAAAAGGGAAGAAAAATCCCATTTTTCAAAGATACCTATCTACCTTCAACGAATCAGAAAGATTCAATTTTAGTCATCGGTATTTATTTCAATTCCCGAACGGCGATATTTTCTGAATGGCAATTTCACTAAAGCGATAAAGTTTCCTGTAAATTCTTTTTCCATATAAGTATCTACACCAAATATTAATTGCTCGCCGGAAAATTTTTTAAAGGTTCCAAATAACCTGTCCCAAATACTTAATACGTCTCCATAATTACAATCGGTGTAAGGTTGTTTGTAATGATGATGCACCTGGTGTAGATTAGGAGTAATAAATAGCAAGCCTATTATATTATCAATCTTGCTTGGCAACCGGTAATTCATGTGCGCAAATATCGTAGTGATGGATTGTATGATCTGACGAAGAATAAGCATCCAAAAAAGTGCGCCACTCAAAAACATCCAGATCAATGTGAACGAAAGCCTGATAATGTTTTCTCCCGGATGTTCCCTTAAAGTAGTAGAAACGTCTACCATGCTATCGCTGTGGTGCACGATATGAAACATCCAAAGCCGTTTTACCTTGTGCATAATAATGTGATATACATATTCTCCAAAATCAAGAAAAATAAAAGCCACCAGGAAAATAAGGATAGGATTTTTTAAATGCAGATAATATAGAAATCCAAAGTGATAATGCATTGTCCAGGAAATCGTTTTTGCGAAAGCCAAACCAAGTAGCAATTGGCCGGGAAGGTTGATCAGGCCAAAAGGCGCGTTAACCCAGGCATGTCGCCATTTTTTATAATCAAAAAGCACACCTGCAATGTTTTCTATATTCCAGGTAATGATAAAAATCGCCAGAAATAAAAACAATTGTACCGATGACCCATGGCCTGAAAGTAATTGTTTGAAATAAATGTTCATCTAAAATGTTTGAAGCTTCATGCAATTGCTAAACCCATATTTGTTTGAAACTAATAGTCAAAATTAAAGTACTTTAGCCGAAATTTAGAAAACGATGACAAAAAAACAGTTAAAAGCTACTTTTTGATTTGTTTATGATTGTTGGTTTCTTGTTAAACCATGCCCGCGCCATTTTTCAATTAAATTTTTCATATCATCCGGCAAGTCACTTTCAAATTTCATTTTAGTTTGAGTTACCGGATGAATAAATCCCAGTTGTTGCGCGTGTAGTGCATGCCTCGGACAAAGCACAAAGCAATTTTCTACAAATTGTTTGTATTTGGTAAACACGGTTCCTTTTACAATTTTATCACCACCGTAAGTGTCGTCATTAAAAAGCGGGTGGCCGATGTATTGCATATGCACTCTAATCTGGTGAGTGCGGCCCGTTTCCAGCCTGCATTCCACAAGAGTTACATAATTAAATCTTTCCAACACTCTATAATGGGTGATCGCCTCTTTACCATATTCGCCTTCAGGATAAGCCGTAAATAATTTTCTAAACCTTTGGTGACGTCCAACATGTGCAATAATGGTCCCTTGTTCTTCTTCAAAATCGCCCCAAACCAGCGCTACATAACGCCGATGAACAGTATGATCAAAAAATTGTTTGGCCAAATGTGTCATTGCTTTTGGCGTTTTGGCCATCACCAAGAGCCCCGAAGTATTTTTATCGATCCGGTGAACAAGGCCAAAACGCGATAATTCACTTTCATCAATATCCGGATTTTGCTGCTTCAAATAATATGCTACGGCATTCACCAAAGTCCCGCCGGGATTGCCGCTCCCTGGATGAACTACCATTCCCGGCTGCTTATCAATCACCATCAGGTAATCATCTTCATAGGCGATTTTGAAAGGAATATTTTCAGGCACAATATCATTGCTTTCGGGCAAATAATCCTGGTAAATCATTATTTTATCATGCGGCCTTACTTTATAGTTTGACTTAACAGGTTTATCATTCACCAAAACTCTTTCACTTTCAATTCCCTGTTGGATTTTATTTCTTGTGGCACCTTCAATGTGGTTCATTAAGAATTTATCAATCCTAAGCGGCTGCTGCCCTTTTGCACAAATTATATTGAGGCGCTCAAAAAGCTCTTCAGATTCATCAGGTAATTCTTCGTCGGTCATTAGGTGTCAGGTTTTAGGGATCAACTTTAAGCAATCAGTGATAAGCCATTTTATAGATTTTTTAATTTTCTTTCAAACAATTCAACACTCAAACAATTCAATAATTTAATACACTATCAATTTATCAATTCAACAATTCAAATTTACCTTTGCAAATTAAATTCTTTGTTTTGGAAAAACAGCAAGTCACTTTCGAAGACCTTGGCATAATCAATTATAAAGCAGCCTGGGATTACCAGGAAGAATTAGTTAAAAAAAATGTGGATATAAAAGCTGAAGTGAGAAGAGCAGTCAGCAATCTGCAATTTAACAATTCAACAATTCAGCAGCTCACCACTCACCATCTTCTCTTTTGCGAGCATCCATCCGTTTATACTTTAGGAAAAAGCGGCCACATGGAAAATGTTTTGCTCAGTGAAAACGAGATGGAAGAAAAAGAAATTGAATTCTTTAAAACCAATCGGGGGGGCGATATTACCTTTCATGGCCTGCAACAGATTGTTGGCTACCCGATTCTTGATCTTGAGAAATTCTATACCGACATTGGAAAATATTTACGCAGCCTCGAAGAAGTAATTATCCTTACGATAGCTGAATATGGTATCAAGGGCGAAAGAAGCAAAGGAGAAACCGGCGTCTGGATTGAGCCCGGGATAATTGGAAAAGAAAGAAAAATTTGTGCGATGGGAATCCGCTGCAGCCGCTGGATAACCATGCATGGTTTTGCGCTGAATGTAAACACCGATCTCAGCTATTTCAATAATATCATTCCATGCGGAATCGTCAATAAACAAGTTACGTCCATTGAAAAAGAATTGGGCTATAAAATAAATTTTGAAGAAGCAAAAGAGAAATTAAAAAAGAATTTTGAAAAAGTATTCAACGTAACAATTAGTTAAGTTCATTGCCATTTTCGTCAAGCGCGGGAATCGGTTTTCCTTCTTTTGGAATATACACTTTATGCCTTTCAATAATGATACTGTTCTCATACAATTCAAAATTGAAAAGCCCTGCGTGAATAAAATTTGCCTTATCAAGTGTGAGATAATTTTCCGGGATTTTTTTCAATTCAAAAAGAAGTGTTCCGTTATCTTCATAAAATTTTATGGAATATTTTTTACGTGACGCGTCGGGTAACGAAATGATCACGTTATTATCCCTGCCGGTATAAACATGTTTTGAAGGCACAAACCACGTCTTCACCGGCTGCGAGTAATTAATAATATCCGGCGTGATGTTGTTCGTGTCTTTTGCCGGCCTGTGTGATTCTGTAAAAATATAATTTCCTCCTTCAAAAGATATAAACAAACGATAATACTGGGTGGATGGGATAAATTCTTTTTGATCTAAAAAGCCATTCGACACAGCTTTTACATTAAGCACGGTTCCTATAGTTACAAAATTTTTGAGGCTATCTCCTGACCGCTGAATGTTGATCGTGGTAATGTATGTGTAAGTATTCAACCACGATATCAACACTTTTTTTCCAAGCTGCGAAACGGTTATTTTAGGAAGTGTGTCCTGGGCAAATGATATGTTTTGCAAAGAAAAAAATAAAAATGTAGTAAAGAATAATTTATACATCAGAGTTAAAGCGAAACTATTATTTTTTTTTGGATGCAAATATAACCTCTTGTTAAAGATGAAATATGAATTAAGAATTAAGAATTAAGAATTAAGAATTAAGAAGTACGTAAGAAGTTAAAAAGCAGCTATTATAAATTTCTTTTTCAAATGAAAAAATCTTCTTAAAATATATTTCAAACAAAGAAAAATGCTTAATCCTTTGAAAAGCGAAAAAGTAGTTTTTATAGATTTTAGTAAAAAAAAACAAGAGCTTAATAACATTCGTTAATCTTAAAACCATTCAAAATAGCTGCATAAGTTTTTAATTACTTTTGAACGATTTAATTTCAAATATGACTTACAACTATCTTCCGCTTGATAAAAACATACTCACTTTTCTGCAGGTAAAGCATTTTTTGAAATACAGACAATTGGTGTCAATTACATTTGCCGCACATGAAGCTATTTTGAAATGCCGCGATTATCTTGATGAAAAAATAAATTCGTCTGATGAGTTTTTTTATGGAATCAATACTGGATTTGGATTTCTTCAAAATGTAAAAATTGAAAAAGAACAGTTAAGTACACTTCAAAGTAATTTGCTTTTATCGCACGGTTGCGGGCTGGGCGAAGAAGTTCCGGAAGAAATTGTAAAGCTCATGATCATGCTCAAAATAAAATCTTTGAGTTATGGTTATTCCGGTATTGGGATAGATGTGGTGAAACGATTGATGGACATGTATAATAATGATGTGCTTCCTATAATTTATACACAAGGCTCGCTCGGTGCTTCCGGCGATCTGGCGCCACTTTCACACATGAGCCTCCCATTAATTGGCGAAGGCGAAGTAAGAATCAATGGAGAAAAAATGCATGCAAAAAATGCATTAAAAAAACTGGGATGGCAACCAATTCAATTGCAAAGTAAAGAAGGGCTTGCATTGATCAACGGCACACAATTCATGAGCGCTTATGGAATGTACAATTTGATAAACGCTGAAAAACTATTGAACTGGGCAAATATAATTGCTGCCATTTCTTTCGACGCTTTTGATTGTAATTCTGATTGCCTGTATGAAAAGCTTGATGCCATACGCCCGCATTCGGGACAAGTTTCTGTGGCTGCGCACCTCAGAGAAATTTTAAAAGGAAGTGAAATTATTTCAAAGAAAAAATTACAGGTTCAGGATCCGTATTCATTCCGTTGCATTCCCCAGGTTCATGGAGCAACTAAAGATACTTTTGAATTTGTGTTGCAAACTTTTTTGCAGGAAATAAATTCAGTAACTGATAATCCGAATATTTTTCCTGATGAAGATAAAATTGTAAGCGGTGGAAATTTTCACGGGCAGCCATTGGCTTTTGGTTTGGATTTTTTGGCAATTGCCATGAGCGAAATTGCCAATATTTCTGAAAGAAGAACGTATCAATTGCTGAGCGGGCAAAGAAAACTGCCTTTGTTTTTAGTAAAAAATTCCGGACTAAATTCAGGATTAATGATTCCTCAATACACTGCCGCAGGAATTGTGAGCGAGAACAAACAATTGTGCACTCCGGCTTCTGTTGATTCTATTTCTTCATCCAATAACCAGGAAGATCATGTAAGTATGGGCGCTAATGCCGCTACAAAATGTTACCGCGTAATCAATAATGTAGAAAAAGTTTTAGCGATTGAATTATTAACTGCAGTTCAGGCGTTGGAATATCGGCGGCCTTTAAAATCTTCTCCTGAAATTGAAAAGTTAGTGAATGAATTCAGAAAGAAAATTTCCTTCAATGAAACTGATAGGTTTTTGCATGATGATATGATAAATACAATTGAATTTATGAGAGAATATGATTTTGAATAAATGCATTTCTGCGCTGCATGTAAAACCGTAAATTTGATAAAACATTTTTTATGAAATCATCAGAAGAATTAAAAAAAGAGCTTCATGAATATATTGATAGCATTGACGATGAAGAAACCTTGTGGATGGTGCATGAGGATGTGGTAGAATATTTTAAAAAAGAAAAGGCTGAAAAAGAAGATGAGGAAGAATTGTCTGAACAACAAATTCATGAATTCGATAAAGCGATAAAGGAAATGGAAAATGGGGAATATGTTACAATGGATGATTTTAAGAAAATTATGGGCAGATGGATTATAAAATAATCTTGCAAAAAGATTTTTTTAAAAAATCTGAACAAATTGCAATATGGATAGAATTAAATTGGTCAAAGAAATCTGCTGATAAATTTGTAAGTATTTTATACAAAAAATCAATTCAACTTCGTAAGTTCCCATTCCTAGGACAAACTTGTAAAAATAATCATACTACAAGGCGACTATTAATAACCAAGCACAACAAATTGTATTATAGAATTAAAGGCAAAACTATTTATGTAATTACTTTATTTGATACCCGGCAAAATCCGAAAAAGAATAGATATGAATGAAGCAACAGAAGCAGGCAAACAGTACGATCCTATAAAATACAAAACACCCACCGGAACACAAATCAGTTGCAAGGGATGGACACAGGAAGCAGCCTTAAGAATGTTATTGAATAATCTAAATCCTGAAGTGGCAGAACGCCCGGAAGAATTAATTGTTTATGGCGGAAGAGGAAAAGCTGCAAGAAATTTTGAAAGCCTCGATCTCATCATAAAAGCATTAAAGGAATTGGAAAATGATGAATCACTTTTGATTCAAAGTGGAAAACCTGTTGCGATGTTGAAGACACATAAAAATGCTCCACGGGTTTTAATTTCCAATTCGCAGCTCGTGCCCAAATGGGCAACATGGGAGCACTTTGATGAACTCGAGAAAAAAGGTTTAATGATGTATGGGCAAATGACCGCCGGCTCCTGGATCTATATTGGCAGCCAGGGAATCGTGCAGGGAACTTACGAAACTTTTGGAGCCGTTGCAAAAAAGCATTTTAATAATTCTCTTAAAAATACATTAAGTGTTACAGCCGGCCTTGGAGGCATGGGTGGCGCCCAGCCTTTGTCAATCACAATGAATAACGGTGTATGTCTCGCAGCCGAAGTTGAAAAATGGCGGATTGAAAAAAGGATTGAAACAAAATATTTAGATGAGATAATTGAAAACATTGATGAAGCAATTGATAAAGCAGTGAGGTCAAAAGAAGAAGGAAAAGCCTGGAGCATCGGTGTGCATTGCAATGCAGTTGACTTGTTGCAAAGATTGATTGAAAGAAATATTACAGTAGATATTTTAACTGACCAAACTTCTGCTCATGACCCATTGATAGGTTATGTTCCTCATTCTATTTCTGTTGAAGAAGTCAACGATTTAAGAAAAAACGATCCTGAAAAATATATTAAGCTTTCTTATCAAAGCATGAAAAAACATGTGGAACTCATGTTAGAATTACAAAAGCGTGGCGCAGTAACTTTTGATTATGGAAACAACTTGCGCGCCCGTGCTTCTGAAGCAGGATTAAAAAATGCTTTTGATTTTCCGGGATTTGTTCCCGCATATATCCGCCCGCTTTTTTGTGAGGGTAAAGGGCCTTTTCGCTGGGCAGCACTGAGCGGCGATCCTGAAGATATTCGAGTGACCGACACTGTTATGATGGAATTATTTCCTGAAAATGCAGGCATGATCCGATGGATAAAAATGGCTCAGGAAAAAATCGCTTTTCAGGGATTGCCTGCGCGTATTTGCTGGATAGGGCAAGGCGACAGGGAAAAAGCCGGGCTTGCTTTTAATGAATTGGTTAGAACCGGAAAAGTAAAAGCGCCGATCGTTATAGGACGCGACCATTTGGATACAGGTTCCGTTGCCAGCCCCAATCGCGAAACAGAATCTATGCTTGATGGCAGCGATGCCGTTGCTGACTGGCCAATTTTAAATGCACTCATAAATACAGCCGGAGGTGCAAGCTGGGTGAGCCTTCACCATGGTGGTGGCGTAGGAATGGGATATAGTATTCATGCAGGTATGGTTATCATTGCTGATGGAACATATGAGGCTGAGACAAAACTTAGCTGTGTGTTGCGCAACGATCCGGGCCTTGGAGTTATCCGCCATGCAGATGCAGGATATGATGTTGCAAAAGATTATGCAAGGAAATTTGCATTAGATATTAAAGAGAGATTAAATGGCTGAAACTATGATAGTAAGTTACATTATAAAACAATGATTATAAAAATCGTAATTTCTACTTTTTGGCTTCTTCAAAACTTCCATTTTATATTTCCTTTTTATTTTGATCAGTCCTAATTGTTATCAATTCAAAAATTTATATTAAAATATCGTTTTAACGTAATTTTAATAACATCATTCAAAATAGTATTCATAAATAAATCAGATTTGGTAAATAATCTGCTCTTTACCTACAATTCTGTCTTTTATGAATAAGCTAATTGCTTTATGTACCAATCTTTTTATTTTATCAATTACGGCACATGCGCAATCACTGAATATATCCGGAAAGGTAAATGACATCAATGAAAATAAACCTGTTCAAAATGCGGTAATCGCATTGTTAACACCAAAAGATTCTATCTTATATAAATTTATACGTTCCAATGCTGAAGGAAAATTTCTCATAAAAAATGTGAAGCCTGGAAAATATATTTTGATGACAACTCATCCTTATTATGCAGACCTGCTTGATGAAGTTGACATAAAAAATAATATGGAATTACCATTGATAGGCCTCACTTCTAAAAGCAAATTATTGCAGGAAGTAATTGTAAAAAGCGGGAGCCCGCTTCGCATCAAAGGCGACACTACTATATATACGGCTGACAGCTTCAAAGTAAGCGCCAACGCGAATGTAGAAGAATTGCTTAAAAAACTGCCGGGCATACAAGTTGACAAAAATGGCCAAATAAAAGCGATGGGAGAAACGGTTTCAAAAGTGTTAGTTGATGGTGAAGAATTCTTCGGGGATGATCCGGGAATGGCGATTAAAAATCTGCGCGCGGATGCAGTAAAAGAAGTACAGGTTTTTGATAAGAAAAGTGATCAGGCAGAATTTACCGGCATTGATGATGGCAAAACACAAAAGACCATAAATCTTAAATTGAAAGAAAATAAAAAGACTGGATATTTTGGAAAAGTGGATATAGCTGCCGGCCCCGAAAGCCACATCGAGAACCGTTATAACGATAATATATTGTTTAGTACTTTCAAAGGAAAAAGAAAATTATCTGCTTTTTTATTAAATGGAAATACAGGCCAGGATGGGTTAAACTGGCAGGATGAACAAAAATATGGTGGCGGAAATGATAATATGACAATGAGTATGGATGATGAAGGTGGAGTTATGTTTATGTGGAATGGAGGAACTTCTGATGATGAACCTTATGTAGATCCTCAAAATGGTTTCATGACCAATGTCAATGCAGGCTCACAATACAGCAATAAATGGAATGATAAAACGGTTTTAAATTTTTCTCCAAAATATAACAGCCAACAATACAGCAACCATCAGCAAACCATTAGCCAGACTCAGGTTGGAGACTCGGTATTGAACGAAAATTCTAATGATTTTAATCATGTAAACAGGTACAATTTCAAAATGAAGGGCATACTTGATGTAAAGCTTGATTCTATGAATTCACTAAAAATAACGGCCAATGCAAATTTTTATCATACCGAGAGCAATGATTCAACAAATTCAATAAACACCGGAGGAACCGGTACTTTGAAAAATTACAGTAACCGAAATCTGAGAACGAAAAGTGATAAAAGCGCCATTTCAGGAAATTTAATTTTCAAACATAAATTCAATAAATCACGAAGGACGTTATCTTTTACCGCCGATTGGAATACATTGAGCACACAGGGTATCAATTATTTAAAATCCTTTAACCAAGCTTACTTTGAAGGAAATCCATCAGGCAGTCAGATCCTGGATCAAATGAAAGATTATAATACTTCTACGCAAAATTTATCTGCAAAACTTGTTTACACAGAACCATTGAGCAAATTATATTCCCTTGAACTTGGCTACCAGCTTGCTTATAATCATGGGAACAACGATCAGACCACGTTTAGCTACTCTCCTCTTTCAAACAAATATGAAACGATCATTGATTCTTTATCGAACCAATTCAAGCAAAATATTATACAAAATATTCCTTCCGCTAAAATAAATTTTGCCAATAAGAAATTGAAAGTCAACATAGGCTCTGGCTTTGGCTTAACCAATTTCGACTTAAAGGATCTCACTTACAATAAGGATTACACAAGAAATTATGTGAATTTCTATCCCGGCGCAAATCTTACTTATACTTACAAAGCAAATCATAACATCAGGTTTAATTATAATGGAAATACTACGCAGCCTACGATCAACCAGTTACAACCTTTAAGAAATAACAACAATTATTTCAATCAATACATTGGTAACCCTGATTTGAAACCATCATTTACGAATTCATTCAACATATCGCATAGCAGCTATAATTTTATCAAAGATCTTTTCACTTATCAATCATTCAATGTAAGGGTTGTCAATAATTCGATTACCGACAATCGCACAATAAATATTGATTCAGGAAAAACAACTACACAACCAATTAATACAAATGGGAATTTATCTCTTAACTTTTATTCAGGCCTGGGATTCAAAGTAAAAAAGATCGATACAAGATTTCAATTTGGCCCATCACTAAGCTACAGTAAATATGCAGATATAATCAATAGTCAAAAAAGTTTTTCAAAAACTTTTACGCCAGGGATTTCTGTATATATATCAAAAAGTAAAGAGAAAAAATACGATGTTTCAATTCAAGATGAATTTAGTTATAACAGTAACACCACTTCTCAAAACAATACTAAGATTCATTATATCACCAATACTCTTTCCTTTTACGGAACGCTTTATATCAAAAAAGTGTGGTCAATAATTACTGATTATAATTTTTATTCACGCCAGAAAACTTTGCAATTTGGTAAGCTACCTGACAATCATCTTTGGAATGCACGATTACAGCGTACTTTCAAAAATAATGAGTTCACAGTTTATTTTTCAGTCAGGGATATTTTAAATCAAAATGTTGGAATTGATAGAAGTTTCTACAGTAACACTTATACGCAGGTAACAAACGACAGGTTAAAAAGATATTTTTTAATTGGCTTCACGTGGGATTTTAAAAATAAGGCCACCAAAAAATAATATTTTTTAAAAAAAATAAAATATGAAAACCAAAATATTATTTTTTGCATTTTTGTTCTTTTCATTCTCAACTTCGCATGCGCAGCAATTTATAAGCAAAGCCAGGATTGAATACGAAGTAAAGGCAAACATAAAAAAAACAATGGGCAACAATTCTTTTGAAGAAATGCTAAAAGATAATTTGCCTACGTTTAAAACAGGTTACTACATTTTGACTTTCGCAGATAATAAGAGCATTTACAAATTTGATCATTGGGATGATAAGGCAAAGGTTCCGGATTTTTTAAAAAAAAGTGATGAAGAAAATGTATGGTATTTTGATTACAACACAGGTAAATTCAACATGCAAAAAAATGTTTGGGGATCTAATCTTAATGTAGAAGATTCTATTAAAAATTTTGAATGGAAATTAACCAATGAGAACAGAGTAATAGCCGGATTCAACTGCCGGAAAGCTGTTGCAAAAATATTTGACAGTGTGTATGTATTTGCTTTTTACACAAATGAAATAACAATCCCAGGAGGCCCTTGTTCAATCAATGGATTACCCGGAATGATAATGGGAATTACTATTCCGCGGCTTTTTACGTCATGGATCGCTACAAGAGTTATGTTGAACGGTGTAGATGCAAGCCTAATCAAGCCTGTTAGTACTAAAAAAAGTTACAGCATGAAAAATTTAAAAGCTTCTTTGGATGACCATACCAAAGATTGGTACAGCGACGACGCGGAAGAAAATAAAGAAATCATTCAGCAAAAAGCGAGGTTTGAGTGGGAAACAATGTTATAACCCAAAATGAATATTTATTGAAATTTATATGAGTCAGAAACAATTAATGTCAATGCCCTCTCCCCCATCCAAACCAATCATTTCCATTTGCAAAAAGCATCAAGGCAAAAAGGATAACCATCCCTGCGATTTGGGCATATTCTAAAAACTTATCACTCGGCTTTCTGCCCGTAACCATTTCAACCAGTGTAAATACTACATGGCCGCCATCTAAAGCAGGTATTGGTAACAGATTCATGAAGGCAAGTATGATAGAAAAGAAAGCAGTTATTTTCCAGAAAGCTTCCCAATCCCAACCAGTGCTTGGGAAAATAGATGCCATAGTTTTAAAGCCGCCAAGCCCTTTGTATGCGCCCGTTTGTGGATTTAGGATCAATTTAAATTGCTGAATATAAAAGCTTAACTGCTCGCCGGTTTTTTTCACGCCTGCCGGAAATGAAGCAAGCAAGCTATATTTTTTTACTTCCTGTCTAAAAATTCCCAGGCTATCATATTGATCTCCTGAAAAGCCAGTTAATCCAATTTTACCATTTTTATCCACCGGCACTTTTATGGCAAGGGGCTGCTGGTTTCTTACAATTGAAAGTAAAACCGTATCACTTTTTTTATTTTGTAAATAAGTAGCCAGTTGATCAAAGAATATTACCGGGGTAGAATCGACTTTTACAATTTTATCAAAACCTGTAAGCCCTGCAGTTTTCCCGTTTGAAGAGTCTTTTGCATCATAGTTACCAAGAATAAGTGGGGTTCGCGGCATTATAAGTGTTGTGCGCTTTCCTTTCTTCTCCACTAATTGCTCAATCATGTTTACGGGCACATTAATGGTTTCGTTCTTGCCGTTTCTTTCCACAGTTATTTGTTTGCCCAATAATATTTTGGCAGGAATATCATCAAAATATTTTATTGGTTCTCCATTTACTGCTTCGATTTTATCGCCGTTTTTCAAACCCATATTATACATCAAACTATCAGTAACCCATATTCCGTATTTTGCATTTTCATTCGGCAATTTCGTTTCGCCCCATTTATAAAGGATCATCGCATAAATGAAAAAGGCCAGCAACACATTCATAGTAACGCCCGCCAGCATGATGATAAGCCGTTGCCATGCGGGTTTGCTCCTGAATTCCCATGGTTGTGGAGGTTGTTTTAATTGTTCTTTGTCCATGCTTTCATCTACCATTCCCGCAATTTTTACATAACCGCCAAGTGGAAGCCAGCCAATGCCATATTCGGTGTCGCCTATTTTCTTTTTAAAAATAGAAAACCAGGGATCAAAAAATAAATAAAATTTTTCTACCCGGCATTTAAACCACTTGGCTGTAATGAAATGCCCAAATTCATGAATGATCACTAAAATGGAAAGAGAAAAAATTAAATATCCGGCCTGCAAACCTACCGCCGGCCAATTAATTGAAGAGATTGCTAATAATATCATAGAAAATTTAGGATGTACGATGTTTTATGTACGATGTTTATATTTAAAATTTCGTGTTTAGGTTTTCGTGTTTTGTATTTTTTGCATCCTGCCCTTCGAGACCGGTGCTACATTTTTATCAAAGAAGCGGCGAAATTACGCGCCTCTCCATCGCTTTCAAAATAATCCGCAAGATTTGGCTTTTCTATATATTTAATTTCCTGCATAGATTTTTCTACCACAGCCGTAATGTCTAAAAATCCAATCCTGTTATTCAAAAAAGCCCACACGGCAATTTCATTTGCGGCATTGAGAATACATGGAAGATTGCCACCCTTTTCCAGAGCAATGGTGGCAAGGCTTAGGTTGCGGAATGTTTTAATATCAGGTTCTTCAAAAGTAAGATTAGAAATCTTTCTGAAATCAGCTCTTTTGTTATTGCTTTGAACGCGGTGCGGAAAAGTAAGGGCATATTGAATAGGAAGTTTCATATCTGGCAATCCCATTTGCGCTTTAATGCTGCCATCTTCGAACTGCACCATACTATGAACTATGCTTTGCGGATGAATAACTACCTGTATCTGATCAGGTGTAAGATTGAAAAGCCATTTGGCTTCAATCATCTCAAGCCCTTTATTCATAAGGGTTGCAGAGTCAACCGTAATTTTAGCGCCCATAGTCCAGTTAGGATGCTGCAGGGCATGATGCCTTTTTACATTCACTAAAAAATTAGGTTTTTTTCCAAGAAAAGGGCCGCCACTCGCAGTTAAAATGATCTTCTCAATTTTATTTCTAGTCTCGCCGATAAGGCATTGAAAAATGGCCGAATGCTCACTATCCACCGGAATAATAGGAACTCTTTTTTCGACTGCCAATTGCATCACGATATCTCCGGCAACTACTAAAGTTTCTTTGTTGGCTAACGCAATAGCCTTTCCTTTTTCTACTGCTTTCAAAGTTGGTTTCAATCCCGCAAAACCAACAATTGCGGCAAGCATCATATCATAGGTGTCAAAATCTGCAGCTTCTTCCAGGGCGGATTCGCCGCTAAAAACTTTAATATCTTTTGAAACAAGCGCAGATTTTACAGCTTCATATTTCTTTTCATCACCGATAACAACCGCATTGGGCTTGAATTTGAGCGCCTGCTCAATAAGGAGTTTGGCATTGGTTTGTGCGGTTAATATTTCTACTTCAAAAAGATCCGGATAACTTTCAATTACTTCTAAAGCTTGTGTACCTATTGATCCCGTAGAGCCAAAAATGGCGATTTTCTTTTTAATTAATTCTGCCATAATATTTGTTTAATAACAAAATTTTGTTGAGGCACTTTTCGGCGCTCAACGAAGTTGGCAATTTACTGTAATAATTTTTGCAATGCTTCATCCACTTTCTTGAAATTAAAACGTGCAATAATTTTTTCCATCATAATTTTTACAGAATTATTTTGAAGGTTACCGATTGAGCCTTCATGCGAATGATTCATTTTCATATCAGTTTTGAAAGTATTATTTTCAACCTCCCCGGCTATTTTTTTATAAGCATCTCTCAAAGGAGTTCCCTGCAAAACCAGCTTGTTCATTTCATCAACTGTGAATAAATATTTATATTTTACATCATTAAGAATATCTTTTTTTATTTCAATCTTTTCTAACATTAAAGAAGCCATCATTATACAATCCTTCAAATTTTTAATCGCAGGGAAAAGCGATTCTTTTAATAATTGCAAATCGCGGTGATAGCCAGAAGGCAAATTTGCTAACATGAGAGAAATTTCATTTGGCAGTGATTGAATCCGATTGCAATGAGCACGAATCAATTCAAAAACATCTGGGTTTTTTTTATGGGGCATAATGCTGCTACCGGTTGTAAGCTGATCCGGAAAAGAGATGAAAGCAAAATTTTGGTTAAGATAAATGCAGGCGTCCGTGCTTAATCGTGAAAGTGTTGCAGCGATATTGGATAATGACTGTGATAAAATTTTTTCTGTTTTTCCTCTTGTCATTTGCGCATAAATCACATTGTAATTCAAATCTTCAAAACCTAATAATTGTGTGGTTAATTTTCTGTCAATTGGGAAAGACGAACCAAAGCCGGCGGCCGAGCCCAAAGGATTTTTATTGGTAATTTCCCATGCACCATGCAGTGTGATCATATCATCAACGAGGCTTTCTGCATAAGCGCCAAACCATAATCCGAAAGAAGATGGCATGGCGAGCTGAAAATGAGTGTAGCCAGGCATTAGGAAATCTTTATACTTCTCACTTTGCGATTGCAAAAGAATAAAAAACTCCGATACTTTATTTACAATTTCTACAATTTCGCTTCTCAGGTAAAGCTTGATATCGAGGATAACCTGGTCATTTCTTGAGCGTGCCGAATGAATTTTTTTCCCTGCATCGCCGAATTTTTTTGTGAGAAGAAATTCTATCTGTGAATGAATATCTTCAACATTATTATCCAATGAAAATTTTCCTTCAGAAATATCTTTATAGATTTCTTTCAATTCCTTTTGTAAATCTTTCAACTCCTTGTCAGAAAGCAATCCAACGCTATTCAGCATTTGAATATGAGCCAAAGAACCTAAAACATCGAAAGGCGCAAGAAACATATCCAACTCACGATCTTTGCCAACTGTAAATGTTTCTACTTCTTTTAATGTTTCATTATTTTTTTGCCAGAGTTTCATTCTTAATTCTTAATTTTTAATTCGTAATTCTCAATTAACTGAATGTATTTTTCGATTCCTTCTTTGATTTCATTCACAAAAATATATTCATCCGCGATATGGCTTCGTGCCGAATCACCTGGGCCAATTTTTAAACAAGGAAAATCCATCAAAGCCATGTCAGAGCAGGTTGGCGAGCCATAAGATGAAATTCCCAATTCTTTTCCAGCTAACACTAATGGATGATCTTCATGAATGAAAGATGACTTCAACCTGATAGATCTCGGTTGAATCTCACTGCTGATATTTTCTTTTATAACTGAAATGATTTCCTCAAAAGCATACAATTCATTCACTCTTATATCCACTAAAAAGCTGCATTCCGATGGAACAATATTATGAGTTTTATTTGGCGTATTTACAGAAGTAACTGCAATGTGCACCGGGCCTAACAGACGAGAAATTTTTGAAAATTGATAGTTGGTTAACCAATCAATATCTTTTAGCGCAATATATAAAGCATTAACGCCTTCATTTCTTGCAGCATGGCCGGCCCTGCCATGGGCGACGCAATCTAATACCAGCAAGCCCTTTTCAGCCACCGCCATATTCATTATGGTCGGCTCTCCAACAATGGCGCAATCAATTTTTGGTAAATGATTAAGCAAAATTTCTACACCATTTCTACCAGAAATTTCTTCTTCCGCGGTACCGGCAAAAATGATATTAAATGGCAGGTCAGTTTCATAGAAATATACAAATACTGCAATCAAAGAAACCAATGAGCCGCCTGCATCATTCGATCCCAAACCATATAATTTTCCATCTTTATCTATTGCTTCAAAAGGGTTGAAAGTATACCCATTGTTGGGTTTCACTGTATCATGATGCGAGTTTAATAGCAGGGTAATTTTTTGTGGATCATAATATTTATTAGCTGCCCAAACATTATTTAAATAACGGGTTGCCTTAATTTTTTTTTGCTGGAGAAAATTCTCTAAACAATCTGCAGTTTTATTTTCTTCTTTGCTGAATGAAGGAATGGTTATTAATTGTTTTAATAAATTAATTGCATCATTTATTAGCTCATCTATGTTGATTGATTGTCTCATTGCAGACAAATTTTTGTTCCACATTTCCCGTTTATCAAAAAATCTAATTGAGAAGTATTACCAATCAAGACTTCTTTGACTCCTTTATTAACTGCATCAAACGCGTTATCAATTTTTGGTAAAATACCAGCAAACAATTTCCTGGACTTTTTTAGCAACAAATATTCTTCCGCGGTCAAATTGCTTATTACTGAATTTTCATCATCAATATTTTCTAAAACGCCATTTTTTTCAAAACAGAAAATGAGGATTACATCATAATATGAAGATAGATTCACCGAAAGCACCGAAGCAATGGTGTCTGCATTGGTATTTAAAATATGGCCTTCCCCATCGTGCGTAAGTGGCGCTACCACAGGTGTTAAACCGTTTCCCAAAAACAATCGCCAGAATTTTGAATTAATATCATTTGTATTTACATCTCCTACCCAACCGTAATCTATTTCTTTTACAGTGCGTTTTGTTGCAGGTAATAAATCCGCATCTGCACCTGTAATTCCAACAGCATTGCAATTAAGAGATTGAAGTTTTGCGACAATCTTTTTATTCACTAAACCACCATAAACCATCACAACTAAATCAATCGTTTCATCATCGGTGATTCTTCGTCCTTCAATATATTTTGATCGAATGCCTAACTTTTCACCAATCGCAGTTGCAATTTTTCCACCACCATGAACTAAGATTTTTTTATCTGCGATGCCTGCGAATTCTTTTAAAAAAAGATCAAGGTTAACAGGAGTATCAATTACATTTCCTCCAATTTTTATGATAAAAAGCTTTTCTTTTTTTGCAGGTAAATCAATCATGATAATCCATTTAAAATGCTTGCCAATATGGCTTGGGCTGCCCATACACGGTTTCCTGCCTGTTGTGTAACAATACTGTTTTCACTGTCTAAAACCTCGCCACTTAATTCAACATTTCTGCGCACCGGAAGGCAATGCATGATTTTTGCATTATTGGTTTTTTCTACATTTTGACTTGTCAGCATCCAGCTATTTTCTACAGGGATTATTTTCCCATAATCTTTATAACTGCTCCAGTTTTTTACATATACAAAATCAGCATTTTTTAGCGCTTGTGCCTGATCGTTAGTAACCGTTGCACCTTCAACAAAACGTTTATCCAAATCATAACCTTCAGGATTTGCAATTACAAATTCAGCATAATCCCACTTATTCATCCATTCTGCGAAACTGTTTGCAACGCACTGTGGTAAAGGTTTTACATGTGGCGCCCATGTCAAAACAACTTTCGGTTTTATTTTATTTTTCAAAGGAAGATGTTCTGAAATAGTGATCAGATCTGCAAGGCTTTGCAATGGATGCACAGTGGCGCTTTCCAAACTAATCACCGGTACACCCGAATATTTTATAAACTGGTTAAGAACTTTTTCAGCATAATCTTCTTCACGGTTTTTTAAAATTGGAAAAGTGCGCACGCCAAGCATATCAAAATAATTTCCCAGAATAGGCGCAGCGTCTTTTACATGTTCAGCAGTATTTCCATTCATGACCGCGCCATCTTCAAATTCAAGCGTCCAGCCATCCTGTGATGCATTAAAAACAATCGCTTCCATTCCAAGATTCTGAGCAGCTATTTGTGTGCTTAAACGTGTACGCATACTGGGATTCAGAAATAATAATCCGATACGTTTTCCTTTTCCCAAAGAGTTGTTTGCAAAAGGATTTTTCTTGAAATCCAAAGCAGATTTTATAAGAACATCGATATTGCCCGCATCCTTTACGGAAAGAAAATTTTTCATCCAGCCCCCTAAATCTCCCGAAGGAGGACTTTGAATAATGCTTTTTAAATTGTGCTTTATTTTTTTCATAAACCTTAAAATAAACTTTTGTTGAAGAAGTGCTCCTTTGGAGGATTTAGGAGAGCCACTTCTTCTCGCAGCGCATTCAAAAATTTGTCTGCATCCTTTTTGTTCAAAGCCAGAGAAGGCAATAATCTTATCACATTTGGTTTGGCTTCGCCCGTAAATATTTTATGCTTTTGCAAAAGATTTTTTTTCAGATTTTTTGATTCTTCCGGAACATCAAAACCAATCATCAAACCTTTGCCGCGAACATTTTGTAAGCCATCAATTTTTTTGATTTCAGCCATCAGGTAATTACCAATTTTTTCAGCATTGTTCACCAGGCTTTCTTTTTCCATTACTTCCAAAACCGCTATGGCTGCTGCACACGCGAGATGATTACCTCCGAAAGTAGTGCCCAGCATAAAATGCTTTGGTGCTATTTTAGGAGAAATTGAAATCGCGCCTATTGGAAATCCATTGCCCATTCCTTTCGCCATTGAATAAATATCCGCATCAACTCCGGCATAATCATGAGAATAAAATTTCCCCGTTCTTCCATATCCGCATTGGACAGAATCTGCGATAAAAACACTTCCATATTCATTGCAAAGATTTCGTATGAGTTGCAGAAAAGACTCTGTCGCAACTCTTATTCCGCCTACACCCTGAATGCCTTCTACGATTACGGCGGAAATTCCTTTTCCATATTTTTCAAAATAATTTTGCAACACATCTTCATCATTAAAAGGAAGAAAAACTACATTTTCAGTTAGATTAACCGGTGCAGTAATTGAAGGATTATCTGTTACTGCCACTGCGAGTGATGTGCGGCCATGAAATGCCTTAGTGAATGTAACTATTTTTTTTCTTCCGTTATGAAATGAAGCGAGTTTTAAAGCATTCTCGTTTGCCTCCGCGCCGGAATTACAGAGGAATAATTGATAATTATTTTTCCCTGAAACTTCCCCTAGTTTATCAGCAAGTTCTTGCTGAAGCGGAATTTTTATTGAATTGGAATAGAAGGCTATTTTCTCTAATTGATCTTCAATCCTCTTCACCCAATGGGGATGAGTATGCCCGATGCTTATCACTGCATGGCCTCCATACATATCTAAATATTCATTCCCCTTATCGTCCCAAACATAGGACCCCAATGCTTTTACGATGTTAATATCATTAATGGGATAAACGTCAAATAGTGTCATAAGTTATAAATTATGAGTTATGAGTTTACTTACAACTCTTTAAAAATAATTTGCCTTTAATTTCAAACCTTCTGTTTCTTCTAATCCAAACATAAGGTTCATGTTTTGCACTGCCTGGCCGCTGGCACCTTTCAATAAATTATCAATTACGGAATGTACTACCAAAATATCACCAGCTTGTTCCAAATTGATAAAACAATTATTTGTATTTACCACCTGCTTTAGAAAAATTGGTTCACGGCTAATTTTTACAAAGGAATGGCCTTTATAAAACTCTTCAAAGACGTGATACATTTCGGGTAGAGTTTCTGTACATTTTAATTGTGAAGTGATAAAAATCCCGCGTGTAAAATTTCCACGCCAGGGAACAAAATGAATAGATGGCTTTTGTGAACCTGAAACTGAGTTTAATGTTTCATTTATTTCAAACAGATGCTGATGAGTGAGTGATTTATAAGCCTGCACATTATTTTCGCGCCATGAGAAATGTGAAGATAATGACATTGATTGTCCCGCACCGGTGGAGCCTGTAATGCCCGTGGTATATACATCCTGCAATAAATTCATTTTAGCGACCGGCAATAATCCAAGCTCTATCGCTGTAGCAAAACATCCCGGATTAGCAATATTATCAGCGATTTTTATTTCTTCTCTTTTAATTTCGGGAAGCCCGTAAATAAATTTTCTGTGATTAAAAAAAGATTTATCATTTAACCTGAAATCCTGTGAAAGCGAAATGATCTTTATGTTCCCAGGAATATCATTTTCTTCAAGAAATTTTAATGAATCTCCATGGCCTACACATAAAAAGATTACATCCACACGATCATTGATTTCCCCGGAAAATTGGATGTTGGTTTCTCCGATCAGATCCTGATGAACCGCTTGTAATTCCTTGCCTACATTGCTTTTGCTGTGAACATAAGCAATCTCAGCAGAAGGATGATTGATTAGTAGCCGTATCAGTTCACCACCTGTATAGCCTGCGCCACCAATGATTCCAACTTTTATTTTATTTCTCATTCACACTATTTTTTACAGCGTGGTAGATTGCTGTTTGATTGCCAAAAATTTTACTAAAGCCCCTTACATCTTCGCCGCTCCATCCAACATTCATTTCTCCATATTTTCCAAATTTACCGCTCATCAGATCATATCTAGATCCAATGCCCGAAACCTGGTATCGATATGGCATCAAATGTATATGAACATCTCCCGTTACATTTTGTTGTGAAGATGTAAAAAACGCTTCAATGTCACGCATCACTGGATCCAGCAATTGCCCTTCATGTAACCAATTTCCATAAAAATCAGCAAGTTGGCTTTTGACAGTCAACTGCCACTTTGTAAGAACATGTTTTTCCAACGCATGATGCGCCTTGATAATTAAAATTGGCGCAGCAGCTTCAAAGCCAACTCTTCCCTTTATGCCGATTATCGTATCGCCTACATGTATGTCGCGACCAATAGCAAAAGGGCCTGCAATGCTTTGTAAATATTGAATTGCTTCTACTGGATGACTAAATTTTTCTTCATTCACTCCTGTTATGTTCCCATTTTCAAAATGTAATTTTACTTGCTCCGGTTCATGTTTGGTTAATTGAGTTGGCCATGCTTCTTCAGGCAACATACCGTTAGATGATAAAGTTTCTTTTCCACCAACACTTGTTCCCCATAAGCCCTTATTAATAGAATAAACAGATTTTTCAAAATTCATTTTGACTCCCTTGGATTTGAGGTAATCAATTTCCTCTTGTCGCGATAATTGCATATCCCGAACAGGCGTTATTATCTCAACACCGGGAATCGTGATATGAAAGATCATATCGAATCTTACCTGGTCGTTTCCGGCTCCTGTACTTCCATGGGCTACAGCATTCGCCTGGAGTTTTTTTACATGCTCTGCAATATGCAATGCTTGTGAAACCCTCTCTGCGCTTACGCTTAACGGGTAAGTATTGTTTTTTAATACGTTTCCGTAGATAAGATATTTAACGATGTTATCATAATAACTTTCAGTTGCGTCTACGCTTGTATGTGATGCAACGCCAAGTGCTTTAGCGTGTTGTTCGATTTGTTGCAATTCTTCTTTTGTAAAGCCACCAGTATTGACAATAATGCTATGAACTTCATAATTAAGTTCGTCTGTAAAATATTTGACGCAATACGAAGTATCCAGGCCGCCGCTAAAACCAATCACCACTTTTTTTCTCATCGATCTAAATTTATATGTGGAAGAAAAAACTAAAAAATGATTTTGCTTTTTCCAGTTTTTTCTTTTTCCAATATTTAATAAGCCTGCTTTGTTTCAGGCGCATAAATCTTTCGTATATGCCGGATTTGTTGTTGAAATCCAAAGAGGTTTCCTCAGGTTCAAAATAATCTTTTGGATCATAAAGCATTGCAGTGCACATGCAATTTTTTCTCTCTTTACTCATGAGGATATCGTAGTTCACGCAGCTTTTACAGCCCGCCCAAAAATTATCATCATCAGTAAGCTCAGAATATGTTACCGGCTCGTAACCCAGATCGCTATTGATTTTCATCACAGCAAGCCCGGTGGTAAGCCCAAATATTTTTGCCTCAGGATATTTTTTTCGTGAGAGCGCGAATATCCTTTGTTTGATTGTTTTAGCAATGCCAGACTTTCTAACTTCCGGGGCAACAATCAGTCCGCTGTTGGCAACAAATTTTTCATGTCCCCAGGCTTCAATATAACAAAAACCTACCCATTTGTTCTCGTCTGTAACGGCAATAACCGCTTTGCCTTCTGTAATTTTCTGAGAAATATATTCTGGTGATCGTTTAGCTATTCCTGTACCACGTGCCTGGGCAGACGAAGCCATTTCATCTGTAATGGTGGATGCATAAATTATATCGCCAGGAATTGCAACACGAACAATAATTTTTGATTGTTCCAATTTTGCAAAAATTTAATTATGAAAAAAGGGAGTGATCGGGGGATTTTTCTTCACTGATAGGGGCGGTTTCAACTGCTCGGCCTATCAGCATCCACGTCGTAAAAGATGTACCGTTGCCGGGAAAAAGAAATGATATAAATTGTTTGCTTTCAAGTCTTGTTCTTGTGTATTTATAAATTGAAAAGCAAAAATAATATAATAATTGTTATGCCGAATATTTTTTTTGCACGGCATTAATAACAGGTATGCAACGTGATTGAAGAACAATGATTATTTAAACCTTTTGATAAAACCGCTTCTTTACAAATTATCACAGATCAAAAGAAACAACTCTTTTTATAGTTTTTTAGAATAATAAAATATCAGGAATTCCTGATCTCACCAGAAAAATAATTTGTAAATTCTGAGTTGAGACATTATCCAAATAGGCATGTAAAATTATATGTGTTTCATATTTACATAACTTGCAAATCCCGCAGTTAATATTTGTTCTTCTATACAGTTTACCTTGCGCCATAATAAATTTAAGTTCTTAAATAAACTATAGTGCTTTACTGTGATTGTTTCTGCGGGTATGCAAGAAAATAATTACAGGATTTGTGGTTTTATCCAAAACAATTTTTATATTTAATATACAGACAATGATTGGGAAGCTGCCCAGGTAAAAATGCAATGGTGGAATCTGCACTTAGGTTGGTTTGTTTAACGACTGGAGAGAAAATCAATTCACAATAACCTATCCAGGTTTGCAGTAAAAAATAGGTACACTGATCACGGAGTTATCATCGGAAGATGCATTGCCAAGCCTTATGTACAGGCCGGAATAAATGTTATTTAGAAAGAAATTTTGTAATAAAACTCTTCAAAATTCTTAAGTAAAACAAGCAGCGGAATAAAATGTTCTCTTGTCCATAAGATTAAAAAGAATTTTGTAACAAAATATTGAGATAAAGTAAAGCATAAAATTATTGAGTAAATATACTAAACAGGAGAATAATTTATGCGGAATTCCATGTAACCCAAAAACAATAAAAACAAATACATGAAAAAATTTGTAACAGTTGTAGCGGTTTTGCTGTTATTGCAATCAACTCAACTTTTATTTGCGCAACAACAAAGGGAAATACCCGGGAAGGTTCTTGACGTAAGTAATGCGCCATTGGCAGGTGTAACAGTTTTAGTTCAGGGGAAAAAAACTGGCACACAAACAAATTCTAATGGAGTTTACACAATCAGGGCGACAAACAAGGATGTATTAGTCTTTAGTGCAGTAGGCTATGCAACGCAAAGGGTAAGAGTAGGCAATTCTCAATCAATAGAAACTAAGCTGCTTGAAGGAGAAAACGTTTTGAATGAAGTGACTGTCGCAATGGATCAGAAAAGGAATTCGCGCGAACTTCCTTATTCAGTACAAAACGTAGGCGGAAAAGAAATTGCCCAGACACAAAGAGAAAATTTTGTAAACAGCTTACAGGGAAGAGTGGCAGGCCTTACTGTTACCTCAACCACCGGCGCTGCCGGAGCTTCTACAGGTATCGTATTAAGAGGTTTTAATACGTTGTCTGGTAATAACCAACCTCTTTTTATTGTAGATGGTATCATCATAGATAATCAAACCCTAAATTCCAATTCACAAAGCGGAAGCGGGATAGGACTTGCTTCAGATGGGAACAATCGGAGCAATGATAATACAAACCGCATCGCAGACATAAATCCTAATGATATTGAATCAGTAACAGTTTTGAAAGGACCCGAAGCAACAGCTTTATATGGCAGCCAGGCAAGTTCAGGTGCAATTGTAATTACCACAAAAAAAGCGAAAAGCACCAATGGTAAAATACTTTTAACGTACGATGATAATTTTCGGTTACAAAAGATCAACCGGTTTTCGCAGATCAATAATAATTATGGCCCCGGAGGAAGTAACAACATACCCACCGCACCACCGTTATCAGGACAAATTACTTCTTTCGGACCGCTGTGGAAGCCAGGCACGCAATTTTTCGATAACCTTCATCATTTCTATAAAACCGGTTTTTCACAAACCCATAATTTGAGTGCGGAATTCGGAACCAAGAATGTTGGGTTCAGGCTTTCAGGCCAGTATTTTGATGATCATGGCGTAGTTCCTTTCAATACTTATAAAAAATATAATTTTAAAATTTCTAATAATACTAAAATTGGAAAATACATTACCATTACGCCTTCTGTCGCCTACACTAATGCGGATAATGTAACGCCCCTTAAAGGGAACGGAAGCTATTTATTGGATTTATATTCATGGCCGGCGAACAATGATATCCGGAATTATCAAGACGCACACGGCAATAAATTACCACTCTATAATACGAATCCCAATTCTGATTATGACAACCCGATATGGGGGGCAAAGAATAATATAAGTGGGGATAAGCTCAATCGCCTTATTTCTACTCTCGGTATTGATATCAATCCATTTCCCTGGTTATCGCTGTCTGGCAGGTTTGGCTATGATACTTATAAAGATAACGGGTATGTATTTAATCACCCCGAATCGTATTTGCTAACTTCAGCCATAGGCGGAAGCCTTGATAGTTATTATAGAACCTATATTGGATACAACCACACAATCACCGCAACTTTTAGGAAAAACATTGACAATTTCACAACAAGGCTTATGCTTGGCACGATGTGGCAGGATCTTGAAACGAAGCAATTCGCAGTATATGGTACAAACCTGAAAGATTCAACGGGAACAGATAGCAGTAACACAACTGTTAATACAAGACAGCGTTTGCTGAGAAACTATTTGGGCTTGCCTAATGAAAACATTTTCAGGGAACTTGCTTATTTCGCAGAGGCATCTGTGGGATACAAAAATGTAGTTTTTCTTACTTATTCTCACCGCTTTGAATCTGCTTCACCAATTCCTGCAGCTAACAGGAATTATAATTATCCCGGTGCGGGCTTAAGTGTAATCCTTTCGGATATTTTTCCTGGTATAAAAAAAGGAAATATTTTGAATTACGCAAAACTAAGAGGTTCGATGGCTAACACGGCCAGGTTAAATGATCCTTATTCAAACCAGGCTTTTTTTGTAAATAATTTCAGCAGTACAACATTACCAGTTACCTATACTTATGGTTTTACTAATGCGAACCCTTATTTGAAACCCGAAAGTCAAAAGACATATGAAATTGGTTCAGAACTAAGATTTTTAAATAATGCTATAAATCTTGAAGCTGCTTATTATAATACACTTTGTACAAATCAAATAGCCCAGGGATACAGAGCCAGCTACGCAACAGGGTTTATTTTGAATACACAAAATGCTGCCTCACTGCGCAACCAGGGAATTGAAGTAACCTTGAATGTAAACCCAATAAACAAAAAAGATTTCAACTGGGCTATCAATTTTAACTTCAACCACATGTGGAGTAAAGTATTGACCTTGCCTGCTTCGATTGATATTTTAAAGGATTTTTATAACTCAGATACTTATATAACAAACGTGAGAGGCGGTTTGATCAGAGGGCATTCAACCGGCACAATTACCGGCTCTACTTATCAACGGAATAATGCCGGCCAGATTCTTATCAATCCTTCAACCGGAATTCCATTAGTTAATTCCGGTAATGCTTTGATCGCGGACAGAACCCCAGATTTTACATTAGGAACTCTCAATACATTTAGATACAAAAACTGGAGCTTGAGCTTTCTTTGGGATTTAAAAGTAGGTGGAGATATATACAATGGCACGGATGAACTTCTTACCTCTATCGGCAAAAGTGCGAGAACCGCTAACCGCAGTACCCCAATACTTATTAAAGGAGTGTTAAGTGATGGGCTACAGAATAGCAAAACTCCAACCGCAAATACGTTAGTTATAGTTCCACAATATTTAAGCAGTTATTATACTTCTCTCCCGGACGAAGAGTTTATTCAGCATAATGTAAATTGGTTTCGTCTAAGAGATTTAACGTTAAACTATACATTACCTGAAAAAGCCCTTGGGAAAATTAAAGGTTTAAGAGGCTTAAGCTTTTTTATAACCGGAAATGATTTGGTTCTTATTACAAATTACTATGGAGCAGATCCCGCAGTAAATGCAAATAACCCTGGTACCGGCGGCATAGGCGGATACGGTATGGATCTTGGAAGTGCCCCTACCCCACTAAGCTTGAGCTTTGGCTTACGCGCTAGTTTTTGATTATATAAATTTTATTGATAAAATAAAAAGCCTTTCATGCAAAACAAAATTTTAAACCCAATGCTTTTTCTTGGGATTGTTAGTACTTTTTGTATAGCATCCTGCAAGAAGAAAATTGATGAAGCGTATCTAAATCCTAATGCCCCGGTTATAGTGCCAATCGAAACCATATTACCAGGCGTGCTAGGAGCCTTCACTGCTTTTAATTCAGCCGCTGGTACAAATTATGGAGTTCAACAGGATGATATATTATTAGGCCGATATATACAATATTGGGGTTCTACAGTGAACGGTGAAAATTACGGTGAAATGGGCGGAACTATGAGCAGTGATGCCACCGGCGCTGTTTGGGCTGCAGTTTATTATGGGCATGGACAAAATGTAAACCGGATAATTGAGTGGGGTACCCAACAGCAAAAATGGGATTATGTGGGCGTGGCCCAGGCTATAAGGGCATGGGATTGGCTCACATTAACCAATCAATATGGAGATGCGATCTTAAAAGAAGCTTTTAATACAAGCCTATCTCAATTTCATTATGATACCCAACCAGAATTTTACGATAGCTGCAGGGCTTTTTGCTTTAAGGCCTTGGGTAACCTAAGCAGAACAGATGGTAATGTAAATCCAGCAAATCTTGCGCAAAGCGATGCATACTTCAATAAAGGCAGTATCAGCAAATGGAAAAAATTTGTTTATGGAATCTTAGCCCGGTCTTATATTGATTTAAGCAGTAAAGGGATCTTTACGACTAATGGCTATGCGGATTCAGCTATTAAATATGCAAACCTTTCTTTAACATCCAATGATGATAATATATTAGCAACATTTTCTGCAGCCAATAGTAGCAATGGCTTTAATAGTTATTTTGGCCCCACCCGCTCAAATATTGGTTTCATAAGGCAAGGAAGTTATATTGCCAACCTAATGTCCGGAACAAATGATACTGCCTTTACCGGTGTAACGGATCCAAGAACATGGTATGTGCTCAGCGAAAATGCCAATGGCACTTTTAAAGGTGTATCTCCATGGTTGGGAGTTACAGAATATCTCAATGGCACCAATTCTACAAATGATTATCCCAAAAATTTTTGGAGAAACCCTATTGCAAATGCAACTACCGGAACGGATGACAGCACTCGTTATGTTTATGGCAACAAAGGCCCCTGGCCAATGATGACCGCTTCTGAAATGCAATTTATTTTAGCCGAAGCTGCTTATCGTAAAGGGGACAAAATAACTGCTCTATCTGCCTACACTAATGCGATCAGCCTCGACTTTGACATGTTAACCACTACTTACTCATTCAATATTCCAGCCGCCCATGTTATTACACCGGCAATGAAGGCTGCATATCTTGCCAATCCTGCTATTGTGCCAGCCGGAGCTACAAACCTGACGCTGACGCAAATAATGTTACAAAAATATATGGCTTTGTATGGTTGGGGGACTCACCAAACGTGGACTGATATGCGTAAATTCCATTACATTGATATTGATCCGGCAACAGGAAACCAGGTATATGCTGGCTTTATTCCTCCTCCTACTTCACCGATCAATTACCTGATACCTACCAACAATGGTAAATATGTTTACCGGTGCCGCCCAAGGTTCAACTCAGAATACCTTTACGATATTCCTGAACTTACAAGAATTGGAGCCATAAACCAGGATTATATCACTAATCAATGCTGGTTCTCCTTGCCATAAATCATTAACCCAAAATCAATTACAATGAACCGCCTAAAAGTAATTATATATAGCATAGGATCTATAGCAATATTTTCTCTCTACATTTCCTGCACCAAGCAAACCCCACAAGTTGCTTCTTCAGAAAATAATTTTAATAATTCGGCATCAGTGCAGGTTTTTGATGCTATTGTAAAGTCAGCTAAAAATTATATTTATGTAGATGGAATTCCTGTCTCCGGGGCAGCATTATCTTACGGCGGAGTGTTTCCTGCAACAGCTTATTCTTTTAAAGTAAATGCAGGTACCCGGTCCTTTCTGATAAAAGATACATCATCGGGTACGATGCAGGTACCACTGATTTTTTCTCAAAATATGACCGCAGGAAAAAGCTATACCATTTTTACTTATGATACAATCACTAGTGTTAAACAATTAACCGTTTTGAATAACATAGTAATACCTTCCGATACTACCTGCAGGCTTCGCTTTGCGAATTTTATTTATGATTCTGTTACCGTTTCAAATGTGGATGTATATTCTTTCCGGAAGGGAATCTCTGCTCCAATATTTACTAATGTAGCAACAGCCCAGGTAACCGACTTTATTTCCTATGCAGCAGGTTTGTCAGATACTTTGTATGTTTATGCAAGCGGTACTACGTCGCCGCTGCTTGTTAAATCATTAGTCCCGAGCCTGACACAGACCAGGAGCTACACTGCTGCTTACACCGGAAGTTACTGGGGGAAACATAGCATCGCTACTTTTGCGACTTATTAAACCGGATAATGATTAAGGGTATGTATTTGTTTATCTGAATTTTTTAAAAAAAATCTACAATTCGCTTTTCATATCTTCAACAAATAGGAATCTTTACTTTTATTCCAAAAAAAATATAACGATGATCAATAAAAGCAATCTAACTTCTTTTGATTTATCAATATAACAGTCAAGGTTAAACGCAATTAAAAGAGCAATGATCTGATTCCGTATTTGTACCGGAATAATGTAAATTGAATTTCAAACAATAAATACTTTTACACTTGTTCTTGTTGTAAAAACTAAAAACTAAAAACTTAAAAAACTATATTTTCGTTTTCGACAATTCCTTTGATCTTTAATTTTAATGCGGTGAAAAATGAAAACCGATTCTTCATATAAAATAAAATCTCTTCTGCAATTATATGGAATGCTGCCGCAAAATGAAAAAATAGTAACAGATATATTGAGGCAAATAATAATAGAAAATTTACCTGAAGAATATAAAAAAAAATATCTTACAATGTTCCTTTCTTTTATGGTAAAAGAGGTATCTGGCCAGCTACGATTCCCAGGGGCGGAATTAAAAAAGGTGTTTTATTAGGATTCTGGTATGGCAACCAGCTTAACGACGTTGATAATTATTTAACTCATGGAACTAACAAGCAAATATTTTACAAAATTTATCAATCGCCTTCAGAAATTGATGAAAAAGCAATCATCAAATTGTTGAAAGAAGCCATAAGAGTTGATATACTAAAATCTCCAATAATTTTCAAAAATCGATTGAAATAGTAAAAAACTACATTATCCTTTATGAGGCCATTGTTGGAGGTGTTTCCGGTGCAGGAGTGTTAATGTTATTCGGGCCTTTGAAGAAATCCTCAAAATGTTTCTCTACATCAGGAAAATGTTCTTTTAATAAACTACTAGCTTTATCTTTTAAATCGTTAAAATAACTTTTAGCATGATCAGCAGAAGTTTCAGCTTCGCTTTTCAGCTTGTGGAATTTATCTTTTAAATTGTCAGCAATTTTTTGTTTTTCTTCTTCAGTCATATTGCTATACTTATACGCGCCAAAGGCAGCGGCGGCTCCTAAAACTATAGCAGCAAGGTGATTATTTTCTACAGACATTTGATTGGTTTGATTGTTTATTAAATTGGTTGAAATATTATTAGTAAAAATAAAGGGTAATTCTTAGAATCAATAAAGGAAAAAATAAATGAACTATTTTTTTTGTTATATGGCTAATGTTTATTGAGAAAATATGATAAACACATTTTTTGTATGATGTCTTCAAAAGAAAAACCAATTATTTATAATAGTTTTTTTTCTGAAAGCCCCGATCTTTTTTTGTTTTTTTATTATTCAAAACAAACAAGGTAGCAACAACCGCTGTTAAACCAAGCAAGCTTAAGATGAACCCTCTTTTATTGAAAGATTTAGGCGGTATGTATATAAAACCAGTAGCGTCTGCCACAGCAGGATCGTCAACATAACGTCCGCCGTTGGGTATGGCAACATCTTCAAAATTATAATACAGGTCACGCAGCGCCTTTTGCATCTCGGTTCCACGCATCGGCTTGCCATGACCGGTAGCTACAATTTCCGGCTCGAGGTCCATTAAGTCTTTCACTGATTGCTCTGCTAAATCCCAATCGTAAGTAAAATATTTTGGAGGCCCCATTAGTATTTCTGTTTGAAACATTATCGATAAAGCAGATTGCTGATCGGTGGTTATGAAAGCATCTCCTGCAATTAATAAACCATCACTTTCCCTGTAAAGGCTTATGTGACCAGGTGCATGGCCTGGAGTGTGTAAATATTTCCAACCGGGTAAATTTGGTAAACTCCCATCTTCATTTAATACATCCATATGGTTCCAAACGTTGATTGGGCCTAAAGGAAAAAACACAGATGTTAAAGGCATAACTCCTCCGCCGACAAATGGATCAGGAGGCGGATAAGATGATTTACCTGTTAAATAAGGCATCTCAAGATAATGTGCATACACGGGTACATTCCATTCTTCCAACAATTTTCCTAAAGAGCCGACATGATCAAAATGAGCGTGGGTAAGAATTATACAAGATGGTTTGGCACCTTCTCCAAAAATTTCAGCAGCCATCGTTTTTATTTTTGAAGCAGAAGTTTTGAGCCCGGTATCAATAAGCACCCATGTGTGATCTTCAGGGTTTGAAACCATATAAAAGTTTACAAAAATATCTTTCATGCCCCAAACTCCCTGCGCTACATTGAAAAATTTTGAATCATGTTTTGTATGAGAAGGAATTTCACTGACCATAATAAATTATTTATTGATTAAAAATTTTAAGAACCATTCAGAATAATATAAAACCATGCCATTCAAAATAGAAATCACCAAGTATTTGTTATTATGAATCAATGCCTTTTGTAGCGCCAATAACCAATGAATACTTACTTGTTTCGTTTAAAATTTTTATTATCTAGGGTTTTAAAAAAAGCTGCAATAGATTCAGAAAAACGGAATATGCTTCCTCACAAAAGCAATAAATGCAATCAATTAATATACCAAATGAAACTCGTGTGAAAATTTATTTTTCGGCGCTTTGCAGTTATGAAAAAATAATATATTCGTTTGAATTAGTTTAGCGCTCAAACTTAAAAAATAAGCAGATTTGATGATTATATTTCTCGAAACTAAAATAAAGATTTATTAATCAGTAGAAGAATGACTTTGAGGATAATTGCTTTTTGAAGAAAATTTTTAGAAAAAAAAGCTCTTTTAAAAAAAATTGAAAAACTACAATTTAGGTTTTCTGCTTTGCATATTTCATTATGCATTAATCAAAAAAAAATCCAAAATTTTTCGAAATTAATAATCTGAGAATAGAAGCACATTCGCTTTTTCAGCAGTTTCAATTGAAGCAAACGACGAAAGTATGTCTGCCTTATTTTTTCTTACACAAACCGTGTGTTCATAATGCGCAGAAGGTTTCTTGTCTTTGGTGCGAATTGTCCAGCCATCTTTATCGTTATAAACTTCTTTTCCTCCATGGTTGATCATGGGCTCGATGGCGATTACAAGGCCGTCTTTCAATTTGGTACCGCTGCCTCTTTTACCATAATTGGGCACTTGTGGATCTTCATGCAAGTCTCTTCCCAGGCCATGCCCTACTAATTCACGGACAATCCCATAGCCATTTTTTCTTTCGGTATGTTCCTGTATGGCAAATGCAATATCGCCAACCCGATTATTCACGATGGCTTTTTCTATTCCTTTGTAAAGTGATTCTTTTGTTACAGAAAGTAGTTTTTCTACATTTTCGCTTATATCACCTAATCCAAATGTGTAAGCGCTGTCGCCGTGAAATCCATTTTTGTAGGCGCCGCAATCCACAGAAATTATATCACCTTCTTTCAATTCATCAATCGTGGGAAAGCCATGTACAACCGCATCGTTCACAGAAATACAACAGGTAAAAGGAAATCCGTGATAATTTTTGAATGATGGAATTGCGCCATGATCAAGAATATATTCTTCGGCACGTTCATTCAATTGCATCGTGGAAATGCCGGGTTTTATTAAAGAAGCTACTTCGGCAATAGCGTCGTTCACTAACTTACAACTTTGCCTGATTAATTCTACTTCTTCATTATTTTTATAATAAATCATTTCTTATTTTATTAAAAAAACCCCGACATAATAATCCAGGGTTTAAAAAATATTTAATGCAAATAATTTAAATCCCTCCGGTAACTCCGGGCGCAGTGGTGGATTGTCTCCCCTGGATGCGCCCTGTACTCATAAGGCCATCGTATTGGCGCATGAGCAATTGTGTTTCTATTTGTTGCAATGTATCCAAAACCACGGCCACCATAATCAACAATGAAGTACCTCCGTAAAAAGTAGCGAATCCTTGTGTAACGCCTAACAATTGCATCAAGCCAGGAAGAATACCAACAATTGCCAATAAGACTGAGCCTGGTAAAGTGATGCGATCCATGATTGTTCCAATATAATCAGTGGTTGGCTGCCCTGGTTTTACGCCTGGTATAAATCCATTACTCCTTTTGAGATCGTCTGACATTTGCTTTGGATTAAAGATCAGCGCTGTATATACGAATGTAAACCCAATCGTCATGATGCCATAAATAAGCATGTACACGCCATTGGTAGGATTGGTAAAATAAGTAGCCCAATTTTTACCTGATGTCTGGAAGCCGGCAAAAATTGTCGGTAAAAACATGATCGCCTGCGCAAAGATGATAGGCATTACACCTGCTGCATTTACTTTTAATGGAAGGAATTGTCTTGCACCTCCGAACTGCCTGTTGCCTACGATTTGCTTAGCATAGTTAACAGGTACCTTTCTTACACCTTGCACAAGTACGATCAGCCCAAGTATTACAGCTATGAAAGCAGCAATTTCAATCATAAATATCAACAAACCACCGCCACCTCGGGTTTGCTTGGCAACAAATTCCTGTGAAAAAGAACGGGGAAGACGTGCCAGAATTCCAATCATGATAATTAAAGAAGTCCCATTTCCTAACCCTTTATCAGTAATTTTTTCACCAAGCCACATTACAAACAAAGTGCCGGCAGTAAGAATAACTACAGTGGATACCCAGAAAAAGCCGGAGTAAGCTTCCAGCATGGCTTCGCGATTGGAGGTAGTGAGAAATCCTATATAGGCGGCGGCCTGGAAAGCCGTTACAATTACAGTAAGATAACGTGTCCATTGATTGATTTTTTTCTGCCCGCTTTCTCCTTCTTTCTGAATCTTTGAAATTTGTGGAACCAGGATCGTAACCAATTGCATGAAAATAGAAGCAGAAATATAAGGCATTATTCCCAATGCAAAAATGGATGCCTTGGAAAATGCGCCACCAACAAAAGCATCTAAAAGCCCTAACATTCCGCCTTGTGCGCTATGCTGCAGATTGGATAGTTTATTAGGATCTATACCCGGAAGAACTATGTAAGAACCCAACCTATAGACAAAGATAAGTGCCAAAGTAACCAGAATTTTTTTTCTAAGCTCCTCTATTGTCCAGATGTTCTTTAATGTTGTGATGAATTTCTTCACAGAATTATCAAGATTTAATTGTTTGCAGTTCGATACTGGGTGTAAATATCAATTAATTATTTAACTATTTCTACAGTTCCTCCGGAGGCTTCGATGGCTCCTTTAGCCTTTTCACTAATTGCATTTACTTTAAATATAATTTTTGATTTCAATACACCGTTTCCTAATATTTTCACACGATCATTTTGAGCCACCAGATTATTGATATAAAGATTTTCAAAATTAAATTCTTTGATTTCGTGCTTTTCAAGCAACTGGTCAATCTGGCCAAGATTAAAAACTTTATATTCTATCCTGTTTCTATTCTTGAAGCCACGCTTTGGAATTCTGCGTTGAATAGGCATCTGACCGCCTTCGTGGGCCATTTTAATTTTATAACCAGCACGGCTTTGTCCGCCTTTATTACCTTTTGTGGAGGTGCCGCCTTTTCCGGAAGCTTCACCGCGGCCAATTCTTTTTTCTTTGTGAGTAGCGCCTTTTGCGGGCCTGAGATTGTGTAATTGCATTATACTTTTTTAAACTTAACGCCCCGGTACGCGGAGCTCGCTGTGATAAATTATCAAAAACTATAAAATCGCTTATGCGAGTTCTTCTACTTTAACCAGGTGATTTACCTTTTTTACCATACCTAAAATCTGCGGAGTTACTTCAACTTCTTTTGATGCATTCATTTTATTTAATCCAAGAGCCTTCAAAGTAAGTTTCTGACGTTCAGAACGGTCAATACCGCTTTTCACTTGTGTTATTTTAATCTTTTTCATGGTGCTTATTTAACCTTGACGGGGCATTTAATTCCTAATTCTTAATTAATAATTTTTAATTTTTATTGAAAATTATCCATTAAAAACTTTCTTCAAAGATATATTTCTTGTTTTCGCAACCGAAATTGGTTCTCTTAAAATAGATAATGCCTTCACAGTTGCTTTTACCACATTCTGAGGATTAGCAGAACCAAGAGATTTTGCCAATACATCTGTAATGCCTGCACTTTCCAAAACCGCGCGCATGCTTCCCCCGGCGATTACACCTGTTCCATGAGCTGCTGGTTTAATGAGCACTTTTGCTGCGCCTTCTTTGCACCATTGCTCATGAGGAATCGTTCCATGCATAAGAGGAATCCTGATAAGATTTTTCTTCGCGTCGTCAATACCTTTAAGAATGGCTTCCTGAACTTCTTTTGCTTTACCAAGTCCCTGACCTACTACTCCATTACCATTACCGACAACAACGATCGCAGAAAAGCTGAATGCCCTTCCGCCTTTGGTCGTTTTCACCACGCGATTGATGGCAACCACTTTTTCTTTCAATTCAAGATCAGCGCCTTTTATTTTTTGGTTTGATTTCAACATGTCGATTTTAAATTTTAGATTTTAAATTCCAAATTTTAGATTGATGGCCAGCTAATGTATTCACAAATCTAAAATTGCAACCCGCCTTCTCTTGCGCCTTCTGCCACTGCTTTGATTCGGCCATGATACAGATAACCACTGCGGTCAAATACAACATCTTTGATTCCCAGATCCTGTGATTTTTTTGCAATTGCCTCTCCGACCTTCTTGCTTGTTTCCACTTTATTTCCTTTTTGCGCAGCAATATCTTTCTGGCGTGATGAAGCGGCCGCTATAGTAACTCCGTTGGCATCATCAATCAATTGTACATAGATATCAGTATTGCTTCTGAAAACACTAAGCCTCGGCTTTGCAGCGCTGCCACTTATTTTTTTCCTGATGCGATACCTTATTTTCTGACGTGCACTTACTTTTGAGTTCATTTTATTCTTATTTATATTTCCGATACTGCCGGAAAATTTTTCAGTTCTTATTCACTTTCCCTTTGGAAACTGGGTAATTATTTACTTGCGGACTTACCGGCTTTTCTGCGTAATACTTCACCTTCAAACTTCACACCTTTTCCTTTATATGGTTCAGGCTTGCGTAAGCTGCGGATCTTTGCTGCCACTTGTCCCAACAACTGCTTATCAATGCTTGATAAAGTAATTTTTGGATTTTTTCCTTTTTCCTGGGCAGTAACTACTTTAAGTTCTTTTGGTATCTCCACGAGAATATTGTGTGAAAAGCCTAAAGATAGATCCAGAAGATTTCCCTGATTGGCGGCTTTGTAACCAACACCTACCAATTCGAGCGTTTTAGTATAACCTTCTGTGACTCCGTGAACCATATTGTTTACCAAGGACCGGTACAAACCGTGCATTGCTTTATGCCTTATTTGATCAGTAGGCCGCATAAATTCTATTTTATCTCCTTTCACTTCCACTTTGATATCGCGGTCAATGGCTTGTTTTAATTCTCCTTTCGGGCCTTTAACAGTGATTACATTATCTGCACCGAGGCTAACATTTACACCTTTGGTAATTGTTACGGGATTCTTTCCAATTCTTGACATAGCCGGTTTTTATTTTTATATGAAATTGGTAGTTCAGCCACGACTAAGGCTTAATTATTTACCAAAAAAATTAATAAACATTGCACAATACTTCCCCACCTACATTCTGAGTTTTCGCTTCTTTATCAGTCATCACACCTTTAGATGTAGAGATGATTGAAATGCCCAAACCGTTTTTCACTCTCTTGAATTCCCCCGGTTTTGAATAAGTCCGCAGGCCAGGCCGACTTACCCTTTCAAGGCTTTGAATAGCGGGAACTTTTGATTGCGGATCGTATTTTAAGGCGATCTTAATTAATCCCTGCTTTGAATCATCTTCAAATTTGTACTTAAGGATATAGCCTTTATCATACAATATTTCTGTGATTCGTTTTTTTAAATTGCTTGCAGGAATTTCCACAACCCTATGGCTGGCCATTTGCGCGTTGCGTATTCTCGTTAAATAATCTGCTATTGGATCAGTAACCATTGTTTGTATTTCTTTTGATTTTTTTGTTTAATTACAATGCGATATCCTTTTCCCATCATGGGATAATGGTTTACCAGCTTGCTTTTTTTACTCCGGGAATTTTTCCCTGCAGAGCCATATCCCGAAACATATTTCTTGAAAGACCGAAATGCCTCATGTAACCTCTTGGGCGGCCTGTAAGCTGGCAGCGGTTTTTAAGGCGCACCGGAGATGCGTTTTTTGGAAGTAGATCAAGAGCCTTATAATCTCCTGCATCTTTTAACGCTTTTCTTTTTTCGGCATATTTTTCCACCATTTTCTCGCGCTTTCTCTGCCTTGCTTTTATCGACTCTTTAGCCATGTTTTATTTTTGATTTTAGAATGCAGATTTCAGATTTCTTATAACCCAAAATATACAAAACCGGTATTTATTATTTTTTAATATTTTTAAAAGGCATTCCCAGTTCTTTTAATAACTCAAATGCTTCTTCATTGGTATCTGCAGTTGTAACAAATGTGATATCAAGACCGGTAATTTTATTTACTTTATCAATATCAATTTCAGGGAAAATAATTTGCTCTGTTACCCCTAATGTATAATTTCCACGGCCATCAAAAGATTTATCGCTGATGCCTTTGAAATCTCGTACACGCGGAAGAGAAACAGAAACCAACCTGTCCAAAAATTCATACATATTTACACCACGCAAAGTAACCTTCGCCCCTATCGGCATATTTTTACGAAGCTTGAAATTAGAGATGTCTTTTTTTGACATGGTAGCAACTGCTTTTTGCCCGGTAATGGTCGTTAATTCTTCAATAGAAACGTCAATCAATTTTTTATCCGCAACTGCTCCGTTCACGCCGCGGTTTATACAAACCTTAGTAAGCCTCGGAGCCTGCATAATTGATTTGTAGCTAAATTTTTTCATCAAGGCAGGTACAACTTCTTTTTTGTATTTATCCGCCAGTCTCGGAGTATATTTTTCTGTGCTCATTATTTAATTACCTCCCCTGATTTTTTTGCTGTTCTTATTAATTTTCCGCCTTCTCTTGTTTTGCTTATTTTAGAATGCGCGTGTGATTTAGCATCCCAAAGCATTACATTTGAAATAGCGATCGGAGCTTCGATCTTCATGATACCTCCTTTTGTATTCTGTGCAGAAGGCTTTGTATGTTTTGATACAATATTCACTCCTTCTATCAGCACGCGGTTCTTTTCAGTTACAACTTCCAGCACTTTACGTGGCTTCTTAAGGTCTTTATCATCACCAGTAATCACTACCACTGAATCGCCTTTTTTTATGTTGAACTTTGGTTTAAATCTTGTCTTCATTTTGACAAATATTGTCTTGATTAATTACTTATTAAATACCCTTTTTTTTGAAGGGGTGCAAAGATACAATTATAATACTTCAGGCGCAAGTGAGATTATCTTCATATAACCTTTATCGCGCAACTCACGGGCCACAGGCCCGAATATCCTCGTGCCTCTTGGCTCATCAGATGCGTTTAAAAGAACTACAGCATTATCATCGAAACGGATATATGAACCATCCTTGCGCCGGAGCTTGTTTTTTGTGCGAACAATAACCGCAGTACTTACTGTTCCCTTTTTAATTCCACCGGCAGGAATAGCGTCTTTCACTGTCACCACTATTTTGTCGCCAACGTGGGCATAATCCTGACCTGAATTTCCAAGTACTCTTATACACAAAACTTCCTTCGCTCCGCTGTTATCTGCCACGTTTAGCCTGCTTTCTTGCTGAATCATTTTTTTAGCTTTGAGCTCTCAGCTTTCAGCTTTGAGCAATTACATATATATTCTTTTTTATTTCTACGGCTCAAAGCTCAAGGCTCAAAGCTCATAGCTTTATTATTTTACTTTTTCAACGACTTCCACCAGTCTCCAACGTTTTGTTTTACTCAAAGGCCTTGTTTCTGATATTTTGACAAGATCGCCAATGTTACACTCATTCTTTTCGTCGTGCGCATGAAAGCCGGTAGTTTTTTTCACAAATTTTCCGTAGAGAGGATGTTTTACTTTCCTTTCTACTTTTACCGTAATGGTTTTATCCATCTTGTTACTGGAAACTACTCCAGTCCTGACTTTCCTTAAATTTCTTTCGGACATCTTTTTAATTTTATAATTAGCTGATTAACTAATTAATTGTTTTTTTCTTAATTCTGTTTTAGTGCGCGCAAGGTCTTTTCTAACATCGCGTATGCTCATCGGATTCTCCAAAGGAGAAACTGAATGGGCAAATTTTAATTTTTTTATGCGTAACTCATCTTCCTCAATGCGGGATTTAAGATCCTGCTCAGTCATGCTTTTCAGGTTGTTTACGAAATCGTTTTTGTTTGACATTTTCTTTTGTTTGATAATTATCTATTCAGGCTTTATGCTTCATAATCTGCCCTTACCACAAATTTTGTTTGAATCGGCAATTTTTGGGCAGCCAGTTCGAATGCTTCCTTTGCAACCTGCATTGGAACTCCGTCCGCTTCAAAAATGATTCTTCCCGGTTGCACAACGGCGGCCCAACCTTCAGGATTTCCTTTACCTTTTCCCATCCTCACTTCAGCGGGTTTTTTTGTAATTGGCTTATCAGGAAAAATTCTGATCCAAACATTTCCTTCACGCTTCATGTGGCGGGTCAAGGCTTGCCTGGCAGATTCTATTTGCCTGTTCGTTAACCAAACAGAATCCAGTGCTTTCAACCCGAAAGTTCCAAAAGCAATTGTAGCTCCGCGCTTCGTATCTCCCTTCATACGGCCTTTCTGCATCTTTCTGTGCTTCGATCTTTTTGGCTGTAACATAATAAATTAGTTGTTAAATTGTTGAATTGCTGTTACGTTTAGATATTCTAAACTTAATTATCTTCTTCCTCCGCCCCCACCTCTTCTATCACCACCTCCACCTCCTCCACCTCTTCTGTCTCCGCCTCCACCGCCTCTTCTATCCCCGCCGCCACCTCTCCGGTCTCCAAAACCACCTCCTGCTCTTCTATCTCCCTGCATTTCATTTTCATTTTTTCCGCCACCGGCAATAATATTTGGATTCAAATCACGCTTAGCCAAAACTTCTCCTTTACAAATCCAAACTTTAATTCCAATTTTCCCATAAACTGTTTGTGCAAATACGTTAGCATAATCAATGTCCATTCGCAATGTATGCAAAGGTGTACGGCCTTGTTTTATCTCTTCACTGCGAGCAATTTCTGCTCCGCCCAAACGCCCGCCAACCCTTACTTTTATTCCTTCAGCTCCCATTCTAAGCGCCGATGCTATAGACATTTTAATAGCTCTTTTATAGTTAATACGGTTTTCGATCTGCTTGGCGATAGTATCGCCTACAATAGCCGCATCCAATTCAGGGCGGCGAATTTCAAGAATGTTTATTTGAACATCATCTTTTCCGGTAAGCTTTTTTAATTCTTCTTTTATACGGTCAACTTCTCCACCACCTTTACCAATTATAATTCCTGGCTTTGAGGTGTGAATAGTAATGATAAGTTTGTTCAGGGTGCGCTCAATAACAATCTTAGCAATACCGCCTTTGGTGATACGTGCGTTCAGGTAGGTCCTGATCCTATCATCTTCAATCAGTTTTTTTGCATAATCTTTAGGACTTGCAAACCAATTACTGTCCCATCCACGGATAATTCCTAACCTTGCACCAATCGGATTTGTTTTTTGACCCATTATTCGGTTTTTATTTTTTTGTATTTTTTTCTGATGATTTTTCTACCTTTTCTACAGGAGATTTTGTTTTTTTAATACTGCCCTCTTTTTTAACTGCACTCTTTTTTGCTGCAGGTTTATTTATTATTGTAGATTCCGGCGTTGTTTCAACAGTTTTTATTTCTGATTTAGCATTAACTTCTTTTAATGGAGGAACTGTTCTGTTGCCATCGCTGTCAACAATTATAGTAACATGATTACTGCGCTTGCGGACACGGTATCCACGTCCCTGTGGTGCGGGACGCATACGCTTGATCACTCTGCCACAATCCACCATTATCGTCTTTATTACCAAGCCTGCATCCTCTACTTTTTCATCAGTATTTTTTTGTTCCCAGTTATTGATGGCGCTCTTTAATAATTTATACATCGGCACAGCAGGATGCTTAGGATTGAATTCTAAAATTCCTAACGCTTTTTCTACTTCAAGCCCTCTGATCAAATCTGCCAGCAAGCGCATTTTGCGTGGAGATGTGGGATAATTATTAAGTTTTGCTACTGCTTCCATATTGATTTTATTTCTTTATACCTGATACCAAATACCTCTTATGCAATCTTTTTACTAGAGTGCCCTTTGAAATTCCTTGTTGGCGCGAACTCACCTAATTTATGGCCTACCATAAATTCTGTTACATATACCGGGATGAATTTATTTCCGTTATGAACGGCGAAAGTGTGTCCCACAAAATCAGGAGTAATAGTTGACCTGCGCGACCAGGTTTTTATAACACCTTTTTTGTTTTTACCTTCATTGATGCCAAGTACTTTATCTTCAAGTTTTGCTTCTACGTAAGGACCTTTTTTGATTGAACGAGCCATAATTTATGTTCGATGTTTAATGTACGATGTACGATGCTTTGAGCTTATTTATTTGGTAACTTCTTACCGTTTCTTCTCTGAATAATCATTTTGTCTGAACCTTTTCCTCTCGTCCTTGTAATTTGGCCTTTAGCGTATTTACCAGTCCTGCTGCGGGGATGGCCACCTGAAGCTTTACCTTCACCACCACCCATTGGATGATCTACGGGGTTCATCGCAACTCCACGTGTTCTCGGGCGAATTCCTAACCACCTGTTTCTACCAGCTTTTCCTTTGCTCTCAAGACTGTGATCACTGTTCGAAACCTCACCAACAGTAGCGTAACAGTTGATTAATATTTTCCTTAGTTCACCACTTGGCATTTTTAATATGGCATACTTTTCTTCTTTATTTGCCAATTGAGCCGAAGAGCCTGCGCTTCTTGCTAACTTTCCACCTTGCCCGGGTTGCATTTCAATATTATGAACTACAGTACCTAATGGAATATTTTTGAGCATCAAAGCATTTCCTAATTCAGGAGCAACTGCATCTCCGCTTATGATTGTTGATCCAATTTGCAAACCCCTGGGAGCAATAATGTATCTTTTTTCACCATCCACAAAAGCAATCAAAGCAATGAAGGCGCTTCTGTTCGGGTCATATTCAATTGTCTTTACAATAGCGGATATATCTTTTTTATTTCTTTTAAAATCAATAACACGATACATTCTTTTATGTCCGCCACCAAGATAACGCATGCTTCTGCGCCCCTGTGCATTGCGGCCGGCAGTATGGTGTACTTTTTCTACCAGGCTTTTTTCAGGAACATTGGTAGTCACTTCTGAATAGGCGTTTCCTATCCTCCAGCGGGTTCCTGCGGTAGTCGGTTTGTATTTTCTTAAAGCCATGATTTATGATTTTAGAATTTCGATTTTAGATTTTGAAATCTCATCCTATTTATAATTAAACTATTCTTAATTCTTAATTCTTAATTCCTAATTCTTAATTTACACATTTCCATATAAGTCAATAGTCTCGCCCTCCGCTACAGTAACTACCGCTTTCTTTTTTGCCGGTTTGCGACCCTTGAGTAAACCCGCTTTTGTATTGCGCTGTTTTACTTTAGAGGGCATGGTAAGTGTATTTACGTCTTCCACCGAAATGCCATAAAATTCTTCAACTGCTTTTTTAATTTCGAGTTTATTCGCCTTCCTGTTAACAATGAAAGTATAACGATTGTGCTTTTCAGTCAGCTTATTTACTTTCTCTGATAAAACAGGCTTTATTAAAACTTCAGACAATTTCATGATCTTTATTTAAAATTTTATCCCGGTTAAATCGGGAAAATCTATATTTAAGCTTCTTCGGCTTCTTTATTCTCTTCTACAAATATTTTGGCAGCGCTTTCTGTGAAAATTACAGAATCAGCATTCACAATATCATAAGTATTAATATCACTTAACAGCGTTCCGCAAATTGAAGGCACGTTACGGAAACTCTTATAAACATTCTCATTATGATCCGGCATTACGAACAACGTTTTCCTTCCGCCGGTTTCAATGCTATTGAAAATTTGTGTGATCTTCTTACTACTCGGAGTTTCCATTTCCATGATACCGTCTTCTAAAACGAAAATCTTATTTTCTTTTGCCTTACTGCTTAAAGCGCCAATTTTTGCGAGATCTTTTACTTTGCGGTTCAGCTTGATATCATATCCATGCGGTTTTGGCCCGAAAACAGTACCACCACCTTTATACAAAGGATTACGTAGATTACCTTTTCTGGCACCACCAGTTCCTTTTTGCTTAACAAGCTTTTTAGATGATCCATTGGCTTCAGCGCGGGTTTTCACTTTATGGGTTCCCTGGCGCTGCGCCGCGAGATATTGTTTTACAGCAAGCCATATAACGTGGCTGTTTGGCTCTGCACCAAAAATTTCCTCCGGCAGTTGAATAGTTCTGCCCGTCTGTTTTCCTTCTATATTTATTATATCTAATTGCATATTATTTCTGGATTAAAACGATTGAACCATTATGGCCAGGTACAGAACCACTTATTAATAAATAATTTTTTTCAGGGAAAATTTTCACAACTTTAAGGCCTTTCATCTGGATTTTATCGTTGCCCATCCGTCCTGCCATACGCATTCCTTTGAACACTCTTGCTGGATAAGATGATCCACCGATGGAACCTGGAGCCCTTGACCTGTCGTGCTGTCCGTGTGTGCTTTCGCCAACACCATGGAAGCCATGTCGCTTAACAACGCCTTGGAAACCTTTTCCTTTGGAGGTGCCGACAACAGTTATTTTATCGCCTTCATTAAATATGTCAACACCAATGGTATCGCCAATATTTTTATCTGTTTCGCTATCGCGGATTTCTTTTACGAATTTTTTTGCCGGTGTATTTGCTTTGGCAAAGTGGTTTTTTTCTGAGAGGAGGGTATGCTTTTCTTTTTTGTCTCCAAAAGCAATCTGAACTGCATTATAGCCGTCAGTTTCTACGGTTTTTTTCTGCGTAACCACGCATGGCCCCGCTTCAATAATGGTCACGGCTGTCTGCCTGCCATTATTATCGAAAATGCTGGTCATGCCAACTTTTTTTCCAATAATACTTTTCATTTCTATTTTATTATACACAGCGGTCTCCCTAAGTCTTGGGATACTTGAGTGTTACAATTTTATATAAGAACTTTTAGCGTGGCTTTCTTCTCCTCCCTCCCTTGGAGGAAGGCCGGGAAGGAGGCCTATGCTTTTATCTCAACATCAACACCTGACGGTAAATCAAGCTTTGAAAGCGCATCAACAGTCCGTGAACTGCTGGTATAAATATCCAGCAAACGTTTATGGGTACATAATTGAAACTGCTCGCGCGCTTTTTTATTTACGTGGGGAGAACGCAATACTGTAAATATTTTTTTGTGCGTAGGTAATGGGATTGGCCCGGTTACCACAGCGCCTGTACTGCGTACGGTCTTTACAATTTTCTCTGCTGATTTATCAACTAAGTTGTGATCGTAAGACTGAAGTTTGATCCTGATTCTTTGAGACATTTTAAAGAACTTTTTTTTCCAAATTTATTTTGGGAGTGCAAAAGTAGGTGGAATGAGTTGAATAACAAAAAAATTATTCAAAGTTTTCAAAAATAGTCTTGTATCTATTACTGGCACCAATTTTATGGTAATAAAATAAAAATTTTTTATGCAAGAAAACAAAAATTACAAGAAAGATGAATTGTCTGATTTAATCGATTCGCCAAAAGACCGCGAAGAAATGAAACAGGAAATTACCAAAATTGACATGCCGGATGTAAACGATATTCCAGGCCAGGAAGGCTTTGTGCCCGCTCCGCTTGGCGAACTTGGGGATACAACCATTTCATCAGCTGATGAAGAAGGTGATAACATATTTGATGATGATATAGATGAAGATATTGAGCAGAGCGCTGATTTCAACGTTTCACAATCCGAAAAAGATGATTTGCGCATTGCAGCTAATGATATGCCCGGCGATGATGAGAATCTACGCGCCGCTGCACTTGACAACACTGATGAAGATGAAACACCACTGAATGAAGGAAGTTTCAAGAAGAATTTAACTGCCAGCGATCTTGATATTCCCGGAGCTGACCTCGATGATGATGATGAAAAAATAGGTGAAGAGGACGAGGAGAATAATGATTACAGTTTAGGCGCGGATAATGATTCGATTCCGGAAGATGACTTTTAACTGATCAAAATACTGAAAAGCTATATTTTCACTTTTCACAAAAAGCATTAGAAAAAATCGATCGGGAAATTTCTTTATTTTACATTATGGATCTACCAGATTTTGCTTCAGGTTATTGGCCCGTTTTGCTTATACTAATTTTCTTCATCATAATCACCGGAAGATATTTTTTTGTCGCAGGCTTGTTTTATTTCATTTTTTATATATGGTTTCCGGCGAAATGGAAAGAAAGAAAAATAAATCAAAAAGAATATAGAAAAGGACAATTTAAAAAAGAGATAAAATGGAGCTTGGTTTCTTCTTTGCTTTTTTCCGCAGCCGGAGCTATTACATTAATTCTATGGCAAAAAGGATATACAAAAGTTTACATAGAATTGAATGAATATGGTTGGTGGTATTTGCCCGTTAGCCTTGTCATCTTTATGCTTTTGCACGAAACTTATTATTACTGGATTCACCGTTGGATGCATATTCCAAGTGTATTCAAAATAGTTCATAAAATTCACCACGATAGCTACATTGCTTCTCCGTTCACTGCTTTTTCATTTCACCCGATTGAAGCATTTTTCCAGGCAGTTTTTTTACCGGTTGTACTTATAATTTTACCAATCCATTATTATGTTATTATTGTTTTATTGATTATTATGACTTTCAGTAGTGTCATTAATCATTTGAATATTGAAATTTATCCAAAAAGCTTTCATACTTTTCGGAAATGGATCATTGGCGCCACGCATCATTCACTTCATCACAAACAATATAAATACAATTTTGGCTTGTATTTTACTTTCTGGGATAGGATGAAAAAAACTGAAAGCCCGGAGTTTGAGAAGTTATTGAAGACCCGTGACTGAACAACTGTCCGACGAAGGCAACTTCATGCTGAATTTCGTTCTGTCGGCGATCCCTGCATAAGTTAAAAAATAGTAAACAACTATTTTCAAATTCAAAATCCATTTTTATAACTTATCTTTGCCGCTAATAAATTTTAAACAATACAATACAATGGACAACAAAAACACAGGAACCGTAAAATTTTTCAATTCAGAAAAAGGATTCGGATTTATCAAACACGATGATTCTTCTAAAGAAACATTTGTACATGCAAGCGGCTTAATTGATGAAATTAAAGAAAACGACAAAGTGGAATTCGACTTGCAAAATGGACAAAAAGGCATGAATGCCGTTAATGTGAAATTAATCGGCTAAAATCGATATTTCTCAATGCAGAGGGCATCCGAAAGGTTGCCCTTTTTTATTTATTAAATTTAGCGCCTGGTATTAACATCGGAACTCTGTAAATATATTCTTCATATTTTTTGCCAAACTCTTTTACCAGTTTTTTTTCTTCAAAATTAATTCCGATTAAAACATAAACGGTCAATAAAACGGCAGCTATCAAATTATTGAGCATAGGAAAAATAAAAAATAATCCCCATACGAATATGATCGTACCAGAATATAACGGATGACGCACAAAACGATGAATGCCTTCCACTTTCAATTCTACAGGTGGAGTAGATTCATAAAGAGAACGAATACCACTTAACAGTAAAAAATATTTCTTTATAGAAATGAACATAATTACTAATCCCGGCAGAAGCAAAAAGAAAAAAGAAAAATATTTAAGTAGCTCTGCGCGAATTAAAACCGGGCTTTGAAATGAATATTGAAAAATCAAAATTAAAATCAAAGTGATGCTTGCAAAAATTGAATAAGTAAGCCGGTAATAACGAAACCATCTTCCCATTTTTTCTTCAAAAAATATTTTTACTTTGGTTGACGCTAATACACTGTGAACAACGTAATAAACTATCCAGAAAAAAATTAGTTGCCAATGTGAAGTATTCAATTTTTTTTGAAAAGATAAGAAATAAAACTTGTCGGATTATTTTTGATATTGCAAATAGTTACGTTGTTAAATGTTTTTTATTAAATAACATGGAATAAAACAGTATGTTATATTTGCTACTCAAAAAATTGAAAAAATGAAAAAAATAACTTTATTCGTAGCCACTTCAATCTTTATTTCGACGGGATTGTTTGCTCAAAATGATAATTTACTAAACCTGAAAACCGGGCAAAAATACATGGTTGAAAATAAAATAGTAACTAACAGCACTGCCGAAATTCAAGGACAATCAATGGAATCTACAGCCAATATTACTTCAACTTATAGTATTGAAGTGAAAGGCATGGATAATAAAAATTATAATTTATCCAATACCGTTACGGGCCTCAAAATGAATATGAATCAAATGGGCCAGGATATTACTTTTGATTCTCAAAAAAAAGAAGATATGGATGGCGCTATGGGCATGGCTTTGAAAGATTTTATTAATAAGCCTACTGATGTAGCGCTCGATAAAAGTGGCACTGTTATCCCTTCAAAAGACAGGCCTAAAATTGATGATGCAAACGCGATGGCAAAGCAATTGGCAAATTTTGAATCAACAGGATATGGATCTGACCTGGCTTTCGTAGCCTTGCCAAAAAATTTGAAGGTTGGCACTATATGGACTTCCAAAACAGACAGTGCCGGTAATGGAACAATAAGAGTAACCAATTTTACAGTAAAGGAAATAAAGGGTAATATGGCCATTCTTGCTTTGACTGGCACAAGCGCAAGCAATATGAAAATGCAAAACCAGGGAATGGAAATCAACACCAAATTGAATGGAACTTTTACAGGTGAAGAAACTGTAGATACGAACACTGGTGTTATTCAATCTAATTCAACAGTTGGAGATTCAAAGGGAACTGTATCTGCTATGGGTCAGGAATTTCCACTAACTTCTAAGATAACGAGTAATACTACAGTTAAATAAAGTTATTTTTTTTTACAATATTTTAAGCCCTGCAATTTTTTTGCAGGGCATTTTTTATAATATAAAATCAGAGATCAACAGTTGCCGCTGCTATTATTTTGTTGCTATTATTTTGTTGAAGAAACAAAATAACCGACATTTTTTTCAAATCAGATTGTGCGGGAATATTAATGGTTGCAATATTTTCTCCATTATTAACCTGCTTGTTAGTTTCAAAATTTCGTACCACATTATAATTGTTAAGAGTAATTCCATCATTTTCTCCCGCCTTTATTTGCGTGGTAGTTTTTTTCTCAACAATAGCAATATTTAAAAAAGAATTTAAAGTATTGCCTGATGCAACAAAATTGACATTCAATTGCCCATTTTCGGGATTAACTGTTTTGATCAAAAGTGACGCATCTGTCTGTTGGGTTATAGCTTTTTTTATTATTGCAGAAATTTTATCCGCATCGCTGCCGATCATTTCTATCTGGCCATTTATTACAAGCTGCGGAGTATATACCTGAGCATTTAATGCTGATGCATATTTGTATTGCCTTTGTGAATATTCTTTTGAACTGTAAGGATCTTTCCAGCCGAGGCGGTTCCAGTAATCGACATGAAAAGAAAGAACAATCACATTTTCTTTTGATTGATACTCTCTCATAAGCCTGTCTGCTGGCGGGCAACTCGAGCAACCTTGTGAAGTAAATAATTCAAGAACTGCCATATTTTTATAGCCGGTTTCAATGTTGTTCACCTTATCAACAAAGCGATTTTCTTTTTCATTTACTGAAGACGAAGCTGAAGAAAAAATCAAAGAAAGAAAAGAGAGAAAAGTCAAAAAATAAATTGAATTTTTCATGATAAAATTTTTTCACCTCCTAAAATTACGAACTAAAATTCATAGGTTTTGTGCCATACTGAATTTAATTTTTGCAACGTAGCATCCTGATTCTGGTTATTATTACTTTTGCACAGTGAAAAAATATTCATGCTATTTTATTTATTTTTTTTATTGGCTTTTGTTTTTCATTATTGCTAAAGCCGTTTTTCTAATCTATCATTTTTCTCTTGCCAAAACATTGAATGGTTCTGAAATTTTCAAAGTTTTCTTATATGGATTACGAATGGATGTTCCTTTTACAGCTTACATCTGCATCTTTCCATTTTTATTATTTTTTGTAAAATCCCTGTTTATCAATATCGGGATTAATAAAATAATCCGGATTTATACTTTTATACTTATAACGCTATTTTCATTTCTTACTATTGCTGACCTGGAGTTATACTCCGCCTGGGGATACAGGATGGACGCTACTCCCCTACAATATTTAAAGTCGCCAAAAGAAATGGGAGCCTCAGTATCTTCATCACCCATTTTTTTATTGTTGCTGATTTTTGTAATTCTTTCTGCGTCTTTTATTTTTATTTATAAAAGATATTTTAATTCTTTTATTGATAAGAGACAAGCCAAAATATATGTTTTTGATATTTTTATTTCAACATTTTTTTTAGTATTTCTTTTTATTCCTATTCGCGGTGGCATTCAGAAAATTCCCATAAATCTGAGCGATGCTTATTTTTCGGAAAAATTATTTGCTGACCATGCCGCTGTCAATCTGCCCTGGAATATTATGTTTTCTCTTCTGAATAAAAACAATGATCAAAATCCATTCGATTATTTCTCTGAAAAAGAGACGGAGAATTTAGTTCACGCCTTGTACAACACGGGCCAAAAAAAAATCCCATCAATCTTATCTGTAGAAAAGCCCAACATTATCGTCATAATTTTAGAAAGCTACACTGCCAAATGGGTTGGTTGTTTGGGAGGTGTAACCGGCGTCACGCCTAACTTAGATAAAATCGCGGCCGATGGATTACTTTTCACAAATATTTATGCAGCCGGCGATAGAAGTGAGAAAGGCCAGGTGGCGGTTTTGAGCGGATATCCTAACCAGGCAATCACTTCAATCATTAAGACACCTGGCAAGACGGAACAACTTCCATCATTGAGTAAAACGCTTAATGCTGCCGGCTATCATTCAAGTTATACTTATGGCGGCGAGCTGGAATTCGCTAACATTAAATCTTATCTTTTGAATGTTGGCTTCGATAAATTGATCGATAAATATTCATTTCCTGTTGGTCAAAGAACCACTTCGTGGGGCGTGCATGATGAGTTTGTTTTGAACCGTTTTTATAATGATTTGAATAAAGAAAAGCAACCTTTTTTTGCTACATTATTTACATTGAGCAGCCATGAGCCATATGATGTTCCATTGAAACATTTTATAGGAAGCGATGAAACTACTGAATTTAAAAATTCTGTTTACTACACCGATAGCGTGATAGGGAATTTTATTAATAAAAGTAAAATGGCGCCGTGGTGGAAAAATACATTAATAGTTTTTGTTGCCGATCATGGCCATCCGCTTCCCGGCCATGACGCAAATGACAGGCCATCCAAATTTCATATCCCATTAATTTTTTCAGGCGGCGCTTTAAAATTAAAAGGCAAAATAAATAACATTGGATCTCAAACTGATATTGCCACAACTATTTTAGACCAACTGAAACTGCCCGCTAATAATTTTGAGTGGGGAAAGGATTTGTTGGATTCTTCAGCGAAGCAGTTTGCTTTTTATTCATTTAATAATGGTTTTGGATTTGTTACTCCCAACGGAGCAGAAACAATAGATAATGTTTCTAAAAAAACAATTTATAAAGATCCGGGTTTGGATACGAACGATATAAAATCCGGAAAAGCTTACATGCAATTTTCTTATGAAGATTTTTTGAAGAGATAATAAGTAAAAAGGTATGAGCTATAAACTTTGAAATTTTCCGCTTTACAATTCTCCATTCACTATTCACATTAAAGTTTTCTATAAAAAATCGCCAATAAAAAACAAATACCACTTATGATGAACCAAAGCATTTTGAAACCTGAATGCTCGGCAACCAACGCTCCTGTAAATGGACCAACGGCCTGTGCAGATGCCCATGCAACTGTGTATAAAGCGGCATATTGCCCACGGTTGTTTTGTTGCGATCTTCCTATCCACCAGGCATTCATAAAAGGCATTGTGAATATTTCTCCGAAAGTTAAAAACACCATAGAAATAATGGCGATTAACCCATAATTAACTGTTGGCAAATTGAGTAATAAAAAAGAAATGCAAACCAGTAACATGCCGATTGAAATAAAATGCATTGCGGGCCTTCTTCCTTCCAAAGAAAAAACGGTTACCATTTCAAAAAACGAAATGATCAAACCATTTAACGCCATGATCATTCCAATAAAGAAAACACTGAGTTTAAAATTTTCTTTGAAAAAAACCGGAACGGTGGTAAACAATTGAAAAAAACAAAGCGCGAAAATAAAAACCAATAAAATGAACCCCAGATAGCCTTTGTCCTTATAAACTGAAACTTTGGCTTTATCATTTTCTTTTACTTTTATTTCGGTTGCAGAATTTCGTTTAGGCGACAACGTTATATAAAGTAAAATAGCGGCAAGAAGATTTGAATTGCCATCAACCCAAAATAGCAAACTGTAATTAAAGCTTGCTAAAATTCCTCCTAAAGCACCGCCCACAGCCCATCCCATATTTATCGCAAGCCTGTTTAGGGAATAAGACCTCGTGCGGTTTTGTTCTTTACTATAGTATGCTATTGCTACCGTATTCGCCGGGCGAAATGATTCATTCAACATCGCCAGGATAAAAGTTACGATACAAATTGAACTATAAGAACTCATCTGTCCCAGGATTATAAACATTATACCGCCGGTGGATAATGAGAATAATTGCACATAATAATAGCCGATTCTATCGACGAGCCTGCCTCCAATCAATGCGCCCATAATAGCCCCAAGCCCGAAAAAGCCCATTACCAAAGCTGCCTTATCTATTGCAAAATCTTTTTTTTGTGTGAGGTATATGGTCATGAAAGGAATAACCATAGTACCCATTCTGTTCACAATCATTACCAATGATAGCCACCACGTGCCTGAAGAAAGCCCGCCATAAGATTTTTTATAAAGAGAAAGAACGCTGCTGATCATATTGCAGCAAATATAAATTGAGATGCTTATCTAATTTCTGATTCGATTGAGGGAACTAATAATTCACACCATTTTTTATACTGTAAGCCGGAAGGATGCAGCCCGTCTGCAGCAACCAGTGAGCCATCACTTTTTGCGTCGCGCGAAATGGGTGTGATATCAATATAATGAACACCTGCATTTAATGAAATCAATTTATTGGCGACATTAAACTCATCAATTTCCTGTACAATTTTTGCAGTGTCAGATCCTTTTGCGAAAGGAGTTACACTGTAATCCGGGATGGACAATACGAATACATGATGCGGAATATTTCCGGCATAAAGAATTGATCGTTTTATTAATTCGGTAAATTCGATTTTATAATCATCAATAGATTTTCCCTGGTATTGATTATTAACGCCAATGAGAAGCGTAACACATGAATAGTTATGTTGTGGTGGATAATTATTTAATGCATTGATCAAATTAGTTGTTGTCCAACCGGTGGTGGCAATGATATCCGGGTCTGAAAAGCTGAAATGTAGATTTTTCAAATCCTGTACTGCCTGCACCGGAAATCTTTCATCCGCAGCAACAGATTGTCCAATTGTATAGGAATCACCAAGCGCCAGAAAAGTTTTTTGAGTCGTATCCATATTAACAAAAGGATTGCGCAATGATTGATCATTTTTTTTGCCGCACGATATTAAAGCAAAATAAATGATTGAGAAAATAATGAGTTTTTTCAATTGTGATGAAAATTTTTTCCAACACTTACGAAAAAATCAAAAGAAAGGATGAGCTAAAAACAGAATCTATAAAATACGATTGGTGCGGGGAAATCTCAAATTGTTACTTGATTTTATTCATTTTCTTCATCAAGTGGAAGAGAAAAATAGAAAGTAGAACCCGCACCAACCGCACTCTTTACCAATAATTCACTCTGATGCGCCTGAATAATATTATTGGTAATATAAAGCCCGAGGCCTAAACCTGAGATGCCTGTTTTCTTTCCTTGTTCAGATACCCTGTAGTATTTATCAAATATCAATGCAAGCTGGTCTGCAGGAATTCCCATACCAAAATCTGATATTTCGATAGATACCGTTTGGAGATTTTTATTTTTGCTTAATTGGACGATAACCGATTTTGCACCGGGAGAATATTTAACACCGTTAGTAATAAGATTAATAATAACCTGATGAAGCCTTTCATTATCTGCTCGCACGAAATAATCGTCACTATCTTTTCTTAAAACAATTGTATGAGAAATCTTTTTTGAAGAATTCAATTGCTCAATACAATCTTGTATCATTGTGGTCAAAGAAAATCGCGAAATATTCAAAGTAAGCTTACCGGAATTGATAACAGACACATCTAATAAACTTGAAATTAAGAACTGAAGGTTTTTTACTGATGATAAACCTCTTTTTATATACATTTTCACATCTTCAGGCAATTTGCTCAGTTCCATTAATTGCAGGTAGGCTTTTAAAATTGTAATTGGAGTATTTAATTCGTGACTTGCGATATGGATAAACTCATCTTTGCGCTGCATGGCCATCACATGCTCATTTATATTTTCACACCAGCCTACCAGCTTAGTGTTTTGATCAGTTTCATTTTTATAAGAAATAATTTTTATCCTGAACCATTCATAACTGTTATCCAAACCATTTTGCAGCCTGCATTTAAACTCGTGCTCAAGGCCAGTTCTCATTGAAGTTATCCAGTACTTTAAAAAATTTTTTCTGTCACTTTCATGAATTTTTGAAAGCATCCCCGTGACGCTAAGCTCACTGAACAATACATTAAAATATTTTGAAAAACGCGGATTAATATAATCAATAATGCCATTCGTATTTGCGCTCCAGATTATTTCAGGGCTCAAATTTGCCAGTAACTCAAAACGCGTTTTTTCAGCATCTGCATTTTTCTTAGCGATGATCAATTGAGTTTCATATTGCTTCCGGTGCGTAATATCAATTACTGCAATATGATACGCAGTTAATATTCCATTGCTGTCTTTTATTACAGTTACGTTTAATAATGCGGGAAAAAACGTACCATTTTTACAGATCAGTTCATAGCTCAATTCTTTAACCAGGCCGCTCACTTTTATCATTGGCATGAAAAACATTTCATAATGTATTTTGCCGCCTTTGGAAAGAATATCCGAAAATTTTTTTTGGTAAATTTCCTCTTTTGTAAACCCGAGCCAATTAAGAAGAGTAGTATTGATATTAATGATAGTGCTATCTGGAAGCATAGTAAGATACCCACACGGAGCGTTTTGATATAATTCTTCATTGTTGATTAATGAACCCAATATTTCCGGAGTGGGATATGGTATCAAAACAAAAAATATTTATAGTTATATGAATGCTTTTATGGCTGCTACAGTTTCTGCAGGCTCACTGATATGAGGGCAATGTCCCTTTGCTTTCAACATCACCAGCAAGTTGTTGCCGACATGATTATGCACATATTGGCCAACAGGAACAGGAGCAATAATATCCTCCTGGCATTGCAGCGTCAGGCTGGGTATAGTAAGCTTACCAAGGTCTGCCCTGTTATCAGAAAAAAAAGTAACTTTCGCAAATTCTTTCGCGATATCTGGATCAGTAGAGCAAAAGCTATTTGACATAAATTTTCCTAATTCCGGGCGCTCGGGGTTTCCAATGATTGCAGGGCCAAGTGACTCTGACCAGCCAAGATAATTATTGTCCATAAATTCAAATAGCGAGTCAAGATCCGAACGCTCAAAACCTCCGATATATCCTGGCTCATTCAGATACCTCGGAGAAGGGCCCACAAAAACAAGTTTTTCAAAATAAGAAGGTTCTTTATTTGCAGCGAGCAAGCCAATCATTGCGCTAACTGAATGCCCAACAAAAATAATATTTTTTAAACCGAGCTCCCCGCATATATCCAGTATATCCTGCGCGTATCCATCCAGTGAGCCGTATTTTTCTGAATTATAAGATTTGAGGTCAGATTTGCCAGCTCCTACATAATCAAACAATATAACTTTATAATTTTCTGTAAATTCATCAACTATAAAATCCCACGAATGCTGATCGCATCCAAAGCCATGTGCAAACAGGATTACCTTACTTCCCTTGCCGGTAATTTTTACATTATTTCTTTCTACGATTGATTTCATTGAGGTTAATATTGAGATGGGGGTGAATACTGGTAAATTACAATATTTTCCTGTATCAAAATAATAATGATAGAATTTTTAGCCATCAATCAATAAAATCTCTCACGGTCGAAATCTGTTGAATTTCCTGTGGCGATAATACATTGGTTTTTTCTTATAAATAAAAAACCAGAAAACTACTTTATAGCTTTTCACATTTTAAAAGATAATTATTATTCGTAGAAAGAAAAAAATTGTTAGCTGAAGTATTATAATACAGAAACGTATTCAGCCATGGTTATATTTTTGTCTCTCTGTAAACCTAAAAATATAAATATGTTTAATTTACCCTAATTCAATTTTTAACTAAAACATATAACTAACTTAGACTATTCTAATAAATATGATATGATTTTTCTTACCGACAAACTCTAATAAAACTTTTAGGAATTTTACTTAATCATTTACCGAATCTTCTTCCGATAAGCAACTTAAAAATTTGATGATTACTACCGGGAGTTAAGCCAAAGAGAAAACCGGTTTCCAATTCCCAGTTGACGCTTGACAGCAGGTTAAACATCGGCCCGATGATATGCTCCTGGTTATGAATGTTTGCAATTTTACCAAAAGTGCCGAGAGCAGAATAATATTCTACTCCCAAACCGAACTTATTAAGAACATTATAATAGATTTTAAACTGAGGTGCTATTTCTGCATGCCTGCCGGGGCCGGTAAATACAAAACCAATATTAGGATTGAAATCCAAATAAATTTTACCAATGGTTTTATCAATAATAGGGCGCAATTCACCATCCATAACATAAGTGCTTTGTCCATCCGGTTTTATGTATCCTATCTCCATAGATAAGCTTGCACCGACCTTCCAGCCCCATGATGCAGGAATGGTAAATCTCGGACGGATATGATTACCAAGAAATACATATTTGCCATCCGGCGAAAAGCCGGTGAATGTATAAAAGCCCAGCTCAAAATTGTCGCCGAACCCTCTGGTGATTTCCAGTGTTTCATTTATCCAATGTGCCGCATTTTTGTCTGCTAAATATTTTGAACCCTGGAAAGTATAATTCTGATGCAACTCAACAAACGTTACTGCTTTTGGAGTGATGGGTGAAGAGTACACCTGTATCTCATTATCGGCTTGTGCGAAGACTAAAACAGGCGCAAAAAGGCCTGTAAAAATGAGTACATGCCTGAGAATTTTTTGCAATGAAAATTTATTATGTTGAAGCGTTAATTTTCTGCAATTCATAATATGCTAAAATAGCAATAATTTAAAAGGGTACAATTGCTTTTACACAAAAATTTCTTCCCATATTATAAATCCCTAAATGACAATTGGCAGATTGGGTATAATATGCAAAATATTGCAATCTACTTAAGTGCGATTGATAAGCCGTGCTCAATATGTTATTTATGGCAAACTGAAAATGGATCGAATGGCTTTTTGAGTAATTAATTTCAATATTGGCAGACGCATCCCAAACAGAAACATTGAGTAATTTTGTGTGCGAAAGATTGCTGGTGGAAAAAATGTAGACAGGTCTTTTGCTAGTTGAAATACGAGCTGCATATTTGATAATCTAATTGTTTCGCCAGAATACGTTTTATAACGAGTATGTATAAACGAAAATAAGATTCTACGATAGGATTAAACCTTTTACTATTATCAGATGCTGAAAATTAAATTGCGGCCTTGCGCCAATCAGGCGGCGATAAGTCATTATTGTTTCTTTCAATAAAAAAAGTAGAAAACTACTTTATCGCTTTTCACACATCAAAAGATGATATTATCATTGGTAGAAAGGAAAAAATTGTTAGCTTAATTATTATAATCGAGAAACGTATTCGGCCATTGTTAATATTCTTGTATCTCTGTAAACTTTCATAATAAGCAAATCTTTGTCGCCGGTTATGAGATGAGTTGCATTGCCGTCAATTGATAACGATAATAAAAAATTATCTTTTGGATCCCTGCAATCAGTAATTATACTTTGTATTTTAATAAATTCTGCTCTGTTTCTTATTTTTATCAAAAAACTTTCGACATCGTCCAAAGGAAAATATTTTCTAAATTTTTCTCTTTGTGTTACTTCTACAATTTCGTCAATCAATTCATGGCTAAGAAGAAGAGTAGTTTTGCTGTCTGCAATGATATTATCAAGCCTTGCAGAACTTTTTGTAAGTAAAAAGCTAATCCAAAGATTAGTGTCAATAACAACTCTATCTTTTTGATTTTGCATATCTTTCAGATCTTACGAGCTCTACTTCTTTTGTGATGTCAGTTAAAGTTGGAGAGTTTTTTTTTGCTTTTGCTCTAAACTTATTTATCAATTTCAGTAAGCCGTCGTCTGATTGTTTCCTAATAGAAATAATTTTTAAATCTTCAAGATTTTTGAGCAGTTTGGCCGCCTTGGGATTTAAGATATCTATTTGAATTGTGTCCATATTCAAATGTAACAAATTTTTCAAACTCGGGTATAGCCTGTATCACATTTTTTTGTCAGAAGTTTAATGAAATATTTAAAATCATAGATCGTGCACACGAACATTAATGACTGGAGCGTTTAGTTTTTAAGCTGATTGAAATTTTGGAATACCACCACGGGCTCAAACATTCTTCCTAACTGGCCACCATCGGGTATGAAAAAATCTGTCAATGTCTTAATACAAATGTGAATTGTAATAACTAAATGTCAATTCATAGTATTCTCCAGGAGGAGGATTTATTATATCATTTGGGATAGTAGAATGTCGAGTTGCAACAATCACATACGCATCACTATTTTCATAACTTTTTTGGGATGAATATGCATATAACATTTCCCCAATCTTTATATTGTCGGCGATGAAAGGCTTAGTTGAAGTTTTAAAAGAAATGCCTTTTAGGAAATTAATTAAACCCGTTGGCGGAGTTATTTTTTTAAAAGTTGGGACAAAAGACGCTGTGCAGTTGTCTAAGTGAGTGACAAAACTTACTAATTCAACATGCACAACATCAAGACAAATTTCGATAAAATTAT
>JALYVO010000071.1 GCA_030853195.1 Bacteroidota bacterium | reverse complement strand
ATCAACACGCATGCAGCAGAATGAAGCCCATAAGTTTTAGTAAAGCAATCAAGTGAAAATCCCAAAGCGAAAGCCAGCAACATTTGCGTGCGCCGTCCCATTCTAAACGGAAGCCATAAAATAAATAAAAAATAAATATACGGAGTAACCATTTGATGCAACGGTGGTATCTGGTTTAAAACAAATACCTGCACCAAGATAAAAAGGCAGAAACGAACAATGTTTTTTACGAGGCTGCTCATTTACTTTTCACTTTGTTTAGAAGCTGCTGAGGTTCATCTTTTTGAAGATCATTAATGAAGTAACCATATTGCAGGCTACCAAAATTTGCGGCTGTTTTAATTCTTACGATATAAGTGCTAATGCTTTTATCAGTAATAATATCTTTTACAAATCCAATAAGAAGGCCTGGCGGAAATTTATCAGACATGCCGCTTGTAATTACCGTATCACCGCTTGATATCTTCACAGTTTTAGAAATATCTCTCAGCAATAAAATATCCGGCGCTTTGCCATCCCAAACGACTGAGCCTGTTTGCCCGCTTTTTTTCAACCTCGCGCTCAGGTTGCTTTGCTCATGCAGAAGACTCATAACAACGGCATAGTTATCACTCACTTCCATCACAGTACCAATCACTGCATTATTAGGATCTATTACTCCCATATCTGCGTGTATGCCTTGCCGTGAGCCTCTGTGCAGCTCAATATAATTATTAGCCTGGCTTATTGAATTATGTATCACTTTTGCCTGCATGTATAAATATTTTCTTTGCTTCAAGGAATCTGTTTTTATGGAATCAATGGCAATTTTATTAACAGAATCAGGCATTTCATAATCCTGTTTTAATTTATTATAAAGGTTTTCATTGGCTTTTACCAATGAATCGTTGGTCTTTTTTAATTGAAAATAGTATTCTACGCTATTATACCGCTTGCTGATATTTCCTGTAATTTCACTTGCTATGCCGGAGTAAACTGTATGATGATAGCGGTTGTAACTGAAAAGCATGTAGAAAGACAAACCCATCAGAAATAAGAAGAAAAGAAAATTAAAATAAATGCGGATAAAGAGAAAAATATTGCGCATGGTTTCACCCGGCTTGTATTATACCGAAGCCATTTTATGAAATTGAAAATAATTGTTCATGGAAATTTAGCACGCAAGGAATTATGAATTGAAAATTACCAATTTCTACTTTTTAGATTATCACACTACAAGGATTTACTATGCACCATTCACCTCATCACAAAAGGATATCTGTCATAATGTTTTAATGCAAGCCCTGTTCCTCTCACTACACTTTTTAACGGATCGTCCGCAATGTGCACGGGCAATTTTATTTTTGCGGCCAGCCTTTTATCGAGGCCTCTGAGCAAAGCGCCGCCGCCGGTTAAATACAAACCCCTACGATAAATATCCGAAGCAAGTTCCGGCGGTGTGGTTTCCAATGCTTTCAAAATTCCTTCTTCAATTTTAAAAATTGATTTATCTAATGCTTCAGCGATTTCCTGGTAGCTTACCATTATTTGTTTTGGGATTCCGGTTACCAGGTCGCGGCCGTTTACCGGCATATCTTCCGGAGGATTATCAATGTCTTTCATTGCAGCGCCTATCTGAATTTTAATTTGCTCTGCAGTGCGCTCGCCGATCAATAAACTATGATATCGCCGCAGAGCCTCCATAATGTCAGCAGTAAACTCATCGCCTGCTACTCTTATAGATTGATCACAAACAATTCCTGCAAGAGCAATAACCGTAATTCCGGTGGTTCCTCCGCCAATGTCAATGATCATATTTCCGACGGGCTCTTCCACATCAATACCAATGCCGAGCGCCGCCGCCATTGGCTCATGTAAAAGATAAACTTCTTTGGCGCCAGCTTGTTCCGCGCTGTCTCGCACCGCGCGTTTTTCCACTTCCGTGATGCTGCTTGGTATGCAAATCATCATGCGCCAGCTCGGAGGAAACAAAGGTTTTTTCGGATATATTTTTTTGATCATCTCACGAATCATCAATTCTGCTGCATTAAAATCCGCGATCACGCCGTCTTTCAAAGGACGAACAGTTCGGATACTTTCGTGAGTTTTTTCATGCATCATCAATGCTTTTTTTCCTACAGCTAAAATATTTTTTGGATTGTTGCGGTCTAAGGCAACAATAGAAGGTTCGTTCACTACTACAACATCGTTATGTATTATAAGTGTATTTGCCGTGCCAAGATCAATCGCTATTTCCTGGGTAAAAAAATTAAAAAGGCCCATGTTTTATGAAGGTATATTGTAAATTACTAATGGCTGCAAAGTTGTGGAAATAATTCGGAATTACAACTTAAACTATCAGAGGTTTAAACGAAATGTTTTTCTAAAATCTGATTTATTTTTTATTAATCATTAAAATCCCAACAATGTTTTTCCGGAAAGCCTTTTTATAGTTTTTTGATATATCCGGATTATGATTATAATTGAAATCATTTGTTGTTTATTGCCAAAGATTGAAAACTCAATTGTTGTTTGATAAATCCTGGCAAATCGTTTTATAGTTTTTTGCTATAAAATTTTCATTCCACAAATTCATATCCTATATCTCCGCGGTAATGCATGCCATCAAAATAAATTTGCTCGATGATTGTTTTTGAAAGTTCAATTGTATCGCCAAGAGTGCCGGCCAGAGCGGAAACTGCAAGCACTCTTCCGCCATTGGTAACTATTTCGTTATCTACCTGTTTAGTGCCCGAATGGAAAACCATCACTCCGCCTTCCTCATCTATATGCTTGATGGCTTCAGGATTTTCGAGGTAATAAAAACTTATTGGCAATCCCTTTTCATATTCCAAAGGATAGCCGCGGCTGACAGCTACAATTGTTGCTGCATTATTTTTGTCAATACTTATTTCGTGGGAATTTAATTTTTGCTGGTCGGTTGCAATTAATAATTCTACCAGGTCATTTTTCAATCGAAGAAGTACAACTTCCGTTTCAGGATCGCCCATGCGGCAATTGTATTCTATCACCATTGGTTCTTCATCCACTTTGATTATTCCAAAAAATATAAATCCTTTGTAATCAATTTCATCTTCCTGCAATCCCTTTATAGTCGGCTCTATAATTCTATCAATAATTTTTTGCATAAAATGTTCTGTTGCAAAAGGCACCGGGCTTATAGCGCCCATACCGCCTGTGTTTAGGCCTTTATCGCCTTCATCAATTTTTTTATAATCTTTTGCTTCAGGAAGGAGTACATAATTTTTCCCATCTGTAAGAATGAAAACACTTAATTCTATTCCATTTAAAAATTCCTCTATCACTACTTTTTTACCGGCTTCGCCAAACTTCGATTGCTGGGTCATGAGTACAAATTCACTCAGTGCCTCTAAATGATTCTGGCAAATGAGCACGCCTTTTCCCGCTGCCAGGCCATCCGCTTTTAAAACGATCGGCAAAGAATGATTCTTTATATAATTGAGCCCTTCATCGAAATTGTCGAGATGAAATGCTCCATACTTTGCGGTTGGTATCTGGTGCCTCTTGAGAAAGCTTTTGGCGAACGCTTTACTTCCTTCCAATTGCGCGCCGCACTTTGAAGGGCCGGTGATGATGATGTGTTGTAATGCGCCATCATTTTTGAAAAAATCATAAATACCTTTTACTAAGGGTTCTTCCGGGCCTACTACTACCAATTCAATTTTTTCTGAAATGCAAATTTTTCTTACAGCATCAAAATCATTAATGTCTGCTGTAATATTTTTTCCGAATTGGGCTGTGCCTGCATTTCCGGGAGCAACAAATAATTGAGAGCAAAGTTTACTCTGGCTTAGTTTCCAACAAAAAGCGTGTTCTCTGCCACCGGATCCAAGGATAAGAATGTTCAAGAAAACTATTTTAAGGGTTAAATGGAAAAAGAAGCCGCAAGTTATGGCTTAAGTGTTTTAAAAAATTTGTTTTTAACCAATAAAAAATAACCAGCGCTTTTTTTGAAAAAAATGAATTTATCTATTTGAAATTTATCTGTATTTTACAATCTTATTAAATTGTATTTCAATTTTTACAAATAAATAATAAACCATGAGCGACCAGGCAATCACATTAGATCAAATTGGTAAAACGAAACATCCCCGTGGGTTGTATGTATTATTTTTTACTGAAATGTGGGAACGCTTTGGCTATTATTTAATGATAGGAATTTTTTTATTGTATTTAACTGATACGACAAGCCACGGCGGGCGTGGCTTAGATACTGTAGCAGCTATAAGTATAGTAGGCACATACGTTGCGCTTATTTATCTAACCCCATTTATCGGCGGCTTGATTGCAGACAGATACCTTGGTTATTCGAAATCAATTTTTTTAGGAGGCGGCTTACTTGCAATTGGATATTTTTTAATTGCGCTTAACGGCAGTAATATTTTAATGTATACAGGATTATTTTGTGCCATAATTGGTAATGGATTTTTCAAGCCGAATATCAGTACTTTATTAGGTAATATTTACAATAGACCGGATTTAAAACCAAAAAAAGATATTGCGTATAACATTTTTTATATGGGTATCAATATTGGCGCTTTCATATGCAATTTTGTTGCAGCTTTTTTGCGAAATAATTATTCCTGGGGCTATGCTTTTGCCGCTGCAGGTTTCGGGATGGTATTAGGATTGATATGGTTTGCATTCGGATTGAAATATGTAAAACATGCAGATGTTATAAAGCCTGTGCAAAAAGAGGACATGCCGATTTCAAAAATAAGCTTGTACGTTTTTTTACCTGCGCTTATTGCCGGGGCAGTTGGTTGGTTTATCCCGGGAAATATTATGGGTTCAGATTCTAATGATGCTTTTATTTTTGCATGCATCCCAATAATTATTTTTTATTTCAGCTTATGGTATCGTGCGACAGGTTTTGAAAAAAAACGCATCAGCACCTTATACATATTATTTGGAGTTTCGATTATCTTCTGGAACATCTACAATCAAAATTCAACTGCATTAACCATTTGGGCTCAAACCTATACAGACCGCGAAGCGCCGAAAGCAATTCAGCCTGCATTAAAACCATTCAATTTTCTTGAATCAGTAAACACAAAACCTACTGAAGTGCCTGTTGTTGATAATCAGTTTCGGGCACAGGCAGATGCAAGCGGAAAAGTAATGACTAAACAAGGTACAGCGCTGTATCTGCAGAACTTACCAAAAGATAAATATCCTCCGCCCGGCAAGGATTTAAAGCTTATATCAACTGAAATATATCAATCGATAAATCCCTTTTGGATAATTGTTTTAACGCCATTGGTCGTTACATTTTTCGGCTTTCTCAAAGCCAGAGGCAAAGAAATGTCGACACCAAATAAATTTGCATGGGGTACCATAATTGCAGGTTTATCGTCATTGATAATGGTATTTGCCTGCTTATCAACAAATATTTATGAGCATAAAGTTTCAAGCTGGTGGATATTTTCGAGCTATGGTATTTTTACAATAAGTGAATTATTCGTAAGCCCTGTAGGGTTATCCCTTACATCAAAAGTGGCCCCACGAAGATTAACTGCCCTGATGATGGGTGGATGGTTTATTACAACTTCATTGGGCGGTAAAATTTCAGGAATACTTGCTGGCTTTTGGGATAAGTTTGATAATAAAGCAGTGTTTTTTGCTATCAGTGTAATTGCAGCACTTGTGGCTGGGATTTTACTTTTCCCCCTAACCAAAAGATTGAATAAAGTTGTAATTGAAGCCACGGCTTCTAATGAATAAGCTCAAAAAGAAGCATTAGCTAAACAAGTGAAAAAATAGATTTTAACTATTTCTCTAATAGATTGCAATTTCTTCTTTTATAAAGGAAATGTGGACAAAAATAGTTGGTGATTTTGTCAATTAATGATTTGAATTTTGATTGTCAGCTAAAGAGGACGCAGGCTCTGCTGAAGAGCAACCTGTTAGTAATACGGCTGATGCTAAACGATAAAA
>JALYVO010000070.1 GCA_030853195.1 Bacteroidota bacterium | reverse complement strand
CTTTTACTGATGCGCTCGGTATGAAAGGCGTTTCAAAATTTTTTCCCGGGGGTGAAATTGCCGCGCAGTCACTGATTGCGGGAAACGACATGCTTTGCCTTCCGGAAGATGTTCCCGCTTCTATCGCAAAAATTAAAGAAGCGATTGAAAATAAAAAACTCACCTGGGATAATGTTTATGAAAAATGTAAAAAAGCGCTTGCCTATAAATACATGTATGGCGTTTCAAATATTCAATCGGTTAATATTAATAATCTCACTTATGATTTGAATTCAGGAATAAACGCAATGAAAACATTGGTTGCAGAAAATGCAATTACGGTTTTAAATAACCAGGACAAAGATTTTTTTCCTCTCACCTCCGAAAATAAAGTCGCTTATGTAGGAATCGGTATCAACAGTGATAATACTTTTTCTAAAAGAATGAAAGAAGATTACAATGCTGATGTTTTTTATTTCGATTACAAGCAGGATGCTTCGCGGATTTTATCAACCGTAGAATTGATCAAGAACCGCTATAAATCAGTAATAATAGGCATCCATAATTACAATCGCTATCCTGCCAATCAATTTGGCATCAGCAATAATGCTCTTGATCTGATCAAACAAATCCAGCAAAATAATAAGACAATCATTTTTGATTTTGGAAATCCTTATGCGCTCAAAAACTTTTGTGATGCCAAAAATTTGGTTGCCTGTTATGAAGATGATTCGATTACACAAAATGTTGCCGCAGATATTTTAAAAGGAAAAATAAAAGCAAAAGGGATCTTGCCTGTTACTGTTTGTGATGATTACAAATATGGAAGCGGCATCGCCGAAAAAGATCTGATGCCGACTGTAACTCCAGAACAAGCAGGACTAAACTCTCAAAAACTTTTGGCCATAGATTCCATTGCTAATGCGGGCGTTGCCGGTGGCGCTTATCCAGGTTGTGTTGTGCTTGTGGCAAAAGAAGGAAAAATAGTTTATGAAAAAGCATTTGGAAAATATAATTATAATACGCCCGAGCCAGTGATGCTCAATTCGATTTATGATATGGCTTCTGTTACCAAGATCTGTGCTACCTCGCTCGCCATTATGAAATTGTATGATGAGGGAAAATTAGGGCTTGATAAAACGCTTGGAGATTATTTGCCTTGGGTGAGAAGCAGTGACAAGACAAGCTTGAATATAGAAAAAATACTTTTGCACCAGGCGGGGTTTGTGGCTTATATTCCTTTTTACAAAGAAACTATTGACAGCAGCGGAAAGCCGCTCCCCTTTATTTATCACACTCAAAAAAGTGATTCATTCAGCGTGCGGGTAGCGCAAAATTTATACATGCGCAATGATTGGGTTGATACCATGTACAAACGCATTCTTGACAGCAAGCTCGGCACTGTGGATAAATACATTTACAGTGACAACGATTTTATTATGATGGCAAAAGTGGTGCAGGCTATTTCAGGTTTGCCTGTTGATCAGTATGCTGACAAATATTTTTATCAGCCAATGGGACTTACTTCCACAGGATTTCTGCCACGCGAAAAATTTGACACCAACCGCATCGCCCCGACTGAATTTGAAAAAAATTTCCGGCTACAGCATTTGCATGGCGATGTGCATGATCCGGGAGCAGCCATGTTTGGCGGAGTTGCCGGACACGCAGGCTTATTCAGCGATGCCGAAGATATTGGCACTATTTTACAAATGTTTTCAAATGGCGGATCATTCAATGGTAAACAATACATTAAACCCGAAACGCTCAAATTATTCACAGCCTACAATAGTAGCGACAGTAGGCGCGGCATTGCATTTGATAAACCTCAAAAGGATAATTACACTACAAAAGAACGACATCCTTATCCGTCGAGATTCGCTTCGCCGCTTACTTTCGGGCATACAGGATACACCGGAACTTGCATCTGGGTTGATCCGAAATATGATTTGGTTTATGTATTTTTAAGCAACCGTGTAAATCCAGATGGCGGGGAAAATTTAAAAATTTCATCAATGAACATAAGAGGAAGCATTGAAGACGCGGTTTACAAAGCGATGGAGCCGCCGATTGATGAAGTGATTAAATATGAAAGTGAACGTCTTAAATAAAAACATACTTGTTGAAAGCGAAAAAGTAGTTTTTAGCATTTAACAATCCACACTAAAACAATTCAACATTTCACACTATGCAATATCCCTATCAAATAAAATCATTGGAACAATACCATGAAGCTTACAAAAAAAGTGTTGAGCAGCCAGAAGAATTTTGGGCAGAAATAGCAGAAGATTTTTCATGGAGAAAAAAATGGGATAAAGTTTTAGAGTGGAATTTTGAAGAACCATCGGTGAAATGGTTTCTAGACGGGAAATTAAATATCACAGAAAATTGCCTCGACAGATGGGCAAAAATTCAACCTGATGTTCCGGCAATTATTTGGGAACCAAACGATCCGAATGAAAAATCAAGAACTATTTCTTACAAACAGCTTTTAGAAAAAGTAATTGAATTCGCGCAGGTTCTTAAAGAAAATAATGTACAAAAAGGCGACCGTGTTTGCATTTATATGCCTATGGTTCCTGAACTGGCGATTGCTATGCTTGCCTGCGCAAGAATAGGTGCCATACATAATATTGTGTTTGGGGGCTTTTCTGCAAAAAGCATCAAAGACCGGATTGCGGATTCACAATGCAGCTTAGCAATCACTGCCGATGGGTCTTTCAGAAATAATAAAGCCATTCACCTGAAGAATATTATGGATGAAGCGATTGAAGAAGATTCAACGGTGAAAAAAGTGATTGTATTAAAGCGTACAGGCGACACCGTTAGTATGAAAGATGGCCGGGATATTTGGTGGCATGAGGAAACTCAAAAAGTAGAAAATAAAGATTTAAAAGATCCGGTTGAAGAAATGGATTCGGAAGATATGCTCTTCATTCTCTACACTTCCGGCTCTACCGGAAAACCAAAAGGTGTCGTGCATACCACAGGCGGATACATGGTTTACACCACATACACTTTTGTAAATGTGTTTCAATATAATCCCGGTGATATTTATTTCTGCACTGCCGATATTGGCTGGATCACCGGCCACAGCTATATTGTCTATGGCCCATTAGCAGCCGGCGCTACAAGCCTGATGTTTGAAGGCACGCCAACTTATCCGGATGCAGGCCGCTTCTGGGAAATCATCGAAAAATATAAAGTAAACATTTTGTACACTGCGCCCACAGCTATTCGCAGCCTGATGGCGTATGGAACTGATATTATCAAAGACAAAGATTTAAGTTCTTTAAAAGTAATTGGAACGGTTGGCGAGCCGATCAACTTAGAAGCCTGGAATTGGTATAAAGAAAATATCGGAAAAGGAAAATGCCCTGTTGTTGATACTTGGTGGCAAACAGAAACTGCCGGAATGTTAATATCCAATCTTGCCGGCGTCACTCCGGAAAAACCTTGTTTCGCCACACTTCCTTTGCCCGGCATTCAACCGGTGATTGTCGATGAAAAAGGAAATGAATTAGAAGGAAATAATGTATCAGGAAATCTTTGTATAAAATTTCCATGGCCATCTATTTTGCGCACAACTTACAATGATCATGAACGCTGCCGTCTAAATTATTTTACTGCCTACCCGGGAATGTATTTTACCGGCGATGGCTGCCTTCGTGATGAAAACGGATTTTACAGGATCACCGGAAGAGTTGATGATGTTTTGAATGTAAGCGGCCACAGGATTGGAACGGCTGAGGTGGAAAATGCCATCAATATTCATGACAATGTGATAGAAAGCGCTGTAGTTGGCTTTCCGCATGATATAAAAGGTCAGGGAATTTATGCATACGTAATTCTCGATAGCAATGATATAGATCATGAAGAGGCAAGAAAAATAATTAATGCTGCTGTCACAAAAGGAATCGGCTCATTTGCAAAACCTGAAAAAATTCAGTTTGTAAAAGGCTTGCCCAAAACAAGAAGCGGAAAAATAATGCGGCGCATTCTTAGAAAAATTGCTGAAGGGGAAATGCATAACTTGGGCGACACAACAACTTTGTTAGATCCTGCTGTGGTTGATGAAATAAAAAAGAATCGGCTGTGAGTGTGGAGCTTTCAGCTTTCAGTTATCAGCTATCAGCAATAGGAAGAAAATAAAATGATAAAATAATCGATGAAAATCAATATAGCCCTTAGCCTTGTTAGCTGAATATTTATATGTCTTGGACTTCTCTCTTTAAAAGTTGCTCTTCAAAAAGTAAGTTAAATGGATGAACAAAGAAAAAAAGGAATTGAACCAATAAAAAATTTTGGTAGATTATTTTTGTTTTATTTGCTGCTGTTTCAATTTATGTTTGAATACGTCTTTTATTACTTATCAAATAATACGTAAAATATTTTTTATGCCATTGTCTCAACTCAAATAATTATAATAAATTCTATCTGAACTGACAACTCTTTTTATAGTTTTTTGATTTTTTTTTAGTCAGCATTAATTCTTAATTCTTAATTCGTAATTCAAACCCTTGCATCCCAAAAACCTTTCTATCATTGATTTTGATTATTCATTGCCTGAAGAAAAAATTGCTTTTTATCCTTTAGAAAAAAGAGATCAATCTAAATTATTGATTTTTAAAAATGGAAAAATTTCTGAAGATATTTACCACAATATTGCAGATCATTTACCTGAAAAATCTTTCCTTGTTTTCAATGATACCAAGGTAATCAAAGCAAGAATTTTATTTCAAAAAATGACTGGCTCTGTAATTGAAATATTTTGCCTGGAGCCTTATGAAAAAATAAATGATTATGCAATAATTCTTCAGCAAAAAAATTCGGTTAGATGGAAATGCATGATTGGCGGCGCAGGAAAATGGAAAGAAAAATTTTTGGAGAAAACAATATCAATATACGGAAAAGAAATAATTTTAAAAGCAGCGCTCGTAGAAAAATTAAGCGATGCATATGTAGTTGAATTAAGCTGGACTCCGGGCAATTATCCTTTCGCGGAAATTATTGAACACGCCGGTGAAACGCCATTACCGCCTTACATTAAAAGAAATGCGGAAGAAAGTGATGCGGAAAAATACCAAACAATTTATTCTGCGAATGAAGGCTCTGTTGCCGCGCCCACGGCAGGTTTGCATTTCACCAAAGAAATATTTTCATCATTAAAAGAAAAAAATATTCAGACAGGTTTTGTAACGCTTCATGTAGGCGCCGGAACTTTTAAGCCGGTGAAATCTGAAAAAATGGAACAGCATGAAATGCATGCTGAATGGATAGATGTTTCCACAGAATTTATTCAAAAGCTCATCAATAATATTTCTCTCGGAGTTTTTTGTGTAGGCACTACATCTGTTAGGACCATCGAAAGCCTTTATTGGATGGGCTTAAAAGCTTTTTTGAATCCGGATATTGAGTTTGATGATTTACAAATAAAACAATGGGAAGTTTATGAGAATGATTTACAAAAAAATGATTGCAGTGCAGAAGAATCATTGCAATCTTTATTACATCTTCTGAAAAGCCAAAAAGTAGAAAATCTCTTTATTCAAACACAGATTATCATTGCGCCCGGATACCAATTTAAAATAGCAAAAGGAATGATCACTAATTTTCATCAGCCCAGATCTACATTGTTATTATTGGTCGCCGCTATGATTGGAGAAAATTGGAAGAAAATTTATGATTATGCATTGAATCATGAATTCAGATTCTTAAGCTATGGTGATGGATGTTTGATTTTTGAAGATTAGATCCTTGCTTTCAACAAGAAAAAAAATTTAATTGTTGCTTCTAATTTACCATCTTATTAGCACAACTGCTGCTGGCAAAGGCTTCCGGCTTTGCTTTAAACGCAAAACCCATTCCGAGAATATAACCCATCGCTTCGCGTAATGCTTCATTACTTTTGAAATGCGGATTCGTGTTGATGTCTGCATGCACTTCCATATCTACATCATATTGTGTAAACAAATCGCAAA
>JALYVO010000069.1 GCA_030853195.1 Bacteroidota bacterium | reverse complement strand
ACTTGTTCACCGGGTATTTGCCGTGATAAGAGATCAGAGAATGTTTGAGAATAATTATATAAGAAAGTGTGCATAAGTCTTAAAAGAAAACTATAAAAAATGTTTTTTTAAGTCATAGAAAACTTGTGCAAAACTGCTTGTTGGGCGTTCGTTATTTTTTAGTCTTAAATCTAACTGTGTATTCTTGTAAAGGATAACCTTCAAGATTCTTGAAATTATAGCCGGTTATTATCATTTCATATTCTGTATCAGGCTTCAAATCCATTTTAATTTTAAATGATTTATTGTTGTTTGTGTACCCAATAATATCTGAAATAGGAAAGCCATCTTTTCCGGGTTGCCCATAATTAAATGAATGATGTTTTTCATTCATCGGTTGGTTAAAATTAATGGTCATTACTTTTATACTTGTATCAACGTTTTGAGAGTTATTCTCGAATGGCTCAATAGAAACTACTTTGGGCAGTTCATTCTCATAATCAGCTTTTATAATTGCAATATTGTTTGCTGTTAATTGAAAAAAGGTTATAATTTGAGGATAAAAGTCATTAAATGTCTTATACTTTATTCTGTTCTTCTCGTAAATATCCAATAGCGCTACAAGTTCTTTCATCCAAAGAAAGCCCGTATTGATTTGTGTTATCACTTCTTGTTTGGCTTGTTGATTTGTTGAATCATTTGCCAGTAGATATCTAACTACAGATGCTCTTACCAATGACTCATTTATTAAGGTTTGCCAATCTTTATAAGATTGATTTGCCATTTCTGTTTTCATTGCATCTAAAAGCTTGGTTGCACTGGTTTCAAGAATTTTATTTGTTTTATACTTATCTAATAGTGGATTTATAAATGAGTGATTAAATTCGTGAATGAGAGTTGGCAAATAATCATTTTTTTTAAATACCGGATTGCCTTCCTTATCAAAGGTCCAACTTCCCATAATAGCGTAAATCTGTTTTCCTTCCTTTGGAGAATTCGTCCTTTCTCCATAATTTTCACCTCCATTACTGCAGTCAATTATAATATTAAACTTTTCTTTTGGTTTAAGACCATAGAACTGATAATACCAGGACTGATTGAAGTTTGATAATACTTCATTGAATGTATTTAAAATCTTATTGTAATATGGTTTTTCATCTTCAAAGAATTGTTCGGCTTTTGATTTTATATAAAAAGTATTTAAAAGATAAACAAAGTGAGTTGCACTTTCTTTTGTCCAACGTTTATCAAGACTTTGTATCCAGCCCTCTTTTAAAGTAAAAGTTCTTTCTCTGTATTTAAGATTTACAGCCATTGACATTACTGCATCATAACTTACTCCATATTTTTCATGTAGAGATTTAGCAAAGCTAATTAATGAATCACTTTTAAATCGGTCAAAATGAGAATGAATATCTGCGACATATTTAGATGCGTTATCGTTATTATATTCAGAATTGTCTGCTAAGCGAAAAACAATACTCATTATTTCTGCTCTTTGGTCAATCTGTGGAATTAGAGATTGTCCGAAAGTTTTTTCAATTGCAATAATTGTAAGAAGAAGTATAAATATTTTTCTCATGCTAATGTCTAATAGTCGTCTCTAATAACGCCCAACGCTACGATTTATATTTTTAGACGTAGTCTTTCAAATGTCGTTAATTTTTTTTTATATTAATAATCAATCTTTTATTATTATAAATTTAAATTGTCGTTAGGACAATCCATTCTACCAATCTATATCTCCATCCTTATATAAGTCATCAAAAGGGCTTGCAATATTTACGAACTGTTTCTTGCTTACATGCAAATAACGCTGTGGTTTTTATAATGAAATGTCCCAGCAAATCTTTTATATATTTTATGTCGGTTCCTTTATCAAGCAGGTGCATCCAGTCTGTTTGTTTTTGTCATTTACAACCGGTATCGAATTGTTTTGAAAGATTCGCTCAATCATAATCCAGATTTTTACTCTTTTACAATTATTTCCTTGTGCGATATACCTTCTACTATTAACGGTGTTAATTCATGAGGAAACATCAGCAACAATTGCTATTTTATATCATGTAGTTTTGCAACAAATTTTATGAATTAATTTTTTAAGTGGTTTCAAAAAGAATGTTTCAAGAAGATTCTATAAAAATTTTAAAATGGATATAACAGATTTTAAAGAAAAGAAAATCAATTTAACTTCAATACACATAGATGAATTTAAAAAGATCTGCGGCGAGGGATATGTATTAACTAATATAAACGAAATGAGCAATTATGCTCACGATGAAACTGAGCATTTGCATTTTTTACCCGATGTTGTTTTGAAACCGCGAACAGCGGGCGAGATAAGCCAAATTCTAGTTATTTGCAATAAAAATAAAATCCCTGTGACGCCAAGAGGCGCAGGGACGGGGCTTAGCGGAGGAGCGCTGCCTCATCTCGGTGGTGTGCTTATTTCTACCGAAAGAATGAATTCCATTTTAAATATTGATGAAAAAAATTTGCAAATAACAACGGAACCCGGGGTAATTACTGAAGTGCTTCAGGATTCTGTAAAAGAAAAAGGATTATTTTATCCGCCTGATCCGAGCAGCCGCGGTTCTTGTTTTATCGGAGGAAATATTTCCGAAAACAGTGGCGGCCCGAAAGCGGTAAAATATGGAGTAGTTAGAGATTATGTGTTGAACCTTGAAGTGGTTTTGCCAACCGGAGAAATTATCTGGACAGGCGCTAATGTTTTAAAAAATTCCACAGGTTATAATTTAACTCAATTAATTGTTGGAAGCGAAGGCACTTTAGGAATCGTAACAAAGATTGTTCTGAAATTAATCCCGCTTCCTAAACATGACCTTTTAATGCTGGTGCCTTTTAAAAATGTGGAGAAAGCCAGCGAAGCTGTGAGTGCAATTTTTCGCGCGGGCTACACGCCGAGCGCGCTTGAATTGATCGAAATTGATGCTTTGAAAATTGTTAGCAGGTTTGTAGATAGTGTAGCAGTGCCTGTCACAGACGATGTTGCCGCGCATTTGATCATAGAAGTTGATGGCAATCATTTAGATACTTTAATGATTGAGATGGAAGCTATTTCAGAATTGCTTATACAATATGATTGTGGCGAAATTTATTTTGCAGATGACAGCGCTCAAAAAGCGGAACTCTGGAAGCTACGCCGGCGCGTGGCTGAAGCAGTAAAAATTGATGGGTTCACTATCGAAGAAGATACAGTAGTGCCGCGGGCGGAACTTCCGGCATTGATAAAAGGTGTGAAGGAATTGGGGATTCAATATGGATTTAAATCAGTTTGCTATGGCCACGCAGGCGATGGAAATTTACATATCCGGATAAAGAAGGAAGGAACTAGCAACAGCCAGGACAATCCGGAAATTATACAATCTTTGCGGGCTTTATTTTCATTGGTGAAAAAATTAGGGGGAACGGTTAGCGGCGAGCATGGAATCGGCCTGGTACAAAAAGGCTTTATGGACATTGTCTTCAGCGAAAAACAATTGGAACTCATGCGCGGTATAAAGAAAGTTTTTGACCCAAATCATATTCTAAATGCTGGTAAAATATTCGATTGAATTAACTAATTATTAGCGATGGGAATATTAATTTCGCTCGTCTAATTATTGTAAATTTTTCCGAACCCAAAAACCTAATAGTGATGAAAAAAGCGATTTTAATTTTATTATTGCCGGTTTGTTTTCATGCAAAAGCACAATCGGATAATGAAAATAAAACTGAGAAAAAAAGATTTCCGAAAGAAAAATTATTTACCGGTGGAAGCCTGAATTTAGGATTATCAAATTATGGTACAACACTTGGCATTGCTCCTCAATTTGGTTATTCTTTAAGCAATTGGGCGGATGCAGGAATTACACTGAGTGTGAATTACAATTCACTGAGAGATGTATATTCCCCGGCAAAAATCCGACAGACTATTTATGGCCCCGGCGCATTTGTAAGATTATTTCCTGTCAATTTTTTATTTGGCACTGCACAATATGAATATAACATGATTCATTTAAAGAACATTCCGGGAGATGGCTCTGCTTCTTATTCTCAAAACGTAAGTGCAGGCAGCCTTTTGTTGGGAGGCGGTTACGCAGGAGGAAGATACAGGGGAAGCAATACTTATTATTTTATTTCTGTGATGTGGGATGTTCTTGGCGATAAAAATTCTCCGTATGTGGATGGCTATGGCAGGGCTTTCCCTGTTATTCGTGCCGGATATAATATCGGATTATTCCAGGGAAAGAATCGCAGATATAAAAACTAAATTTGTGTAAAATCTACATTTCGAGTTGTATAATACCAAACCTAAAGCTGTAATTATTTGAGCCATTTATTAACTGCAGATAACCTTATCAGTTTTTTTATTTTGGTAATTCTCGAAATTGTTTTGGGAGTTGATAATGTAATATTTGTGAGCATTATCATCAACCGTCTGCCAAAAGAAAAGCATAAAAAAGCGAGATTAGTTTGGGTAATTATGGGAAGCATTGGCAGAAGTGTTTTACTGCTGGGGCTTGGATGGCTACTTGCTCAAAAAGGAAAAGCGATATTTACTTTATTTGATAAAGGATTTGATTTGGCAAGCCTTGTAATGCTGGCTGGCGGTGTTTTTCTTATTTACAAATCAGTTCATGAAATCCACAAAAAACTTGAAGGTGAGGATCCTAATGTAGAAAAGCCAAAAGGAAAGCAGTTTACTTTCACTCAAGCGATCTTCCAGATTTTATTGGTGGATATGGTATTTTCTTTTGACAGCATTATCACAGCAGGCGGCACGGCAAAGCACGTTGAAATTATGATTGCTGCAGTGCTGATCGCGATGGTTATTATGTTTGCTTTTAGCCCTGCTATAGCTGCGTTTATTCATAAACATCCAACTTTCAAAATGCTGGCACTTTCATTTTTAGTATTGATTGGATTAAGCCTGGTAATAGAAGGTTGGGATTTTGAAAAGGCCGATGCGCTTCATTTGAAAAATTATATTTATTTCGGGATGGCTTTTTCATTTCTTGTTGAAATTTTAAATATGGTAATGATGAAAAAGCAAAATAAACGAGTGGTGCAACTGGATGAGCAGGAGTACAAGGAATAATGTGGGATTCGCTTAATTTCATTATCAAATGCTCATAAGTTAAAAAGTAGATTTATTGGATTCTGATCACCCAAATAATTTGGTACATAGTTCAGATGCCGCGTGTTATCTTCTTCACGATTCCCGGCCCTTCATAAATAAATCCAGTCCACACCTGAATAAGGCTTGCGCCTAGATTCATTTTTTCCTTTGCATCAGAAGGAGTGAAAATTCCACCACTGCTTATAACAGGGATGCTTGTACGCAAATGGATATAATTTATTATTCTGTTAGATTCTTCTCTCAATGGTTTGCCACTTAATCCACCCATTCCAATTTTATTCACTTCTTTTTTTGATGTCATTAAGTTTTCACGGCTAACTGTAGTGTTTGCTGCGACGAGGCCATCCAATTGAATTTCAACTGCAAGATCAATAATGTCATCCAATTCTTTTTTGCTAAGATCAGGTGAAATTTTTAATAATAATGGCCTTTGAATATTTTTAGTTTTATTGATTTCCTGCAGGCGGCTAAGAATTTTTTTAAGAGAATCTTTTTGTTGAAGATCTCTCAATCCTGGTGTGTTGGGCGAACTTACATTCACTACAAAATAATCAACTGTGTCATGCAATTCATTGAAACAAATTTCGTAGTCTTTCCAGGCATCTTCATTGAGCGTAATTTTATTTTTCCCAATATTTCCTCCGATAATTAATGTTGCGTGTTGTGCATTCTGTGTTGAATGTTGGGCATTCAAATTTTTAAATTCTCTGATTCTTTTTGCAACTGCGTTTACACCATCGTTATTGAATCCCATTCTGTTGATCAAAGCCTTATCTTTTGGCAAACGGAATAGTCTTGGTTTTGCATTTCCTTCCTGCGCCAAAGGAGTAACTGTTCCTATTTCTACAAAACCAAAACCTAAAATTTCGAGTTCATTTAAATATTTCGCGTTTTTGTCAAAACCGGCAGCAAGCCCAACAGGATTTGAAAAAGTAAGCCCAAAAA
>JALYVO010000030.1 GCA_030853195.1 Bacteroidota bacterium | reverse complement strand
ATTTTCTCATGCAGTTTTATGCACAAAAAAAGGATAGTATTGAAACCGGTTTCAATACTATCCTCTGAAATCAAATACTGTTATGACTTATTGATGAATTTTTGCACCATTTTTGACCACATTGTCTGAAAAATAGCCTCGGTGTTTTTTTATTTATTATTCAAAACAAAATCACTTTTTATTTCAGTTTTGTTTTTAATTCCCAACTTATAACCATAAGTAGCAAAGTAAAGGATGAATAAATAGCATGGAACCATTATCCAGAATGCCTGTTGAAAACCGATATTTTTATTTTGCCCCAGAGCAGCCCATATTTTTGGTAATACAGCACCACCCGCGATTCCAACGACCAGTAGTGCCGAACCGGTTTTGGTAAATCTTCCTAATCCATGAATGGCCAAAGGCCAGATGGCAGGCCACACCAGGGCGTTTGCCAACCCTAATAAAGCGATAAACAAAACAGAAGTATATCCGGAAGTGAAAATTGCCAGCAATGTAAAAATAACTCCTAATATTCCAGAGCCTTTGAGCGCTGTGGTTTGCGAAATATATTTTGGGATCGAAACAATGCCGACGAGGTAACCAATTAGCATTCCAATCATTGTGTAAGTGGTGAAATGTTTTGCAATGTCAAGGCTGATGCCGATTGATTTTCCATAAACCTGAATAATGTCGCCAGCCATAACTTCAACGCCTACATATAAAAATAAAGTAACGAATCCTATCCACAAATAAGGAAAACTGAAAATAGTTTTTCCATCATTGTTTACTGCATTCTTGTCTGTAATTTCTTCGCCCTGGGCTTTTATTTCCGGTAAACTTGAAAAATAAACAAACACGGCAAGAGCAGCGAGCACTATGGATATCACAATGTATGGAACAATTACCCGGGATGCTAAAGCATTGAGCGCTGTTGCTTTTTCCGCCACATCCATTGTCTTTAATTTTTCTATTAAAACATCTGAATCTTTTAATAAAAATGCGCCCATGACCAAAGGCGCAAGAGCGCCAGCACCTTTGTTGCAAATGCCCATCACGCTGATTCTTTTTGCAGCGCTTTCTATTGGGCCGAGAATAGTTATATAAGGATTCGATGCGGTTTGCAACAATGCTAATCCAGTACCGATGATGAACAAACCGGTAAGAAATAATCCGTAAGTTCTTGTTTGCGCAGCAGGGATAAAAACCAATGCACCTAAAGACATTAATATTAATCCCCACATCATTCCATTTTTAAACCCGGTCTTTTTCAAAACCCATGATGAAGGAAACGCCATCACTGCATAAGAAATATAAAACGCAAATGTAACCAATACAGCTTCTGAAGTTTGCAACTGGCAAGCAATCTGCAAATAGGGAATAAGTGTGCTGTTGAGCCAGGTAACAAATCCAAAAATAAAAAACAGAATTCCGATTATTACAATCTGTGAAGTGTAGTTGGGTTTTTCAATGGTAAGGTTTTGCTGCATGGGAATAGTCACATTCTGGCTCATTTTTAAAAAAATTTATCGCAAGAAATCATAGAAAACTATTGTTTGAAAAAATGAAAATAAAAAACAAAAAGTAGAGTTATTGAAATAAGTTGGATTATCACCTCATAAAACATATGCAATCGGTTGCGTTAAATTTTTAAGAGAAACTCAAATGGGTAAGTTTTTAAAACTTATGGTTTTAAAATTCAAGATAGCCTTGCATAAGCCAAAACATAGAAAACTACAATAAAGTTAATGCTGTTGCTCTTGAGTGATTCTATGTTTTATGGAGGTAACTTTAATATATTCTCACGCGAATTCTAACTGAGATTTTACCAGTTTCAAAGCGAAAGCCAATTGTTCTTTTTCGGTAAGATTTGTGTTGTCTAATATAGTAGCATCTTCGGCTTTGCGCAGTGGGCTTACATTTCGGTTAGAGTCAATATAATCGCGCATAGTAATGTTGTGTTTTATCTCTTCTAAAGTAATATTGGGATTTTTATCAAACATTTCAGTGAATCTTCTTTCTACTCTTACGGCTTCGTCAGCTACTAAAAATATTTTAACTTCGGCATCCGGAAAAACTGTAGTTCCAATATCTCGCCCATCCATTATAATTCCTTTATCGATTCCCATTTTCTGCTGTTCTGCCACTGCAAAGGCTCTTACATCTTTTAATGCGGCCACTTCAGAAACTTTTTCTGCAACGACCAAATCGCGGATAATGTATTCTACGTTTTCTCCATTCAAATAAATTTCCGATTGATCTGAATTTTTTTTTACAATAAATTCAAGAGAAATATTCTTTAATTCTCTACGGATTTCTTTTTCATTATCCAGGTCAACATTATTGCGTAAAAAATATAGTGTAATAGCCCGGTACATCGCCCCACTGTCAATATAAATATAACCTAACTTTTTGGCCAGTTGCTTTGCCAGGGTGCTTTTGCCACATGATGAATAACCATCTATTGTCATAATGATCTTTGGAACCATGAATACAAAAGTGGCACAAAAAAGAGAAAGCACAAAAAAATGGTGTAAAAAAAATGCCACCATTATTGATGGTGGCATTCGGGTAAAAATTCCTGAATAATTTTAAACTTCCGACGCTTTTTCTTTCTTCACATTACTATCTTTTACTTCAAAAGTAATTTTCGAATTTTCTTTGTCTAATGATGCAATTAAAATATCGCCATTCTTAATATTCATATTCAATATTTCTTCTGCTAAAGGATCTTCAAGATATTTTTGAATCGCCCTGTGTAAAGGCCGTGCGCCAAATTGGGAATCATAGCCTTTTTCAGAAATAAACTTTTTAGCTTCTTCTGTGAGTTCTAGTTGCAATCCCAGGTTAACCAACCTTTTAGTAACGCCTTTCATCAAAATATCTATAATGGAAAAAATATTATCTTCTGTTAACTGGTTAAATATTACTACGTCATCGATCCTATTTAAAAACTCCGGACTGAATGTGCGTTTCAAGGCTTTTTCAATTACTGCCTTATTATTTTCCTCTACATTTGCTACTCTTGAAGCGGTAGTGAACCCAACTCCATCGCCAAAATCTTTTAATTGTCTTGCGCCGATGTTAGAGGTCATAATGATCATCGTATTTTTAAAATCAACTTTTCTTCCGAGGCCATCTGTGAGTTGCCCGTCATCTAAAACTTGTAAGAGAATATTGTAAATATCCGGATGCGCTTTTTCGATTTCATCTAACAAAATAACTGAATACGGTTTTCGTCTCACCTTCTCCGTTAGCTGGCCTCCTTCTTCATATCCGACATAACCCGGAGGCGCGCCGATCAATCTTGAAACAGTGAATTTTTCCATGTATTCACTCATGTCAATCCGAACTAATGCATCATCACTATCAAACATGTATCTAGCAAGGGCTCTTGCCAATTCTGTTTTACCAACTCCTGTTGGCCCAAGGAAAATAAAAGAGCCAATTGGTTTTCTCGGATCTTTTAATCCTACACGGTTTCTTTGAATTGCTTTCACTACTTTCTGTATACCTTCATTTTGACCAACAACAGCTTCAGTAAGGTCTTCAGCCATTCTGCGCAGCTTATCAGTCTCTGCCTGTATCATTCTTTTTACAGGAATTCCGGTCATCATACTCACTACTTCTGCGATAGCTTCTTCATTGATCGGGTATCTTTTATGCTTGCTTTCTTCTTCCCAAGCCGATTTGGCTTTTTCCAATTCTTCCTGCAATCTTTTTTCTGTATCCCTAAGTGAAGCAGCTTCCTCGAAGCGCTGGCTTTTTACGACTTTATTTTTTTCATGTTTTATTTCATCGATCTTTTTTTCAAGCTCAATTACTTCTTGGGGAACATTAATGTTTTTTAGGTGAACGCGCGCGCCCACTTCATCCAAAACGTCAATTGCTTTATCAGGTAATAAACGATCAGTCATATACCTATCGCTTAATTTCACGCAGGCATCAATGGCCTCACTATCGTAATTTACATTGTGGTAATCTTCGTACTTACTTTTGATATTGTTAAGTATTTCAATTGTTTCTTCCACGCTGGGCTGCTCTACCATCACCTTTTGAAAACGACGATCTAATGCTCCATCTTTTTCAATATACATTCTGTATTCATCAAGTGTGGATGCTCCGATGCATTGCAGTTCGCCTCGCGCCAAAGCAGGTTTGAAAATATTAGAAGCGTCCAATGAACCGCTTGCGCCGCCTGCGCCTACGATGGTATGTATCTCATCAATGAAAAGAATTACATCCCTGTTTTTTTCCAGTTCATTCATGATCGCTTTCATCCTTTCTTCAAATTGGCCGCGGTATTTTGTACCTGCTACCAATGCTGCGAGATCAAGAGAAACCACTCTTTTGTCAAATAAAACGCGGCTTACTTTCCTTTGAATAATCCTTAGAGCCAGGCCTTCAACGATTGCAGTTTTACCAACACCGGGTTCGCCAATCAATATTGGATTATTCTTTTTACGCCGGCTAAGAATTTGTGAAACTCTCTCTATTTCTGTTTCACGGCCAACGATCGGATCAAGGGTTCCCATTTCTGCAAGACGGGTTATGTCCCTGCCGAAATTATCAAGCACCGGAGTCTTTGATTTTGCCTGTGGCGCAGCGCCTTTTGTCGGGCGTTGTTGAGCATATGATTTCTTTTCTTCATCAAATTCTTCATTTTCTTCATCCTGGAACTCTGCTTTTGGATCAGTTTTTACATAGCCTAATTCACTCTTGAACATATCATAATCCACATCAAACTGGTTCAATATCTGCGTAGCAATATTTTCCTTATTTTTCAAAATAGAAAGCATCAAATGCTCGCTTTCCACCAAAGGGCTTTTATTAGTTTTAGCTTCAAGAACAGTGATCCTGATTACTTTTTCTGCCTGCTTGGTAAGAGGTAAAGAATTAATATTGGCAATATTTTTACCTGTTTTATCTTTTACGGCAAGCTCTATTTCTTTACGTAGCTCGTATAGATCCACATTAAGAGATTTTAAAATTTTCATAGCGGTATTTTCGCCATCTCTTATAAGGCCCAGAACAAGATGCTCTGTCCCAATAAAATCATTTCCTAACCTCAAAGCTTCTTCGCGGCTATAAGTTATGATCTCTTTTACTTGTGTTGAGAAATTGTTGTCCATTTATAACAATTTAAATGCTGTACAATAATAATAAATAAAATCTATTAATAAACGTATTAAAGAATGCACAGGGTGTTGAAAAGTGGATAAAAAATGGTTAAATTAAGGAAAGAGGCAGTTTTTTGGTATTTTTATAAACAATATGTTTTGAGTAATTTATTATTTTAGAATATTTTATAGTCCAATTGAATAAAAAACGTTTTTATATACTTTATATTTTATGCTTTTCCTTTTAATATCTTTGATCGAACCCCGTGAAACTCAGGATTTATGAAAGTCAAAATTGATACCAAAGAAAAAATGCAGGTAATTACAATTGAAGAAAAGCAATTAGCTGCTAATATGACAGGAGAATTACGAAGTAGTTTAACGTTTTTTCTTACACAGCCTATAAAAAATATAGTGGTCAATTTTGAAGATGTTGATGAGATAGACAAAATTGTTGCGGACATGCTTGTAGATGTACAACAAAATTTCTATGATTCCCAAAATTCTATGGTGTTTTGTAACCTGCATCCAGATGTAGAGAAGTTTTTAGAAGAGAATGATTTTTTGGAACTGATGAACGTAACGCCAACTGAGAGTGAAGCATGGGATATTGTTCAGATGGAGGAAATAGAAAGAGAATTTTTCTAGCCTGCGCTGAAAAGGGAGAAAACGAAATTGGAAAAACACGAATATCTATATTTTTGCTTTTCAGATCGTGCCTCAAACATTGTACATCGTATTTATTAATAATTCAAAAATTGCTTGCTGTCACCATTTTAGGAAATAATTCTGCCGTACCTGCGCATAACAGGCATCCGACTGCCCAGATTCTTCAAAGCGATCAACATACTTTTTTGATTGACTGTGGCGAAGGGACCCAAATGCAAATGGATCTTTATAAGATCAGGCGCAGCAGGATTAATCATATTTTTATTTCGCATTTGCACGGTGACCATTACTTCGGGCTTATCGGGTTGCTTACAAGTTTCACGTTGAACAACCGGACGAACGATCTTCATATTTATGCTCCGCGAAAATTAGAAGCAATCATTCAAATTCAATTGGAAGCTGCGGCCGCACATCTTTCTTACACGCTTCACTTTCATGTGCATGAAAATGAAGAAGTTATTTTCGAAGACAAAAATATGATCGTGGAGAATTTTAAGTTAAACCACCGGATCGAATGTTGGGGATTTAGGTTCAGGGAGAAAAAAAATCTGAGAAAGATAAACATTTCAGAAGCTAAAAAGTATAAAATTCCCACTTCATTTTATGAAAGCCTTCATGAAGGCAATGATTATATTTCTCGGGAAAATGAAGTGACAAAAAATGAATTGCTAACTACGCCGCATGAACCTTCCAAATCTTATGCATACTGCGCAGACACAGCTTATTTTGAATCAATCTGCGAAAAAATAAAGGGCTCAGATCTTATCTATCATGAAGCAACTTACCTTGCAGATGCTGAAACGAAAGCATCCAGCAGATTTCATTCTACTACAAAACAAGCGGCGATGATAGCAAAAAAATGCGGGGCAAAAAAATTGATAATCGGTCATTTTTCTTCGATGTACGATTCATTGGAAAAATTTAAAGAAGAAGCCTGTGAAGTTTTTGAAAACACTGATATTGCAGAAGAAGGAGTTTGTTTTCTGGTGTAAGAAAACGTAAGATATAAGATGTACGTTATTGATAGAATTTAGAACTTGGATTTGAAAATATAGTCATAAATGTGATAAGCCTGAATATAGAAATTTCTGATTTTTTAATTTTCAATTAAAATGAAACCCATTTTACTATTTCTCGTTATTTTAGGCTGGTTTGCTTTAACAGCACAGTTTTATCTTATCATAGAAAACCGGGTTACTTCAATTCCTGAAACGATTTGCAGGTATTTTACTTTTTTTACCATTCTTACAAACCTGCTGGTTGCAGTTTCTTTTAGCTCCATTTTGATTATATCAAAATCCGCATCAGATAATTTTTTTTCGAGGCCAAAAGTATTAACAGCGATCACGGTTTATATCACCATTGTTGGAATTGTTTATAATGTCATCCTGAGATTCTTATGGAAGCCAGATGGCTTGCAATTTATTGTTGATGAAATATTGCATACTATTATTCCGGTTTTATCTATTGTGTTTTGGTTTCTGTACGTTTCAAAATCCAATCTAAAATGGAAAGATGCTTTTCCCTGGCTCATCTATCCATTGGTTTATATCATTGTTGTTTTGTTTCGCGGGGATATATCAGGATTCTATCCTTATCCCTTTATTGATGTAGGTAAGATTGGCTATAATAAAGTGCTTTTTAATTCAGGTATTTTGACACTTAGTTTTTTGCTGGTTTCTTTTTTATTTATTTTAATAGGAAAAAAAACTAAGATAAGTAATAAAATGTAATAGCCGGATATAGTAGGAGTGTGATAACTGAAAAAATAGATTTTCAATTTTCAGTTTATTTTGTAGAGTTTATTTTCTTTTTTATTTTTAATTGTTTGGGTTTTAAAATCACGCCAGTCGCTAAACACTTTTCGCTTATAACGCAACGCATAATCTATGATTTCAGATTGCCAGTGATCATCTTTTCCAAAGGCAATCAGTTCATCAGCAGAACACCCACCCTTTCGGCCCGAGCTTCTTAAATGTGAAGATGCTGTTATCATTGCCATATCGTTTAGAACAGAACAGACATTTTCGAACTCTTCGATCATTTTAAAATTGATCCTGTCTTTTGTAGGTTGCAGCTCCTGCATCAGGTAAGATTGTCCTTCAAATTCTATTGTGCTTAGCTGAGCCGGCGCTATATTTTGCATCATCTTCTGGATATGAACCATACGGTGGGCTTCTGATTCCCATTCCGGCTGAGGTACATTTACATAAGAATTCAGAGATGATGGTGTCGCCTGTTTCATATCAATCAGCATATATTTCTCAGGGTTTTGTATCTTTTGTATTAGAAAAACATATCTCTGTATACCCATACTTCCAGTGCCCGCAAGCCGGAATCTCGCATCAAGCACTTTATAATCGTTCGGAGGCTGGTTATTCGATTTCATCCATTTATTAAATTCAATGCAAAGCTTTTTCTTAAGATCTTTATCAATCCTTAATTGTTTATTATTGCCCGGGCTTAGCCTTAGTTTGCCATTCTTGTTGATAGTTCTTTTTGCCAATAACTTTTTATCTGATCTCTGCTCAACGCTATTTAAAAAGCGCTTTACAATTCCTTTGGCAGTCCTGGTTTCAATATATCTTGAATTTCCATCAGCGAGTATTTTTGAATAGGCTTTCAAAAAAATATTGCATGCTTCAATTGCTTCTTTGTCGGTTATTTGCAACTCGTCAAATGCAACGAGTATACTTGTGATAACTCTGGCGAGCTCCCAACCAACAGGAGCAAGAATGGCTTCATCAAAATCATTGAGATCAAAATAAACCAGGCGGTTGTCACCTTTATAGCTGCCAAAATTTTCTAAATGCAGGTCACCACAAATCCAACATATAGGTGAAGTAGGAAATGATTCGTTTTTCAAATCTTCATAAAATAATTGGTTGGTACCTCTAAAAAAACGAAATGGATTCTCAAGCAATAATTTATATTTCCTTGCAACTTTTGTGGGAGAAAGCCTGGCATGGTAGCCGTTTATCTTTTCAAAAACTGTCAATAAATAAGTTTATAGATTAAAATAATTGTATCGTGCAAAATAATATTAAAAAGTTATAATAAAAGAACTCTTTACATGTTTTCCTGACTCATAATTATTTGCGGAGAAAACCCGTTTTCTGAAAACATAATTTGCAATACAGGCTCGTACACGTATGTTTGCAGCGCTTTATAATCACTCATCATGCTGGTCATCTGAAGTGGTTCAATTATAATTTGAAATAAAATATTTTATGAAAAAATTTATTTTCTCACTACTATTTACGGTTTTGAATCTCATGTTGTTTGCTCAAACTACATGGAAAAATAATAAATATCATTCAAAGCTAACATTCAGCGTCACTCATCTTTCGGTATCGGATGTAACAGGGCTTTTTAAAGATTTCGATGTAACTATTACAACTTCAAAAGAAGACTTTAGTGATGCTGCCTTTGAACTTACTGCTAATATAAACTCGATCAATACTGAAGTAGAAATGAGAGATAATGATTTAAAAAGCGCCGGCTTTTTTGACGCGGCCACTTATCCTACGCTCAATTTCAAAAGCACATCTCTAAAAAAATCTTCGGAAAACAAATACCTGCTAATGGGTAATCTTACTATACACGGCATTACGAAACCTGTTATTATGAAATTGTGGTATAGGGGAACTGTTACCAACCCGATGAACAAAAAGCCCGATGCGGGCTTTCAACTTACCGGAACAATAAAGCGTTCCGATTTTAATATTGGTGCCAAATACCCATCTGCTATGATCAGCGATGAAGTGCAGATAAAAGCAGATGGTGAATTTGACAAGCAATAATTAGTCAGAATTATTTTGCAAAATTATGGTTGACCTTTTCCTCCGCCCGAACCATAAATATTACCTGTTGCAAAGCTTCCATGATTTGCTGCAAGCTGTACATAAATTGAAGCCAACTCTGCTGGTTGTCCCGGTCTGCCAAATACTGTATCGCTTCCAAACTTCACTAGTTTTTCCTGGATTGCTCCTCCACTTACCTGCAAGGCTGTCCAAATTGGGCCCGGCGCCACTCCATTAACGCATATGCCTTTAGGGCTTAATTGTTTGGCAAGCGATTTTACATAATTCATTGTTGCCGCCTTGGTTTGCGCATAATCATACAGATCAGCTGATGGATCATAAGCTTGCTCTGATGTTGTTCCAATTATTACTGAACCGGGCTGCAGATGTGGCAAAGCTGCTTTTATTATCCAGAAAGGCGCATATATATTTGTTTTCATGGTCCAGTCAAACTGTTCAGTAGATATATCCAAAATAGAAGCATGCGTTTGTTGACGACCGGCATTATTCACAATTATGTCAAGTCCGCCAAGGCCATTTATTGCTTCATCAACTAATTTTTTGCAAAAAGATTCTTCGCGAAGATCACTAGGAATAGAGATTGCTTTTCGGCCTTCGGCCTTTATAAGATCAAAGCTTTAACATTGTAAGAGGTTTTGAATGTGATTTTTCTTTGCCGGCAAAAACAGGAGAAATCGCCAAAGTGGCTATGCTAGCTCCGATGCCTCCGATGACTTTACGACGTGTAATTTTATTTGATTCGTCCATTTTAAATTTAATTTTTTTTAAGTAAATTTTTACAAGATGTATCTTATGCAATTTTTTTTTTGTTGAATATAAATTGTACAAACTGTATACTCGGCAGAAAATAAATAACATTGTTGTGCATTGTTTCCGGTTTGTCTTATTAAATACACATTAATAGAGAACATTGAGGAATTACCTTCTCATAATTTAATGATGATTAAATATTTTAGACTTATCTCATTGAAGCACGAGTAGAGGAATGTCATTTCTTTTAATTTTTTTTTCATTCTAAATTAATAATGATAAATTAAATTCGGGAAAATCTACATTTTGGTTTATAACGCTTTCCTTTATGAGTAGATCGTGTCTCGGAAATTAAGATGATAATTGATCTCTCAGTTTTGCAGGGTTTTTTTCAGTAAAACATTTGTAAACCTTTGCCTGTTTGAATTAAAAACCTACAAACTTTTCTATCTTTACATTTTTATTTTAATGATCATTAACTTATTGTGATGCTGGAAAACAAAGAAATATCAGCGCTTTTTCATCTTATTGATGATCCGGATGAAGAAGTTTTCAGCACCGTAACGGAACGCATTATTTCGCACGGCCGCGCCATCATTCCTAATCTCGAATATTTATGGGAAAACAGCCCGGATGAGAATATCCAGGAAAGAATTGAAATGATCATTCACAAGCTCCATTTCCGCGATCTGACAGAGGATTTTACAAACTGGAAAAATGGCACATGCGAATTATTACAAGGCGCATTGTTGATTTCAAAATATTGTTATCCTGAAATGATGGCCACCACTACATTACAGGAAATTGAAAAAATAAGAAGAAATATTTGGCTCGAACTGAATAGTTATCTTACTCCGATGGAACAGGTGAATGTAATTTCCGGGATTTTATATAGCTATTATAAATTAAAGGGAAATGAGGTGAGCTACGATCTTTCAGATGATTTCTTGATTACAAAACTGATAGAAAATAAAAAAGGAAATGCGATAAACAACGGAATTCTTTATTTAATACTTTGCGAAATGCTCGACATTCCTGTGAAAGCGATTAATATTCCCAAACAATTTATTCTTGGCTATTTTGATGTTGACTACGATTTTCCTAACCCTTCAAAGCAAAAAAGCGAAAAAATAAATTTTTATATTGATCCGCTCAATGGGCAAATCTATTCTCATAAAGATGTGGAAAATTATTTCAAACGAATTTCAGTTCCTTCCACGCCGTCTTATTACCGGCAGCTCAATAATGTAAGGATCATTCAATATATGCTCGAAGAATTTAGCAAATGCTTTATTGACACCGGCAATGCTTATAAAAAAAATGATTTGCTTTTTCTTTCAAAATTATTAGATGATTAAGAACTGAATTAAAAGCGAAATACTACTTTTTCGCTTATCCCCAAGGTCCGTACATTTTCCCGGGTTTAATCTCAAATTTGGCGAAGTAATTGTTTTGACTCTTCTATTAATTATCTTTCCTGAAAATAGCACCATGAATCCTTTTAAGTTTTTTGTAAAAAAATCAACCGGTCTTTTCAACATTTTGATAATGTTGTTGGTATTGTATAGTTGCAACAATAATAAATCCGGAAAGATAGTTTCATCGAACCCATCAACAGACAGCAGTCAGGTGGCTGATATTAAAGGTCTTGATAAAATAAAATTACCTACCGGCTTCAATATAAAAGTATTTGCAAAAGTAGATAAAGCGAGAAGCATGTGTGTGTCTCCAAACGGGACGGTTTTTGTGGGCACGAAGGGAGATAAGGTCTATGCAATAACAGATAAATCTCATGATGGAAAATCAATAAAAGTTTATGAAATAGCCAGTGGGCTTACTTCTCCGAACGGAGTGGCTTTCAAAGACGGAAGTTTATATATTGGCGCTATTTCCACTATTTACAGATTAGATAGCATAGAATCACATTTAGACAATCCCCCAAAACCGCTTGTCGTTTATGATAAGTATCCTTCGGATGAACATCATGGATTGAGATTTATCGCCTTCGGCCCTGATGGAAAATTGTATGTACCAGTTGGCGCTCCATGTAATATCTGCGATCCGCAACTTCCTTATGCATCTCTAACCCGTATGAATGCTGATGGCACAGGATTCGAAATTTTTGCCAGGGGCATCAGGAATACTGTGGGATTCGATTGGAATCCGCAAACAAAAGAAATATGGTTTACAGACAATGGGCGCGATAACCTCGGCGACGACATTCCGAATGATGAATTAAACAATGCATCAAAAGCGGGTATGCATTTCGGTTATCCTTATTGCCACCAGGGAAATATCCTGGATGAAGAATTTGGAAAAGGGAAAAATTGCGCTGATTATACCGCTCCGGTAAAATTGTTAGGCCCACATGTGGCCTCGCTCGGAATGCGGTTTAACACAGGTAAAATGTTTCCTGCAGAATATAAGAATGCCATTTTTATCGCTGAGCATGGAAGCTGGAACAGAAGCATTCCAATTGGATATCGCGTAGCAGTTATAAAGATGGATGCCAGCGGAAAACCTGGTGAGCCTGAAGTGTTTGCCCAGGGCTGGTTACAAAATGTAAGAGATGTAAGCGGCCGCCCGGTTGATGTACAATTTTTGCAGGACGGTTCAATGTTGGTGAGCGATGATTATAGTGGAGTGATTTACAGAATTAGCTATTCGTAAAAATTTAATATTATTCAATTATTGAATTGTTACGTTGTTATTTTTTTTATTGTTGTTGCTTAGTCAGCAATGTAACAGCAATAATGTACCGATTATTCAAATAACTACTAAACCAAAAACCCAATGCCCGATCACCACGATCACCATCACCATGTAGAGGAACATTTGCGAAGCTCAGATCTCCTGCGCGACGTGGTAATAGGAATGAGTGATGGGCTGACGGTTCCCTTTGCGCTCGCAGCAGGGCTTACAGGGGCCGTTGCCAATAGTTCGATAATTGTTATCGCGGGTATTGCGGAAATTGTTGCAGGCAGCATCGCGATGGGTTTAGGAGGTTATCTTGCCGGAAAAACTGAACAGGATCATTATTCAAGTGAGTTGAAAAGAGAATACGCGGAAATAGAAAAAGTTCCGGAAATTGAAAAAAAAGAAGTACAGGATTTTTTTGAAAATATTGGATTGAGCGAAGAATTGCAAATAAAAGCTACAGAAGAAATTTCAAAAGATAAAAAACAATGGGTTGATTTCATGATGAAATTTGAATTAGGACTTGATATGCCTGATCCAAAAAGAGCTACCAAAAGCGCATTAAACATCGGAATTTCTTATGCAATCGGTGGAATAATTCCTTTAAGCCCTTACTTTTTTATTGCAGATTCAAGAGAAGCGTTAAAATTTTCTGCGATCGCAACGCTTATCTGTCTTTTTATTTTTGGATATTTCAAAAGTAAAATTACAGGCGTGCCTGTTTTGTCAGGAGCCTTGAAAGTAATGCTGATAGGCGCTCTTGCGGCGGCGGCGGCATTTGGCGTAGCCTTACTTTTTAAATAGTATAATATAAATTCCCTTTTTCTTTAGAAATAGTAATCATTGTTTATTCGTAAATGACACTGTACATTTTACGAGGAGGTGGGCAACTCTACTCAATTTCTCAATGAAATGAAATATGTATTAGGTATCATCGTTTTACAATCGCTAAACCGTTGCTACCCTATTTTTTGAAACCTAATACAAATTCTTTTGTGTACAGAATTTAATGCCTTCCACAAAAAAATTATTCAAAAAAATAAATTGACAATGTATTAATAGTTTTTATTAATACAGAGGTTCAATCAAGAGCTTAATGGATATTCAGTTTTTGAATTTTGGAAATCCCTTCATGTCTATGCGGGGATATTTTTTATTCTTTCTTTCGGGAAATTGCGAACAACTTTTTGCAAAAAACCTGATTTCTATTATTTGACTTAACGAAGCATCAAAATTATTCTTCGCTTAAAATATTATGCTTAGAGTCTCTTGAGATATTTTTTATCGTCCAGGTAAGTCTTTTTTCAAATGGATGTTTACGAACCATACAGTTTTGTTTTAAACAGATTTTGCATGAGAATTCCTGGCATCCATCAGAATGAACAAACAGTTCAACAGATTCGCCAAATTCATTTCTTATCAACGACGAAAGTGCTTCTACTTCCGCATGGGCTTCATATACATTCAAATACCAGGGCACAGTGAGATGGCAATCGCAATGGAGGGTGCTTCCATATTTTATGATTCGCAGATTGTGAAGGTCGATCCAGTTTTCGGGCCTATGTTTATTTAACAGAGACACTATATTATTAAGCAATTGCACATCGGCCTCATCCATTATACCCGCAATAGACGTGCGCACTATTTTGTATCCTGTATAAATAATAATAATGGCTACAATACATGCAATCAGGCTGTCGATAAATTGAAGCCCGGTAAAATAAATCAATACCAGGCCGGCTATAATTCCTGCAGTTGAGTAAGTATCTGTTTTCAGATGTTTTCCGCCGGCGATTAATTGTAAAGAATTATTTTTTTTTCCCGTGTTGACACATAATGATCCCGCGATATAATTAATAATGGCGGTTATGCTTATTAATAAAATTCCATAATCCAGTTTTGCAATTATCCTTGGATGGATAAAATTTTCAACCGATTTATAAATTATAAAAAATCCCGCAACAGTTATTAATGTTCCTTCAACAGCTGCAGAAATAAATTCTGCTTTGCCATGCCCGTAAGGATGATCCGCGTCTTTTGGCTTTGATGAAACATATAAACTGTATACACCCAAAACACCTGCAACTACATTTACAATACTTTCCAGCGCATCCGTAAGAATGGCCAGTGAACTCGTAATAAACCATGCAATAAATTTCACAATAAATAAAATTATTGCGATGAATACAATTATTTTTTGAAGCCTGATATTTTCCTTTGCAATTGCCAAGTGATGATAATTATTTTTCATAAAAATGCAAAATACAGAAAGTATTAAGTATTAAGTACCAGTTATTGATTCAAAGTTAACATCCCTAAACTTCTAAACTTTTTCAATTCCCTCAACATTCTCTCTTTGCCTTTCACCATAATTTTTATTATATACAAAAGCTAACCATTAAATTTGCTTCATGCGAAAAACGCTGTACATATTAGCGAGTTCTTTCCGCCTTACCATGCAAGAGCTTATGGTAAATAAATTACGTACTTCACTTTCTTTGATTGGAATTTCATTCGGTATTTTCTGCATAATCGGCGTGCTGGCCACGGTTAACAGCCTTGAGATGAATATTCAAAATCAAATAAAAAGCCTGGGCACCAATACTATTTATATTGATAAATGGCAATATTTTGGAGGCGATGCAGATAATCCCTGGTGGAAGTTTGTAAACCGGCCTCAACCAAAATTTGAGGAAGTTAATTTCATTAAGCAAAGGAGCCAGTTGGCAAGCAATGTTGCTTTTGAAATTGATAATCGGGTCAATATTGAGTATAATAATTATGCTTTGCAAGGAGTGAACATGACTGGTTTAACTGAAGAAGAAAACGATATACAACCTTTGACAATGGCTTTTGGGCGCTATATTTCAGGAAGTGAATTTGCCTCAGGTAGCTCAGTGGCGATTATTGGATATAGGAATGCGGAAAATTTATTTGTCAATCCATCTCTTGCCATTGGAAAAGAAATAAAAATAAAGGATCACAAAACCACCATCATAGGGGTTATAAAAAAAATGGGCACTCCAATGATTGGCGAAGATTATGATCAGGCTATAATTCTTCCTTATCGATTTGCCATTCAAATAGTGAGTGAAAATCAGAGCAGCCCCAAAATTTTGGTAAAAGGAAAAGATAACGTTTCTTCCTCAGCGCTGGCAGATGACCTGGAAGGCGTAATGCGATCTATCAGAAAACTAAGCCCTACACAGGCTGATAATTTTACATTAAATCAAATTTCCAGTGCCAGTGATAAAGTAACTTCTCTGTTTTCAAACATCAATCTTGGCGGTTGGGCTATTGGAATATTAAGCCTTGTTGTTGGCGCGTTTGGCATCGCCAACATTATGTTTGTAACTGTAAAAGAACGCACTTCAATGATTGGTTTAAAAAAAGCAATCGGCGCGAGGAAAAGAAGCATTCTTTCAGAGTTTTTATTGGAAGCCGCCATCATCTGTATTATGGGAGGTTTGATGGGGCTAATTCTTGTTTTTTTACTAACGCTTATTCTCACAAATATTTTTAATTTTCCAGTTTATATCTCAGCCGGAATTCTTGCATTGGCAATATCTATTTGTATTGGGATTGGAATTTTATCTGGCATAATTCCCGCTTACATCGCTTCACGTCTTGATCCTGTAGTGGCCATCAGGTCTAAGTAAATCAAAATTGTGCTTGGATATTTTATAGGACCAATCAAAAAAATCAATTGCCATAACTTCGCATTCCATGATCACTATTCTTGCTATCGAATCCTCTTGTGACGAAACATCTGCGTCTGTTTGCAGAGATGGGTTCATTCTGAGTAACATTATATCGAGCCAGAAAATTCATGAAAGATATGGCGGCGTGGTGCCGGAACTTGCATCCAGGGCGCATTTGCAATCTATTGTACCCGTGGTGGATGAAGCTCTAAAAGTTGCGGGTGTTGAATTAAAAGATATTGATGCATTTGCATTTACACAATCTCCCGGGTTAATAGGCGCTTTGCTGGTCGGGGCTGAATTTACAAAATCAATGGCGCTTGCATTCGATAAACCTTTGATCGCAGTTCATCATCTGCAGGCGCATGTATTGGCCAACCTGATTCATTCTCCGGATGAGAAAAAAAGGGTGCCGTCATTTCCATTTCTTTGCCTCACGGTAAGTGGTGGCCACACACAAATTGTTGTTTGTAAATCACCTTTGAACCAGAAAATAATTGGCCAAACCCTTGATGATGCAGCTGGAGAAGCATTTGATAAATCCGCGAAAATATTAGGACTTCCTTATCCGGGCGGACCGTTAATTGATAAATATGCAAAACTGGGAGAAGCCAAAAAGTATAAATTCCCTGAACCAAAAATTGATGGTTTGAATTTTAGTTTCAGTGGTTTGAAAACCGCTTTTTTATATTTTATAAGAGATGAAGAAATAAAAAATAAAAATTTTGTTGAAGAAAATCTGGCTGATGTTTGTGCTTCTATACAATCAAGAATCGTTTCTATTTTACTGAATAAATTAAAAAAAGCATCAGATGAAACCGGAATTAAAGAAGTGTGTATAGCAGGAGGAGTAAGCGCCAACAGTGGATTACGTAATGCTTTTGAAATTCTAGGAAGAGAAGAGGGATGGAATACCTTCATTCCAAAATTTGAATACTGCACTGATAATGCAGCCATGATCGCTATTGCAGCCTATTATAAATTTCTTGATTCAAGTTTTGAAAATTTCTCTGTAGTGCCATCCGCGCGAACTGCCTGATGAATAAATAAGAAAATAGAAATAAAATAAGAAATAAGAAATAAGAAATAATAAATAAGGAATAAAGAATAAGAAAGTAATTCACCACATCATTTGACATTGGCCAACAATTATTTCCAATTTAAACAATTCAAAATAGAGCAAGGAAAAAGCAACATGAAAGTGTGCACCGATTCCTGTTTATTTGGCGCGTGGGTTGCTAAAAAAATTGAATTAAAAATCTTTCAGCCGGGCACAGTTTTGGACATTGGCTCGGGTACAGGATTGCTGAGTCTTATGATCGCTCAAAAATCAAATGCGATAATTGATGCGGTTGAAATTGATGTGAATTCATTTTTGCAAACAAAAGAAAATTTTCTAAAATCCCAATGGAATCAACGTTTACACTCTTTCCACGCCGATGTCAAAAACCGGAACGCTGACTCGAAATATGATCTTATTATAACTAATCCACCTTTTTTTGAAAAAGATTTAAAGGCCGCTCATCATGGTAAAAATATAGCAATGCACAATGAAGCATTGACATTTACAGAACTTCTTCAATCGATAAAATCCAATCTCGCAGTTGATGGAAATTTCGCAGTGCTTTTGCCTTATCATCGTATCGGATATTTTAAAAGCCTGGCCATGCAAAATAATTTTTATTTAAAAGAAGAATTACTTGTAAAGCAAACTCAGAAACATGATTATTTCCGCGGGTTGTTATTCTTTGAAACAAAACCGTCTTCATTAAACTTCAATGAAATGACAATAAAAAATCATGAAAAAAATTATACAGAAGAATTTAATTCTTTATTGCAAGATTATTATTTGTAGAACTCTTGGCGTGATTATAATGTTGTAATAAGCCAAAAAATAGAAATTTGTAATTAATCTTTGTTTGATTCGCCTGCATATGTTCTCATATATTGATAGTCTTCTGATAGCTTTCCTGCTTTTACGATAGTAGCATGCTCAAGCAATTTCGAACCTCCTTTGATCAAATCATCAAGTACAAATTTTATTAGTTGTTCACCAAAATATCTTGAAGCGTCTCTAGGCAATTCGTTAGGCAAATTGCCAACCGCCATAACATCTGCGGAGCTTGCAAGATAAGGCTCAGTAAGGCTTCCGGTTGATTTATCCACGCCGTAAATTGGGTTTTCCATGTTGGCCTCTGCTATGTTGCAAGGCACTGATCCGTTGTGATCGTCAGAGATATCAGCAATGGTATTCATCCGGAAATTTTCATTTTTTAAATCTTCCATTTCAAAGAGGCGCGGGATTTTTTCTTCCCAGTAAACTCCATTTAGTAAAATATCAGTTTGAGAAATATAATCGAGAAAAAGACATTTATATCTTTCCGGAAATTCGTGAAATTCCTTACGGTCATACTTGCCGGTTAGTTCATTTTTATAAAGATCACCTCCTTTTAAATGCACATACACCGGGTAAGAAAAATTTGTAGATTTATATTCATCCGGCTCTGCTTCATGAATTTCCATCAGGTTCATAATTTCAAGAATTCCATGTGCCACTCTTCCGCTTCCGGTTACAGCAATTTTAATCAGCGGAAGTTTTAGTCCAAAATAAGTATGGATCAGATGCTGTAAATTTCTCTTTTTATAAACCCGCTGTAATGTTATTTCACGGGTGCGGTTTCCATAAGCCATCATTCCGTTGTGAGCGCCAACTACACCCGCAAAAAATCCAAACCCGATTAAACGTGTGCCATCATCGTGCTCCAGGCATTCATAATCAATCAGAGTGATTTTTTTCGAGATGACTGTTTGTAAAAGCTGACGGTTATGTGATTGTAATTTTTTGGTGTGAGAAAAAAAGAAATATACTTTTCCGGGAATAAGCGTATGCATGGGGACTTCTTTTATTCCGAACAAAACATCACATTCGCTTATATCTTCTACAACTTTAATTCCTGCATTGATGTATTCCCGATCTTTGTAACATCTCTTTTCAGAATGTTGGACGATGATGGTAACCGCTTTATTTTTTTGAATCCATTTACATTGCGCGGGAGTGAGTGCAACCCGGTTATCAGCCGGAATTTTTCCTTCTCTTATCAATCCAATTTTCAACATCAGTTATTTTTTTGGAAACGGCAATTTACGTTATATCGGCAGGATTGATTTTAAGCAAAAACATTTTGGACAAATTAGATGGATTGTTTAATATTGCCTCCCCAAAAGAGAGGTTGGATTATAGATAATAGTTGCCCGGGTGGCGGAATTGGTAGACGCAGCAGACTCAAAATCTGCCGTTCGTAAGGATGTGCTGGTTCGATTCCAGTCCCGGGCACTTCATTAAAATAAAGACCTTGATAATACTCATTTTCAAGCCTTTTTATTTCAAATGTGGACGTTGGAGGAGATACTTTGTAAATGATGAACTTTTATTCATTGTGGATTCCAACTGCTTTTCTGGCTGATAATTTTTGATTTTTATTCTTTCATACCAAATTAAACATCCGCTTCCGTCATTTTTACTGGTTTTATCTTCAATTATGTTTTGGCATCAGTTTGGTGAAATATCAGAATCAAATAAACTTTATTTATTATGGCAACAGGAAGTATAAGAGTTCAGACAGAGAATATTTTTCCTATCATTAAAAAATTTCTTTACAGTGACCACGAAATTTTTATCCGCGAATTAGTGAGCAACGCTGTGGATGCTACGCAAAAATTGAAAACGTTATCTTCTCTCGGCGAAGTAAAAGGCGATGTAGGAAATTTGGATATTCATGTGTTGATCGACAAAGAAAAAAAGACCTTAACCATTTCCGACAAAGGTGTAGGCATGACTGAAGAAGAAGTGGATAAATACATAAACCAGGTCGCTTTCAGCGGTGCTGAGGAATTTTTGGAAAAATATAAAGGGAAAAATGAAGCCAACATTATCGGCCATTTTGGTTTAGGATTTTATTCTTCTTTTATGGTAAGCGAAAAAGTAGAAATCTTCACTAAAAGCTATAAAGAAAATTCAAAAGCGGTTAAATGGGAATGTGATGGAAGCCCTGATTTTATTTTGGAAGAAACTCAAAAAGAAAATCGTGGAACTGACATTGTCCTTTTTATAAATGAAGAAAGCAAAGAGTTTTTAGAGCCTGAAAGAATTCGTCACATGCTTGAAAAATTCTGTAGATTTTTACCTGTTCCAATTTTCTTTGAGGAGAAGCAAATTAATAATCCTTCTCCTGCCTGGACAAAAAAACCTGCCGATTTAACCACACAGGATTACCAGGATTTTTACAAAGAATTATATCCTTTCGGCGAAGCGCCATTATTTTGGATTCATTTGAATGTTGACTATCCATTCAATCTTACAGGCATACTTTATTTTCCTAAAGTGAAAAAGAGTTTTGAAATTCAAAAAGATAAAATACAATTATATAGCAACCAGGTATTTGTTACGGATGAAGTGAAAGACATTGTGCCGGAATTTCTAATGCTGTTGCATGGAGTTATTGACAGCCCTGATATTCCTTTGAATGTAAGCAGAAGTTATTTGCAAGGCGATCCGAATGTGAAAAAAATCGGTTCATATATTACCAAAAAAGTAGCTGATAAATTGGATGAGCTTTTCAAAGAAGATAGAAAATCTTTTGAAGAAAAGTGGGAAAGCCTTGGCCTTTTTGTAAAATATGGAATGATCACCGATGATAAATTTTTAGAGAAAGCCAACAAATTCAATTTGTTTGAAGATGCATCAGGAGGTAAGTTTTATACAATTGAAGAATATAAGTTAGAGACTGGAACCTTACAAAAAAATAAGGAAGGAAAAATAGTGATGTTATACACTTCAGATCCGGTGCAGCAAAACGGCTTTATAAAAGCTGCGGAACAAAAAGGATATAAAATAGTAAAGCTCGAAACTATTGTTGATGCTGCATTTATCAATAATATGGAAATGAAATGGAATGATGTGCAATTTGTGAGAGTAGATGCAGATATCACCGAAAATCTTATTGATAAAAATGAAAATTCGGAAAGCGTTTTGAGCAAAGATGATACTGAAAAATTAAAGGATTTGTTTAAAATAGAAAATCCCGAATTACACGCGACAGTAGAAATAAAAGGGCTTTCGGCGGATTCTGCACCGGTAATAGCTACCCGCCCGGAGTTTATTCGCCGGATGAAAGACATGGCTATGAATGGTGGCGGTGGCATGGGGAGCTTTTATGGGAATATGCCTGAAGAAGTGACTCTAACTGTGAATGGAAATCATCCGATATATCAAAAAATATTAAAAGAAAATGATTCGGATGAGCAGGGAAAACTGGTAAAAAATCTTGCAGACCTCGCCATGCTTTCCCAGGGATTATTAAAAGGAAACGAACTAACGTCATTCATTACCCGCAGTGTGGAAATGATGGAAGGAAAACAAAAAAGCAAAATAATTACAGAGATTTAAATTGTTTCTTAACACTAAAAAAGCCATTGCCTTAAGACAATGGCTTTTTTTATTATGTCGATAATTGGCACACACCAAATTAAACTGTCAATGTTCCTTCTATGCCATCATCCATTTCTTTTCCGGAAATGGCACCGGCAGGATTTTTATCATTGAAACCCATTTGCCATGTTTAGTATCCCAATAAAAACCATTATTTGTTTTTACTTTTATTAAAATGATATTGGGATCATCTTTTCCTTCCGGAAACCACGTTTTGGCGAAACCACTCCACAATTCTTGAATTTTTTTCCGATCCGTATTTAAAGAAGCTGTTCCTTCTACAGATAGAAATTCTGACTTATCATTAATGGCGTAAAGTAATTGAACTTTATCGATTTGCTGTATCTGGCTCACCGAGTGGTTGTTTTTATCGCCCATAAACCAAAAGCAGCCGTCTTCATCAATTAACTGCGTATGCATTGGCCGCGTCTCGATAGAAGTGTTTCCAGTGAAGGTGCAGAAAAGAGCGGTTTTGTTTTCTGCTATCTCCTTCATTTTTTTTATTGCTTCATCACTTTGTAAACTTTTTGTGTCTCCCATATAATAAATTTTACAAGAAAAATGATAAAAACCATACCAGATTTTAAAAGGATGATTTTGAAAAATTATATGTAAAAATATTTTCTATAATAATTATTAATCTTCCTGCGGATGAAAATTTAAAATACTTAATTCCAGGTATTTCATTTTCATCAAATAATATTCTTCGATAAAACCTGCGCTTAAAAAAATTTCTTTATAAAGCGGATTGATGTAAGCAACCCAAATTTCTCTTGGATTTTCTTTCAATGATTGTAATATATTTTTTAGAACCTTAAGCATGATGGTTTCGTCGAAAGGATTGAAAAAGAAAAAAACCGCATCATCTTTTTTTATTGAATAATGAATGGCATCATCGCAAATAATTGAGAATGTAGTTTGTGGAAAGTCATTTTGTAATTTTTTTACATTCCCTTTTGCAATTGCGCATAAGGCCGGCGCAAAATCAATTCCTGTAATTTTCTGGAAATCATAAAAAGCAGCTACCGCTAATATTCTTCCTTTTCCGGAGCCAAAATCTACCAGTGAGCCTTTGATGTTTTTTTCCTTTAAGTACTCGAACGCTTTTTCCAATAGAAAATAATTAGCAGCCTGGTAAATGGATGCATGCCTTTTATTTTCTCCTCTAACGGTTAACGTTTTTAACCAATCTATTTCTATGGAATCAACCTGGTATTTCTTTTCTCCATTTATTTCATTATGAAGTGTAAAAAAAGCAAGCCGGAAATTCCAGTTGAATCCAATGAAAAAAAAGTATTTGAAATAATTTAAGAGCTTCATTCAAAATTATTATCGTGGAATTATTTTATTGTTCAATCTTGTTCATCTTTTTGATCAATAAACAATTTAGCAATAAAACAATAAAGCTATTCAACCTTTAATTTTCCGAAAGCCTTACATCAATCACTTTCAACTGAAGATTAGTTTCGCCATTCCATTCATTTTCATCAATAGTATAAATCATATCGAGAGTCTTATCCGATTGAAGTAAAGGAAATTTTTCTGCAAGATTGAAGCCGATTCCTGTGAGTATAATATTTTCATTTTTTACTACAAAACGAATATGCTCTTCTTTCACAACCTTTGACCACGCGGTATTGCTTATATTCTTTGTAATGAACAACGGGCGCATATTTCCCGGGCCGTAAGGCTCCATTTGGCTGATGATATTAAAAAAGCTTTTGTTGATATCGCTAAAATTGATTTCAGCATCAATGCACAATTCCGGAATCAGTAAATAGGGATCAATAGAGGCAGATACAATTTCTTCAAATTTATCACTGAAGGCATTTACATTTTCAGAAAGCATCGTCATACCCGCAGCGGCAAAGTGGCCACCATAGCCAATTAAATGTTCGCGGCACGCATGAATGGCTTCATATAAATTAAATCCCGGAACACTTCTCGCGCTTCCGCCAACTATATCTCCTGCGCCTGTAAGCACAACTGTCGGCCTATAAAATTTTTCTATAAGCCTGCTGGCTACAATGCCAACCACACCTTTATGCCAATGAGATTGAAAAACAACGGTTGATTTTCTTGACAACATTAGTTCATCGTTTGCAATCATGGCAAATGCTTCCTCAGTGATCGTTGAATCTGCATCTTTTCTATCTGTGTTATCACTGTGCAGCATTTCAGCGAATTCTTTCGCTTTCACAAAATCATCTTCGATAAACATGCGTACAGCTTTGGCAGCATCGTCCATTCGCCCGGCGGCATTCACGCGGGGTGCAATTATAAAAACCACATCACTGATTGAGAATTTTTTTTGAACACCACTTAATTCAATTAACGCTTTTATTCCTGCACCTGGCGAAGAATTTAATTTTTTTAATCCATAAAATGCAAGTATCCTGTTTTCTCCTGTAATGGGCACAATATCTGCACCGATGGCCGTAACAACCAAATCCAGATAATTCAGATAATCATTTTCGGGTAGGCATAACCGTTGTGAAAGAGCAGTAATTAATTTAAAACCCACACCACAGCCGCAAAGCTCTTTGTAAGGATAATCGCAATCCTTTTGTTTTGGATTTAAAATGGCGATAGCAGGCGGTAATTTTTCGTCAGGAAGATGATGGTCACAAACGATAAAGTCAATATCTAACGTGCATGCGTACCCGATAAGATCAAAAGATTTTATTCCGCAATCCAGAGAAATGATCAGGGTGAAATTATTTTCTTTTGCATAATCAATTCCTTGTTTACTCACTCCGTAACCTTCGCGGTAGCGGTGTGGAATGTAAAAATCTATTTTTTCTTCATTATAAATTTTTTTTAGAAAACGGTACATGCTTGCTACGGAAGTTGTTCCGTCAACATCATAATCCCCGAATACAAGAATCTTCTCTTCTTTTTTTATTGCTGATAAAATTCTTTGTACAGCTTTTTCCATATCCTTCATCAGGAAAGGATCATGTAAATGTGAAAGCTGTGGCCGGAAATAGTTTTTGGCTTTTTCGAAAGTATCAATATCTCTTTGAACCAATATTTTGCATATTGATTTATTAATGTTTAAAGATTGCTGTAATTCCGCAACTTTATATTCATCTGCACCGCAGGTTTTCCATCTTTTTTCCATGATTCTAATTAGGTAAATATCAAATTGATAAATTTAGTTTTGAAAGGATTTAAGGTTATCAGGATAAATATTTTGGTAAATGAAAACCGGATTTTCTACATTATGGCTTGTATAGTTCTCATAGCACATTAAGTAAATATCAAATCAGCAAATTAATATTTTCTATCTGTTGTATACCGCACCAGCTCTTCTAAACCTTTTCTAACATCAGTTTCAGGGAATTCAAATAAGATATCCAAGGCCTCATCTCTGTAATTTATCATTTTTTTTGTTGCATATTCTATTCCCTTTGTTTCAACTACTTTTTGCAAAACATATTTTATTTTATCCGGATTTTTGTTTTCATTTTTTATTATATAAATGATTTTCCTCTTTTCTGCCGCACCAATATTATTGAGTGTATAAATGAGAGGTAAGGTTAGTTTTTTTTCTTTGAGATCATTTCCTGTAGGTTTTCCAATATCGTCGTTTCCATAATCAAAAAGATCATCTTTTATTTGAAAAGCGATTCCTGTTTTTTCACCAAATTTTTTCATTTTTTCTGTGATGGCGTCGTTCTTGCTTGTGCTCCATGCTCCCACGGCGCAGGCGGAAGAAAGTAAAGAGGCGGTTTTGGTTCTTATTATTTCAAAATAAATATCTTCTTCAAGGTTTAATTTGCGGGCTTTTTCTATTTGCAATAATTCTCCCTCGCTCATTTGCTTTACGGCCTCAGATAAAAGATGTAAATGCTTGAAATCGCCTGCCTCTGTTGAAAGAAGAAGGCCTTTCGACAATAAATAATCACCTACCAACACTGCTATTTTATTTTTCCATAGTGCATTTATAGAAAGAAATCCTCTTCTTTCCAGGGATTCATCTACTACATCATCGTGTACCAGCGTGGCTGTATGTAATAATTCAACCAAGGCCGCTGCCCTGTAAGTAGATTCGTTGATAGTTCCATGAAGCTTTGCGCTCAAAAAAACAAACATGGGCCTTAATTGCTTGCCTTTTCTTTTGATAATATATTTCATTATCCTGTCCAGCAGAGGCGCCTGGCTTTTTACCGATTGAGCAAATTTTTGTTCAAAAGTTTTTAATTCTTCCGCGATAAGATTTTTTGAAAGTTGCATTTTTATATAAACAGGCAATATAGTTCAGAAACAAATAAAGTGAATGTTATTACTAAACTTTCAGAATTGAAATATCAGAACGCCAGAAAGTATCAATTAAAAAAGTAAAAGATGAAAGCTGATGCAGCACACAGAACTTTATTATTGTCATAAGTTTTCAAAATGTAAGAATATATTCTACCAAAATCTAATTAATTACTGAAAAATTTGGATTTTGTTTCTGGAATGATATTTTTGCAGAATCAAAAATTAACAAATCATCAATCCCCCAAAGTTATGACAAGCAAAAAATTCAAATTATTATTCACGGGAATTTTCTCACTTATGTTCTTCGGTGTTTTTGCGCAGAACAGTGGTGTTTATAACATTTATGACTCGAGCGTTATATCTTCAAAAGGAAGAGCGCAGCAAAATGAGTTCATGAATAACAGTTATGATTTTCCTGCAAAGCCACGTAATCAAATGGAACTTGGTATTTCCGCAGGTTCATTTTCAGTAAGTGGAGATGTATCTGCGAAATTGCCTACTCTTGGTTTTTCTGCACATTTGCAAAAAGCGCTTGGGTATGTTTTCGCGTTAAGGTTGCAATATCTGTATGGCGAAGGCAAAGGCCAAAACTGGAAACCATCTTTTGGGTATGCCCACAATCCGGCATGGACTGGTGCGGGTTACAATGCCGCGGGCCAGGAACCGGTGTATTATAATTATCGCACACACGTTCAGGATCTTGCATTACAAGGAATTTTAAATTTAAATAACATTCGTTTTCATAAGCAAAAAACCGGAATGGTTGTTTATGCCGGTATAGGAATTGGTGCTACTATTTATGACACAAAAATAAATGCGAAAGGCTCTGACGGAAATAAATATGATTTTACTTCAATAAGCAGTTCAGGCTATACTAACAGAAAAGATATTCTTAAACAATTGAAGAGCAAAATGGATAATACTTATGAAACCGATGCAGAAAATAATAAACACAATAGTTCAACATTATTCGGACAGACTTTAAGGCCTTCAGGAACTGTATTGGCAGGCATTGCTTTCAAATTAGGGAAGCGGGTTAATCTTGCTATTGAAGACAGGGTTACTTTTATAAAAGATGATTTGCTTGATGGGCAGCAATGGCAGGAGCATCCCCTTAGCGATCCGGCTCAGACGCGCGATTTTGATTCTTATAACTATGCTTCTATAGGTTTAAATTTCAATATTGGTTCCAGATCTGTTGAACCTCTTTGGTGGATCAATCCATTGGATTATGCCTACAGCGAAATCAACAATCCTAAACATATGAAATTGCCAAAACCAGTGTTTGACGATGAAGATGGTGATGGTATAGTGGATCAGCTTGACAAATGTCCTGGTACGCCTGCAGGTGTAAAAGTTGATAGCCACGGTTGCCCGTTGGATACTGATGGTGATGGTGTGCCAGACTATAAAGATAAAGAATTGATCACCCCAACTTATTGCCAGCCGGTAGATTCCGATGGTGTCGGAAAATGCCCTGACCCTGAATGTTGCAAAAATATGATTGCTAAAGATTCAAGTGCATGTAACCTTGGCGATCTTCCGAGTATTTCTTACAAAGGGAAAAGCAACAGTTTAAGCAGTGATGCAAAAGCTATGTTGGCAACTGTCGCATCAAAATTGAAAAATAGCGCAACCTGTTCAATAACTGTTACCGGATACCCGGCTGCTTCAAAAGCATCACAGTCGCTTTGCAACAAAAGGGTAGCTGCTATCAAGGCTTACTTAACAGAAACAGAAGGAGTGAGCGCAGACCGCATTGATACCAATTGCGTAGTAGGTGGTGGAGATGCTAACACAGTAGATATCAAATCTAAATAAGCTTAAATTCACGCTAAAACCCTTTCCAGCAGGAAAGGGTTTTTTTGTGCTATTATCAAAAAATTAACGAAGTCAATTTTGCATCAATATATTAAAGGCTCATTTTTGTTTAAATTCATTTAATTTTGCGACTCTTTATGAAATTAGCTTTGGTTTTAATAATACCATTATTATTATTTGGTGCTTGTAATAATAAATTTAATAAACTACTTAAGAGTACTGATTACCAATACAAGCTTAAGAAAGCTGATGAATATTTCGTAAAGAAAAACTACAAGAATGCAGAACAGTTGTATATAGAATTATTTCCTGTTTTCAAAGGTTCTGATAAGTTTGAAGAATTGTATTATAAGTATGCTTATTGCTCTTTTTATCAAAAGAATTATATGGATGCCGAAAATCTATTTAAAGGATTTTTAGGCGTTTTTCCTAACAGTCCGAAGGCAGAAGAGATATCATACATGCATGCGCTTACTTTTTACAAGCAATCGCCGATTGTAGAACTAGAGCAGATAAATACTTCGAAAGCTATCGGGATGATGCAAAGTTTTATCAATACTTATCCAAACTCATCGAGGATCACTGAAGCAACTGGGATTATCGCAAAATGCCGTAGCAAACTTGAAGAAAAAGAATATAAATCTGCACAGCTTTATTATAATATACAGCAATACCGCGCCGCCGGAATATCTTTCAATAATCTTCTTATAACTTATCCTGAATCGAACAGAGGAGAAGAATATATGTTGAAGGCTATTAAATCTTTTTATGAATTTGCGAAATTGAGCGTTCCGGATAAACAGGAAGAACGGTATGCAAAAGTCTCCGCAGAATATTTTGATTTTGCAGACAGATATCCAGAAAGTAAATTATTGAAAGACGCCGAAGATTATAAAAACCTTAGTCAAAATTATATTAAACAATTACAAAATGAGCAAATTAAGACGCCAGCAAACCGCTAATACAAGCAATGTTGTTGAAACAAAAAACCTTGTTGATATAAAAGCAAAAACCGGAAATCTATATGAATCAATTGCTGTGATCGCAAAAAGAGCTAATCAGATTAACATTACTATTAAAGAGGAATTGCATAATAAGCTTGAAGAATTTGCGAGCCATACAGACAGTCTTGAAGAAATTCATGAGAATAAAGAACAGATCGAAATTTCGAAGGCTTATGAGAGAATGCCTAATCCTGCAATTTTAGCAACCACTGAGTTTATGGATGATAAAATCTATTATCGCAGAAATGAAGACAATCTATTTGATTAATTTTATAGAAATGTTTCAATAGGAAAAATATGATTTCAATGGCGGTTTTTTACCGCCATTTTCAATGAGGCTAATTTTGAATAAAGCATATTTTAAACAATGCTATTAATGCTGAAAGGAAAAAAAATATTACTGGGAATTACCGGAAGCATTGCAGCTTATAAAGCCTTAGTCCTAATAAGATTATTGGTGAAAGAAGGCGTGGATGTAAAAGTAATTATGACCAAAAACGCCGCTGATTTTATTACGCCTCTTTCAGTATCCACGCTTTCAAAAAATAAAGCACTTACAGATCTTTTTGATGAAGGAACCTGGGCCAACCATATAATGCTGGGCCGGTGGGCTGATGTAATGTTGATTGCACCTTCATCCTGCAACACAATCGCAAAAATGGCGAATGGATTGTGTGATAATCTTTTGCTAGCTGTTTATTTATCTTCTGCCTGTCCTGTTTTGATCGCGCCGGCAATGGATGAAGATATGTGGCTTCATCCGGCAACAAAAAAAAATGTTGGGATTTTGAAACTTACTGGAAATAAATTCCTTCCTGTTAACAATGGTGAGCTCGCCAGTGGCTTATCAGGGGAGGGAAGAATGGAAGAGCCCGAAAAGATAATTGATTATTTGAATGATTATTTTTCTCAAAAAAAAGAATTAAAAGATAAAAAGGCTTTGGTGACCGCCGGCCCAACTTTTGAAGCTATTGACCCTGTGAGGTTTATTGGCAATCATTCAAGTGGAAAAATGGGTGTTGCTATCGCGGAAGAACTTGCCGAAAGAGGCGCAGATGTTCAATTGATTTTAGGCCCATCAGAAATAAAAGTAAACGATGGAATCAAAACTGAAAGAGTTACTTCAGCCAATGAAATGTATGATGCCTGTATGAGAAATTTCACGGAGTACGATATTATCATAATGGCTGCCGCAGTTGCGGATTATACTCCTTTGAATTTATCTAAAGAAAAAATCAAAAAACTAGAAAATAGCTTTTCTCTTGATTTAAAAAAAACAAAAGATATTCTTTCGAAAGCGGGAGAATTAAAATCTGAAGAACAAACCCTTGTTGGGTTTGCACTCGAAACCGAAAATGAAAAACAGAATGCTTTAGAAAAACTTTCAAAAAAAAATGCGGATCTTTTAGTGCTGAATTCTTTAAATGATGAAGGTGTTGGGTTCGGCTACGATACCAGCAAAATCAGTATTTTTGATAAGCACGGAAACGAGTATGAATTCCAAATCAAATCAAAGAAAGAGGTAGCTGTTGATATTATAAATGCTATTATTAAATACAGAAATGAATAAATTATTATTATTATTTTTTTTGGCAGGATTTTCAATCAAAAGTGTAAATGCGCAGGAATTGAGAGCAAGAGTAAGCGTATTGAGCAACCGGGTGGCAAATAATGTAGATAAAAAAACTTTTCAAACATTACAAACAGCGCTGAATAATTTTGTCGACGGACAAAAGTGGAGCACTGATAATTTCGGCACGAGCGAAAAAATAGATTGTAGTTTTTTATTGAACCTTGAATCCACCGGAGATGCGAATGTTTACAAAGCTTCATTAACTATACAATCGGCCAGGCCGGTTTTTAATACATCTTATGAGTCGCCGGTGATCAATTACCAGGATAATGATGTCGTTTTTAAATACGTAGAATTTCAATCGCTGGAATTTAATGACAACAGAGTGTCGGGTACAGATCCGCTTGTTTCCAATCTGACCGCAGTGTTTGCTTACTGGATTGATATGATACTTGGATTTGACTATGATTCATTTTCTCCACGTGGTGGAAATATTTATTTTCAAAAAGCTCAAAACATAGTTAATAACGCGCCGGAAGGAAGGAGTATTGCAGGATGGAAAGCTTTTGATGGAACAAGAAACCGCTATTGGCTTGCGGAAAATCTGCTCAACAGCAGGTATACTATTATACACGACGCTATTTATAATTATTACCGGATGGGTCTTGATAAACTGTATGATGAAGAAGCAAGTGCAAGAGTACAGGTATTAGATGTATTGAGTCTTTTAAATACATTTAATACTGAAAATGCAAATACGATGATTCTTCAATTTTTTTTCCAGTCAAAAACAGATGAGTTGATAAAAATATTTTCCAAAGCTACACCTCCTGATAAATCAAGAGCATTGGATTTTTTGCAACGGCTTGATGTTTCTTCATCAACAAAATACCAGGCTCAGCTAAAATGATAAAGTATTTTTTTTATTGCAGCTTTTTTATTTTGGTTTTTTCTTGCTCCTCAAAAGATAAAGTACCGTCGGCCATAATTCAACCTAAAGAAATGAAAAGCATTTTGTGGGATATCATGAGTGCGCAAAACTTGGCAAGCTTAATTAAGCGAAACGATTCCTCAATTAATTCCGTTGTGCAAACAAATAAGTTAACGCAAAAAGCATTTGAAATACATAAAATAACTGCCGGGGATTTTGATAAAAGTTATAACTGGTATGTAGCACATCCTGAATCTATGAAGCTTATCTTTGATAGCTTGTATACTCAAAAGCAAAGAGAAAATATTTTGCAATCGAAAGAAAGAATTCATCAGGATTCTATTCAAAAAAAAATTGTGGTAAATGAACAAGGTTTATAAAAATGCCTTAGATGCATTGCATGATGTTAACGATGGAAGCATCATCATGCTAGGTGGCTTTGGGTTGTGTGGAATACCAGAAAACTGTATTTCGGCTTTGGTGAAAAGAGAAATCGTCAATCTCACCTGTATTTCAAACAATGCAGGCGTAGATGATTTTGGAATAGGATTGTTGCTGCAAAAAAAACAGCTCAGGAAAATGGTTGCATCTTATGTAGGCGAAAATGCGGAGTTTGAGCGCCAATTATTAAGCGGAGAGCTTGATGTGGAGCTTATTCCGCAGGGAACTCTTGCAACAAGGTGCATGGCATCCGGGTATGGAATGCCTGCTATTTTTACTCCAGCCGGAGTAGGAACTGAAGTGGCAGAAGGTAAAGAAACACGTGAATTCAATGGAAAACAATATTTGTTGGAATATGCTTTTGATGCAGATTTTGCTTTGGTGAAAGCATGGAAAGGTGACACGTTCGGCAATCTTATTTATAAAGAAACAGCCCGCAATTTTAATCCTTTGATGGCAATGGCCGGAAAAATAACAATTGCAGAAGTGGAAGAACTGTTGCAACCAGGCGAATTGAATCCAAATGAAATTCATACTCCGGGAATATATGTTCACCGCATCTTTCAGGGAAGTAACTATGAAAAAAGAATTGAACAAAAAACAGTGAGGGAATAATTATTAGTCATATGAATATTTCGGTATTGGCACATCAAGTAATTGATTATGTTAGATAAGAACCAAATAGCGCAGCGCATTGCAAAAGAATTGAGAGACGGTTATTATGTGAATCTAGGGATCGGCATTCCTACGCTTGTAGCCAATTATATACCTGAAGGTATCAATGTTATTTTGCAATCAGAAAATGGTTTATTGGGGATGGGGCCATTTCCATTGGATGGAGAAGAGGATGCCGATCTGATAAATGCCGGCAAACAGACGATAACAACATTGCCAGGGTCTTCATTTTTTGACAGCGCTATGAGTTTTGGAATGATACGCGCGGGCAAAGTAGACTTGACTGTGTTAGGCGCCATGGAAGTAAGTGAAAAAGGTGATATTGCCAGTTGGAAAATCCCTGGCAAAATGGTAAAAGGAATGGGAGGGGCAATGGATCTTGTGGCTAGTGCCAAAAATATAATTGTTGCAATGATGCATACCAACCCCAAAGGCGAATCAAAATTATTGACTAAATGCTCTCTTCCGTTGACGGGTGTTCGTTGCGTAAAAAAAATTATCACCAATCTGGCTGTGATTGAAATTACGCAAGATGGATTTCAATTACTTGAAAGAGCTCCAGGGATCAGTGTGGACGAGATAAAAAGTAAAACTGAAGGAAAGTTGATCGTTGATGGGATCATTCCCGAAATGAAATTTTGAACTCGATCTGAGAAATTTCGTTATGACACGCGATTCTAGCAATTTGTCAATCGACAAACTTTTAGTATCATACTCAAAATAATTCAGTATAAGGCTGAATCATTTTTCCAGAAATTCTCTCTATTTCAAAGCATGAATTTAAATATCTGTTGCTTCTCCATAAGCTACTGCAGTGGCTTCTTTAACCGCTTCACTCATGGTTGGGTGCGGATGAATTGCATTTAAGATTTCATGCGCGGTAGTTTCTAACTTACGGGCAGTAACTACTTCGGCAATCATTTCTGTAACGTTATTGCCTATCATGTGGCAGCCAAGCAATTCACCATATTTAGCATCGTAGATAATTTTTACAAATCCTTCTGGAACTCCGGCTGATACTGCCTTTCCGCTGGCGATAAAAGGGAATTTACCAACTTTGATTTCATAACCCGCGTCCTTAGCAGCTTTTTCTGTATAGCCTACAGAAGCAACTTCTGGTAAGCAATAAGTGCATCCGGGAACATTATTATAATCTATGTGGGCTGGTTTTTTTCCAGCAAGATGCTCTGCCGCATTAATACCTTCTTTAGTGGCTTTATGCGCAAGCGCCTGATTAGGTGTACAATCTCCAATTGCATAAACGCCCGGGATATTTGTTTCCTGATCTGCGTTGACAATGATTTTTCCCTTGTCTGTTTTAATTCCTAATTCTTCCAGGCCAATATTTTCAATATTAGCCGAAATACCAACTGCACTTAATAAAACATCTGCTTCAAGAGTTACTTCGCCATCCTGGGTTTTTATTTTAGCTTTAACTCCTTCACCACTGGTATCAACACTGGTGACTTCGCTATTGGTCATTATTGTAATTCCCTGTTTTTTAAAATTCTTTTCAAGTTCTTTTGAAATCTCTTCATCTTCTACAGGTATCATTCTTGGTAAAAATTCTATAACTGTCACTTTTGTTCCCATGCTGTTATAAAAGAAGGCGAACTCAGTGCCAATCGCTCCCGATCCTACGACGATCATTGATTTTGGCTGAACAGGTAAATTCATCGCATCGCGATAGCCGATTATTTTTTTGTGATCAAATTTTAAAGCAGGCAATTCCCTGGCCCTTGCTCCGGTAGCGATAATGATATTCTTTGCTTCAAGAGTTGTTTTGCTTCCATCAGCTGCAGTTACTTCTAATTTATTCGGAGCAATTAATTTGCCGGTGCCCATCACAACATCTATTTTATTTTTCTTCATTAAAAATTGAACACCTTTGTTCATTTTATCGGCTACCCCGCGACTACGTTTGATAACATTTCCGAAATTTTGTTTCGTATCATTTACTTCTATTCCATAATCTGCCGCGTGTTTTGTATATTCATAAACCTGAGCACTTTTGAGCAATGCTTTAGTTGGAATACAACCCCAGTTAAGGCAAATGCCACCAAGACTCTCACGCTCAACAATTGCAACTTTCTTTCCTAATTGTGAGGCCCGGATCGCTGCGGGATAGCCGCCAGGGCCGCTTCCTAATACTATTACATCGTATGCCATTTCTGAATAAATTGGTTGTTGAAAAATGATATTTAAAACGGTGCGAAATTACTTTACATTGAGCAAAGCGCAAAACACTTTAAAGTTTTTGAAGTTGTGAAATATGAATTTTTGAAGTTTGAATATGAAAGTATTTTGGATCTTTTCTGGGGCTGATATTATTTTTTTTCATTTATAAAATATTCAAAATCTATAAAATAGCTTTTCACTCATTTAGATTTTTACTTTCAAAGACATCAGGTAATAATGCTGCTCAATTAATCCTTGTGCGGGATTCGAGCCTTTATTATAGCTGGCGCCAATTTTTGCGAATTGGTTGTTCTTTTCGAAAATTATAAAATTGATGCCTGTTTGAATAAGGGGATGACTGCGTGTATTGTATTTCGTTGAATTGGCAACATCATATCGCTCATTAAAGCTGCCAAACAATTCTATCTTCGATTTTAGTAATTGCGGTAGTGGGCGAAGGCCAATGTAAAGTTTTGCCACAGCGCGTAACACATTCCCTTTTGCGGAATCGTTCGCGGCCTGAAATGTATACTGATCCTCGAAACCAATTGCTGGAATATATAACAGATCAAATGCTTTTCCTACGTGATTGTGGTAGTCGTTTGGTAAAAATGCATTTGTACTGTTTTTTCTCAAAAACAATGGCGTTACTTCGCCGGTAAATTGCAGAGAATGCGCTTTTGCAACTACATCTTTGCTGTACTTTCCATTCAAGTTAATGATTGCCGTGCTGCTGTTTTTTTTCTGATCGTCTACGTTGAATGTTTTGTTGGTAAACCATTCAAGAGCTGTTCCACCTTGAATAACATTTTGCGCCACATCTATCAAAGTGTTTCTGTGATATTCGCCAAATAAACTAAAGGAAAGGTTTGCTTTACTAATCAATTTTACTCCTAATGCTGCATCAATTAAAAATGATTCGTTACCGGTTTTTGGTTTGGTGAAAGTAAACGTAGCAGGTTCCGGCTTTGTATCTTCACTTTGAAATGATTCGCGTAGTTTGATCTGAAATTTTTTATGTTTCTGGGCGGTTACGAATAATGAAAAGATGGAAAAAAAAAATATAAGAAAAGATGTTTTCTTCATTTTATACTAATTAATTTTCCCTAAAATCAAATTCACACAATCCTGCACAGTATTCTGTAATTCGCATTCATCTGAACTGATAACTATTCCGGGTTTATAATGGCATGCAATATCGCTGAAGGGAATAGATAATAAACGTATTTGAGCAGACTCCATGTGTAAATCGAGTGTCAGATTATTGCCGTCAGCTATTTGGTTCAATGGAATTCCTATCGATCTAAAAATTGCTCCTTTAACCTGCGCGTTGATGGTTTGTTCTTTTTGAGAATCGGTAAGATTTGAAATAAGCTTGCCTGTTATACCTAAAGGAATATTTTTATTTGAGGATATTTGTTGAACGCCTTTTTCCTTTTGATCAACTATATGTAATATTGATGCTAAATCTTCAGGCGTTAGCTGGATGTTTATTTTTTTCATTTTTCTAGTTTTTATGTTTTCATTTTTTTGAAAATAAAAATTTATTTAAGAGACTTTGTATGAATAGTTTCTATGCGCACCACGTTGTTAATCCGTATTTGGTAAATGTATAATTTTTTACCTCACCACCGAATTCCTTTAATTTATCCGCTACTGCATGATGCGTATTTCCGGGGCAGTAAAATATCATAAAACCTCCACCTCCGGCCCCACTTATTTTGCCGCCTGTTGCTCCCGCTTTTTTCGCGGCTTCATAAATTTCTTCAATCCGGCTGTTGCTTATATTGTGTGCCATTCTCCTTTTTTGTTGAAAGCCAAAATCTAGTATTTCACCAAATTCATCTAATCTTCCTTTCAGCAATGCTTCTTTCATCATGCGTGCCTGTTCTTTTAACCGGTGCATGGCTTCTATACTTTTTTCATTCTTGCTGTTTACATTTTTTACCTGCTCATTAATAATGGAAGCGCTTTCGCGGCTCGTAGCAGTAAAATAAAGCACTAGATTATTTTCCAACTCATGCAAGTATTCAGGTTTGATGCGCAAAGGATTTACGATCACTTTATCATCTTCATAAAATTCCATAAAATTTACACCACCAAACATTGCGGCATACTGGTCCTGCTTTCCCCCTGTTAGTTTCAAATCTTTTCTTTCTATTTGATAAGCATAATGCGCAATATCATAATCGCCCAATGGAAGTTTGAGCCATTCAACAAACGCGCCTATAATTGCAACAACCAAAGTAGAAGAAGTCCCTAGTCCGGAACCAGCGGGCGCATCAACAAAAGTTGACAGCCTGAAACCTGTTGCGGGCATTCCATAATTTTTTTTGATGCGGTTATAAACTCCTTTTAATAAATCTAATTTTCCGTCAATGAGAAGTTCCGGAGACAAATCAAAATGCTGCTCTTCTTTTCTGTCTAATGCCTGGACAATTATTTTATTTTCTTTTAAAAGTTCAATATTAGCATACGCGAAAAGAGAAACTGTCGCATTCAAAATAGCGCCGCCAAACTGGTCACTGTAAGGGCTTACATCTGTGCCTCCACCAGCGAGGCCAATACGTAAAGGAGCTTTACTACGGTAGATCATTTATGAATTCTCTTTTAAATATTGTTTTAGAAATTTTTTAATCAATCCAGAAATATTTATTCCTCTTTCAGCACAATATTTCTTTTCTCTTGCAAGAATTTCTGAATCAATGTCAAAGTTAATTTTTTCTTCATGTTGATACTTGGATAAAGTTATCTAAATAAATGCAGGTTGAACGAAGTCTTTAAACCAGGTTTAAAATCGCATTTACCATAACTTTCCAGCTATATTTTTTCTTTTCTTCACGAAGCTGCGGTAAAAAATAATTTTCTCCCAATTCAAAATACTCTACGATTTTTCCCGAGATGCTTTCTGCATCGGGTTCAGCAATCAATCCTACTTTTTTATCTGGAACCAAAGAAGGCAAGCCTCCAACATTTGTTACGATCATTGGCTTTTCAAAATGATAGGCGAGGGGAGTTACTCCGCTTTGGGTAGCGCTGCGATAAGGTTGCACTACGCAATCTGCCGCGCATAAAAAATATTTTACTTCGCTGTCAGAAATAAAATCCGTATGTAAAATCAAACTATTTTTTATTACGGGATCAGTTAATAATCTGTGATAATTTTTTTCCTCATCATAAAATTCTCCTGCGATAAGAAGTTTAAAATTTTTTATTTTTTTCGCTAAGATCAAAATTTTGAATGCTTCCAATAAATTATCCAGGCCTTTATATTTTCTGATAAATCCAAAAAATAAAATCACTTTGTCTTCCTGATTGATGCCCAGTTTTTTTCTTGCTTCTTCTTTGCTGATAATTTCGCCAAAATTATCATACAGCGGATGTGGAACAAATTGAGCGGTTTTATTTTTTGCAAATCGGTGTAAGTCAAAAAGTACTTTATGGCTCATCGTAATAAAACCATCAATTGGTTTTAAAAAATATTTTGTGAACATTTTATCGCCCGGCCTTTTTTCATGAGGAAAAATATTGTCGGCTATGCAAATGATTCTGGTGTAATTATTTTTCTTTATAATTCTCAAAATAGTACCAAGGCAAGGCCCCATCACGGGCAACCAATACCTTACAAGAATTATATCCGGCTTTATTTTTTTTAATTCATTGCCAACTGAAATCCAGTTCAAAGGATTTACAGAATTTATTTTTACTTTGATAGGAATATTTTCCGGCGCCGGTTCTGACGAATATTGTGTGGTTCCGGGAAACAGAAACGATGGATATTGATAAGAAAATGTGTAAATAGTAGTGTCAAATCCCTGGTCAATAAATTCCTTCGCAAGCCTTTCATCATACGAGGCAAGGCCGCCGCGCAAAGGATGTGCAGGGCCGATAATGATTATCTTTTTTTTTTGATTCGATGAAACTTCCATAATTAACCAATTGTTTGATCAGCTAATCAACTCCTCAATCAAATATTGGTTTCTTTCCGGCCCGTTCCTGGAAATAAGCTCTCCTAAAAAACCTGCGAGAAACAATTGAGAACCAATAATCATCGCCACTAGGGCTATATAAAATAAGGGCCTTTGTGTCATTCCGGTTTGATCAAAAAAGAATTTACTTACGGTGAGATAAAAGAAAACAAGCAGCCCAAACAAAAATGATAACGTACCCCATAACCCGAAAAAGTGCATAGGGTTTTTTCTGAATTTTCCTACAAACATGATGGATGCTAAATCGAGAAAGCCATTTATAAAACGGTTCCATCCAAATTTGGTTACGCCATATTTTCTGGGACTATGTGTTACTACTTTTTCTCCAAATTTTCTAAATCCCGACCATTTTGCGAGTAATGGAATATAGCGATGCATTTCGCCGTAAACTTCTATATTCTTAACCACTTTATTTTTGTATGCTTTCAACCCGCAATTAAAATCATGCAGGTAAATTCCACTCGCTTTTCTTGCGGCGGCATTGTATATTTTAGAAGGAATATTTTTTGAAAGTGTGCTGTCATATCTTTTTTTCTTCCAGCCGCTTACAATGTCGTAATCTTCATCCAACACCATTTTGCGCATTTCAGGAATTTCATCAGGGCTATCCTGCAAATCGGCGTCCATGGTAATCACAACTTCGCCTTTGGCCATTTTGAAACCTTCATTCAATGCAGCGCTTTTACCATAATTCCTTCGAAATTTTATCCCTTTGACAAGTAAATTTTTATCGTGAAGCTGTTGAATAATATTCCAGGAGTTATCAGAGCTTCCATCGTCCACCATAATGATCTCATAAGTGAAATGATGGTCATCCATAACACGCTTTATCCAGTTCTCAAGCTCTGGCAAAGATTCTGCTTCGTTATAAAGAGGAACTATTATGGAAATATCCATTATTGCCCCATTTGATTGATATCGCCTGCAATATTATTAGGTTGTTTTTTGGTAACTCCCGCGCCAATCAATGAAGCCAGCGCTCCAAAAAGAAGATAACCAAGTAATGTGCCACCAACAAGAAAAACCATAAAAAATTTCCTTGTCATTTCAAGGCCTGCATTTATTTGCTCTTCGGATAAATTACCTTTTGCCAGCATAGCTTTTCTTGCTTCTGCAATCGCTTTTTCTTTGAATTCTGGAAAAAGAACAATAAAAATAACAATGTACGCGATCATGATCGCAGTTATTAAAGCAGCAACTTTAAAACCATGTGCAAAATAATTTCCAAATGTTGAATTATAATTAATCTGTTTCCCGTACGACATAACAGACCAGATAATACCGCCAAGAAAAATTATATATCCAATCCATTGCAAAGGGCCATTTGCCTGGATGTTTAAAAAATAGGTCGCTAATGCGAAGACGATCAGGATCAAGGCGATCACTATTGCTTTGGTTGTTGTGGTTGTTACTGCTTGTTCCATTTTTTTATTTCAAAAATAGTTTGTCTCCATTAATTATCCCAATTACTTTACCTTTTAATTTTTTTCCAATGAAAGCGTTGTTCCTGCATTTGGATAAAATATCTTTTTCTTCAAACACAAATTCTTCTCCCGGAATAAAGAAAGAAAGGTTGGCATTTTCACCCTCTGCAATTATTGGGGAAGGTAAATTGAAAATGTTTCGGATATTTTTGGTTTGCATTTTTACAAAAATCTCTGTAGAGATGCCGCACATTCCCGCAACACCGAAAACACTTTCTAATCCTTCCATTCCATTTTTCGCATATTCAAATTCACAAACTTTATGATCCCAATCTTGTGGCTGATGATGCGATGCAATAAAATCTATTATACCATTTTTAATTCCTTCGCGCAAGGCATCGCGGTCTCCCTTTGTTCTCAAAGGCGGATTTACTTTTAAATTGCTATCATAATTTAATAAATCATCTTCACAAAAAGACAAATGGTAAGGTGTAACAGAACAACTCACATTAAGTTTTTCTTTTTTTGCGGCAGCAATCAATTCTAAAGATTTTCGTGTAGAGATGCCTGTGAAATGAATTTTAGAATTGGTATATCTCAACAGCTCAATATCTCTTGCAACCATCAATTCTTCAGATAGCGCCGGTTTGCCCTGCAATCCTAATTTTACCGAAATCTCTCCTTCGTTGATTAAGCCATGAGTGCCGATGCTTTTATCATCCGGCAACTGAATAATGGTTGCGTCAATAGCAAGAATATATTCCAGCGCTTTTTGTAAAACTCCTGAAGATTGAAGGGGCTGCAATCCATCAGAAAATGCGACAGCGCCTGAATGATACATGTCGTATATTTCACACAACTCTTTGCCATCAGCGTTTTTCGTAATGGCTCCGATGGGATGAATTTGTACAGGAAGCGCTTTACTTTTTTGCATTAAATATTCCACCTGGCTTTTAGAATAAACCAGTGGTTGCGTATTGGGGATAAGCATCACTTCCGTAAAGCCTCCCGCAGCAGCGGCATTGGCGCCGGTTTCAAGAGTTTCTTTAAATTCCTGCCCCGGATCGCAAAAGTTTGCAAAGCAATCAACCCATCCAGATGAGACGCAAAGATTTTTTATTTCTATTATTTTATCCGCAGAATTTTCCAGGTTATTTCCAACTTTAGAAATTATGCCGTCATCAATAAAAATATCAAGAATTTTATTATGAAAAGGAGAAGTGGGAGAAAGTAAAGTCGCGTTTTTTATTAAAACCTTCATTAGGTTTAGATCAAAATTTGGTTGCGCAAAGGTAACAGAAAATATCAAATCGTTTAAGAACAAAATCTATTCTCAAGAATGGATGCCTAATAAGTGAAAAAGTAGTTTTTCAAAATATTCTCAGCATTTTATGAACAAAATAGCCAGGCGAATGGCCCGGCTTTTATAGAAACTTGTATGAACAATTATTTTAAAAATACTTTCAATTTCAATTATATCAACTTTGTATTTTTAAAACCTTTCCGCTTCCTGCAACTTTGCTTTTTATATCTGTAGCCCTTCCTTTATAATATACATTTCCACTGCCGTTTATTTTAGCATCAATACTATTATTTGCGAAAACTTTTATATTTCCACTGCCGCTGATCTTTGCATCAACATCATTACTGCTAATGCTACTGCAATCAATATTGCCGCTGCCACTGATTCTTGCAGAAATATTATCAGTTGATTTTCCACTTAGATTAATATTTCCACTTCCTGAAATAGATAAATCAAGGCCTTTAAAAGAATCAAAACCCAATTTAATGTTTCCTGAGCCGGAAGTGGTAATTTCTGTTTTCCCATCATTGATAAATGCACCATCGCCGGTTATTGTGCCGCTGCCGCTTTGTTGTAGTGAAGAGATTTTCGTCATGGAAACTAATACGACTATTTTTGATCTTGTTTTCAGATTTACATTTTTCTTTGACTTTATTGTAAGCTTACCATCTTCCACTGAAGTTTCAATGTAAGGAAGCAGGTTTTCATCAGCTTCAATAGAAATACTTTTAGAATTTCCATAAGTGATTTGTACATCAGCGGCTCCGCCGGAAGATAAAGATGTAAAAGCGTTTACTTCGCGCGTTTCTTTTTTTATTTGCCCCTTACCTTTAATGGTTTGCCAAGGTTGTGCAAACGTGTTGAGGCTGATTAAAGCAAACAAGCCAAAAAATAGTTTTTTCATAATTTTTGTTTTAAATTTTTAGAGACAGTTGTGAAACGGATGACCAAATTAAAAGTTACAATCTTCAAGAATTATTTTTAAAACCAATTAGATCAAAAGGAAATATTTTTTCAAAAAAGGTTCATATCAAAAATGAATAATCTCATTAAATTTAGCTACAAAAAACTTAAATTTTTTCTCCCATCTTATTAATTTGAACAATCCGTACTACATTTACTGAAAATTTTAAAACCATGGAATTGACAAATAGAAATTCTAATATTACAGACATTAGTTATGTGCCGATAGGCGAAAAAACGGGAACGAGATCTTTCCTGGCAAACGTTTTTTTATTGATGTTTATCGCCCTTGGCGTTTCAGCTTTAGCGGCATGGCAATTTTCAGTAAATGAAACTTTGTTGAGTTATTTGATGTCGCCAACAGGCTTAACTGGCCTGGGCAAAATAACGATTTTTGCTCCTTTGGGTTTTGTTTTGCTCATGTCTTTTGGATATCAAAGGCTTTCTGCAACTGCCTTGATGGCATTATTTATAGCTTATGCCGTGATCAATGGAATCAGTTTTAGTTTTATATTATTAGCCTTCACACCAGGCTCAGTTCTTGGATGTTTTCTTTCCGCATCTGCTATGTTTGGCGTGATGGCATTTATGGGATACACAACCAACCAGGATCTTACCAAATTTGGGCGCATTTTGATGATGGGCGTTATCGGCGTTTTGATTGCGATGGTTATTAATTATTTTTTACACAGCAGCCAGTTGGATTATATTATCAGCATCATTGGCGTAATGGTATTCACGGCGCTAACAGCTTATGATGTGCAGAAATTAAAAAGAATCGGCGAAGGGCTCGAATATGATGGAGTTTCTGCGGCTGATACGAAGAAAATGTCCATTCTTGGCGCATTAAACCTTTACCTGGATTTCATTAATATCTTTTTGTTTTTACTTCGTTTGTTTGGAAACAGGCGAGGATAAAAATTTAAATATTTCAATAAAATGAGACGGCATAATGTCGTCTTTTTATTTTATAGGATTTGACACTTTTTTAAAGTTGTCAAATATCTAGATTGATCCAGTTGTTTGAAGAAATATCGAAATTCTACATTTTGGGTTTCTTGTTTTTCTATAACTTTATTTTTTACGATGTTTACAAATAGTATATTTTAAATTGAAAACATGAAAAGAAAACTCGGTTTGTTTTTTATTTTGAATTTTGCAATTTTATTTTTTGCGTATGCGCAACCAGAGCGCTGGCAACAACATGTGAATTATAATATGAACGTGGATGTAGATGTAAAAAACAATCTCATCAATGGAATTGAGAAATTAGAATACATCAATAATTCCCCCGATAAATTAAACCGTGTATTTTTTCATTTGTACTGGAACGCGTTTCAGCCCGGCAGCGAGATGGATGTAAGAAGCCGTGAATTAGGGAAAATAATGATCAATGGCAGGCCGGATTGGGATCCAAGAGTTAAAGACCGGATAGCAAATCTGACCCCTTCTGAAATTGGTTTTCAAAAAATAAAATCTTTAAGATTAAATGGCGTGGAACAACAGTTAAAACTACATGGAACCATTTTAGAAGTTGATCTCATAAAACCTATTTTACCCAAAAGCAAAGTAAATTTTGAATTGAATTTTGAAGCGCAGGTTCCAATTCAGATAAGAAGAAGCGGGCGAGACAACGCAGAAGGTGTACGATACAGTATGAGCCAATGGTATCCCAAGATCTGCGAATACGATTATGAAGGCTGGCATCCTGCACAGTACGTTGCGCGCGAGTTTTACGGTGTTTGGGGCGATTATGATGTAACTATTAAAATTGATAAATCATACAAACTCGGGGGCACCGGAGTTTTAATAAATGCCAACGAAATTGGCTGGGGATATGATCAACCCGAAACTCCTTTAAAAAATATTTCAACTGCAAAACGCGCCTGGCATTTTGTAGGAAAAAACGTACATGATTTTGTTTGGGCTGCCGATCCGGATTATGAACATCTCGTTAGAAAAGAAGATGGCGTTGTTTTAAATGTGATCTATAAAAAAGTAGATTCTTTGGAAAAAAACTGGGAAACAGTTGCTGATGCTGCTGTTGCAGTTTTGCCTTACATGGAAAAGCGTTTTGGCAAATATCCTTATCCTCAATATTCGTTTATACAAGGCGGAGACGGCGGAATGGAATATCCGATGGCTACTTTAATTAAAGGCCCAAGCCTTGGAACCGTTTTTCATGAATGGATGCATAGCTGGTATCAGATGATGTTGGGAACGAATGAAAACCAGTATCCGTGGATGGATGAAGGCTTTACAAGTTGGGCGGAAGGGGAAGTGTCTGCATATTATTATGGAAAAATGGGCATCGAAAAAGAAGAGAAACTCCCGTTGAATCATGCCGGCGCTTACAACGGTTATTATTATTTGGTGAAGCAAAAATTGGAAGAGCCACTCACCACTTTTTCTGATCATTACAATACCAATTTCACTTACAGTATCAATGCCTATTCCAAAGGAGAAATATTTCTAGAGCAATTAGGTTATATCGTCAGTGATGAAGTAAGGGATAAAATATTGTTGGAATATTATAAGCTCTGGAGATTTAAACATCCTAACTCATCTGATTTTATGAAAGTAGCGCAGGATGTGAGCGGCATCCAGCTTGATTGGTATAAAGAATATTGGATTAGCACTACGAAGAATATAGATTATGGAATTGACAGCCTCTGGCAAGACAATGGAATTTCAAAGATCAGGTTACGAAGGATTGGCCAAATGCCTATGCCCATTGATCTTGAGCTTACATTTAAAGGCAGTACCAAAGAATTGCATTATGTCCCGATGGATTTAATGCTTGGCAATAAACCTGCGGAAAACAGCGAAAAAAGAATTGTTCATGATGAATGGAACTGGACGAATCCGACGTATGTTGTGGAGTTTAAACATCCTTTAAATCAATTAATACAGGTGGAAATTGATCCAACAAAAAGAATGGCGGATGTTGATCAGAAAAATAATCTGTTGAAATTGAATTGGTAAATTAGATGAACATGGTTTAGAATAAATTCCATTTGTAAGCAAGATCAACTTGTAAATGCAGACAACATTTATAAAACAAAACAATGGCAAAAGGAATAAAGAAAGCAACTGTAGTTAATGAAATAATAGTGAGTAAGATTTATTATATCCGCAAGCAAAGAATAATGCTGGACAGAGACTTGGCGGAATTATACGGAGTACAAGCTATAAGATTAAGGGAACAGGTAAAAAGAAATGTAGGCAGGTTTCCTTCTAATTTCATGTTCCGGTTAACATCGAAAGAAGTTGAAACTATGGTATCGCAAAATGCGATACCATCAAAGCAGCAGTTAGGTGGGTTTCTGCCTTATGCATTTACAGAACATGGCGTATTAATGTTGGCAAGTGTATTAAAAAGCGAGCAGGCGTTGAATGTAAGCGTTAGAATTATAGAAATCTTTGTAAAGATGAGAGAAATGCTATCAACAAATAAAGATATTTTAATGGAGATGGCAAAAATAGAAAAGAAACTAACTGCACACGATACAGATATACGATTAATTTTTGAAGCTTTGAAGCAATTATTAAATCCACCTCTGGAGAAAAGAAAAAGAATAGGGTTTAAACCAGATGATTAACAAATTTGTTCCGGTTAAGCAGTATTGCTTTTTCTTTCTAATTACATTTCAAAATATACTTCTCTTTAAAAAATTCATCTTCAAAAATTTTTTCAATTTCCCAAACCTTCGGCCGGCAGGAGCTTTCAGCAATTTCTTTCGAAAGATCGCCGCCTTTTAAACAAATTAATCCGGTTAATTTCTTTGGCTGATTAATAGGTTTCTTTTTTAATAATGGTTTGCTCCAATACCACAAATCTTTTAGTGACGCAACAGCTCTTGAAACAACCACATCAAATTTTTTGTCTTTAATATCTTCTGCTCTTGAATGTTGAACAGACACGTTTTTTAATTCAATCGCTTCGACAACACCTTCCACTACTTTCAATTTTTTGTTGATGCTATCCACCAAATGAAAATGCACTTGTGGGAAAAAAATCGCCAAAGGGATACCCGGAAAACCACCACCAGAGCCAAGGTCCATAACTTCATATCCATCCGGAAAATTAAATTGTGTAGCAATGGCTAATGAATGTAAAACGTGATGTTCATAAAAATGCTCCATGTCTTTTCTTGAAATGACATTTATCTTTTGATTCCATTCTTCATACAAATCTTTTAGCGCGGCAAATTGTTGTAATTGTTTTTCAGAAAAATCATTAAAGTATTTTGTAAGAAGGTCCATATAAACGCAAATGTAGCTTTTACCAATTTTCTTTAAGCCTTGGAAAATCCATTTTTGGCTTTTGAATAAAAACAATCTTTTGCCAAAACTCTTTTTACTTTTGAAGAAATAATCATGCATTGGCAATGCTAAAAGAAAATATAAAAAAGTTATCAGAAAATTATGCAAATGAATTTATTGAGATCAGGCATCATTTGCATGAACATCCCGAATTGAGTTATCATGAATTTGAAACTTCAAAATTTATTCAAAACAAATTGAAGGAATGGCGAATTGAATTTCAAGTAATGGCAACAACCGGAGTAATTGGGATTATAAAGGGAAAAAACCCCGAAAAAAGAGTCATTGCATTGCGTGCAGATATGGACGCGTTGCCAATTACAGAGCAAAATGAAATTGATTACCGCTCAAAAAATAAAGGCATTATGCATGCCTGTGGCCATGATGTTCATACAACCTGTTTGCTTGGTGCAGCAAAGATTTTAAATGAATTAAGAAGCGAATGGGAAGGTACTATTAAATTAATTTTTCAACCGGGAGAAGAAAAAAACCCGGGCGGGGCAAGCCTTTTAATAAAAGAAGGCGTTCTTGAAAATCCAAAACCTGACGCCATTTTCGCTTTACATGTCCATCCCAACCTGGAAGTGGGCAAATTAAGCTTTCGCGGAGGAATGGTAATGGCGAGCGCCGATGAAATTTATATTACTATAAAAGGAGAAGGCGGCCACGCAGCCGCTCCACACCTTAGTTCTGATACGATTCTTGCTGCTTCGCAATTGGTGATCAATCTTCAACAAATTGTAAGCAGGATGAATAATCCGTTTAATCCTTCAGTGCTTTCTATTACTTCTTTCCAGGGTGGAAACACTACCAATGTAATTCCTTCGGAAGTAAAATTGATGGGCACTTTCCGGGCAATGGATGAAGAATGGCGTTTTAAAGCACATAAGCTAATAAAGAATATTTGCCAACAAACTGCGGAAATATCCGGAGCAAAAATTGAAGCGAAAATAGATGTGGGTTATCCTTTCGTAGTGAATAACATGGAACTAACGGCCAAGGCTAAACGAAAAGCGGCTGAATTTGTGGGTGAAGAAAATGTGGAAGAAACAGAGATGAGAATGGGTGCCGAAGATTTTGCATTTTATTCCCACATTATTCCGGCGTGTTTTTTCAGATTGGGAGTTGGAAATATTCAGAAAAATATAACTTCAGGGGTACACACACCAACGTTCAACATTGATGAAAAAGCAATCGAAAACGGGATGAGCATTATGGCCTGGCTGGCGATTTCTGTTTCTATTTAATAGAACCTTCACATTAACTATCTTTACTTTTTCTAATTAAAATTATTGACTTCATAAGTTTTTAGGTTTAATAAATATTATGCAGAAAAATCTTCGTAACCAAGAGGCGCTTGATTATCATTCAAAGGGAAGGCCGGGTAAAATAGAGGTAATTCCAACAAAAGCAACTAAAACTCAAAGAGATCTTTCTTTGGCTTATTCTCCCGGCGTCGCTGTGCCTTGCATGGAGATTCATGAAAACCCTGAAACCGCTTATCAATATACTGCTAAAGGTAACCTGGTAGGCGTTATCAGCAATGGAACCGCAGTGTTAGGTTTAGGAAATATAGGGGCAATAGCAGGAAAGCCTGTGATGGAGGGCAAAGGAGTTTTGTTTAAAATATTTGCAGATATTGATGTGTTTGATATTGAGATCAATGAAACAGATCCTGAAAAATTTGTTGAAATTGTTGCGGCGCTTGAACCAACTTTCGGTGGAATTAATCTTGAAGATATCAAAGCGCCTGAATGTTTTTATATCGAACAAAAATTAAAAGAACGATTACAGATTCCGGTAATGCATGATGACCAACATGGCACAGCAATCATTAGCTCTGCGGCTTTGTTGAATGCACTTGAAATTCAAAAGAAAAAAATAGAACGCGCAAAATTTGTGGTGAATGGCGCAGGAGCAGCCGCTATGGCTTGTGTGCAGCTTTATGTGGCAGTTGGCGCCAATCCTTCCAACTTTATTATGTTCGATAGAAAAGGTGTATTGCATAAAGAGCGAAGTGATCTTGATGAGATAAAAAGAAGGTTTGCTACTACAAAAGACAAAGACATTACCTTAACCTCAGCAATGAAAGACGCTGATGTTTTTATAGGGCTTAGCGTAGGCGATGTAGTTTTGCCTGAAATGATAAAAAGCATGGCCAGAAATCCCATAGTATTCGCGATGGCCAATCCTGATCCGGAGATTACTTATGATAAAGCGATTGCAGTGCGCAAAGATCTGATTATGGCTACAGGAAGAAGTGATTTTCCTAATCAGGTGAATAATGTTCTTGGATTTCCTTATATTTTCCGCGGCGCTCTGGATGTCAGGGCTACACAAATTAACGAAGCCATGAAACTTGCTGCAGTAAAGGCTTTGGCACAATTAACCAGGCTCCCCGTTCCTGATATTGTGATGATGGCCTATAATGAAAAGAATATAGTTTTTGGCCCAAATTACATTATTCCCAAACCATTAGACAGCAGGCTGCTTTCTACGGTTGCTCCTGCAGTTGCTAAAGCTGCCATGGAAAGCGGAGTGGCCCGGCATGCTATTATGGATTGGGATACATACCGCCATGAACTTGATGAAAGGCTGGGAATAGATAACCAGCTTCTAAGAGTAATAGGAGCCAAAGCGAGAAAAGACCCCAAACGGGTTGTCTTTGCTGAGGCGGAAAATCAAAAAATATTAAAAACCGCGCAGCTTGTTTTGGATGAAGGCGTTGCTTATCCCATATTGATTGGAAATGTTGAAAAAATAAAAAAAATTGCTGAGGAAAATGGTATTGATCTTACAGGTATGCCCATTATTGATCCAAAAAGTAATGAAACCCAGAAAAAGAGAGCGGAATATGGCGAGTTGTTTTTTGCTAAACGCCAACGAAAAGGGTTTAATTATTATGAAGCGAAAAAAATGATGCTTGACAGGAATTATTTCGGATGTATGATGGTAGAAACCGGCGAAGCAGATGCAATGATATCAGGGCTTTCAAAAAATTATCCTGACACAATTCGTCCCGCTTTGCAAATCATCGGATTAGAAGAAGGGTCAAAAAAGATCGCAGGCATGTATATTATGATGACAAAGAAAGGGCCATTGTTTCTCGCCGACACCACTGTCAATTTTAATCCGACCGTAGAAGAGCTTGCTGACATCACATTGCTGGTAGCCAAAGAAGTTAAAAACTTTGGTATTGTTCCATGTATTGCTATGCTAAGTTATTCTAATTTTGGAAGCAGCAATTCCCCGGAAGCAAGATTGGTGGCGCGTGCAAGAGAAATGGTCAAACAAAAAGCGCCTTCTCTCATTATTGACGGAGAAATGCAGGCCAATGTTGCTTTCAATGAAGAAATTTTAAAAGACAATTATCCTTTCAGTGAGCTGGTAAATAATGATGTGAATGTGCTGATCTTTCCTAACCTTGCCGCAGGAAATATTGCTTATAACCTTTTGCAGGAAGTGGGTGGCGCAGAGGCTATTGGCCCTGTTCTGCTCGGGATAAGAAAGCCGGTTCATATTCTTCAATTGGGAAGCCACATCCGCAGCATTTATAACATGGTTTTGATAGCCGTAATTGATGCACAAACAAAATCTGAGCAAAAAACGCGGAGAAAGAAAGATATTTAAGGTGATGAAAAAATTCAAAAAATCAATTTAAAAAAAATAAGAAAAGTATTACAAATTTTTTAAGATAAATTATAATGAAACTATTTTCTACGGTCGGCGCCTTTCTCAAAATGATGAGAGGAATGTTTACCAAACCTGAGAATGCAAGAATGTATTGGAGAGAACTCATGCATCAATCTGTTGAAATAGGCTTTGGCTCTTTGGGGATTGTGTGCGTGATCTCTATCTTCATGGGTGCTGTAAGCGCCGTCCAGACTGCCTATCAGCTCACAAGCCCTTTAGTTCCTAAAGAAACTATTGCCCAGGTGGTGCGTGATACGGTTATCCTTGAATTTGCGCCTACTCTTGTGTGCATTGTGTTAGCAGGTGTAGTGGGTAGTAAGATTGCCGGCGAATTAGGAAACATGCGGGTGAGTGAGCAAATAGATGCCCTGGAAATTATGGGTATCAATACAAAATCATACCTCGTAGCTCCTAAAATATTAGGCGCTTTAATTACCATTCCTTTACTGGTAATACTTGCAATGGTTTTAGGCATTTACGGTGGCAGGCTTGCAGGTAGTTTGGGCGGTATCATTTCCACAGACACTTTCGACAGAGGTTTAACAGGAAACTTTATACCTAAGAATGTGTGGTTTGCTTTGGCCAAAGCTTATACATTTGCGTTTATTATTAGCTCTGTTTCCTCTTTTTACGGATATAATGTAAAAGGAGGTGCATTGGAAATTGGTAAAGCAAGTACCACAGCGGTGATCACCAGTTGCATACTTATTCTATTTGCGGATTATACACTTGCTTCTTTCTTATTATAAAAAAAACGTTGAAACTACAATTACGCTTTTATGATTGAAATCAAAAATGTAATCAAATCTTTTGGAGATAAAGAAATTCTTAAAGATGTTAGTGCGGTAATGGAAACCGGCAAAACCAACTTGATTATTGGTACAAGCGGAAGTGGCAAAACCGTTTTGCAAAAATGTTTAGTGGGATTGTTTGAGGTAGATTCCGGACAAATTTTGTTTGACGGAAAAGATTTAACTACGATGCCCGAAGACGAGCGAAAAGAACTCAGGCAACAGATAGGAATGCTTTTCCAGGGATCTGCCCTTTTTGACAGTAAGACAGTAGAAAAAAATATTAAATTTCCCCTGGACATGTTTACCCGCTGGGATCATAAGAAAAAAATTGACCGGGTAAACGAGGTA
>JALYVO010000056.1 GCA_030853195.1 Bacteroidota bacterium | reverse complement strand
TAATGCTTTTGATGCCCACATCTGCTGCATGAAAAACCGTTCCCCCATTTCTGTTCTATTAAGTACAAATAGCAGCTTTCATTATCATAAAACCGCTTACCAAACCCAATAGCATTGGTCCCTTTGAACATAACTAAATATTTTAGAACAAATGTACTAATTTATTTAGTTTTAAAATAACCCTATCTTTACTTTGTTCCCGTTCTACCTAATCCTAAAGCATTACCCTTTTTATCATATTCTTTTTGATGAATTTAATTCTTTTTCAAAGATTGCATGAACTGTAAAGGCGATTTTCCATATTCTTTTTTAAATGTTCTTGAAAAATTAGAATTGCTTTGAAAGCCGGTTCTATCAACCACTTCATTCAGAGGTATAGTTTCATGCGTCATAATTTGGATGGCTTTTTTTAGGCGGAAGGTTCTTATAAATTCTCCAACCGACTGATCTGATATGCTTTTTATCTTTTGATAAAGCTTTGTGCGGCTTATGTAAAAGTGCTTACATAAAAAGTCAACATCCAAATCAGGATCCTGTATATGGTCTTCTATAAGTGTCAAAAGTTGTTGAATAAACTCTTTGTCCTTTTCTGAGTGAGCAAGTTCAGTAGCTTCTGAAAGATAATTGTTTGTATATCTCAGTTTAAGCTTTTCACTCTGCTCAAATACATTTTTAACGGTTAACAGTAAAAGATCAATGCTCAGCGGTTTGGCAAAATAAAAATCGGCGCCTGATTCCATTCCTTCAATTTTGGTGTTCAAGGCATCCTTTGCAGATAAAATGATAAAAGGAATATGACTGGTTTCAAATCTTTCTTTGATTGATTTGCAAAGCTGTATCCCGTTCATTCCAGACATCATTACGTCACTTATTATTAAATCAGGAATTTTTTCTGTTGCTATTTCAAGTGCCGAATTCCCGTTTTCAGCTTCGTAGATATGATAGTCTTTTTCAAATGTTTGTTTCAAAAAGCCAAGCAGCTCTTTGTTATCATCAACAAGTAAAATATGTTTGTGACTCTTTGGAATTACAACATGTTTGTCATCTTCATTCGTGATCGATAGTAATAAGATGGAATTATCTATAACTTCAAGTTGGGCTTCCGGGCTACTTCCTAAAACCACTTTTTCTAATTCGTTATAATTCTCTTCACCCCAAGGAAGTCCAATGATAATTTCAGTTCCCTTGTTTCGTTCGCTGTACACATAAATATCCCCTTTATGCAATTGTGTAAGACTCTTAACAATTGCCAATCCTACACCCGATCCTAAATGGTTTCTGCTTATACGATAATACCTGTCAAAAATTCTATTGATGGATTCACTTGAAATACCTATTCCTGAATCTGCAACACCGAAATAAATATATTTTTTTGCCCGTTTATCATCATTCAACAACTTAAACTCTGCGCCAAATGAAGGCTTAAACTTTTCAAAATCAAAAAATATTTCAAATGATATCTGACCACCTTCATTGGTATATTTAAAAGAATTATTTAAAAGATTAAAAAGTATTTTTTCAAGAATCTGAACATCGAAAAGGCCGGTCAATGGAGCGGAAAGATCCTTCTCCGTATGATCCGTGATTTTGAAATCAATATCCTTACTGATAGCAATGTTTTGAAATTCCAATGCTAATCCTTTACAAAATTGATCTATCATTAATGGCTGTACCTGTAATCTTACAATGCTGTCCGAAACCTTTTTAAAATTCATCAGTTCACTGATCAGGTTCATTAGTCTTTTAGCATTTCTGAACATTAGCTGGTAGGAATCCTTCAACGAAGCATTTTTGTTTTGGTTGATCAGAGCTTCCAGCGGACCCAGTATTAAGGTTAATGGTGTACGAAATTCATGAGAAACATTGGTAAAAAATTCCAATTGTTGCTGATAAAGTTCTTCCCGATGTTTATGCATTTCTTCCCTCTTTTCTTCATTTACTGCACGAATTTCAAGTTCTCTTTTGAGGCGGTACCATCTTGCCTGATAAATATATATTCCTGAAAGACCGGCAAGGATCAATAAACCATAAACAATTTTTGCAGGATCAGATTTCCACCAGGGCGGCGTGATAACAATAGTTGTTTCAGCCCTGCTTTTGCTCCAGATGCCGTCATTGTTGGTTGCCTCCACAATGAATCTATAACTATAATAATCAAGGTTGCTGTAAGCTGCACTTGGGGTTCTTCCGTTAGTGTATTTCCACTCTTTGTCAAAGCCTTCAAGTTTATAACGATACTTGCATTTCAAAGGATTTGCATAATGCATTGAGGAGAAAAAGATGACAAAGTTATTCTGGAAGTATTTAAGTTTCAGGCGTTTATTAAAACCAATGACCTCAGTTATAGAATTTTCAGATGTATCGTGATTTCCATAACCCAGTTTTTCGTTGTTGATTAAGATATCAGTCAGAACAGGTTTTGCAGGAATTGTATTAAATTTTATCTGATCCGGATAAAAATAATTAAGTCCGTTTATTCCCCCAAAATATAGTCTTCCATCTACTCCTTTATATGAAGAACCTACTTTAAAGCTATTCCCTTGCAGGCCATCATTCTTATCATATCTTGTCAATTTTCCTGTTGGAGGGTTCAGGCATTCAAGCCCGTTCCCACCTATCCAGATGTTTCCGCTGTTGTCTATCTCAAGACTTTCTACATCATTAAAAACTCCATAATTACTATTATAAGATTTGATTAAATAATCATTATTCTTTTCCTGTAATGACATGCGATTTAGGCCACCTCCGATAGTGCCAATCCAATAGGTACTGTCATTCTGCATGCAGATTGGATAGATATAATTCGAACTTAAAGAATTGGGTTGGGAAGAGGCTTCGTAGCTAAATGTTTTGTTTATATTTCCTTTATCATCAATGATCACCCGCTTCAGACCGTGAGTACTGGAAATAAATAATTGAGGTTTAGTTTTATCTGCAAGGATAAAATAACCTTCACCATAATATTTCACGTGGTAATAATTTAGTTTATCCTTCCATACCACACCAAATCTGTCTGTATGGTTACCAAACCAAATATTTCCATAGCAATCTTTTACAATTGTTTCAATTACATATGTAGGGAATTTGTCATAACCGGGTGGCTTCCATAAATTCTTTCTGTCCGGCTTCAGTATCTCAATGCCAGAACCGTTTCCAATCCATAAATTCCTATCATTATCAAGTGTTAATGATGTTATTGCATCACTTTTTAATTTAATGCGAGAATTAAAAGTATTGTAATAGTCGAACTTTTGAGTCTCTAAATTATACAGGTTTAACCCGTTTGCTGTCGTACCAATCCAAAGGTTTTGACCTTCTTGCAACACGGAACGAATGTGATTGCCGCTTAAAGAATTTGAAATTTCAGGATTATGCTGGATTGTGTAAAATAATTTTTCATTTAAATCACAATAGTTTACCCCGCCGCCAAAAGTGCAGACCCATAAACATTCTGAGCGATCAATAAATATTTTAGTTAATGAATTTGCGTTCAAACTGCGTAGTGAACTTTTACTGTTTACAACTTGAATAAGATTTAGGTTACTATCAAGCCTGACTAGGCCTGAGCCTGTATTTACCCAATAATCCGATCTGTTATCTTCTAGTATATTCTTTATACCAGGACTATTAGTGCAGGCAAATTGTTTTGTGACAATAAATTCCTGACTTTCATTTGTATCTGATGATACTGCTTTTTTACTTATAAGAAACACTCTGTTTCCGGATGCTATCATAAGGTTGTTCTGATTATCAAAATTAACACATGACAGATCCTGATAAGAGATGCCGGCGATATTGATCTTTATGAAATTTCTTCTTTTATCCAGTATCCAAAGGCCTTTATTGCTTGATAAATAGAGAATTCCGTTTTGATCCGGCACCATATCCGAGAATTCTACGCCTGGAGGTATATTTAAACTTTGCTCTTCAATTGAATTTACGTCAACTGAATATAATCTTACACGGCTTTCTGCAAGACCATATATTAATTTCCCGGACGGTTTATACAATTTCTCAAATCTGGGATCGGCCTTTTTTTTTGTTTCGTTAAAATCGATATACTTTTCTAATCTTGAATCAAAGCACTGTAATCCGTCTTCGGTACCAAGCCATATATTACCTTTCTCATCTGGGTAAATACATCTAACACGATTTTTAAAAGCATTATGCAAGGGAGTATTACTATTGTAATATTTTTTTACAGAATAGCCATCAAACCTGTCTAGCCCAAAATAGGTAGCCACCCAGATATAGCCTTGTTTATCCTGCGCAATATCATTTGCGTCAGTATGTGATAAGCCTTCATCAATTGTTAGGTAATTAAATTTATAAGGATAGGGTTGGGAGAAAATATTACCAAAAGATTGAACAATATTAAAAATTAAAAAAAATACAGCTTTTATATAAATCTCCGTTTTCAAATAATGTATTTTAATTTCAATACTAAGCAATATTTATTTAACATTATAAATAAAAAATGTCAGAAAAATTGATCAAACATATTGAATGTTATAGAATCATAGGTTGTACTTTGATGCCGATTTGTTCAAACTGTATTTTTAAATGTTGAATGGACTAAATGTCCAACATTTTTTTCAAATACAATGAAATGCACAGTATGTCAAAAATAATGTATTATATGAAAAGCAATTAAGCTAATTAATGCATTATTTTGTATTATACAATTAAAGAATCTTAAATTTCAGTTAAATTACATCAAGAAATTATTTTTTCACTTACAACCACTACACATGAATCCAAAACAACATTTTTTGCTGCTGTATGATAACCATTTGAGTAAATGGTTATGCAAACAAATTGTTCTTTTATTGCTCTTCTTTTTTGGCATTACATCTTGTATTTTTTCTCAAACCACAGTTTCGGGAAAAATTAAAAATGCAGCTGGTATAGGTGTACCTCACGTTTCTGTAACGGAAAAGGGGAAAAAGAAAGGTACCATAACATCTGATGATGGATTGTTTACTTTATCTGTGAACAATTCAAATGCAACTTTGGTAGTTTCGAGTATAGGTTATATTCCCCAGGAAATACCTGTAAATGGGAGGGCCTCATTTGATGTATTACTCAAAGCCAGCGAAACACAGTTGGGAGAAGTAGTGGTGGTTGGTTACGGTACACAAAAAAAGGTTACCGTTACAGGCGCAGTGTCGCAGGTAAAGGGAACTGAACTCGAAAAAACTCCCACTGTGAATTTATCCAATTCAATGGTAGGACGTTTACCTGGGATAAGTGCAGTTCAATCATCGGGTGAACCTGGCTATGATGGTTCCAATATTCGAATTCGCGGTACCAATACATTTGGCAATACTTCCGCACTTATAGTGGTTGATGGCGTACCCGATGTTGCTGGCGGATTGGATCGGCTAAACCCTGCAGATATAGAAAGTATGTCTATATTAAAAGATGCTTCTGCCGCAATTTATGGTTCCAGGGCTGCCAATGGTGTAATCTTAGTTACCACCAAGCATGGCAGGTCTGGCAAGCCTCAGCTATCTTATACGTTTAATCATGGTTGGTCGCAGCCAACACGTGTACCTAAGATGGCCGGTGCTGTTGAGTATGCGCAAATGAACAATGAGACAACTATATACGATGGTGTACCTTCTGCCGAATGGGCCGCTGCCGAAGCGTCGTTTAACACTACAGGAAGTTATAAAACAGTTGCAGGAAATATCATCCGTGCCCCGTTTCAACCTGCAGATGTACAGAAATATAAAGACGGAAGTGATCCTTGGGGGCATCCCAATACAGATTGGTTCAAAACAACTCTTAAAACATGGTCTCCGCAAGAACAGCATTCTTTGCAGATAAAAGGGGGATCTGAAAATGTAAAATATCTGGCTTCTTTAGGCTATCAGAACCAGGATGGTTATTACAAAAATTCAGCGACCGGTTACAAGCAATACGATATGCGCATAAGCATTGATGCCAATGTTAATAAATACATCACCACAAGCATTGGCTTAACAGCCCGTGAAGAATATCGCCATTTTCCCACGCAATCTGCAGGCTCAATTTTCAGGATGCTGATGCGCGGAAGGCCCACTGACCCTGAAGTCTGGCCTAATGGATTACCAGGCCCGGATATTGAAAACGGGCAAAACCCAATAGTAATCACCACCAGCCAAACCGGCTTCGCCGATGATAAAAGGGATTACTACCAGATAAACGGAAAAGTAGAATTTCTTATTCCGGGTGTAGAGGGATTGAAAGTAACAGGTACTGCCTCTGTGGACAAGGAAATTCAGCGGACTAAAACCTGGCAAATTCCTTGGTATTTGTATTTTTGGGATCATACTACTTACCAAGCCGATGGCAAGACACCTTTGCTTACAAGGAACCTGCGGTCAACTTTTACAAGTCCGCAGCTTGGCCAGGCTGATTATAATTACCTGAATATTCTAACTTCAGGATTTATTAATTATGACCGTAAAATAGGGCCTCACACGATTGCTTTAATGGCTGCCGTTACAAAAGAAACAGATACAGAAGATGATTTTAATGCTTACCGCACAAATTTTATTTCTCCTGCTCTTTCGCAGTTATTTGCCGGCGGTACACTTGGCCAGCAGGTTGGTGGTGCAGGCTATAACCGCGCCCGTTTGAGTTATTTTGGTCGCGTAGCATATAACTATAAAGAAAAATACCTTGCGGAATTTTTGTGGCGTGATGATGGGTCTTATCTTTTTCCTGCGGGTCACCGCTTTGGATTTTTTCCTGGTATACTTGCAGGATGGCGGATTTCCGAAGAAAACTTTTTTAAAAGTATTACGTTCGTGAATTCTTTAAAACTAAGGGCTTCATATGGGGTATTAGGTAATGACCAGGTATATTATAATAATCAACTTAAGGAATACCAATTCTTATCTACTTATGGCTTTAACAATTATACAATTAATAACGCAGCCTTTAAAACTTTATATGAGCAGGTAGTACCTAATCCCAATTTTACGTGGGAAGTAGCTAAGAATAGTGATGTGGGTATAGAAGGTACTTTACTTAATAATAGCATTAATTTTGAATTTGATTATTTTTACAATAAACGCGATCACATTTTGTGGCAAAAATCAGGCTCAACACCGCAAAGTTCAGGTATTTCGAATCTTTTGCCTCCCACAAATATTGGCAAATCAGAAAATAAAGGATACGATTTTAGTGTAGGTTATAATGGGCACACCGGGAATTTTAAGTACTCTATAAATATAAATGGCGGTTATGCAAGAAACAAAATATTATTCCAGGATGAGGCACCAGGCGCGCCTGCATGGCAATTAGCTACAGGACATCCGTTTAGCAGCGGTGGCGGTGGTGCATTTCTTGCTTACGAATATGATGGTGTTTTTAAAGATCAAAAAGAAATCGATGCAAATACAATTGATTATACTGGGCTTACTCCAGCACTTAAACCAGGTGATATGAAGTATAAAGATATTAACCATGACGGTAAAATTAATGGCGATGACCAGGTAAGGTTAGATAAAACGAATGAGCCTACTTTTACTGGTGGTGTGAATATTAACGTTGGTTACAAAAACTTCGATTTGTCGATTTTATTTCAGGGTGCAACTGGAGGTTTACTTGCATTTGGTTTAAATGAATCAGGCGATATTGGTAATTATCTTCAATACTCTTATGACCACCAATGGACAATTGATAAACCTAGTAGTGTTGATCCGCGTATAGCGAATAGGAACAATACTTATTATACTCAACAAATTAATACATATTTCTTAAGAAGCAGTGATTACCTGCGTCTGAAAAATATTGAGGTGGGTTATAATATATCTGACAAAATTGGCAAGAGAACTGGTATTAATGCATTTCGCATATACGTGAGTGCACTTAACCTTGTAACATGGGATAAAATGAAAATATGGGATCCTGAATCAACGAGTGGTAATGGCCAGTATTATCCACAGGCTAGAATACTTAATGTAGGCGCTAGGGTAACTTTTTAAAACTATAACAATGAAAAAGATAACGATATATTATGCAGGTTTTATTATGTGCTTATCATTACTGATAGGCTCGTGCAAAAAAGAATTTTTGAATACTATTCCATTGACATCAATTTCCTCTGCTGTAACATGGACAGATGGCTCATTATCTGAAGCCTTTGTAACAAATATTTATAATGGATTAGGGAATGGCGGTTGGGATGAACAGGAATTGGCTTCCTTAAGCGATGAGACTGTATTTGTGCATCCGGGCCGTGGTATTAATACAATCAATGAAGGCACATTAAATCCATCTAACTTAGGTTGGGTAGATAATACTTACGAATGGGGGAATATGTATACCTATATAAGATCCTGTAACCTTGCATTGGAAAACTTAAAAAAGGCAACTTTCAATGATACCGCTTTGAATGCGCGCCTCCAGGGTGAAGCACATTTTTTACGTGGTTATTATTATCAGCAATTACTGCGTTATTACGGGGCTATACCTATAGTCAGCCATTCTTACGCATTGAATCAGGATTATTCAATAGCAAGAAACACTTATGAAGAATGTGTGAATTTTATAATAAAGGACTGTGACAGTGCAGCTTTGCTGTTGACTGGTAAAAGTCTTGCAAGCGGCCGCGCTACTCAATTGTCAGCATTAGCGTTAGAATCCAGGGTACTTTTATATGCAGCCAGCGATTTACATGATATAACTACTGCAAAATCGAAGTCTCCGATTATCAGCAGCTTTAGTAATCCTGAATTATTGGGTTATGTAACCGGAGACCGTACAGCCAGATGGACGGCTGCACAGGTTGCAGCAAAGGCAGTCTTGGATGCCGGTAGCGGCTACATGCTCAATCTGTCAGCCCCATTAGCTCCACAGGCTGCAACCCAGGCGTATGTTTCAATTTCTATGGGTGGGGCAAGCAAAGGGCCGGGTATTGACGCTGCTGCATCCAGTGAGTTATTATTTATGCGTCAATTTTCTCCTGATCTTTATACTGGTGGACCCGGCGGTGATGGTACTTCAGTAGGTTTGGACAATGGGCCTAATGGCTATCATAACTGGGCAGGTAATGTTCCTATACAGGAATTGGTGGATGATTATGAAATGATGGATGGAACAAAATTTAGTTGGACGAATCCCGTTGAAGCAGCCTCCCCTTATTCAAACAGGGATCCGCGGTTTTATGCCAGTATTTTGTATGATGGTGCAGGCTGGAAGCCACGTGATAAAATTTCCGGTAATGTAGATCCGGCTAACCAAATTCAAACTGGCTCTTATCAAACTAAGCCAGGTGGTGATTATTTAGCTGGCCTTGATACCAGGACGAGTTCAATTGAAAATTGGAATGCTTCATGGTCGGGCTATTATATGCGTAAATTCATTGATCCCAATCCGGCCGTGGTGGATAATAATACAAGGCAATATATACCTTATCCTTTTTTTCGATATACCGAAGCTGTGTTGAATTATGTAGAAGCATCTATTGAACTAGGCCAGGAGGATGTTGCAAAAACCTGGTTAAATAAGATAAGATTTCGTTCAGGAATGCCTGCGATCACATTATCCGGTGATGCTTTAAGACAGGAATATAGAAATGAACGGAGAATAGAAATGGTATTTGAAGAACAGCGTTACCACGATGCCCGCAGGTGGATGATAGCACCTACAACACTGGGACGAAAACTGGAATTCATAGGTGTTACTGGTGTGCTAAAACCAGGGGCAACAGCGCCCGTGCCTTATCGACACGATGAAACCGATTACAGCTATATGTATGTACCTTTTACTGATAATACTCTTGAAAACCGTACATGGTTAGATAAAATGTACTTCAGGCCTATTAACCGTGATGAAATAAACAGAAATTTAAAACTCATCCAAAATCCCGGCTATTAATAAATAAAAATTAATTTGGTAATTTCGACCTGTACCAGTATTACGTTGGTACAGGTTTTTTAATTAGTCGACTAAATAATACGCTTTGAATAAAAATTGTATAATCTATATTCTGGGTATCGTACTATTAATTGCTGTAACATCTTGTAAAAATCCTTCTTCCAATAAAGGAACAACCCCATCAGCACCAACACTTTTTACATTATTACCGCCTGAACAAACCAATATTCACTTTAGAAATGATCTAACTGAAGGAATAAATACAAACGTTTTACTGTATGAATATTTTTACAATGGCGGGGGTGTAGCAGTAGGAGATGTAATAAAATAACGATGGCTTGCAGGATATCTATTTTTCAAGCAATCTTGGTGAAAACAAATTATACCTGAATAAAGGAAATATGCAATTTCAGGATATCACAGTTGCAGCCAATGTTCAGGCAAGGCCGGGGCCATGGAAAACAGGAGTTACCATGGCAGACGTAAATGGAGATGGAAAGTTGGATATATATGTTTGTTATTCTGGGAAAGTTCCGCCTGGTAAAAGGGCCAATCAATTATTTATCAACACAGGCAATGATGCCAATGGTATTCCAATTTTCAGTGAACAAGCGGCACAGTATGGCCTTGCCGATTCAGGCTTTAGCACCCAGGCTTATTTTTTTGATTATGATCACGATGGCGATATTGATATGTTTTTATTGGCACATAATCCTGATAATCTCCCGATTTTAGATGAGTCAGCCACATCAGCGCTGCTCAAAAAAAAAGATGCTAATATTGGAGTAAAACTTTACAAAAACGACAATAATCATTTTACAGATGTTACCGAAAAAGCAGGCATCAGCAGCTCTGTATTAACTTACGGGCTTGGCGCCGGCATCGCAGATATAGACGGAGATGGCTGGCAGGATATTTATATCAGCAACGACTATGGCGTACCCGATTATTTGTATATCAATAATAAAGATGGCACATTCACGAATAAGCTGCAAACCAGCATTGGGCACACCAGCCATTTTTCAATGGGTAATAATGTAGCGGATATAAATAACGATGGCCTTCCAGATATTTTTACATTAGATATGCTTCCGGAAGACAACCATCGGCAAAAATTATTATTTGCTCCTGATAATTATGAAAAGTTTGACTTAGGCCTAAGAAGTGGTTTTTATTATCAGTACATGCGTAATATGCTTCAGTTGAATAATGGAGATGGCACTTTTAGCGAAATAGGTCAACTTTCAGGTATTTCTAATACTGATTGGAGCTGGGCTCCATTATTTGCAGATTATGATAATGATGGATGGAAAGATTTATATGTGACAAATGGTTACCTGCGGGATTTTACAAACATGGATTTCATAAAGTATATGAATGATTATATCCAAAGTAAGGGAAAATTGAAAAAACAAGATGTCCTGGAAATAATAAAACAAATGCCTTCTTCAAATGTGGCAAATTATATGTATAAAAACAATGGCCACCTCACATTTAGTGATATGGGCAAAGCGTGGGGCATCAATACACCTTCAAGCAGTAACGGTGCCGCCTATGCGGATTTAGATAATGATGGCGACCTTGACTTGATTGTAAACAATATCAACCAGCCCGCATTCATTTACCGCAATGAAAGCAACAAACAAAAAGATAATCATTATTTAGCGATAAAGTTAGAGGGTGCAGCAAAAAACACGCAAGGTATTGGCGCTAAAGTATCTATTTACAATAAGAGTAAACAACAATACCTGGAGCAGATGCCTTCAAGAGGTTTTCAATCCTCCGTGTCACCCATATTGCATTTTGGACTGGGCAAAGACAGCACGATAGATTCCTTAAAAATAGTGTGGGTAAGCGGCAGAGAGCAGGTACTCAAAAATGTTAAATCAAATCAATTTATTACGCTCAATGAAAAAAATGCGAACTCCAAATATTCTATTCCTAAGCCTCCAAAATCATTATTCAAAGAAACGATATCTCCAGTAATTTATCACAATGCGATAAACAATATCAATGACTTTAAACGGCAGCCGTTAATGGTGAATCCACTTTCTTTTTCAGGCCCATGCCTGGTAAAGGGAGATGTAAATGGAGATGGTTTAGAAGACATATATGCTGGCGGAGGAAGCGGCCAGGCAGGTGTTTTGTATATCCAGCAAAAGAATGGACAATTCATTAAAAAAGCGCAACCTGCTTTTGAGGCTGATAAACTATGCGAAGATGCAGATGCTATTTTCATTGATGTAAATAATGATGGATTCAAAGATTTGTATGTGGTGAGCGGGGGTTATCATAATTATACAGCTGGCGATGTTTTGTTACAGGACAGGCTATATATGAATGATGGCAAAGGGAATTTCACAAAAGCGATAAATGCATTGCCGGAGATGCGTGTAAGCAAAAGTTGCGTACGTGCCGCAGATATAAATGGAGATGGATATATTGACTTCTTCGTTGGCGGTAGAAATATTCCCGGCCAGTATCCTGAAATTCCGCAAAGCTATTTGTTAATAAATGACGGGAAAGGAAATTTTACAGATAAAATTGCATCGCTTGCACCACAACTTCAAAAAGCGGGAATGATAACCGATGCGGCATGGCTGATATAAATAATGACAAAAAACCTGATCTGGTTGTGGTGGGTGAATGGATGCCAGTAACTGTTTTTGTAAATGTAAATGGTAAATTAGAAAATAAAACAAAGGATTACTTCGATAAAGAATATAGTGGCTGGTGGAACAAGTTGCTTGTTGCAGACTTGAATGGAGATGGCAAACAAGATTTAGTTATTGGAAATATGGGTTTGAATTCCCAATGTAAGATTAGCGATAAAGAACCCGCTGAAATGTATTACAAAGACTTTGATAATAATGGTTCCATCGACCCGATTCTTTGTTTTTATATGCAACATAAAAGTTATCCCTATATATCCCGCGACGAACTATTAGACCAGATGAGTATTATGCGCACGAGGTTCCCTGATTACAAAAGTTATTCAGATGCAACAGTAAAAGAAATTTTTTCAACTGAAGAAATGAAGGATGCCAAACACCTTCAGGCTAATGATCTCCGGACTACTTATTTTGAAAGTGGCAGGGATGGAAAGTTTCATGAAAAGCATTACCTATGGAAGCCCAATTCTCACCGGTATTTACCATTTCAGTTTTAGATTATGATAAAGACGGAAAATCAGATTTGTTGTTATGCGGAAATATTAATCATGCCCGTTTGCGTTTCGGTAAAAGTGATGCCAATTACGGAGTTTTGCTTCATAATGACGGAAAAGGCAATTTCAGTTATATCAACCAACAGCAATCCGGTTTTCATCTTTGGGGTGATGTACGCAGTGTGCTTTATATAAATAATATTTTATTATTTGGCATCAATCAGAATAATGTTTTAGCTTATAAATTAAGGTGAAATTTTATTTTTAAAAAATAAACATTGCAAGGCATCCAAAACTTATAGTGATTCTTATTTTAAAATGACTGAACAGGAATATTAATTCAAATGCAAAAAAACAGTATAAAAATATTTAGGTATATACTTGCCATTTCTTATTTCATTATCCTGCTGTGCTCATGCAGACAAAAAAAACAATTGCCTTCATTTGGCAATAACGATATCAGTGCCATCATTACTAAAATGACGGATATCATGATCCATGACATTACAAACCCTCCGTTAGCAGCACGTTTTTTTTCTTACACTTGTTTAGCCGGTTATGAAGTTGTTGCTCAAAATAATGCAAAGTTTAAAAGCATGCATGGGATATTGAATAACTATCCTGAAATTAAAAAGCCGGATTCTCTTCAGTCTTGCTCATACCAGTTAGCTGCCCTACTTGCAATGATGGAGACAGCAAAGAAATTGCAGCCATCCGGAAATTTGTTAGAAGAATATGAAACTCATTTTTTAGATTCATGCAGGCAACTTGGTTTTTCAGAAGAAACAATTAATCAATCTCAGCATTATGCAACACTTATAAGTAAAGAAATACTTGGTTATGCAAAAGCCGACGGCTATAATAAGACCAGTAATTACCCTAGATATTCACCCTCCAATAAAGAAGGTCTCTGGTATCCTACCCCGCCTGCTTATTTTGCTGCAGTAGAACCCTATTTCAATAAAGTAAGGACTTTAACACTGGATTCCTGCTCACAGTTCAAACCTATTCCGCCGGTCACTTTTTCGCAGGATACCAACTCAGATTTTTACAAATTAATGTTGCTGAATTATAAAGAAACCTTACCTAAGGAGCATCGCGAAATTGCAGCTTTTTGGGATTGTAATCCATTTGCCGTTCAGGATAATGGCCATTTGATGTTAGGGCTTAAAAAAATATCACCCGGCGCACATTGGCTGGGCATTACCGGAATAGCCTGCGAAAAAGCAAATAAGAATTTCAACGAAAGTATGCAGATTTATACCCTGGTATCAGAAGGTTTAATGGACGCCTTTATTTGTTGCTGGGATGAAAAATACAGAAGCAACAGAATACGCCCTGAAACAGCCATCCGCAAATATATTGACCCCACATGGGTTCCGATGCTACAAACGCCTCCTTTCCCGGAATATTTAAGTGGGCACTCTGTTATTTCTTCCTCATCAGCTGTGATCCTTACCCACTTTTTTGGCGAACATTTTTCTTTTACTGACAGTGTTGAAGTAGCTTATGGATTATCACCAAGGCATTTCCAATCTTTCAAAGAGGCTGCTGCAGAAGCAGCTATTTCGAGATTTTATGGTGGCATCCATTTTATGGATGCTATTGATAACGGGGTCAAACAAGGTGCTGAAGTTGGAAATTGGGTGCTTAGTAAATTTGAAAATTCACCTGACAAGTAAGGTAATAATTTAACCAGGAAAAAAAACAATAAGCACAATTTTTGATGACTCTCCCCTATTTGATTTTGTGACATAAGATGATTGTAAATTCTATAAAAATCGATAAAACTACTTTTTGGCTTTTCTTAATTATAATTAAATTGTTATCAGGCTATAAATCAGTTCAAAAAAATCATATCTTTTTATTCGTCTCAATAAAATATTCCTAAAAACTATTTCCTGGCTTTTCTTGAACTTTAAACCAAATTGCGGATAGTCATTAAATATTAAAAGGACTCAATGACAATAAATATGTATCCTATGCCTGTATGCAGCGTTGAAATTTATAGTTCTTTGCAGTAAATTCATTTCCATTTTATTATATCATTTATGAGAAAAGCCTCCTTTAAGAAAGACGTTGTAAAGATCTTATTGATTTTCATCTTTATTTTTAGCCATAAAATAACTTTAGGGCAAGAGCCGTCGGAAAACCATCTGTTTTCAAAAGCAGATACTGCATTTGTCCCCAAAGAAATTGAAGATCCCGAATGTATTGGCATAAACAAAGAAGCTTATCATGCTACTTTAATGCCTTATGCTTCGCTAAAAGAAGCCCTGGTGACTAACCGGCATGCTTCTTCCTTTAGCCATAGTTTGAACGGGCAATGGAAATTCAATTGGGTTGACTGGCCTCAAAAACGCCCGGTTAATTTTTATAAAACTGATTATGATGTTTCCGCCTGGAGAGATATCAAAGTGCCCTCCAACTTCCAGGTTGAAGGTTATGGAACGCCTTATTACAGCAATTTTACCTATATTTTTAAAAAAGATTTTCCAAGAGTAATGAGTACACCACCTGTTAAGTATACTGCTTATCAGGAAAGAAACCCTGTGGGAAGTTACCGGAGAAACTTTGAAGTGCCTGCAGACTGGAAAGAGCGTCGCATTTTCGTAACTTTTGATGGTGTTGATGCTGGTTTCTTTTTATGGGTAAATGGAAAAAAAGTTGGCTATAGTGTTAACAGCCGCAATGCTGCTGAATTTGATATAACAAAATATGTAAAAGCGGGTAAAAATATGATAGCTGTTGAAGTGTATCGTTTCACTACGGGCAGCTATCTCGAAGATCAGGATATGTGGCGCCTGAGTGGTATTTTCAGGAATGTCACCTTATGGAGCGCTCCGCAGGAACATATCAGGGATTACTTCATTAAAACTAACCTGGATAAAGAATTTAAGGATGCCGAACTTGTGGTTACCACTAAAGTGAAAAATTATGGTGTCACGGAGATGAAAGCACGTGAATTAAAAGTTTCCTTATATTATGGTACAACACTGGTACCAGGAGCCGAGGGAAAAAAAACGATTCCATCATTGGATCCCGGCCAAGAGGTAACAGTTGAAGTAAATTTCAACGTCAGCAATCCACAAAAGTGGACTGCAGAAACGCCTAAGCTTTATACCACTGTAATTACTATCATTGATGAAAATCGCACTATAGAAACTTTGTCATCACATACGGGCTTCCGTCAGATAGAGATAAAAGGCCGTCTGTTCACTGTAAATGGAGTTCCTATCAAATTAAAAGGGGTTAACCGACATGAAAACTGGCCAGATGATGGCCATGCAATTACCGAAGAGCAAATGATCAGGGATATAGTACTGATAAAGCAAGCCAACTGTAACCATGTCCGTACCTGCCACTATTCTGATGATCCGAGGTGGTATGAGTTGTGTGATGAATATGGCATATACCTCGTTGCAGAAGCAAACCTGGAAAGTCATGGATCATGGGATGAATTTAACGAAGATCCGAGAATCAAGGCTGCACTTATAGACAGGAATGTAGCCAATGTAGAGAATTTTAAAAATCATCCTTCTGTTATTATATGGTCGTTAGGTAATGAATGCGGTAGCGGCGGTTCCAATTTTAGGGCAATATTGAAAGCTATCAAAGCCATTGACCCAGGCCGGCCAACACACTACCAGGGTTTCGGCATAGGAGATGATAAGAATCCTGCGGATATAGACAGTGAAATGTACACAGGTTTAGACGATCTGGATAAAAGAGCCAACGACAAAACATTGACTAAACCTTTCTATCTATGCGAATATGCACACGCCATGTTTAATTCCATGGGTTCCGTAGATATTTACAATGAGTTATTTGATAAATACCCTCAACTATTGGGTGGCGCTATCTGGGAATGGCAGGATCAGGGTATTTATAATAATCGCGATCCTAAACATCCTATAACTGCCTTTGGCGGAGGTTTTAGCGAATATCCCAACGATCAATACTTTATTCATAAAGGCGTTGTATTTTCCGATAGATCACCAAAGCCTCATTACCCGGAACTGAAACATGCTTATCAGTGGATTAGCATTATCCCGAAAGATCTCAAAAACGGCATAGTTACTATAAAAAACCGCTATCAGTTCATCAACCTAAATGGTTTAAGTCCTAAATGGGAGTTGAGTGAAGATGGTAATAAGATTTATTCAGGCGACTTAGTACTAGGAGTTATCAATCCCGGTGAAGAAAAAGATGTAAAAATACCCTATAAGGTCAACCCAAAACCCGGTGCTGAATATTTCCTGAGGATTTCGTTTGACTTGGCAACAGATAATATGTGGGCAAAAAAAGGCTATGAAGTTGCCTGGCAGCAACTTGAGTTACCGATCGCTATCCCTGCCGTTGCAGATGAAGGACAAGGCAGTAAATTAACTTTAAATGATTCTAAGGATATAATTAGCGTAAAAGGAACGGATTTCAACCTGGATTTTGATAAAGTAAAAGGCACCTTCTCAACAATAGAAAAGGACGGCGAAAGTATCTTACAAAAAGATGGCGGCCCTATGCTGCACCTGTGGCGGGCACCTCATCAGAAAGATGATATATGGGCTTATAATGACTGGGTGAAAAATGGTTTAAAGTCAATTACCTGGGTCACCAATGAAGTGAAAAGTACCCAGCTTGCCGATAATGTAGTTGAGATCGAAGTAAGTTTAACCGGAACTGGGAAGAATAACTTTACGGTTTATCACCACGTGATTTATACCATAAATGGTAAGGGTGTAATCAACGTTGTAAATAATGTAAAAACCAGCGATCCCACATTGGTACTCGCAAGGCTTGGCGTACGAATGTTTTTAAATAAGGACCTGGATAAGTTTGATTACCTGGGTCGTGGCCCTATGGAAAATTATAAAGACCGTAAGAGCGGCTCAGATGTAGGTCATTACGCAAGCAGTGTAAGCAGTCAGATGACCCCTTATGAAAAACCAATGGAATGCGGCAATCATGAAGATGTACGCTGGGCAACTGTGAGTTCTAAAAAAGGTTTGGGAATAACCATCAAACAGGATTCGGCATTAATGCAGGTTTCGGCACTTCCTTATAGTGATGAAGAGATGGATCCCGTGGAATACAAAATAGACCTGCCAAAAAGTTCAGGCACTGTGCTGTGTATCAGTCATAAAACACTCGGTGTCGGTTCCAATGGTTGTGGACCACGGCCGATAGAATCCTGCCGTGTACATGCAGAGCCGTCAACTTTCAGTTATCAAATCCAATTGTTGCAGAAAAAATAGAATTGCTTGTTATTTGAGTATGAGATTAAATCCAGTTCTTTTTTGAAATACCGCCAATATTCGTTTTACATTTAAAAAATCATAATTATGACTGTTGCACTTTTGAATATGTAAACGACCTTTAAAAATCATAAAAAACTACTTTTTTATTTGTTTAGCTAAACCATTTACTCCTTTAATTATATGAATCACTTTAATAAGAATAAATTCTATAGAATAACTTTCATCCTGTTTATCACATTTGCTATTAGCAATTTATTACAGGCTCAAAGCAGGCAGGCCATTGTAGTTAGCCCGGATGGTCAAATACAGCTCAAGCTTTTTGTAAAGGACCATCATCTGAATTACCAGGTTGATTATCACAAGCAGGTATTAATGCCGCCTTCTGCTTTGGGTCTAACAGTTGATAACAACACCACTAACGAAGTGAACTCATTAGGCGCGATCAGACGGAGCGTTATCAAAGAGACTTATCCGTGGCGCGGCGTGCACAGCATTGCTGTAAATCACTGCAATGATGCCTTGTTCAATATTAAGGGAACAGTGCCTTCATCATCCTTTACTTTTGAGGCAAAAGTGTTTGACAATGGCATAGCATTTCGATATATACTGCAAGGCACGGGCAAAAGGGAAGTAAATGCCGATGGCACTATCTTTAAAATCCCTGCCGGAAGCGTGATCTGGAGTCAGGGCGATATTGGGAACTACGAAGGCAAATACCAACAACAAAATATAGACGAAGTGAAGGAGGGACAATTGGCAGGCCCGCCGCTAACAATACGGCTTCCAAACAATATGGGTTATGCAGCTATTACTGAAGGAGGAGTAATAGATTTTGCAGGCATGTCTTTGAAAGCTACTGGAAACAATGCCTTTGCAGCTAACCTTACAGGTATTACTAATATAAATGGAAACATTCAGACGCCCTGGCGCATAATTGAAATCGGCAAAGACCTGAACACCCTGGTAAATTGTGATATCATCTCTAACGTTTCTCCTGCACCTGATAAAACGCTGTTTCCAGACGGTTTCAACACCCGATGGATCAGACCAGGTAAAAGCGTGTGGTCGTGGTTAGCCGGCAATGGCGGTGTAACATTTGAAAACATGAAAACCTACTCCAAATGGGCTGGAAAGTTGGGCTTTGAATACAACTTAGTTGATGAAGGCTGGTCGCAGTGGCATGATGGGGGTAAAGATAAGTGGGCACTGCTAAAAGAACTAGTAGATTACTCAAACGAACAGCATGTAAAAGTATGGGTATGGAAAGCATATCCTGACAGGAACGGTGTGCCCGGATTGAAGGAGCCTAAAGCCCGACGGGAATTTTTTGAACAGTGCAAGCAGGCAGGCGTAGTAGGATTGAAAATTGATTTTTTTGACAATGAATCGCAGGAAGTACTGAATTTTTACCAGGAAGCATTAAAAGATGCAGCAAAACTGCATCTGATGCTTGACTTTCATGGAGCAGATAAACCAACCGGGCAAAGCAGGACCTGGCTAAACGAAATGTCAAGAGAAGGAATCCGGGGACTCGAGAATCCCAATAACTGGGCAAAGCATAATGCAACTCTGCCCTTCACCCGCTTTCTTGCTGGTCATGGTGATTACACCCCATTGAGTTTAAGGCAAGACCTTATCAAAGGTACCACTATAACACACCAGGTTGCAACAGTAATTACTTTTACCTCTCCCTTTATGTGCTTAGCAGTAAACCCTCAAGCCCTACTAACAAGCCCTATTAAAGAAATGATTACTGGAATGCCAACAACCTGGGATGAAACAATTGTTTTGCCTCAAAGTGAAATTGGAGGGGTGGCAGTTTATGCAAGAAGAAAAGGTAGCACATGGTATTTGGCAGCAGTGAATGGTGAAGCCGCAAGAGACTTAAACATTGCTTTGTCATTCATGGGAAAAGGAAGTTATCACGCAGTTTTGATGGAAGATGATAAGCATTCCGTTGAAAGAACTGTTATCACAAATAAAAGCGTAAGCAGAACAAGTACTATCGTCCTCAACCTTCAACCTGGTGGTGGCTTTGCAGCCAAGTTGGTGAAATAGATGATGATTACAATATGAATGTAATCCTGACCTTTACGTTAAGATGCGGGTATCATAAATATTTATATCAAAAAAATACAGGAAGGCAAATACTTATAACAACCTGGGTTATGTTTGATTGCTATTATTTTTACTGGTGGCCGGTAATGTGGTCAAAAATGGTGCTTTTTCTAGTTATGAAATAAACGATTTTTGATCTGCTAAATGAAGAGTAACAAGCTCTGCTGGAGAGCAACTTGCGAGCAATAATTTGGTACATATACAATAAT
>JALYVO010000029.1 GCA_030853195.1 Bacteroidota bacterium | reverse complement strand
ATGAATTATTAGTAAATTTGCAAACTAAAAAATCATATTATGTATCCAGAACAAATAGTAATTCCGATGAAGGAAGAATTGACTGAAAATGGCTTTGCAGATTTAAAAACAGATGATCAGGTTGAAAATGCATTATCTCAGGATGGAACCACGCTGTTCGTTATTAATTCTGTATGTGGCTGCTCTGCAGGAACTGCGCGCCCCGGCGTTTTGCTTGCAGTAGAATCCAGCAATAAAAAACCGCAGCATTTAGCTACAAGCTTTGCGGGATTTGATTATGACGCAGTTAATAAAATCCGTGAGCATTTATTGCCTTATCCTCCCTCTTCACCCTCAATTGCCTTATTCAAGGACGGCAAATTGGTTCATTTTCTTGAAAGGCATAATATTGAAGGAGCCAGCGCGAAAATGATTTCAAATAATCTGGTTGCGGCTTTTGAAGAATATTGTTAAGTAAAAATTATGGATAAAACCTTCAATTTTTTGAAGGTTTTATTTTTTTTAGTGACTATATAAAAAAATATTTTACCGAAAACTAAACGGTTGCTATGTATCCCAATTTATATTATGCGCTTAACGACTGGTTTGGATGGAAAGTAAATGCATTTAAAATTTTTTATACTTTCGGCATTTTTATGGCATTGGCTTTTATTGTAGCTGCCTGGGTATTAACTCTCGAATTAAAAAGAAAAGAAAAATCAGGTTTACTAACGCCCCGCGAGGAATCAATCACAACCGGCCAGCCAGCATCTTTTTTTGAACTATTTATCAATGGACTGGTTGGCTTTATTTTCGGTTATAAATTAATCGGTGCTTTTATCGCAAGCAGGCAACAAGGCCTGGATCTGCAAGAATATGTATTCTCTTCTAAGGGCAGTATTGTGGGTGGAATCGTTATCGGCGGCCTGCTCGCTTTTATAAAATTCCGTGAAAGAGACAAACAAAAATTAGCTACGCCTGAAAAAAGAACCATAAGGATATGGCCTCATGACAGGGTAGGGGATATTGTAATTTTTGCTTTGGTTTTTGGTATCATAGGTGCAAAACTTTTTGATAATTTTGAAAATTGGGATAGATTTATTCAAAATCCTATCGCAAATCTGATTTCTCCCAGCGGGCTCACTTTTTATGGCGGATTAATATGCGCTGCGATTGCTATTTGCATTTATGCAAGAAAAAAAGGTATTGGCCTTCTTTACTTATGTGATGCCGCGGCTCCTGCATTGATGATTGCTTACGCAATTGGAAGAATGGGATGCCAGGTAGCCGGAGATGGCGATTGGGGAGTATTCAACAGCGCTTATATTAGTGATGTTCCCGGGCATTCTGTTGCCGCAACACCGGAACAATTTCAACAGAAATCAAGAGAAAATTCTACATACTTTTTAAACGGCTCTGTTATTGACAATCCGGGATCTACGACAACTACTTTCGTAACTGACCGCCATTCTGAAACATTGGACAAAATGCCACACAAAAGTTTTAAAGGGCCAGGCTTTTTGCCAGTATGGATGTTTGCGTATACTTATCCGCATAATGTAAATGAAGATGGAATCCTGCTTCCGGGCTGCGAGGATAAATATTGCAGAGCATTGCCACAGCCGGTTTTCCCTACTCCATTATATGAAATATTAACCTGCGGAATTTTATTTTTTGTCCTTTGGTCAATCCGTAAAAACATATTCGTGCCCGGCGTGATATTTTGTATTTATCTTATTATGAATGGCATTGAAAGATTTTTGGTTGAAACTATTCGAGTAAATACTACTTACTCATTTTTCGGATTGCACCCGACTCAGGCAGAACTTATTTCATCAGCTTTAATTATAAGCGGAATTGTAGGAATTGTTGTTTTCACAAAGAAGTATAAAACCAATATAGAAGCTTAATTCCCGCGAGTTAACTTAATGAAAGAATATTGGTTTTCTATATTTTAGCTTTCCACCTAAAATTATATTCTGATCTGAAATTCATCTTTCTGTAACCTTCAAGAATATTATTTTTCTATATTTCAGCTTTCCACGTAAAATTATATTCTGATCTGAAATTCATCTTTCTGTAACCTTCAAGAATATTATTTTTCTATATTTCAGCTTTCCACGTAAAATTATATTCTGATCTGAAATTCATCTCCTGTAACTTTTTTCTTTTTATCCCGTTTACATAAAATCTTTACCAATCAAATTGAAAATATTGCCTTTCATGTATGGCTATGTACTATGTAAAGCATAATACTTAGTTTCGTTTTGTAATATTTAAAACATAGTAATAATAATAAAATGAAAAAATCAATATTTTTAACTGCTATTTCAATCATTTTTTCTGCCCTGTCTTTTGCTCAAAGCCAGTCTGGAACAATAAAAGGAACAATATCTGATGGTGGCAACCGGCAAATTATAGACGCCGCCACGATCTCTCTTTTTAATTCCAAAGATTCCGCATTGGTTAAAACAAGCCTGGCGAATAATGAAGGAAAATTTGTTTTTGACCTGGTTTCTCCGGGTAAATATTATCTGTTGGCCTCTTCAACAGGACATTTGAAAGTATACAGCAAAACAATAGAGATTAAAAATGGTTCTGTAGTTTCAATTGGAATTTTGCAATTAAAAGAAAGTGTAAAAACATTGAAAGAAGTGAAAGTGGAAGTAAAAAAACCTTTCATAGAAAGAAAAATTGATCGCACTGTAATCAACGTGGATGCCTCCATTACCAACGCGGGAACTACTGCGCTGGAAGTTCTGGAAAAATCTCCCGGAGTTACGGTTGACAAAGATGGAAACGTAAGCCTGAAAGGAAAAGCCGGAGTTATGATCATGATGGATGGAAAACCGTCTTATTTAAGCGGACAAGAGTTGGCCAACCTTTTAAAGAATATGCCCTCTTCTTCTATTGACCAAATTGAAATTATGACCAATCCTTCCTCAAAATATGACGCAGCAGGAAATTCGGGAATTATCAATATCAAAACGAAGAAAAATAAAATGAAAGGAATGAATGGAAGCCTTAGCACATCTATTCTTCAGTCGAAATCAACAAAAACCAACAATAGTTTTAATATTAATTACCGAAACGGGAAATTCAATCTTTTTGGAAACTATAGTTATTCGCTTTGGCAAAATCAAAATGATTTGTATATCAACAGAAAATTCAGAGATGTAAATACGAAGCAAATACAAACTATTTTTGACCAACAAACGGAATTTAATCGCATTTCCCAATATCAAAATTTAAAATTGGGAATGGATTTTTATGCTAATAAAAAAACTACGTTTGGAGTGGTGTTTTCTGGTTATCTGAATCCGGCGAAAGAAACCAGTATCAATCGGACAAACCTGAATGATGCGAACAACCAGATTGATTCGGTCGTAATCGCAAATAATTCTAATAAAAGTAATTCTAACAATTTTGCGACTAACCTGAATCTTCGGCATTCATTTGATTCTACCGGAAAAGAATTCACCGTTGATCTGGATTATCTTACTTATTATCAAACAACTGATCAGTTTTTAGTGAACAATTTTTTAAATCCTGATTTTTCTGTTAGAAAAGATCCATCACAATTAAAAGGAAATCTTCCTTCGCAGGTAGATATTTATTCAGCTAAAACTGATTTTACATTTCCTCTCAAAAAATCAGCTAAAATAGAAACTGGTTTAAAAGCAAGCTATGTAACTACCGACAATAATGCGTTGTATAAAAATAATACGAATTCAGGATATATAACTGATGATGGGAAAACAAATCATTTTATTTATAAAGAAAATATAAATGCGGCTTATATAAATTATAGCAGGCAAATAAAAAAATGGGGAATCCAGGCAGGCATACGCGCAGAGAATACCAACGCAAAAGGCCACCAGGCAGGTAATTCGACACGACCTGATTCTTTATTTACAAAAAATTACACGAATCTTTTCCCAACTGCTTATGCTAGTTATGAGGCAAATAAGAAAAATACTTTTTCTGTAAATTACGGGCGAAGAATTGACCGCCCTGATTATCAGGATTTGAATCCGTTCTATTATTTTTTGGATGAATATACATACCAGGTTGGAAACACTTTATTACAGCCGCAGTTTTCAGATAACTTCGAACTATCGCACACTTACAATGGATTTCTGACTACAACGCTTAATTACACTGAGGTTCACAATGTATTCGCTGATGTCTTGAAGCAAATCACCAGTGAAAGAAAAACTTTTGCAACAAAAGAAAACATTTCTTCAAAAAAGAATTTTGGATTAGCGATGAGCGCCAACTTTCCGGTTACTAAATTCTGGACTTCTAACTTATATGCAAATGTGAACCACGATACTTACCATGGTGCTTTAGGCAGTGGAATTTTGAATGTACAAGGCACTACTTTCTTTTCAAATATGAATAATCAATTCAAGTTTGATAAAGGCTGGAGTGCAGAGTTAAGCGGCTTTTACAGGTCAAAGGGAATAGAAAGCCAAATGGTAATTAACCCAATGTGGAGACTTGATGCAGGTGTTCAAAAACAAATTCTGAAAAACAAAGGAAGCTTGAAATTAAGCATCCGGGATATTTTCAACTCTCAAAGTTTCTCGGGTTATGTAAATTATCAGGATATTGACGTAAGAATAAAAAATATCCGCGATAGCAGAACAGCATCTTTAACCTTCTCGTATCGCTTTGGCAAGCCAATGAAAAACCAGCAACCAAGAAAAACCGGTGGTGCATCTGATGAACAAAGCAGGGTGAAAAGTGGCGGAAATTAATCTGGTAAAATAAAAGTGAACTGGTGAAAATTTTTTTCACCGGTTTTGTTTTAAATATGATATTTCTACTTTTTGGGTTATGAGGAGTTTAAAAATAAATTACCAAAAATGTAGCAAGTCATTTTTATCTTTGCTTTTCTAAAAATAAATCTTTCACCATGCCATCATTTGATCTTGTAAGTAAAGTTGATCTGCAAACTTTAGATAATGCAATCAACACGGTTGAAAAAGAAATCAAAAACCGGTTTGATTTTAAGGGAAATCATGTGGTAATAGAACTCAATAAAAAAGATTTCAAGCTCAATCTTGAAGCAGATAGTGATATGAAACTGACACAGATCATTGATGTACTGATCAGTAAAAGCATGAAACAAGGCCTTGCATCAGAAATTTATGACCTGAAAAAAGAGCCCCAACAAAGTGGTAAAATAGTCAAGAAAGAAATTCAGGTGAGAAATGGCATTAACCAGGAAGATGCAAAGAAAATTGTGAAACTCATAAAAGATGAAAAATATAAAGTGCAGGCTGCTATTATGGATGATATCATAAGAGTAAGTGCAAAAAAAATAGATGATCTCCAGGCTGTCATTCAGGCTTCTAAAAGCTGGGAGCTTGGTCTGGCGCTGCAATACGTCAATATGAAAAATTAATATTTTTCATTTTGCAGGTATTTAATATTCCTTTACCTTCGCAAACTCAAAAAATACATGGCAAAATCCATGTTTTAAAACACATAATTATGAAAAAAGACCTTCATCCATCAAATTACAGATTCGTGGTTTTTCGGGATATGAGTAACGGCCATATGTTCTTAAGCCGTTCCACTGCGTCCTCAAAAGAAACCGTACAATGGGAAGATGGTAAAGAATATCCGGTAATAAAGCTGGAAATTTCAAATACGTCCCATCCTTTTTATACTGGTAAAAATATGCTTGTGGATACTGCAGGGCGTATTGATAAATTTAAGAAACGCTACGAAAAAAGAAATAAATAAGATTCTTGGTTTTGATTTTTTTATCCTCCTTCACCGGGGGATTTTTTTTTACTTTCACGCTTTATAGATTAGTGAATGAATATTTTGCTCGATGATGTTCCTTTTAATACTCACCTTTTCCCTTTTGGAACGGTGCGTTCCCATGCGCATATCAGGATTGGCATACTTACTATTTTTGAAAAATGGCAATTTTATTTCCCCGGAAAAGTTTTTATTGCTTCTGAAAAATTGATTCATCAAATTGATAAATCTTCGTGTACAACATTCCCGGCGAATTTTATTCCTTCTCTTGGATTTTTAGAAGAAGTTGCTGAGAAAAGCGAAAAAGTAGCTTTTACCAATGATTGCAAAATTCTTGAACATCCATGGCAAATATTTGAATATAATGATTGGGCGATTCGACAGGATTTTAAAATGATAACTGCTGGAAAAATCTCCAATTTTTTGCATACGGAAAATAAATTTATTTTTCCTGAAAATATTTTTATAGAAGGCGGAGCGAAAATAAATTTCTCTATCTTGAATGCGGAAACAGGCCCAATATATATTGGAAGAAATGCAGAGATACAAGAAGGTTGCCTGCTCCGCGGGCCAGTTTCAATTGGAGAAGGCAGTCGTTTGAAAATGGGAACGAAAATTTACGGAGCTACTACAATCGGGCCGCATTGCCTCGCGGGTGGCGAAATAAAAAATTCAATTCTAATGGCTTTTTCCAATAAAGCCCATGATGGGTATTTGGGCGATTCGGTAATAGGAGAATGGTGCAATCTCGGTGCAGGCACAAGCAATTCAAATTTAAAAAATAATGCGTCAATAATAAAAATCTGGAGTAAAGAAAAAAATGATTTTGTGAGCGCCGGAATCAAATGTGGTTTGTTGATGGGCGATTACAGCCGCAGCGCGATCAATACTTCTTTCAATACAGGAAGCGTTGTTGGCGTATGTTGCAGCATATTTGGCAATTCGTTTCCTCCGAAATTCATTGATAATTTTACATGGGGAAATGAGAAATATATTTTTGAAAAAGCGATTCTTGATATCAACAACTGGAAAAAATTAAAAGAGTTGGAAATTACAGAGGAAGAAATTCAATCATTAAAAAATATTTATCAATAAAATAAAATCATGAGAAAACAAATTGCAGCAGCCAATTGGAAAATGAATTTAACGCTTGAACAAGCCACTGGATTATTGGATGATATTCTTAATAAAGAAATTACACTTTCACCCGATCAACAGGTGGTTTTTGGTGTTCCATTTCCATATTTGCTTTTGGCCAAAGAAAAAATAGAAAATCATACTGATTATTTTATTTCGGCTCAAAACTGCTACACGCAAGATTCCGGTGCTTTTACCGGCGAAACAAGTGCAGCGATGCTTGCTTCTTGCGGAATAGAATATGTAATTATCGGCCATAGCGAAAGAAGAGAATATTTTTCTGAAAACAATAAAATGATTGCCCAAAAAATAGACATATGTTTCACAAATGGGCTAAAGCCGATATTTTGTTGTGGAGAATCTTTGGAGATACGTGAAAAGGAAACACAAAACGAATATGTAGAAAGTCAAATAAAGGATAGTTTATTTCATTTGAAACCTGAAGCGATTCAAAATTTTGTGGTGGCCTATGAGCCAATATGGGCAATAGGTACAGGCAAAACGGCAAGTGCCGAACAAGCTCAGGAAATGCATGCACATATCCGGAATGTGTTTACAAAAAAATATGGGACCAGGATAGCGCAAAGTATTTCTATACTATATGGTGGAAGCGTAAAAGCGAATAATGCAAAAGAAATATTTGGTAAGCCTGATGTAGATGGAGGATTAGTTGGTGGCGCATCTTTGAATGCGTCAGAGTTTGCGGAAGTTATAAAAAGTTTAAAATAGTTTTTTTTTATAAATTGAATTATAAAAATCATTAATTTGCTATAATTAGAATGCACTTAATTAATATTAAAAATTTAAACAAAACAAAATGAAAAAATTTATTATCACAATGCTTTTGATAGCAGGCACATTTGGCCTTACTCAAGCTCAAACTACACAAAAGGTGCAAACGCATAAAGCGACCACTAAAACAACAACCCATTTAAAAACAGCACCAACCACGACTATGCAGGCTCCGGTAGTCAAAATGAATGAAAAGAAATCTACTGTTTCTACGACACATATGAAAGCCGATGGCACAGCAGATAAAAGATTTAAGGAAAATAAGACTACAACTAAATCAACAGGACCTGTGAAAAAAGATGGCACTCCGGATATGCGTTATAATGCAAATAAAAAGAAATAAATTTTCTTGCTGAAATTTATGCCAATGTAAAAAGCAATGAATTTTTTAGAGGTTTTCTTTTCTAAAAAGAAAAAATTCACGAAAAAAAGTTTGGGTTAATATCCAAACTTTTTTTTTCAGTATCGATTTCATTATGATTTTGAAAACTACTATATAATTGCCGACGCAAATGGAATTATAGAATTCCATTTAAATTTATTTTTTCTTTATTTTACATCTTCAACTCCATTTATGAAGTTATTTCCTTTTATCACTTTTGCAATCATCACAGCGGCGATAGTGGTATTTCTAAATTCAGCTTTGGTTCTTTCTGTGCCCTTAGGTAAATTATTAAGTCCTCAAAATGGGCTTTGGCAAAACGCGGAGCCAGTGAACCAGGATTATTCCGGTAAATTTTCTTTTCCGCAATTGAAAGGAAAAGTAAACGTGTATTTTGATGAACGCCTTGTCCCGCATGTATTTGCTGAAGACGACAACGATGCCTATTTTGTGCAAGGATATCTTCATGCAAAATTTCGTTTATGGCAAATGGAATTTCAAACGCATGCTGCCGCGGGAAGATTGAGTGAAATTGTTGGAGACAAAGCTTTGGATTTTGATCGTGAGAAACGGAGATTAGGAATGGTTTATGGCGCTGAAAAAGCCCTTCAGGAAGTTGAAAAAGATCCTGAAACTTTATCTCAATGTAACAATTATACAGCTGGTGTAAACGCATATATCGAAAGTTTGAAAGAAAGCAGCCTTCCGGTGGAATATAAATTGTTAGGTTATTATCCTGAGAAATGGACAAATTTAAAAACAGCGCTTTTTTTAAAATACATGGCACTTGACCTGGCAGGATTTGAAAATGATTTTGAAATGACGAATGCAAAATCAATTTTTTCTTCAGCGGATTTCGATAAAATTTATCCAATTGTTATGGATTCACTTGATCCGATTGTACCGAAAGGGACTGTATTTTCTAAACCCGCAATTGAAGTGAAAATTCCCAAATCAGCGGATTCTATTTACTTTGATAAAAAAGATTCTACAACGATTGATGAACAAAAACCTAACCCTGACAACGGAAGCAACAACTGGGCGGTGAACGGTAAAAAAGCAAAAAGCGGATCGCCAATTTTATGTAATGATCCTCATCTTGGCCTTAATCTACCTTCGCTGTGGTATGAAATGCAAATCTCAACTCCGACCTACAATGCTTACGGAGCAACCTTTCCCGGCGCTCCGGCAATTATAATTGGATTTAATGACAGCTGCGCTTTCGGATTTACAAATGCAATGCGCGATGTAAGGGATTATTATGAAATAAAATTTAAAGACGAAAGCCGAAAAGAATATTGGTTTGACAATACATGGCAAAAATCCACTTTCAGAATTGAACATATAAAAATAAAAGGCGAACCGGATTACCTGGATACAGTTGCTTATACTAACATTGGGCCTGTGATGTATGATAAAAGCTTTAATGGCAAAAGGTCTACCAATAATAAATATTATGCAGTAAGATGGAAAGGCCACGATCCGAGCAATGAATTAAAAACATTTACACTTTTAGATAAAGCAAAAAACTATAATGATTATGCAGAAGCGATAAAATATTTACATACGCCCGGGCAGAATTGCATCTTTGCATGCAAGAATGGGGACATTGCAATCTGGGACCAGGGCGAGTTTCCGGCGAAATGGAAACGCCAGGGAGATTTTGTAATGCCCGGAACTGACAGCAGTTATTTCTGGCAGGGAATGATACCACAAAATGAAAATCCACACCAGGTAAATCCTGAAAGAAATTTCGTAAGCAGCGCCAATCAATTACCAACAGACACTACTTATCCATATTATTTGGGTGGAAGCTATCCGCCATATCGTGGTTGGGAAATTAATAAAAGATTGAGCGCAATGGAAAACATTACTCCACAGGATATGATGCAACTTCAAACGGATAATTATAATGTTTTTGGAGAAATGGCGCTTCCTGTTTTAATAAATAATATCGATGTGGCTAAACTTTCTGCGAAGGAGAAAAACTATTTTGACATCCTGAAAAACTGGGACCATAGAAATGATGTGAATTCCAAAGGCGCCACTTTATTTGTTGTAACATGGGACAGTTTGGAAAGCCAGGTATGGAATGATGAATTTGAAAAATCCGGCTTGAAATTACCATGGCCGCATGAAAGTAGTTTGCTTGATGATATCAGTAAATATCCGCATTTTAAATTCATTGATAATATTAATACCTCACAAATTGAAACCCTTCAGAATGAGATCACGGCTGCTTTTATGAAAGCAGTTGCTGTTATCAAAAAAATGGATGAAGCCGGCAGATTTGAATGGGCAAAATATAAAGACACAAAAATTTTGCATCTCGCGCGCCTTGATGCTTTCAGCAGGCTCCATTTACCAATCGGTGGCGGAACGAATACTATAAATGCGGCAAATGAACAGCACGGGCCCAGCTGGCGGATGATCGTTTCATTAACTCCTCAAACTGAGGCCTATGGAGTGTATCCCGGCGGCCAAAGCGGGAATCCCGGAAGTAGATTCTATGATGATTTTGTGGATAAGTGGGCCGCAGGAAAATATTATTCTCTTTGGGTAATGAAGAATTCGGATGTAAATGATAAAAAGGTGAAGTGGAAGATGGAGATTAATTGAAGTTTTGAATTAGGGATCAGGAATTCAATCAAAAATTAAGAATCAAATTATTGATCATAAATCCCAAATTATCAAAACATCTATCGGTTTATCAATTATCTTTCTAAAAAACACAAGAAACTATATTTGGGCTTATCACTATAAACCAATTAACCAATAACTAATAAAAATGAAATCCATCATTACAACCGTTCTCATCATTCTGCTAAGCTTTGGCGCTTGTTTATATTTTCCGTGGTGGAGCATCGCTATTGTTGCGTTCATTGTTTCAGCGCTTATTCCGCAAAGCCCATGGGCATCTTTTTTTTCAGGGTTTATTGCCCTGTTTTTATTATGGGGATTTATGAGTTTATGGATAAGTGTGAACAATGACCATATTCTGGCAAACAGAGTTTCATTGTTAATTTTTAAAATAGAAAGCGCCTTTCTTTTAATATTGGCTACTGCGCTGATAGGCGGCTTGGTGGCCGGTTTTGGCGCACTAACGGCTTCCTTTATACGTCCGGTAAAAACAAGAATCAATGGTCAATTGAAATAATGATTCAATATTTTCGGCTTCTTTCGCAACTTCCTAACTTTATGGGGCTATTTTCGTTTATGCAAAAACTTATATTTTTCTTTTTTATTCTCTTAACACTTAATGCGTCATCACAAAAAGTTGAAGGATCTGTAAAAGATGAAGAAGGGAATATTTTACCATTTGCTTCTATTCTGGTAAAAGGAACTCCTTTAGGCGCCGTTGCCAACAATCACGGAGTTTTCAGCATTGCTCTCGCTCCGGGAAAATACACTTTAAACTGTCGATACATCGGTTATTCTTCGCAGGAAAAGCAAATTATTGTGAGTGCAGAAACTGGGCAAGTAAATTTTGTTTTGCCAATCCAAAAGTTGACTTTGAAAAATATAGTTATTGAAAAGAGCGGTGAAGATCCAGCTTATGAAATCATCCGGCAGGCAATAAAAAAACGCTCTTTTTATGATAAACAGGTAAAAGCTTTTGAGGCTCAGATTTATATCAAAGACATTATCAAATTAAGACATCTGCCGGAAAAATTTATGGGTAAAAAAATTCCGGATGATGACAGAAAAAACATTATGCTTGATTCTGCAGGAAAAGGAATTATTTATTTATCAGAATCGCTTAATAAAGTTTCAGCTCAGGAGCCGGATAAATTCAAACTTGAGGTCATATCAAGCCGTGTTAGCGGTAGCAATGGATTCGGATTTGACTTTCCGGTTTTCATTAGTTTTTATAAAAACAATGTGAATGTATTTTCTTCCCAATTAAATCCGCGGGGTTTTGTTTCACCAATTGCGGATGGCGCTTTAAATTTTTATAAATATAAATTCCTTGGTAGTTTTTTTGAAGATGGAAACCAAATAAATGTTATTAAAGTTATTCCGCGTCGGGATTATGCACCATTGTTTTCAGGTATCATAAACATAACGGAAAATGATTGGCGCATTTATAGTTGTGATCTTTGGATTACCAAAAAATCACAATTAGAGATTTTAGATTCCTTAGAAATTAAACAAATTCATGTTCCTGTAAATAAAGATGTTTGGCAAATAAAAAACCAGGTCTTGCATCTAAGCTTTGACCAGATGGGACTAAAGGCCGCCGGTGATTTCGTAAACGCTTATTCCCTGTATAATCTAAATCCGCAATTTTCAAAAAATCTTTTTAACCGCGTTGTGATTAAATATGATACAGCCGTAAACAAAAAGCCTCACGCTTATTGGGATTCTATCAGGCCAATACCGCTGGAGCCCGAGGAAATTAAAGATTACAAAACTAAGGATAGCGCACTAATTGCAAGAATAGATTCTGCAAAACAAAATCTTGATTCACTCAGAAAAAAACAAGGGCATTTAAAAATCTCACAAATCTTTTGGACCGGTGTAAACCGGACTCATTATAGTGTAAAAAATACTTACCAGGTTCATTTTGATGGACTTTTAAAAACGCTGCAATATAATACTGTGGAGGGTTTGGCGATAAATCCATCTTTTACAATTTCCAAATTCCTCCCAAAGCAGAAGATTAAAATAACTTTTATTGCTGACGCCAGATACGGCTTTAATAATCAACATCTAAATCCTTGGGCTGGTTTTGTTTTTGATAATAAACAAGTTTTTGATCCCAATAAAAAATTTAAACGACAATCATTTTTTGTTGCCGGTGGCAAACGGGTGAGCCAGTTTTTCAAAGAGAGCGACATCAGTGGATGGGATAATAGTTACTCAACATTTTTTTATGGGCTCAATTATATGAAACTCTATGAAAATTATTTTGCCAAAACCGGATTTTCAACACAGTGGGAGAGTGGCATAAAATTTTTGATTGAAGGTGAATATGAAGATAGATTGCCAGTAGATAATACTACAGATTATGTCTGGAAGAAAAAATTAATTTCGCATTTAACCCCTAATTATCCGACAGAAATATTATCATCACAATTCTTACGCCATCAGGCAGTTCTTATACATACAGCACTAAGCGTCAAGCCTGGACAGCGTTACATTCAATTTCCACAATCAAAGATTTCTATCGGATCAAAATATCCAACGTTTACTTTAGATTATACTAAAGGATTGAAAACTATTTTCGGCAGTGATGTTGATTATGATAAATGGTCGATGAAGGTTATTGGCGATGCGAATTTAAAATTAGCAGGCTCTTTAAAATACCGTGCAACGATCGGTGGATTTTTAGACACCAACTCCGTTTTTGTTCAGGATTATAAACATTTTTATGGCAATCCTTCTATATTGGCAGGCGATTATGTAAAATCATTTCAGTTACCAACTTATTATCAATTTAGCAATACTTCATCATTTTTTTCTGAGCTGCACCTGGAACATCATTCCAATGGATTATTCACTAATAAAATCCCTCTGCTTAAAAAACTAAACTGGAATTTGGTTGAAGGAACCAATGCCCTTTATATAAATCCGAATACAAAATATGCTGAAGTTTTTGTGGGCCTTGAAAATATTTTAAAAATATTCCGGATAGATGCGGTTGCCGGATTTCAAAATGGATACAAGCCTGTATATACAGTCCGTTTTGGTTTTGGTGGCTTGTTGGGAGACGCTTTCAATGTATTGCTTTATGCCCCAAGTAAAAAAGTGATTAACGAATGGTAGATGGGGAAAATATTATAATTGCAGATCTGTGATTTTAAATCAAAAGCTTTGAAGGATTTTTTTTGAGTAAGATATTTACTGAAAAGTGAAAAAATAGTTTTTTAGATTTCTGCTAAATACAAGAAAATTCTTTACCCTTATTTTTACAAAAATGAAAATGATGAAACAATTCTTGTTTTATGGTTTAACGACTATTTTGTTTATCGGATGCAAAGCGCAAGGCGGCCAATCTTTCATTAAACAAAAAAATGATAACACACTTTTATGGGAAATAAGCGGAAACGGGTTGAAACAACCAAGTTTTCTTTTTGGCACTTTTCACCTTTTATGCAAAGATGATATTCATTTCAGTGAACAATTGAAAAAAGCAGTTCAATCCTGTGATGAAATTTACATGGAGCTCGATATGGGTGATTTGTCAACAATGCTCAGTGGAATGCTTTATATGAACATGAAAGATGGGAAGAAATTAGAAAGTTTATACACGCCTGAAGAATATAAAAGATTGGAAAAATATTTTTCTGACACGCTGCAAATGCCGTTAATACTGCTTCAGAGAGCCAAACCGTATTTTTTAGTTGCTCTTCTTTATCCAAGGATGATGAATTGCAAAACGCCCGCCGGCGTAGAAGAAGAATTGGTAAAAATTGCCAGAGAAGATAAAAAACAAATCAAAGGTTTGGAAACAATGCAATTCCAGGCATCTGTTTTTGATAGTATTCCGTATGAATGGCAGGCAAAAGAATTGATAAAAAATATTGACAGCTTTCCTGTTTATAAAAAAGAATTTGACTCAATGCTTGCGTCTTATAAAAATCAGCAACTTGATTCGATGCAAAACATGATTGGAAAAAGTGAATTTGGTTCTGATAAATACGACGATCTTTTATTGAACGACAGAAATAAAAACTGGGTAATGCAATTGAGAGAAATAATGAAAAATAAAAGTGTTTTTGTGGCAGTAGGAGCGGGTCATTTGGTAGGCACCGCTGGATTAATAAATCTTTTGAAAAAAGCAGGATATAAAGTGGAACCCCTGGAAAATCGATAATAATTTAATGAAGCTTGATAATCCAAAAAGTAGAAAATCAGGTTTAATTAAAAGAAAAAGAAAAAATTAAAACTGCTCCAACTTACTAAAGAAAAAATCTCCTTCAATCTCTGCATTTTCATTACTATCACTTCCATGCACTGCATTTTCCCCGATTGATGCGGCATATAATTTTCTGATGGTTCCTTCTTCCGCTTGGGCAGGGTTGGTAGCGCCAATTAGTTTTCTGAATTCTTCTACTGCGTTTTCTTTTTCAAGAATGGCTGCCGTGATTGGGCCGCGGCTCATGAATTCTACTAATTCTCCGTAAAAAGGCCGTTCTTTATGCACTGCGTAAAATTCACCTGCCTTCACTTTTGAAAGATGCGTCATCTTCATCGCAACAATACGAAACCCCGCCTCATTGATTATTTTTAAAATGGCGCCTGTATTGCCTTTCAAGGTAGCATCAGGTTTGATCATTGTGAATGTTCTGTTGGTCATTTTTTTTATTTTGGCTGCGAAGGTAATTGATGGCCAACAAAAAATTAGTGAAAATTCTTATTATTCATCGTTCAACATCAAACACTCAGAAAAAAATTCTATTATTGCGGCAGGAAAATAATGAGAACAGCTTTTGAAATAATCCATCCTTCAATTGAAGCCGAAAATTGTACGCTGCTTTGCGAAGTAAGTAATGAAGGATTTTCTTATGCTATAAAAGATGAAGAGCAAAATTCATTTTTATGCATGGCGATTTATTATTTTGATAAAACCACACCTCCTGTTGGATTTCCTATTGCTCTACAAATTCTTTTTCATGGGCATCCACGCTTGTCAGAAAAATTCAAAAAAATAATTATAAGCTATTCATTTCCGGAAAGTGCATTGATACCATTCTCTTTATACGATAGCAGTCAAAATGCGAATGTGTTGAATCTTATTCATGGGGATTTACATCAAAACGATGCGATACTTACTGATGTGATTTCAAAACAATCGGTTTATAATAGTTTTCGTGTTCCTACGGCTATTTATGACCTTATGCAGGCCCAATTTTCAAATGCGCTAAGTATTCACCAAAACACAATTTTATTGAGCCAGAACGCTCCTGAAAAAAATGAATTAGTTGTTATTTTTTATGCGCAAAAAATTGTTGTTTCATTGATAAAAGACGGAAAGTATCAGCTTGTTAATACTTTTAATTATCAAACAGCTGAAGATATTTCTTATAATTTATTGAATATTTGTGAACGATTCGATGTAAAAAATATTGATCTCCGGATAAGCGGATTGATTGAACAAAATTCTGCATTATACAAAGAAATTTATAAATATTTTAATTCCATTGAGTTCGTTTGTTTACCGGAAAGTAAAAATTGTAGTGAAGAAATCTCACAATATCCATCTCATTTTTTTAGCCATATTTATGCAATTGATTCATGCGGATAATTACCGGAAAATATGGCGGCCTTAGAATAAATCCTCCATCAAAAATGCCGTACACCCGGCCAACTACAGACATTGCAAAAGAAGGCTTATTTAATATTATTGATAACAACATTTCGATTACAGGAATAAAAACACTTGATATTTTTGGGGGTACGGGAAGCATCAGCTATGAACTGGCTTCAAGAGGCGCAACAGAACTGACGATTGTAGAAAAAGATAAAAAAATGTATGATTTCATAAAAAATAAAATCATCGAATTAAAGATCGGGAATTGCGCTGTGATAAGAAAAGATGTATTCATGTTTTTAGAGAATTGTACGCACACTTTTGATCTGATATTCGCCGGGCCGCCTTATGCACTCAAAAATATTGATGACCTCCCTAAGATCATCAGGGAAAAAAATCTGCTGAAAAAGAATGGGTGGTTTATTCTTGAGCACACGCCAGCAAATAATTATGAAAATGAGCTTCAATTTAAAACTATGCGAAATTATGGAACTACGGTTTTTTCTATTTTTATAAACAAAGAAGAAAAGAGCTGAGGAGAGCTTAGAAAAGTTCAAGTATCGAACGTTTCATATTTTAACAAGGTTAATTTTAGTGTTTAGACTTTGTATTATATTTCATCATTGACCATGAAACCAATTTTTATAACAGGAACTGGAACAGGCGTTGGCAAAACATTAATAGCGGCAATAGTGACAGAAGCATTGCAAGCCGATTATTGGAAGCCTGTTCAGGCAGGTTTTCAGGAGGGAACTGATTCTTCATGGATTCAAAAAATGATTTCAAATAATAAAACAATTATTCATCCGGAATTATATCGCTTAAGAATGGCCGCATCACCGCATCTGGCCGCATCTGCAGAAAAAGTCAGGATCAAAATCAAGACAATCGTTTCTCATTTACCCAAGACAAAAAATCACCTGATAATTGAAGGCGCCGGCGGCTTAATGGTTCCTTTGAATGAAAAAGAATTGATGATTGATCTTATAAAAAAACTTGGAGCGAAGGTGATCATAGTAAGTAAAAATGAATTGGGAAGTATCAATCATTCTTTATTGACAGCAGCAATGCTAAAAAAAGAAAAAATAAATGTAGCAGGATGGATATTCACGGAAGAATACCAAAGTTATGAAAAGGAAATTGGCCATTGGAGCGGCTTACCTGTTATTGGGTCCGTAAAACATTTGCCTAATATTTCAAAAGGAACAATTAATCTTGAGGCCCAAAAAATGAGGCATTTATTAAAAAAATTTTTATGACAAAAAAAGAATTAAGAAATATTTATAAAGAAAAAAGAAAAGAAATTTCGTTAGAAAAGATAGAAAAATACAATGATCTTATCTTAATTAATTTTCAAAAGATCAATCTTGGTGATGTCAAGTGTGTACACACTTATCTCGCATCTTTGAAACTTCGGGAGGCAGATACAGCAAAGATTATCCGTTATTTAAAATTTAAAAACCCAGGCATCAAAGTGACTGTCCCAAAAATTGATATTCGTTCCGGAAAAATGCATCATCATGTTTTCGATGATACAATGGAAATCATTAATAATGATTATGGAATAGACGAACCTGTGAGTGAAATTAAAATCACAGAGACTGAAATTGACCTGGTCATTGTTCCTTTACTCGCCTTTGATAAAAGCGGCTTTAGAGTTGGCTATGGCAAAGGTTATTATGATAAATTTCTAAGCCAGTGCCGGGAAGATGTGATTAAAATCGGGGTGAGTTTTTTTGAACCTGTTGATGAAATAGAAGATATTAACCAGTTTGATTTAACTTTAAATTACTGTGCTACTCCCGAGCAATTATTTGCTTTCTAAGTCTGAATTGGTACCCAGAAATGAATTGATCCTTTTATGCTAAAAAGTTTTCGTTATATTTTATTTCCTTTCTCAATTATCTATGGCAGTGTGATCTGGGTTCGTAATAAAATGTTTGATAAAAATATTTTAAGATCTTCTATTTTTAATTTCCCTATTATTTGCGTGGGAAACCTTGCTGTTGGAGGCACAGGAAAAACACCGATGGTGGAATATCTTTTGAAGTTTCTTCAAAATAAATATATAACTGCCACTCTGAGCCGTGGTTATAAAAGAAAAACAAAAGGCTTTGCAATAGCCGATGAAAATACCACAGCCATTGACATTGGTGATGAGCCGATGCAGATTCATAAAAAATTTCCTGATATAACAGTAGCCGTTGCAGAAGAAAGAGTTATTGGTATTCCACAATTGCTCTACGCCAGGCCAGGGACGCAGATAATCATCCTTGATGATGCATTTCAACACAGGGAAGTAAACGCAGGCTTAAATATTCTGCTCACTGATTATCAAAATCTTTACACAAGAGATTTATTGTTGCCTGCCGGCGATCTCAGGGATATAAAAAACAGCAGCAAAAGAGCAGAAATTATTATAGTTACTAAATGCAAATCTCATTTGAATGATGAAGAGAAACAAAATATCATTGATGAATTGAATCCATTGCCACATCAAAAAATTTATTTCAGTAAAATAGAATATGGCAGCCCATATCATTTATTTTCAAAATCGAAAAAGCTGTTAGAGCAAGATAGCAGTGTATTGCTTGTGTGTGGCATCGCTAACCCGGCGCCTCTTAAAGAAGTGCTCACGAATTATATTTCTTCTTATGAAATGTTGTTGTTCAGGGATCATCACATTTTCAATACTGATGATCTTAAGGAAATAAAAAAACAATTTTCTAAGATCGATCATCCAAACAAAATAATTCTTACTACTGAAAAAGATGGAGTTCGTCTTGCAAAATTTGAGAAAGAATTAGAACATCTTCCTGTTTATGTATTTCCAATGTCGCATAAAATCTTGTTTGGAGAAGAATCCCAGTTTGAGAGCCATATAACTCATTTTGTAGAAAATTACAATTTGAATTTAAATACAAATGCGCAGATTTAATTTTTATTGAAAATATTTTCTATCAAACTCTTCTGTAATCAAAACAATTAAATAACTTATTGTACCAACTGCATTTGGTCAAAACACGTATCTTTTTTTTTCCTAAAAAAATGATTTATGAAGTAGATTTCATTTTTTTCGTTGGGGTTTTTTGTTTGTTCGGGTTGCGAAAGATTTTAAACATAATATTTTAGCATTATTTTTGTCGTATCCTAAAAAAATAAAACTCTTTAAAATGCAGGAATCAAGTGATGAAAAAGTTGCCATAAAAGGAATTATCCTTTGTACAATTTGTGAAATTTTAGCTTTATTATTTTTCTACGCTATCAATGTGTAAATCATTTTTATTGAATTAGTAAACAGAATCCTTCTGATTTCACTATCTCTATTCGTAAAAGATCAATAAACTACTTTTTGGTTTATTCAGTTAAGTGGTGAGAATTGGTTTTTGATCTCATGATTTTTTGGAACTCTTTTTGTAATCATTGAAAAACTGTAAATAATTTTATTTGCAGTAATCATTTTTAAAAAATTTATTCAAATGAATACAAACCGATTAAGCGATTCTATTTGCGATGCACTCAACGCACAGATGACCAAAGAAGCGCATGCCTCGCAGATCTACCTGGCTTTTGGAAGCTGGGCTGATTCAGAAGGTTATGATGGCATTTCTAATTTTCTTTTTCGACATGCGAATGAAGAAAGATCTCACATGATGAAAGTTCTTGAATACATTCTTGAGCGTGGCGCAAAAGTCAAAGTCGATGCAATACCTGCGCCACCGCCGAATCCTACAGGAATATATGATTGTTTTAAAAAGACATTTGCGCATGAAGTAGATAATACAACGGCAATCTATAAAATTGTAAAAATGAGTTTTGATGAGCAGGATTGGGCAACCTGGAATTTTATGCAGTGGTTTGTAAAGGAACAAACAGAAGAAGAAACTATGGTTATGAATATGTTGGATAAATTAAAAATAGCGGGCGGAGAAAAAGCCACAGGCGAATCTTTATATTCATTTGACCGCGATATGAAATCTACACCGGACGATGCAGATCTTGCCCGTGATAAAAATGCAGAAAATCCTTAGACAGTTTCTATACCTAGGTAAAGCATCAAGAATATTTCTGAAATATTTATTCAATACTCAATGTAAATTCTTGATTTTGGATAAAATCTGGAGAGCGAATCCAAAACTTTTGTAGTATCAGAAAGTGGTCGCACAAAAGATTCGGCGATTTTATAAGTAATGGAATCAGTAGTGTACATGATCACGTTTCTCTTATTGGCTGTAAGTTTAGACAATCTTGCCGATGCCAATTGTATGTTTGGATATTCCTTGATCACCACTTTGAAAGTTGAACTCTCAGAAATGTTTTTTTTGGTTTTACTACTATCAATTATGGTTGAATAAATCGCAAGAGAATCCCTTTTGTGAGCAGAATCCGTAACCGGAACTATTGTTTCAGTAGTGCTGATATTTTGCTGGTTATTCTTATTAAAAACAAAATGCCACAATGCCCAACCAATCATTCCTAAAATAATTAGTGCGAAAATAGTAAAAAGAGCTTTTTGGCCACCACTTTTTTTGCGTTCTTTTTGATAATCATTGAACATATTTTCGTCATGCTCTTCCGCTCCTTTATCTTCTATTTTTATCCTTTGAGGTTCCATCCGCGGAGCGACGAGCTGACCGCCAATAAATATAAGATCACCTGAATTTAATTTTTCAAGAGTTCCTATTCCTGAAAGCGAAAATGGCTTGCCTATATTTAAAAACTGCCGTCCTAAAGAAAGGAACGAATCAAGATCAGAAGAAGCAAGTGGTTTTATTTTTTTCGTATGCAGCACTATAAAATCTACCAAATCATTATCTTCTTTGGTTTTTGGATCATATTTGAATTTGATAGCGTCTGCGGGAATTAAGATGGGCTTATCAGGATCAGAACTGTCGGGAAGATTGGCATCCAATTGAAATGTTCCGATGCTTTGTAATGCTAAATATTTGGTCTTTAATAAATAATGTACAAGTACCTGCTCAATTTTCACCGTTTTATTTTTAATGATAGCAAACCTACATTTTATTAATTCTAATTCCAAAAAATGGCATTGCCGGGATAAGTATGTTTTTCCCGCGCATTTACTTGGTAAATTTGTAAAATGCTTACGAATGATGAAAAATTATTTCTTAAATATTGGGAAAAAAACAGGGAGAATGAAAAAAGATTTTTCCGCCAGTTAACTTATGGATCACCTTGGGGCCTTGTATTTGCGCTTCCCGTGTTGGTTGTGGTCATCTTTCATGATTGGTATAAAAATATGATTCCTATTTCACGTTCACAAATTATTTTGATCATAATTGCAGTAATGGGGATCGCAGTATTTTATTCAGTGTTCAGAATGAAATTTAAATGGGATAGCAATGAACAGATTTATAAAGAGTTAAAGTTTAAAGAGAAAAAAAATGATGCAGCAGATTTGTAAATTTTGTACTCTTTATTGCAAATAAAAGATTCAAATATGAAAAAATTTTTGGCTGCCTCTCTGGTGATCTTATTAATTGCAGCAGGTTGTGTAAAAAACGAAACAAAATGTAGCTATACAAGTTCATCGATTACTGCCCCTGATGCAGAACGAAAGGCATTGCAGGATTCACTTACATCACATGGCATACAGGCTATTTTAAGCCCTGCCGGTTTTTTTTATACAATAAATAATCAGGGCAACGGACAGGCAGTTTCTAACCTTTGCTCGAACTTGTCAGTCATGTATAAAGGCTTTCTTTTGAACGGCCATATATTTGATTCTACAGCGGCCGGCAATGTTGCCAATTTACAATTAGGGAATGTAATTATTGGCTGGCAAAAAGGTGTACCTTTGATAAGTAAAGGAGGAGACATCACACTATATATTCCTCCATCATTAGGATATGGATCGAATCCTGTAAATGATAATAATGGAAACGTTGTAATTCCAGGCAATTCTAACCTGATTTTTACCGTACATATTGAAGACATTCAATAAAAAAGAGATCACAAACCCGGTAATCTAAATCAGAAATCTTAAAATCTCCAAAATGCTCTATTAGAATTTATCTTTGCTTATTATGAGCCACGAAGCGATTTCAGTTTTTGATATGTTCAAGATAGGAGTTGGGCCATCAAGCAGTCACACGTTGGGCCCATGGCGTGCCGCATTAATCTTTTTAGAATCATTACAGCAAAAAAATTTATTAGAAAAAGTGTTGAGCATAGAAATATTGCTCTATGGATCTTTGGCTAAAACGGGCAAAGGCCATGGGACAGACATTGCTGTACAACTGGGCCTGTCAGGTGATGATCCCGTTACTTTTGATGTAGATTCTATTGATTCAAAAATCCATGAAATAAAAAATACAAGAAAATTAATTTTAAATGGTACTCATGAAATTAATTTTGATCCTGCAGAGGATATTGAATTTTTAATAAATGAGTCACTTCCTTATCATCCTAATGGGCTTACTTTTTTGGCTGTATTAAACAATGAAGAGCACATCGCCGAAACTTATTATTCTATTGGCGGTGGCTTTGTAAAAAAAGAAGGCGAGGAACCTGATGATAACACCCAGACTGTTCTGCCTTTTCCTATTAATGATGCCGAAGATCTATTGCACTGGTGCATGAAAACTGGTTTGAATATAAGCGAAATTGTAATGGAAAATGAGAATGCGTGGCGACCCGAGCAAAAAACAAAAGCAGGATTATTGCAGATATGGAAAGTAATGCAGCAATGTTTATATAAGGGCTGCAACACTGAAGGAACCTTGCCCGGTGGCTTGAATGTAAAAAGAAGAGCAGCTCATGTAAATAAAAAATTATTAAAAGATAAAAACTATTCCGATTTTGATTCCTGGGTAAAAGCAATCAAAGAAGGTGGCCACGATTTCAAATATATCCTCGATTGGGTAAGTTGTTTTGCCTTAGCAGTGAATGAACAGAATGCGGCATTTGGACGCGTCGTTACAGCCCCCACCAATGGAGCGGCTGGCGTTATCCCTGCTGTGCTTGCTTATTACACAATTTTTTGCGACGCCAATGATGAAAGTAAGATCATTCAATTTTTATTAACGGCTTCTGAAGTAGGATGTCTTTTTAAAAAAGGAGCCACCATTTCAGCGGCAATGGGCGGATGTCAGGCAGAGATTGGCGTCTCTTCTTCGATGGCGGCAGCGGCGCTTGCGGAAGCGATGGGCGGCACACAGCGGCAGGCCTTAATGGCTTCAGAAATTGCGATGGAACATCATCTTGGAATGACTTGTGACCCTATTGCAGGATTGGTTCAGATACCCTGCATCGAAAGAAATACAATGGGTGCGATAAAAGCTATAACTGCCTGTCAGCTTGCTTTACAGAGCGCCCCTGATTTTGCTAAAGTAAGCCTCGATAATGTAATAAAAACGATGTGGAACACTGCAATGGACATGAACAGCAAATACAAAGAAACTGCAGATGGTGGCCTCGCCGTAAATGTGCCACTGGGATTAAGTGAATGCTGACTCCAATAAAACTCTTCAATGTTTGAACAAATAGAATTGGTATAAAATTTAAATTATGAAATAAATCCCCGAAATTTAATTTTCTACTTTTGGGATTGTGTGCTTATTTTACTTTGCCTGTCTTAACACTTCTCAATAATTCTCATAAGCCAATTTATAGTTTTTCACCTTTCTCATTTTTATTCTTTTCTTCTTCCCACAAATGCTGCACCAACCCATCTGCAAGACCGATCCTTGGGACATAAATTTCAGTAGCGCCCGCCCATCGCATTACGTTTACATAAATTTGAATCGCAGGCACAATTACATCGGCGCGGTCTTCGCGTAATTTATAAATATTGATTCGGTCTTGCAGTGAAACATTGCTAAGCTCTTTGTAAAAATCCCGGAGAAGCTCAAGTGGAAGAGGCTTTCCGTCTTTACGTTTACTTAGAGTGAAAACCTTATTTATATTTCCACCGGAACCAATTGCAGTAACTTGTTTGTGGCCTTTGATTTTTATTTTTATATTTTCCTTCATTTCATTCCATGTTGCTTCGGTAACGGCATTTTGTAATAATCTTATCGTCCCGATATTGAATGAATCTTTGAACACCAGATTATTATTACTGAAAAAAGTAAGTTCGGTGCTTCCTCCACCGACGTCAATGTATAAATAAGAATGTTCTTTATCCAGATTTTCGGCGATGTGGTTTTCAAAAACAAAAGAAGCTTCATCGCCTCCGGAAATCACTTCAATTTCAATTCCGGTTTCTTGTTTTATCATTGGAATAATTTCATCAGTATTGGAAGCATCACGCATCGCAGAAGTAGCACAGGCTTTCAATGCTTTTACTTCAAAAGCTTTTGTGAGGTTTGAAAATCCCTTCATCGTATTCAGCAGCATTTCTATCCTTTTATCTGAGATCCTTCCCGTGTCAAATACGTCAAACCCCAGCCTGAGCGGCACTCGTATCAAAGTGATCTTATTGAACGAAGCTTTATTTTTATCATCAACAGAAACATCTGTGATTAATAATCTTGCAGCGTTGCTGCCAATATCAATTGCTGCCAGTTTCAAGAGGAGCGTACTTTTTAGTTAAAAGATAATTATAAATATCAATTTGCGAGCGGATCTTTTTAGCATTTTCACCATCCACATATTCATTGGAAAGCTCATTATCAAGTATTCTCGCTTTTACATTATCACTGAGTTGAATATTGAGAATGTCTTTTAATTCTCGTTGAATTTCGGGATCAAGAATTGGACACGCAGCTTCTATGCGATGATCCAGATTCCTTACCATCCAGTCAGCAGAGGAAATGAAGATTTTTTCTTTTCCATCATGATCAAAAATTAATACCCTTGCATGCTCAAGATATTCATCCACTATGCTTATTGCTTTTACTTTTTTCTTAAATTTTTTATTTTGAGAAAACATACAGTAAATTCCCCTGATGATCATTTTAAGTTTTACGCCGGCGCGGGCAGCGGCATACAATTTCATTATCAATTCTTCATCACTGAGTGAATTTAATTTCAGGATTATAGAGGCCGGCTTATCTTCTTTCGCGCTTTTGATTTCCTTATCTATAAGTACATGAAATTGCTTTCGCATGGCCACAGGACTTACAATTAATTTTTTACAAGCCTTCAATGGCTGAATATTTTGTGGTTTTTCCATGTAGGCAAACATCCGGTTTACATCCGCCATGATGTGCCTGTCGCTGGTAAGAAGACAATGATCTCCGTAAACCAGGCTTGTTTTTTCATTGAGATTTCCTGTGCTCACAAATCCGTAATGAACAGTATGATTGTGCACTCTTCTTTTGATGAGACAAAGTTTCGCGTGCACTTTCAAATTGGGCATTCCAATAAAAACCTTTACACCCGCATCTTCTAATGTTTCTTTCCATTCAATATTGGCTTCCTCATCAAAACGGGCTCTCAACTCAAGAACCACAGTTACAGATTTACCATTACGAACTGCATTAGTAAGAGCATTAATAATATTCGATGCAGGCGCGAGACGGTAGCAGGTAACTTTTATACTTAATACATCAGGGGAAATTGCAGCTTCGCGCAAAATATCTATCACTGAATCGAAAGAATGATAAGGAAAATTCAAAAGCACATCTCTTTCCATAATTACATTGGTGACGCTGCTTACATTTTGTAATAATGGATGTATAAAAGGTTTTTTTCGCGGGTTTTCTTCCTTGAAAACTGAGTCTGGGAAATTTATAAAATCTTTAAAATTATGAATGCGGGCGCCGGATTGCAAATTATCTTTATTAGACAAACCCAATCGTTTTATAAGATAGTTTAATACATCACTATCGATATTTTTATCAAAAGTAAAACGAACTGTTTTGCCCTTTTTCCGGCTTTTTAATCCTTTCTCTATTTTTTGCAGGAGTGAAGTAGATACATCATTATCAATATCAATTTCGGCATCGCGGGTCACTTTAATAATGTGCGCTGAAAAAGTATCGTATCCGAAATAAGAAAATATCTGCGGAAGGCAAAACCTGATTACATCTTCAAGCAGGATAATATAATTTTCATCTTCTGCCGAAGGCAAAATAATGAACCTGGAAAGCCTTGTTGGCACAGAAACGAGGGCAAATTTTTGTGCAATCGTTCCATCTGATTTAGATAATTTGCAGGCGAGATAAATTGATTTATCATTAAGCGTCGGAAACACCTGGATACTTTCAATCATAAGAGGCACGATATTGCTTCTTACAAAAGCATTATAATAAGATACAACAAACTTTTGTTGCTCGGTGTCCAGTTGTGTTTCATTTAATAAAAATATTTTTTGCTTTTGTAAATTTTCGCAAATCGTCATCCAGGTGCTGTTGAATTTATTTTGCTGGTTACTGACTTTAAAATTTATATCTTCTAAAACTTTCTCCGGCGAAGCAACCATGTGCATATTACCCTTCGCGCCAATTTCAATCATTCTTTTTAATGTGGCGACTCTCACCCGGAAAAATTCATCAAGGTTGCTGGAAGAGATTCCAAGAAAACGAATCCTTTCTCTCAGTGGCACAGTTTCATCTTCTGCCTCCTGCAGCACTCTGCCATTGAATGCGAGCCAACTTATATCTCTCTCAATAATTTTTCGTTTGTCCATGTAAGTTATAATCTAGATTTTTGCAATTTTCTCAATAATGCCTGTTGTAGAAAATCCTTCTTTTAGAGGAAATATTTCTACCCTGCCGCCATTTGCAATCACTTCCTTTGCCCCAACAATCTTATCTATTGTATAGTCTCCGCCTTTAACCAAAAAATCAGGATTAATTTTTTTTATCAATTCGAGTGGCGTTTCCTCATCAAAAATAACCACTGCATCTACCATGATCATTGATGACAGAATCAAAGCTCTTGACTGCTGATTATTAACAGGCCTGCTGTTACCTTTTAATTTTTTTACAGAAGCATCGGAATTTATACCAACGATCAGCATGTCTGCATATGAAGCGGCTTGAGCCAAAATGTCTATATGGCCTTCGTGAACAATATCAAAAACACCATTGGTAAAAGCAATTGTTTTACTTGTGAGCCTCCAGCGTTTCACCTGCGATGTTATCTCTTCCGCTGTTAAAATTCGTTCCCGGATCGTGTCGCTTTTTTTCATTTTTATTTTTATTAGTATAGATCAATAATCCAAAACAAATTGCGCCAAAAACAACAATAATACCCGTAGTAACGCCCCACATAAGCCAACCGAAAGAAATATTATCAATATTATAGATCAGCAATACCTGCTGCACTGCAACAGGAAATGCACCTATCCCGCCTGGCGCCACAATCATAGCGATCGTTGCAAGTGAAAGAACGCTGAAAGCAGCGCCAAAACCCAATGACGAGGTCGCGGAAAGCGCGTAAAATCCAACATATATTTCCATCAGATACATGACCCAAATGAATACTGTATGCGCGATAAAAGCTTTCCTTTTTTTCAGGTGCATGATCGTATAAAATCCTTCTTTCAATCCGATATGCAATCCTTTAAGTTTAATGATATGCGGATGATTCGCGTGTCTTTTAAAAATCCATTTTATCAAAAGAATGAACAGGCCTACAACAATTATAAAAACTGAAATTTTTACCCATGTTGGCACAACGTGTTTTTGATCCGTGATTTCCGAGAATTTATTTTTTACGAAATCGCTTACCGTTCCGATTTGTATCAAAAAAGTAAAAACAATGATCAGGAAATAGCAAAAGAGATCAAAAATTCTTTCTACCAAAATAGTTCCTATCAATTTTGGCACAGGGATTTTTTCATAACGGCCCAATAAAGTGCATCTTAAAATTTCACCGGCCCGGGGAACAAATGTGTTAGCAAAATACCCACACATTGTAGCGAAAAAAGTATTGGCAGTTGAAGGGCGGTAACCCATCGGCGCTATCAAAATTTTCCAACGCATGGCCCGGCTGATATGGCTCAAAATAGCTATAACCGTAACAGGGAGAATGAAAATATAATTGGCGTTTCTCAATGACTCACGGAATTCAATTCTTTCTATCGCGGTCATTTTACTGAACTGCCACCACATTAAAAAAATTCCAATGCCAAGAAAAATAATATATTTTAAGGCCGAAAATATTTTTTTCTTCATATTATTTTACAAGATAACAAACTAGGGTTAATTATTGCTTATCAAAATGTTATCTATTAATCTGATGCCGTTTAAAACTGCTGCGATCACAACAATAATATCTTCATTGTCTTCAGGTCCATTGATGATTTGAAGGCCTTCTACCTTCGCCATTTCCAGGTATTCAATATTGAAGCCAGCGCTTTCCAGGCTCAAAATTGTTTTGTTTTTTAATTCAACAAAATTGGTTGGAGAAAGATTTTTTTCAATTAATTCTAATGATTGAAACAACTTCGCAGCCAGTTCTTTTTCAGAAACAGATAACCTCAGATTTCGGCTACTCATGGCGAGCCCGCTTTTTTCACGATATGTAGGGCAAATAATAACTTTGATATCCTTTTGCATCAAGGATATTAATTTTTTGATCACCAGGCATTGCTGAAAATCTTTTTGACCGATAAATAAAAAATCAGGATCTACAATCCTAAGTAATTTTTCTACAACAAGACAAACGCCCTGGAAATGGCCGGGACGAAATTTACCTTCTAGAACTGTTTCTAAATATCCAAGGTTATAATGCTTCTTTTTTGAAGATTCATCAGGATAAATTTCTCTTTCAGATGGCAAAAATAAAATATCACAACCATGTTCTTCCAGAAACAAAATGTCTTTTTCAATAGTAACCGGGTACCTGTTAAAATCTTCAGGATTGTTGAATTGTGTTGGATTGATAAAAATGCTGGAAACCGATATTCTGGCTTGTTTGCGGCATTTTTCTATTAATGATAAATGGCCGGAATGCAGCGCGCCCATGGTTGGGACAAACCCGATAGTAACTTCAGGAGATTTTAATTTCTCAAGATGAAATTGTAAATCCTGGGCATGCCTAAATATGATCATATGTCGGTGTAATATGGCTCAACGTTGAGTTTTGCATTGATGAAACAAAAAAAATTGGTAACTTCGCCGCCTGCTAAAAAAACGATAAAGCTAAAATAACCATTTGCAAATGTCGACAAAGAAAAGAATTTTATTTATAGCCAACGAAATGTCCCCTTATCTTGAGATGACGGAATTTGCTGAAATAGTTAACCGGCTTGCTGTCAAATCAAATGAGATCGGGATGGAAGTCCGCTGTATAATGCCGCGCTTCGGAATGATCAACGAACGCAGGCACCGGCTTCATGAAGTAGTCCGGCTTTCTGGAATTAATGTGTCCATCGATGGTGATGATTATCCGTTGATAATAAAAGTTGCTTCTCTTCCTAATGCCCGGTTACAGATTTATTTTCTGGATAATGAAGATCTTTTCAAAAGAAAATCTTTGTTTCATGATGAAAAAGAAAAATGGTTTGCTGACAATGCGTTGAGAACTGTATTATTTTGCAAAGGCGCCCTGGAAACAGTAAAGAAATTTGGCTGGCCGCCAGACATTATTCATTGCAGCGGCTGGATGACAGGCCTTATTCCAATGTATATAAAAACTGCGTATAAAAAAGAGCCCGTTTTTAGTAATTGTACAGTAATTTATACCATTGGGCAAAATACTTTTAAAGAAAAAATGGGTGCCGAATTTAAAAAAATAGTCACCATCAATGCCAATATAAAAGATAAGGATCTTGAATTTTTTAATGATGGAAGTAATACAGGCATGTTCAGAGGAGGCGCTCATTTTGCAGATGCGATAACGTTCGGCGCCGAAAAGGTAGATAAAAAATTAGTTGAAGAATTTTCCAAAGTGAAAGGAAAAAAAGTTTTGAAATATAATGGAAATTCTGACCTGGCAGACTATTTACAATTGTATTCTGAATTGGTAGTAAAATAATTTTTGTTTATTCTTTCATAATTATTCAGTTAGAAAATCAACTATTCCGCACTATATTTTATTTCAAAAAAATACTTTTTCAGTTTTCCAAAAGTGATATTTCTATTATTAGAATTCTATTTTGTCCTCTCAACATGAATCCATAATTTTGCGGCTCAAAAACAAATACTATGTCCTATTTATTTACCTCTGAATCTGTGAGCGAAGGCCATCCGGATAAAGTTGCCGACCAGATAAGCGATGCGCTGATTGATAATTTTTTAGCATTTGATCCCCAAAGTAAAGTGGCCTGTGAAACATTAGTAACTACAGGGCAGGTCGTGCTCGCAGGAGAAGTAAAATCAAAAGCTTACCTCGATGTTCAGGAAATAGCCAGAGATGTGATCAGGAAGATTGGCTACACCAAAAGTGAATACATGTTTGAAGCCAATTCTTGTGGGATTTTTTCAGCGATTCATGAGCAATCTGCTGATATAAATCAGGGAGTTGACAGGAAGAAAAAAGAAGAGCAAGGCGCTGGCGATCAGGGAATGATGTTTGGATATGCAACAAATGAAACAGAAAATTACATGCCTCTGGCGCTTGACCTGGCCAACAATCTTTTGATCGAACTTGCTGCCCTGAGAAGAGAGAATAAAGAAATAAAATATTTGCGTCCTGATGCTAAAAGCCAGGTTACTCTTGAATACAATGATAATAATAAACCGGAAAGAATTGAGGCAATTGTAATTTCTACGCAGCATGATGATTTTGATAAAGAAGAAAAAATGCTGAAGAAAATATCTGAAGATGTGAACAAAATTCTGATCCCACGGATGAAGAAAAAGTATCCGGATTATGCGCATCTTTTCAATGATCAAATAAAATTTCACATTAACCCTACGGGAAAATTTGTAATCGGTGGGCCGCATGGTGACACAGGCTTAACAGGAAGAAAAATAATTGTGGATACTTATGGCGGAAAAGGCGCTCACGGTGGCGGCGCTTTCAGCGGAAAAGATCCCAGCAAAGTAGATAGAAGCGCGGCTTATGCTGTAAGGCATATTGCAAAAAACCTTGTAGCAGCGGGTGTTTGCGATGAAGTGCTAGTCCAGGTTTCTTATGCAATCGGAGTAGCGCAGCCTACAAGCATAAACGTAAATACTTACGGAACTTCCAAAGTAAATATGCCTGACGGCGAAATCGCAAAAAAAGTCGAATCTCTTTTTGACATGCGGCCTTATTTTATTGAACAACGCCTCAAACTTCGCAATCCGATTTACCAGGAAACCGCATCTTACGGGCACATGGGACGAAAGAATGAAATAGTTACCAAAACTTTTAAATTGCCAAACGGCCCGGATAAAAATATAAAAGTTGAGTTATTTACCTGGGAAAAATTAGACTATGTGCCTAAGGTAAAAAAAACATTCGGGATAAAATAAATTGCGAATTATTTGTGGAGGTAAATATTAAATAAAGCAAATAAAATTGCTGCAACAGCGGCTAATTGTCCAATCCAAAAAATAAATACCCATTTGATGACATTAGTTTTTGAGGATTCTATCCTTGAAATCAATTCTACTTTATCATCCTTGGTCATGAATACATCTTTTTTCTGGCTTATTTTTCTTCTGCTTTTGACTCAAAATATTCAATAACTTTTGCAGCCTCTTTGTCTGTAAAGGGGTTTTTAAATATTTCATAGACTTCTAATTCCAGGCTTGACATACATTATTCTTTATCAGGAAAAATATATTATAAATAAAATTCTCATTGCGATTACTAGAAATCCTATAATTCAATTTGTACTCTATAATTTGCAATAATTTCGTTGATTTTCTTTTATCTATTATCTTTAAATACTATCAAAACAATGGAAAAAATAGTTCATTTTGATGAGGAAGGAAATTTTTAACTTAGTAAGCATTTTTCAAATAGGTGCAAAAGCGTCGTGCTCGATAGTGATGAGTAAGTTAGTGAAAATGAATGATTAAACATTGCAATGAAAGGTAGCACTTTCGATTTTTCAAATAATCCTGCAGAAGATACTTATAACACTTGAAGACGGAAAGAATTCGTAGAAATTTAGAAGAAATAAAATTCATGATAAAAAATATTTTAAAGATTGAAATAGGAATATTGTATAATTACAAATTGACGAATTAAGTAAATTATGGAAATTTGAGACCACAACATAAAACATTTACCCAACAGCATCGCCCGAAAAAAAATCTTTTAATTGGTGGCATTGCTTCCATTATTGATGCCCTGAAAAAAGGTGAACAAATCGAAAGGATTTATTTACAAAATACCATTTCTTCGCCGGAAGCGGATGAATTAAAACGTGTGGCTTTAGAATTTGAAGTTCCGGTAAATAAAGTTCCTTTTGAAAAAATAAGGAATTTTAATTTAGAAAATCACAAAGGTTGTATTGCTATAAAATCGAAGATAAAATACCAGAATTTACAAGATGTGATTTCCTTAATTGTTGAAAATGGAGAAACGCCTTTATTATTGATACTTGATGGAATTACGGACATCAGGAATATCGGCGCGTTAGCCAGAACAGCTTACTGCTGCGGTGTTCATTCGATTGTAATTCCGGAAAAAGGAGTTGGTGCTTTGGGAGAAGATGCGATCACTACTTCTGCCGGGGCGCTGGAAAACATTGCAGTTTGCAGAACAAAAACTTTGCACCAGGCGATAGACGAACTGCATTTGAATGGAATAAAAGTTTTTGCCAGCGAAATGACTGCCAGCGAAAATATTTTTGACATTAATTTTAAAGAACCTTGCGCCATTATTTTGGGAAGTGAGGACAAAGGAATTCAATCTTCTCTTTACAAATTGTGCGATGCTAAATTTAAAATACCTATGCAAAAAGATTTTGAGTCATTGAATGTTTCGGTCGCCGCGGGAATTATCTTGTATGAAGCGATGAGGCAGAGAATCCTCCCCAATCTCTCCAAGTAATGAACTTTTGAATAGGATTTAATTTATGAATGAAATATCAAAAAATACTTCTTCAAACATTCCACCTTTGGAAGTTAGGAGACTTAAACTCATAGAGTGCCCACGCGATGCCATGCAAGGCTGGAACCATTTTATTCCTACAGAAAAAAAAATTGAATATATCAATCAACTGATGAAAGTTGGTTTTGATACAATTGACTTTGGAAGCTTTGTGTCGCCTAAAGCGATTCCGCAAATGGCCGATACAAAAGAAGTCACAAGTCAATTGTCAATGGTCAATTCTAAAACAAAATTATTAGCCATCGTTGCAAATGTCCGCGGAGCAGAGGAAGCAGCGGAATTTGAGAAAATTTCTTATCTCGGATTTCCATTTTCAATTTCGCCAACTTTTCAATTGCGTAACACCAACAGCACTATTGAAGCATCTTTGGAAAGAGTGAAAAAAATAAAAAATACTTGTGATAAAAATAATAAAGAATTGGTTGTTTATATTTCAATGGCATTTGGAAATCCTTATGGCGATAAGTACAATGAAACTATTGTTTTGGATTGGATAAATAAAATAGTGGGAGAGGGGATTCAAATAATTTCATTGGCCGATACGGTTGGTGTTGCGCGTCCATTGCAGATTTCATCTATGGTTGCAAAAATAATTACTGCATATCCTGATATTGAAACCGGAGTACATCTTCATTCTACCAATATCAACTGGAAACAAAAAATCAATGCAGCTTTGCAAAACGGTTGTACGCGTTTTGACGGAGCATTGAAAGGAATTGGCGGTTGCCCAATGGCTAACGATGAACTGGTGGGAAATATGGATTCTGAATTAATGATTCCTTATTTCAAACAAATGGGATTTCTAAAAAATATTAATGATACCGAATTAGCAAAAGCAAGTGAAATGGCTTCTAAAATTTTTATCTGAATGGAATTCTTTCTACGATCTCTTAAACAAATCAAAAAGTAGATTTTCTCAGTTTAAAAAAATTAAATTTTCTTAATTTCTTCATGAAATTTTATTCCATCAAGTTCAAGCTCTTCTAAAACCGGTTCATATATTTCGGGGATAACCGGAATATGAAGGCCCGTTACTTTTATTTTATTTTGCAAAATCAGTTTCGTGGCTATGCCCAATGGCAGCCCCACTGTTTTTGCCATTGCAGTGTGAATTTGATCTTCACCTTTTACGATAAGCCAGCTTTTGATTTCTTTTTTCTCATCATTAATGGAATATTCAATTTCATGAAGCATCACGATCATATCTTTATCATGTGGCATCATCACTAATTTTTTTTCCAAAAGATATTGAAGCAGCGCGGCTGAATGAGGGTTTTCAATTGGAATCTTTTTGTGACTTCGCATATCGAGAAAATCAATTTGTTCCAAAAATTCCTTGTCAAAAAAACCTGCCCTTATATTTTTATTTTGCGAAGCAAATTTTTCTTTCTTTAAATTAAACCAATCCAAAAAAGTTCCGCATTCTTTGATTTCTTCATGATCATCTTTATTGGTAAAATCCAATTTTATTATTTTATTCCATCCAATGCAAAAAGATGGATAACGCAAAGTAGTCCTGATAAAAGTATTAATATCCTGAAGCTGATAAGTATCAATATAAGACAACGAATCCCTGTTCGCATACCAGGCTAACGGAAAAAGTTCCGGCACATCAACCATATTCTTATCATCATTAAAAATTTCATCATAAGGCACAACGATTGCATTTCCATCTTTCCGGTAAAGAGCTCCTGAACTTCCTGCCATTACTACATTTGCGGGATTCCACGTAATTTTATAATGCCATGGATTGTCATCACTTTCAGGAGCCACCAGGCCTCCACAATGTGATTTGAAAGAAGTGATTTTTCCACCTTCATTTTTTATTTCATTGATCATTTTCATTGCGCTCATGTGGTCAATTCCCGGATCCAATCCCATTTCTGCCAAAAAAATAAATTTGCTTTTGTCAATTTCATTTTTAAGCGATTTTATTTTTTCATCAATGTAAGAAGCGGTTAATAAATTTTTTGAAAAAACGACACAATCTTTAGCCACTAAAAAATGCAATGCCGGTGGCAACATTGAAATCACTATATCAGCTTTTGAAATTAATTTGCGCCTTTCTTCTTCATTATTTACATCAATTGAAATTGCCTTTGCAGAAAAAAAATTTTTGATCTTTGATTGTGCCAATCCAATATCAGCATCACAAACGAGAAGATTCCAATCATTTTCACCACAGCATTTTCCCAAATATTCTATAAGATATGTGGCTGATTTTCCAGCACCAAATAATAAGATCGTTTTCATGAAACGAAAATAGAACAATTAGGAAATAAGAATTATTGAATTGCTTCTATTGATAAGTTTATTTCAAATAAAAGATTTACTAAAAAATTTCAAAAAGCTATTTTTCTGCTTATCAGGGTTATTTATCTAAATTAAAAAATAATAATAGACGATTTGGCAATTCAAAATTATAGTAATTTATCTATCCACATTTTTTTCTCAAGTAAGTGAATAAAATCACCTTGGTCAATTCAGTTTCCGAAGGAAAAACGCCCTATAAAAACTATATTTGCAGATAGTAAAAAATATGGAAACACTTGATGGAGAATTCCCGGAAAACGGTGAACAAAGAGGAAGAATTATTCCTGTAAATATTGAAGAAGAAATGAAATCCGCTTACATTGATTATTCGATGAGCGTAATTGTTGGCCGGGCCCTGCCCGATGCAAGAGATGGCCTAAAACCTGTGCACCGCCGCATTTTATACGGAATGTATGAAATGGGGAACACTTTCAATAAACCTCATAAAAAGTCTGCGCGTATTGTCGGTGATGTGATGGGTAAATATCATCCGCATGGCGATTCATCTATTTATGGAACGATGGTTAGGATGGCGCAGGATTGGAGTATGCGCTATACGCTTATTGATGGCCAGGGAAATTTCGGAAGCCAGGACGGCGATTTTCCGGCAGCAATGCGCTATACAGAAGTACGCCTTCAGCGGATTGCAGAAACAATGTTGGATGATATTGAAAAAGATACCATAGATTTTCAATTGAATTATGACGATACCACAAAAGAGCCGACAGTATTGCCAACACGGATTCCGCAATTAATTTTGAATGGCGCAAGTGGTATTGCTGTCGGTATGGCCACCAATATGCTTCCTCACAATCTGACGGAAGTGATTGATGCCTGCATCACTTTTATAGATAACCGGGAAATTTTAATTGATGACCTGATCAAAATTATTAAGGCTCCCGATTTTCCAACCGGGGGAATTATTCATGGATATGAAGGCGTGAAACAAGCGATGCACACGGGGCGTGGAAGGGTCGTACTTCGCGGGAAGGTGATGGTGGAAACATCAAAAACAGGGAAGGAAAAAATAATCATTACTGAAGTTCCTTACCAGGTAAACAGAGACGCATTAACTGAAAAAATCGGTCACCTGATCAATGATAAAATTATTGAAGGTGTTTCTGATGTAAATAATGAAAGTAATAATAAAGAAGGAACCAGGATTGTAGTAGAACTTAAGAAAGATGCACTCGCGCAGGTTGTTATCAATCATTTATACAAACACAGCGAACTTCAAACTTCTTTTGGTATTAACAATGTTGCGCTGATAAATGGGAGGCCGAAAGTTTTAAACATAAAGGAACTCATTCGTATATTTATTGATTTCCGTCACGAAGTAGTTATAAGAAGAACAAGGTTTGAGCTAAAAAAAGCGGAAGAAAGAGCGCATATTTTAGAAGGTTTTCTTATCGCATTGGATCATTTGGATGAAGTAATTTCTTTGATCAGAAATTCGGCTACTCCAGATATTGCCAAGGAAGGATTGATAACGAGCTTCCAGATGAGTGACGTACAGGCAAAAGCGGTTCTCGAATTGAGATTGCAACGCCTTACCGGAATGGAAAGAGATAAGATAAGAGATGAACATGCTGAGGTGATGAAGCTGATTGGCCGGTTAAAAGAAATTCTTGGAGACGAAAACCTGCGATTCGGGATCATCAAAGATGAGCTTACAGAAATAAAAGAAAAATTTGGTGATGCGCGTAAAACAGAAATAACTTATCTCGCTGATGAAATAAGCATTGAAGATCTGATTGAAGAAGAAGATGTGGTGGTAACTATTTCACATTTAGGATATATCAAAAGAACATCTGCCACTGAATACCGCCAACAACGACGCGGTGGACGAGGCGCAAGGGGAAGCAGCACAAGGCAGGAAGATTATATTGAAAAATTATTTGTCGCATCCACACACCATACATTATTATTTTTTACTGAAAAAGGAAGATGCTTTTGGCTAAAAGTTTACGAAATCACAGAAGGAGATAAGCAAAGCAAAGGAAGGGCAATCCAAAATTTAATTCAAATTCCGGCGGATGATAAAATAAGAACGATCATCACAATAAAAAATCTGCAGGACGAAGAATATATCAATAATAACTATATTGTACTTTGTACACGCAAAGGAATTATCAAGAAAACAAAGGTCGCGGATTTTTCACGGCCAAGGCAAAATGGAATCAATGCAATTTCTATTAATGATGGCGATCAGTTGTTAGATGCATGCCTTACCGATGGAAAACAAAACATGATGATGGCTGTTAAAAGTGGCCGCGCTATCAGGTTTCCAGAAGAAAAAGTAAGGCCGACCGGTAGGGGAGCGATCGGGGTTTTTGGAATCGATTTAGATACAGACAACGATGAAGTGGTTGGTATGATTTGTGTAAATATCAATGATCCCGATGTTAGCGTGCTTGTGGTAAGTGCAAAAGGATATGGAAAAAGAACAGCAGTTGAAGAATATAGAATTACCAACAGAGGAGGTAAAGGGGTGAAAACGATCAATGTTACAGAAAAAACAGGCTCATTAATCGGATTGCTAAACGTAAATGAAGCACAAGATCTTATGATAACCTGCAAGTCGGGTGTAACTATTCGCACCTCAATTGCATCTATAAGAGAAATGGGACGATCTGCGCAGGGCGTAAAATTGATCAAAATAGACGAAGGGGATGAAATCGCAGCCATTACAAATATTAATGAGAGGGAAATTGATGAGGACATTAAAAATGATGAAATAACGGATGAAAATGTGGCTTTGAACGTAGAAATAGATGGAAAATTCCCTCTAGATTCAGATGAAAGTGCCGCTCCGAGTGAAATTTTCCCAGAAGAAAATGATGATGAAGAAAATGAAGATGAAGATGAAGATCAGTAATAAAAAACCTGCAAATCAATAAAATAAAAACAATGAAAAGAATCATTTTACCAGTTCTATTGACTTTTATAGTTACTCTAAGTTTTGGCCAGGATTTGAAAAAAGCAAAGTCATACTCCGATGCCAAACAGCTTGATAAAGCTAAAACCGAGATTGATGCTTATCTCGCAAAAAAACCAGATGACGCGGAAGCAAATTATTTAAAGAGCAAAATCTATGAACAAATTGCCAGCGATTCTACAGGTAAATTCAAAAGCCTTGTCTCTGGAGATGCGCACGCCGAAGCATTTGATGCCTTTAAAAAAGCCGTCGCAGACTCAAATGACGTAAAAGTAAAGCTCATGGTGATGAAAGATAATTATCAGCCAATTTTTGGTGTTTATCAGGGTTATTATGAACAAGCTGCTAAGGCCTTCAATGATGCCGCGATTGCCCAAAATAAACAAGGATTTGCTGATGCGATGAATCTTTTTATTAAAGCCAACAATACAGGACAATACATTGCCGCCAACAAATGGGCAAATATTGGGAAAGTAGATACCACATTGGTATTGAACATTGGTAAAGCAGCTTTGAACGCCGGAAAAGCATATGATGACACCGCATTAAAATACTTTACCCAGATGGCAGACGCCCACATAAAAGGTTTGCATTCCACTACTGATGCGGGTTTCGAAATTCCATACCAATGGCTTACACTGCATTATAAAGACGCAAAGAATGAAAGCAATATGTTGAAGTATTCGGGTTTGGGCAAAGAATTATTTCCGAAAGAAGATTATTTTGATTTTGTATTAATGGATTATTATCGTGAGAAAAAAGATTTTCCGCCACTATTTAAAAAATATGAAGATTTGCTTGCCAGAAATCCGGATAGTCTTCATTATCACTTTAATTATGCCAACGAAATTTTTGGGTATCTCTATAATAGTGATGAAGGAACGGTAGTGAGCAATAAAGAAAATTTATTAAAAACTTTGAAAGGTGAATTGGATAAGTCAATGGCAATTAATCCTAATGATATTAACACCAACTGGCTTTATGCGCAATATTATTATAACCTTGGAATTCAGAACCGCGATGATGCCTTAAAGATTAAAAGCGCAAAGCCTGAAGATGCCAGGAAAAAAACTGAATTAAATACTGAAGCCAAATCAAATTTCAACGCAGCAATTCCGTACGGTGAAAAGGCCGTTTCTTTAGTGGAAACAGGATATAAAAAGAGTGAGAAATCTAAGTTTAAATCAATAAACAATTTAATGCAAAATATTTATCAGAGCCTGGAACAAAAAGACAAAACCAAAGCTTACCAGGATAAATATGATCAGGCAGATGCTAAGTTTGTAAATTAATTTAAGAAAATAGAAAAAATAACAAAGCCCGGAAGTAATTTTCCTACAAACTTACCGAATAGAATCTTGCGAATGAGATTTTAGATAAATAGATGAATCCATTCTTGATTGCTCTTTCTGCAATTTCCATTCTATTGTATCTAATCGTAATTGTAATGCTTTTAATTCGATTTCGTTCGGATCACTTTTGTTGGAATTTCCTAAAGCATATATTGCAGCAATTGCGATCCCTATATTACATAGAACCAAAACCGCATCTCTCGCAATCTGTGCAAATATTTTATGATTTTCTTTTATAAAATATTTAGAAGATCTGGCATCAAGTCCTTTCATGGTTAATGTTACATGAATGTCATCAACATTATCACCATCGTGCTTTATATAACCGTCATATAATAAATTTACAATGACATTTTTAACTAAATATTCCTTTTCAGACGGTAATCGTTTGAATATCTTATTTATGCTAATTGGAAGGAATTTAGTATCCGAATATACATTCTCTTGCAATATTGCAGTCAGTATTTTGTGAGATAGATTATAACTGTAAATACATTTTATTTTAGTAACGCAATCTAATGCATACTAAACAAATTAGATGATCAAAATAGAAGCGTAGGTTTTTTTATTTTTATTTGGCAGTGTAAAGTCTATTTAACATAATATAAATTATAAGCATTTTTTTCATTTTGTTATGCTTTTGGAAAGGCATGAAAAAAGCATTATAATACACGTTATAATAGACAGGCGATAAAACACACCTGAGAGTAATAAATGTAAGGAAAAATGCAAGGTCAGCGCTTCGGTTTCTACCCAAAGAATATTTTACCTAAGACTGATTATGCCTATAACAAGAAAGTTCTTTTAAATTGAAAGGTTTTTAAGTAGATTTGAATTAATAAAAAAAACCGCTGTATTTTAATACAAACGGTTCAATTAATTCGGGGCGGTAGCATAATGGCTAATGTAGCTTCCTGTCAAGTTGTTTATACGGGTTCGATTCCCGTCCGCTCCATCTTTACCAAAGTAAACAATTATATTGTTTAGCCCCTTGTCGTGACACTTGGGGTTTTTTGTTTTGCTAAATTATAAATTATAATTTTATAAAGCAAAATTATTTTTTATACAGTGAAAATTATTTTTATTAGAATAAGAAAGAAATTGGCCAAACACTCTTTAATTCGCTTCCACCTTTAAGCAATTTTCATTTCATTTTGCTTTGCTTCGCTTGCGCTTAAACAAGCTCAAAAACAAAAGATAATAAATTAAAGGAAATTTAGAATGTAGATTTTTGCAAGTTCACAAAATGTCGAAATACTACATTTTGGTTTATCACAGTCATTTCAAAAGTTTTAATTCCTACCAGTAATCTTACTTATATCCCAAGATCTTTAACATGCTCGCGGCGCTTTGCTCCTTTGCATACACCCAATCTACCAACTTGCCGTTTTTATCATAATCAATAACAATATATTTTGGCGAAGGGATAAGGCAATGCTTGATGCCGCCATAACCGCTTATCTGGTCCTGATATGCGCCAGTGTGAAAAAAGCCAACATACAAAGGCTCGCTATTGCCAACTTTAGGCAAAAAAACTTCATTGATATGTTCTTCAGAATCGTAATAATCATGGCTGTCGCAGGTAATACCGCCGAGCGTTACTCTTTGATATTCCTCGTCCCATTTATTTACAGGCAGCATCAGAAATTTTTCTCCAATGCCCCACGTGTCGGGCAATGTAGTGATAAAAGAAGAATCAATCATGTACCAGGTTTCACGGTCGTTCTGCATTTTTTCACCGATCACGCTATAAATATGTGCCATACTTTCTCCAACTGTATAGCTTCCAAATTCTGTAAAAATATCAGGCATCGGTACTTTGCTTTTTTTGCAGGCGACTTTAATATTTCTTACGATCTCATTGATCATGAACTGATAGTCATATTCAAATCCTAAAGAATGTTTTATAGGAAAACCACCGCCAATGTTGATTGAATCAAGTTCGGGACAAATTTTTCTCAACTGGCAATAAAGATTGATCACTTTATTCAATTCGCTCCAGTAATAAATGTCATCTTTTATCCCTTTGTTCAAAAAAATGTGCAGCATTTTCAATTGAAAGCGATGTTCATTACCTTCAATTTCATCTACATAAAATTCAAGAATATCTTTTGCGCGTATGCCTAACCGTGATGTATAAAAAGGAAAGGTAGGCTCTTCTTCTGCGGCCACTCTGATGCCAATATTGAAAGGCACTCTCACAGATTTTCGATATGCTTTCAATTCATCTTTATTGTCCAAAACGGGAATCACATTTTTGAAGCCTGTGTTTAATAACCTGGCAATGCGGCTTGTATACGACTTTTGTTTATAACCATTGCAAATGATAAAGATATCTTTTGTGATTTTCTTTCTTTCATACAGTTTATTGATGATCTCAATATCATATGCGTAAGAGGTTTCCAGGTGAATATCATGTTTTAATGCTTCTTCAATTATGAAAGAAAAGTGTGAGCTTTTTGTGCAATAACAATAATTATATTTTCCCTCGTATTTATGTTTTTTGATCGCATTTTCAAACATTTTCTTTGCTTTGTTTATCTGCATGCCAATCTTAGGAAGAAAAGTAAATTTTAATGGAGTTCCATATTTGTCAATTAATTTTTTTACATCCACTCCGTTGTATTGCAGGTAACCATCTTTAAGATCGTAACCTTCCTGCGGGAAATTAAATGTTTGCTGAACAAGATCATCATAAGTATTATTCATTGAAAAATATTAACTGCTTAAAAAATAGTTACAAATGTATACGAATGATACATTAAAATTATAAATAAGAAATAAAAATGGCATAAAAAAACCGCCCTGGTTTTTCGGGGCGGTTATATAATAAGTAGACGATATTATTTTACGGATAGAATTAGACTTTTGAAACTTTCAGGCTCATTCATTGCCATATCGGCAAGGATTTTTCTGTTAAGGTCTATATTTTTTTCAACTAATTTATGAATAAACTGGCTGTAAGTCATTCCTTCTGCCCTTACTGCTGCGTTGATACGCGCGATCCACAAAGTCCGGTATTCGCGCTTCTTTAATTTGCGGCCAACATAGCTGTAGGTCATACCCTTTTCCATTACATTCTTGGCAACAGTATAAACATTTTTTCTTTTTCCATAATAACCTTTAGCGGCTTTGAGGATTTTTTTCCTTCTTGCCCTTGATGCTACTGCATTTGATGAACGTGGCATATTTAATATTTTTGGATTTCAGATTGCGATATCAATTTTAAAGCAATTCTGAAATAATTTGATAATTGAGTTTGTTATTTAAAATTTCCTGATAAAAATTACTTCATTCTGAGTAACCGCATAACAAATGGCCTGTTAGCATCGCTAACAGTTCCTTTTTTACGCATATTGCGTTTACGCTTTGTAGATTTTTTTGTTAGAATGTGGCGCTTGAAAGCTTTTTGAAAAGTGATTTCACCAGTTCCGGTTACTCTAAAGCGCTTCTTGGCGCTTGAGTTGGTTTTAACCTTTGGCATATTATAATATTTTACTTTTACACCCTTGCCGGCGTCCCGAAATGACGGGAACTTATGGAGCCATGTGGGTAATATGTTTTATAAAAAATTTCTCAGCCAAAACAAAAAATGCTGAAAGGGCTGCAAAAGTAAGGGAATATTTTGTAAAAAATTATAGTAGCTGGAAAATTACTAAATCTGCAAAAAATTTTCAACTTATTTTATATCTATTTTCTACTTTCAAGCTTATCACATCAGTATTTCACGAGCCTGACGCTGTTTGCTGATTTTGATTGGCAAAAACTTTTTTCAAAATATCTGTTATCCGCGCAGCCGGATCTTTGCGGATCTTTTGTTCATTAAGGCCGATATGATAAAACAATCCATCTAAAGTTTTTTGAATTACATAACCTGTAAGATCGGTGTTTACAGGCGTACTGCTGAAACGGTTGTAAACTGAAAATACATCTTTCCAATATTTCGTAGCATCGGTAAATTCAAGTGATTTTGATACGATTGGTGTAAATGCGGTTGTAAGCTGCACGGAGGTTGTGCGTCTTAAATAATCTGTGGCAGAGCGGTCTCCACCTTTTAAAATTCCAAGCGCATCCTGGAAAGTCATTTGCCTTATGGCATTCAGAAAAATATCACCAACATATTTAGTAGCGTCTTCGGCAGACCTGTTCATAGACAAAACAGCTTTATCAACAACGCTTCCCATACCAACATTCCTAAGAGTTTTTTCAACTTTTTGCGCTTCCGGAGGCATTAATATTTTTATCATGTCATCTTTATAAAAGCCATTCAATAAACCTAAATGATAAGTTGAAGAATCTGTTCCCACGCGCAGCGCTTCCTTCAAACCCTGTACTATATCTGCATTGCTGAGATTTCCATTTCCACTTCCGGAACCAAGAATATTTTTTGCAGTTTCGCACCCCAAAAAAGGAAAAAGAAAAACGAAAAAGATGAGAGATAATTTTTTCATAATAAAAATTGATTTAACTGCTTGCTTTCTGTTATATAAAAAACAAATCTACCCACCGATGATTCAAATAAAAAAACTTTTTATTAATTCGCATAAAATTATTCATCATTTCTTTTAAGATTTTCTTATTCTTACGTAAAAAAAATATTTTTTGCCCATAAGAAATCACCTGATCAAATATGAGAAGAATCTTAATTTTCGTAAATATAGGAATCGGGATTATCTATCTTTTGGCTTGTCTCGTGCCATTTGTAGACGCAGGAAAAAATTGGTTTATCGCGTTGGCCGGCCTTGGTTTTCCATTGCTTTTTTTTGCATTGATGGGCTTTATTATTCTATGGGCGATCTTAAAATCTAAATGTTTTTGGGTGTCCATAATAGTTTTGCTTTTTGGTTTTCAACAAATTATATCGTCGTTCGCATTTAATATTCCTAAAAAATTTTCTCTTGAAAAACAACAGAATGTTTTAAGAGTTATGCAGTGGAATGTATGCAGTTGGGATGAAAGTGATCTTAAGGATAATGGAACAAGTTTTCGTCCGCTTATGATGGATATTGTCAATGTTCAAAATTCGGATGTGCTTTGTTTCGAAGAATTTTTTGAGCCACCAGATACCAAAAGTTCCGGATCTATCATTTCAACAATCACACAATTAGGTTTTCCTTATCATTTTTATGTACCCTCTTACCTGGGAGAAAATGATCATGAACAGGGAGTTGCCATCTTTTCAAAATTTCCTATCACTGATACCGCTTTATTTAGCTTAGATAAAAATAATTTAGGAGAACATTTGATCTATGCAGATATAAAAGTGAAAGCCAGGATATTCAGGATTTATTGTACTCACCTGCAATCTGTTCATTTTGAAGGATCAGAATATGAAGGGTTGAGCAAGCTGAAAAGAGCAAGAGATCCCGGCTTTCATGAATCAAAAACAATTGTTTCAAAATTAAAAACTGGCTATGAATTCCGGTATCGACAAAGTGAACTAGTGAAGCAGAAAATTGCTGAGAGCCCTTATCCTGCTGTCATTTGCGGAGATTTTAATGATGTTCCCAATTCAAATACTTATTTTGAAGTGAAAGGAAATCTTCAGGATGCTTTTCTTAAAAGCGGGTTCGGGATTGGCCGTTCATTCCGCTACATTTCACCCACTCTGCGGATTGATTATATCCTGGCAGATAAAAAATTTAAGGTGACTCAGTTCCAGACAATTCACGTCCCGTATTCTGATCATTATCCTATTGAAGCTGATTTGCAATATTAAATTGGGCAAGCAAAAAAAGTAAAAATCTATAAACCAGCTTATAAGACTAGTCAGCTATTTTCATAGTTTCGCATTTCTCCATTTTCCAATTATCACTTTAAATATTCTACTTTTGCAAAGCGATTTGCTCAAAGGAATTGTTTTATTCTAATGCAGAGCCATTTCCCACCTGTCGCTTCTTTTAAAATTTAATTATGTCTGTAAATAAAGAAGTAAAGAAAATCACTACCAACACGTTGCTTAAAATGAAAGAAGCAGGTGAGAAAATTTCAATGATCACGGCTTACGATTATTCATTTGCAAAAATTTTTGATGCTGCTGCGATTGATATTATTCTGGTGGGCGACAGCGCGAGCAATGTAATGGCAGGCCATGAAACTACCTTGCCTATTACGCTTGATCAAATGATCTATCATGCGGGTTCGGTTGTAAGAGGTTGCAACCGTTCGCTGATTGTTGTTGACCTTCCTTTCGGAAGTTACCAGGGCAATAGTAAAGAAGCGCTCAATTCTACTATTAGAATTATGAAAGAAACCGGGGCGCATGCTATTAAGCTGGAAGGCGGAGAAGAAATTATTGAATCGGTAAAGAGAATTTTGAGTGCCGGAGTTCCTGTGATGGGGCATCTTGGCTTAACGCCGCAATCTATTTATAAATTTGGAACCTATACCGTAAGAGCTAAGGAAGAAGAAGAAGCTGAAAAATTAAAACGTGATGCGGATATTTTGCAGGAAGCGGGCTGCTTTGGTATCGTACTCGAAAAAATTCCGGCTACACTTGCAACTGAAGTCTCTAAACAATTAACGATCCCTACAATTGGCATTGGCGCCGGAAATGGCTGCGACGGACAGGTTTTGGTGATGCATGATCTTTTAGGGATAAATACCGAATTTAAACCACGTTTTTTAAGAACCTATCTTAATCTTCACGACGAAGTTACTAACGCAGTAAAACAATATATTGCGGATATAAAATCAAAAAATTTTCCGAATGAAAAGGAGCAGTATTAAAACTCCAGAAAGGGAATTACGAAGTCTTAAAGTTTGAGGAATATTCATTAAAATAAATAAAACTTAATGCAAAATTTTTTAAAAGAATTAAAAATTTCAGAATTGAACAAAGGCGTTTCTACAGGCAATAAATGGATATCTACTTCCGGAGAAAAAATAATGTCCTTCTCCCCTGTTGATGGAGAATCAATAGCGACGGTGAATGCATGCGATAAAAGAAGTTTTGATTATGTAATTGAAACCGCTCAAAATGCTTTCCTGGAATGGCGTACCTGGCCAGCTCCGAAAAGAGGCGAAATCGTAAGGCAAATTGGAAATGAGCTCAGAAAAAATAAAGAAAACCTTGGAAAATTAGTAAGCTATGAAATGGGCAAAAGCCTGCAGGAAGGGATGGGAGAAGTCCAGGAAATGATCGATATCTGCGATCTGGCCGTGGGGCTTTCGCGGCAATTATATGGGCTTACGATGCACAGTGAAAGGCCGGGACACAGAATGTATGAACAATATCATCCTTTAGGAATCGTAGGAATTATTTCTGCGTTTAATTTTCCTGTGGCTGTGTGGAGCTGGAATAGCATGATAGCAATGGTTTGCGGCGATGTATGCGTTTGGAAACCATCCGAAAAAACACCTTTATCCGGAGTTGCCTGTCAACAAATTATTTCAAAGATTTTTAAAGAAAATAAAGTTCCGGAAGGTGTTTGTAATTTGATTTCCGGCGGACGGGAAGTAGGCGAATGGCTTTGTGAAAATCAAAAAGTTGCCCTTGTTTCTGCAACGGGCTCCACAAAAATGGGAAAAGCAATAAGCGCTGCAATCGGTGCCAGGCTTGGGCGTGCATTACTTGAATTAGGCGGTAATAATGCGATCATTATTTCAAAAGAAGCGGATCTGGATATCGCTTTGGTAGGATGTTTGTTTGGCGCAGCCGGCACAGCAGGCCAGCGTTGTACAACCACACGCAGGCTTATCATTCATGAAGAGGTGTATGATATTTTTAAAAAGAAATTAGTAAATGCATACAAGCAACTTAAGATCGGCGATCCTTTAAAAGAAGAAAATCATGTAGGCCCATTGATCGATAAAGATGCGGTGAGCATGTATCTTAACGCTATTGAAGAATGCAAAAAACAAGGTGGAAAATTTATAATACCAGGTGGAACGCTTTCCGGAAAAGAGTTTGAAAGCGGTTGCTATGTGAAACCTTGTATCGCCGAAGTTACCAACGATATGGAAATTGTTCAGCACGAAACCTTTGCTCCTATTTTATATTTAATGAAATATAAAACTATAGAAGAAGCCATTGCAATTCAGAACAATGTGCCGCAAGGCTTATCCAGCGCCATTTTTACGCAAAACCTTCGCGAAGCAGAAGCTTTTCTTTCATTCGCCGGAAGCGATTGTGGAATTGCCAATGTAAACATCGGGACGAGTGGCGCTGAGATTGGTGGAGCGTTTGGAGGCGAAAAAGAAACCGGAGGCGGCAGAGAAAGCGGAAGCGATGCATGGAAAGTTTACATGCGCAGGCAAACCAACACAATTAATTATTCAGATAAACTGCCACTGGCGCAGGGAATAAAATTTACGGTATAAAATTCTATCTAAGGCCCTCTCCCTTTGGAGAGGGGTTGGGTGAGGCTATAAATCAAAAAGTAGGTTTTCCTGTTTTTTTGTAAATGGTAACCGAACAATTTTATAAATTTTCCATAATTATTATTAATGGTGATTCATCTCTTAAATAATTTTCAAATATTTGTAATTCTAAAAAAATAAATTAAAATTTAAAAATGATAAAATTTAGTAAACATTTTTTTCTTGCAATGGCTTTCATTGCTGCGATTTCTTTTACAACCTTTGCCCAGTCTGATTCTACGAAGAAAGTTGCGCCAAATAACTGGTATCAGTTAGATAGAGGTGAAACAGGTTATTATGGTATCAGCCTCGATAAGGCTTATGATTTTTTAAAAAACAGAAAAAGTAAGACGGTTGTTGTGGCGTTGATTGATAGCGGCGTAGATACCACTCAGGAAGATTTAAAGCCAATATTATGGCATAATCCCGGTGAGATTCCGAAAAATGGAATTGACGACGATCACAATGGGCATGCGGATGATGTGTATGGATGGAATTTTATCGGAGGAAAAGACGGGCGCAATGTTCACGAAGATTCTTATGAGGCTGCGAGAGTATATTGGAAATTAAAACCCAAATATGATGATACAACGCAGGATACGGCTAAGATGAATCTGAAACAGAAGGAAGAATATAAAACTTTTCTTAAAGCAAAAGAAAGTGTTGTTGGAGGAGTTGATCCTGCTGAACTTTTAATGATGCAAAGAATTTTGCCGGTTTTAGAAAGAGGCGATTCGATTATTGCTATTGACCTTAAGAAAAAAGAGTATGATGGCAATGATCTTAAAAGTTACAATCCCGTAGGTGAAGATGCAAAGACCGTTACCGCTAACATTTTGAATATCTCGAAGCTGAATAATAGTTATGACATTACCAATCAACAAATCCTTGAGCAATTGAAAGGTGAGGTTCGCAAAGGAGAAGCAGCGAACACGCCACCTGAAGATTTCAGGGATGATATTGTAAAAGATAATCCGAATGATATCAATGACCGCAATTATGGTAATAGCGATGTAATGGCAGGAACACCAATCCATGGAACGCATTGCTCCGGCATTATTGGGGCGGTGAGGAATAACGGAATAGGAATGAATGGCATTGCGGACAATGTAAGAATCATGATGGTTCGCGCCGTGCCTAATGGGGATGAACACGATAAAGATATTGCCAATGCGATTCGTTACGCGGTAGATAATGGCGCCAAAGTTATCAGCATGAGTTTTGGAAAAAGCTTTTCTCCGGAAAAAAATTGGGTGGACGATGCTGTGAAATATGCGGAAAGTAAAGATGTGCTTATGGTTCAGGCCGCCGGAAATGACGCAAAAAATATTGATACAGCTGAGAATTATCCTAACCCTGTTTTCAGGGATAATTCCGGCCGGGCCAAAAATTTCATTACTGTGGGTGCGAGTGGTGATGCAACTAACGGTGGCTTAACGGCGAGTTTCAGTAATTATGGAAAAAAAGAAGTGGATGTTTTTGCTCCCGGTGTTAATATTTACTCTACTCTACCCGGAGGAAATAAATATGGCAATTTTTCCGGCACAAGCATGGCAGCGCCTGTTGTAGCTGGTTTGGGCGCATTGATCCTCGAATATTTTCCTGATTTAACTGCAGAACAAATAAAATATGTAATTGAAAATTCTGTCACTCCAATAAAAGAAAAAGTAAAACTTCCCGGAACAGATAACATGGTGTTTCTCTCAGACATCTGCAAAAGCGGCGGAGAAATAAATGCCTACAATGCAGTGAAATTAGCAGCTACATTGAAAGGTGAAAGAAATATGAATTCAGAAATATTTCCAAAATCAAAACTGAAACATAAAAACAAGGATTAAATAAATTTAATTTTTTTATTAGCCTGGCAATGCTAAAAGTTGCCAGGTTTTTTTATTTTAAAAATAATCCCTGAATAAAATATTCTTAAGCATTTTTGCAGAGTAAAATTTATTTCTTCAATCAAAAAAATTTCATCAACATGCCTAAGCCTTCTTCATCTACTTATCCTCCGAATTTTGATAAATACATCCAACTCGTTTCCGAGGATGATATAAACACTGCTTTCAAAAATCAAACGCCCGAAGCGGAAAGTTTTTTTAAAGCAATAACAGAACAGCAATCTCTTTTCAAATACGCAGAAGAAAAATGGACAATAAAAGAAATATTACAGCACCTGATTGACGCTGAAAGAATCTTTGCATACAGGGCTTTAGCCTTTGCAAGAAAAGATAAAAGCATTCTTCCTTCATTTGATGAAAATGGCTATGCCGCTAATTCACACGCAAATAACAGAGGCTGGGAAGAATTGATTGTAGAATTTTTGGCAGTTAGGAAATCTATTGAAATTTTATTCAATTCTTTTTCAGAAGAAGATTTAAACACTTCAGGGAAAGCGAGCAATTATGAAATAACCGTATTGGCATTGGGTTATATAACAGTTGGCCATGCGGCACATCATATGAATATTATAAGGGAAAGGTATCTTGAAGATTTAAAATTGAAAATTTGATTAGACAATAAAAATTCTGTAAACATGTAAACATGAAAACATTAAAAATAGCAGTTGCCCAATTTGAACCAAAAGATGGTGACAAAGAATACAACCTTTCTATTATTGAAAAATTAACCGCGAATGCAAAAAATGAAGGCGCTGAAGTAATTAGTTTTCATGAAATGTCTATTACTGCTTACACTTTTTTTAAAAACCTGGACAAAGCACACGTGACTGAATTAGCTGAAAATATTCCCGATGGAAGAAGCGTAAAAAAACTGATACAGATGGCTGAAAAATATGACATTGTTATTTTAGCGGGATTAGTTGAGATTGATAATGACAAACTTTTTAATACCTATGTATGTGTTGATAAATCTGGATTGCTAGCTAAATATCGAAAAATTCATCCATTCATAAGTCAATACTTTTCTCACGGAACTGAATATGTAGTTTTTGATATTAAAGGATGGAAATGTGGAATCCTGATTTGTTATGATAATAATGTAATTGAAAATGTCAGAGCCACCGCATTGCTCGGCGCAGAAATTATTTTTGCACCGCATGTTACTATGTGTACTCCTTCCTCTATGCCCGGCAGAGGTTTTGTAGACGATGAATTATGGCAAAAAAGAGAAATAGATCCTGTTCCGTTAAGACTGGAATTTGACGGGCCGAAAGGAAGAGAATGGTTAATGCGATGGCTTCCTGCACGGGCTTATGATAATGGAGTGTATTATGTGTTTACCAATCCAATAGGTTATGATGGTAATCAACTTAAAAATGGTAACTCAATGATTCTTGATCCTTATGGCGATGTGTTGAGCGAGATCAAAAGTTTTAATGATGAAATTTCTGTAGCTCTTATTACCGAAGATAAATTAAAACTTGCCGGAGGATGGCGTTACAAAAATGCACGCAGGCCTGAATTGTATAAGGAGATTATAGGCGCAGATCATCATTCAGAAACAAAGCCTGTTTGGATGAGTAAATAAAAATTGAGAAACATAAAAGCGCCGGATTACATGATTTTTTTTGAGTTTGCTGTATCATCTTTTTTATCTTCATATAAATTTCTTTTAAGTGAAAATATTTTCTGTTTCACAAATAAAAGCATGGGATTCATATTCCATCCAACATGAGCCTGTAAGCTCTGTTGATCTTATGGAACGTGCTGCTGTGGCTTGCTCCAAATGGATGCTTCAAAATTTCGACAATTCAGTTTCATTCAAAATATTTTGTGGCAAAGGAAATAATGGCGGCGACGGGCTTGCCATCGCGAGGCTTTTGATTGAGAACAATTACCGGGTTTCTGTTTATGTAATGCAAAGTAACTCTGGCGGAAGCCCTGAGTTTGAAATCAATTTGAAAAGATTAAATAAAATTTCAAATGAGATTTATTTTCTAGAAAATGAATCTTCTTTTCCTGCATTGAAAAATGAGATTGTGATTGATGCTTTGTTTGGAACCGGATTGAATAAAAAACCTTCGGAATTATTTTCAAAACTAATTTCTTTCATAAATAAATTTTCTGAAAAGGTTATATCTGTTGATGTTCCGAGTGGTTTGTTTGTGGATAAAGATTCAAAACAGAATTCCATCATAAAAGCAAATTTTACCCTTTCTTTTCAAAATCAAAAACTTGCTTTTTTAATGCCCGAAAATGGATCTTTTGTTGGCAACGTTGTATTATTGGATATTCAACTTTCAAAAGAGTATGAAGAAAAAGAAAATACTCAATTTGATTTTGTAGATAAAAATTTAATCCGCCGGATTTATATTCCACGGAGCCCATTTTCTAATAAGGGAAATTACGGGTATGCATGCCTGTTAGCCGGTAGCTATGGAATGATGGGTGCGGCGGTTCTCAGTTCTAGGGCTTGTTTGCGCAGCGGAATTGGCAAACTAACTTCTTATATTTGTAAATCCGGATATGAAATTTTTCAATCTTCAGTTCCTGAAGCAATGTGCAAAACTTTTGGAAATACATTTATAAAAGATGTAAAAGATTTCAAAAGTTTTGATGTAGTTGGAATTGGGCCAGGAATTGGGAGACACCCTTCACACAAACAATTATTGCAGAATCTTTTCAAAGATTTTGAGAAGCCTGTTGTCATCGACGCAGATGCTCTGAATGTGATGAGCGGGTATCCTGCTTTAAATAAATTAATTCCTCCGAATAGCATTATCACTCCGCATCCGAAAGAGTTTGAAAGATTGTTTGGTAAATCTGATTCAGATTTTGACCTGATAAATCTTGCAGTATCAAAAGCGAAACAATTGAAAATATTTATTGTTTTGAAAGGCCATTTCACTCTTATCGCTTCTCCTGATGGAAAAGGTTATTTTAATTCAACTGGTAATGCGGGGATGGCAACGGCTGGCGCAGGTGATGTGCTCACAGGAATCATTACCGGTTTACTTGCGCAAAAATATTCTTCACTAAATGCGTGTATTCTTGGAGTTTATCTTCACGGATTGGCCGGCGATATTGCAGCTAAAAAATTATCCGAAGAAGCATTAATTGCAGGTGATATTATAAATAATCTGGGAAAAGCATTCAGAGAAATTTATCAAAATTAATCTATACGTATAAAAATATTTTGTTTGCAGTACAAAAACAGTATTTTTGTGTTTTAAAATTATATTATGGATTATAAAATTACTTTAAGCTTCGATGAAGAGATTATTATCAGGGCAAAAGAATATGCCCAGGAAAATAGCATAAGCCTGTCGCGGCTTATAGAATATCTGTTAAAAAAAGTCACTTCCGGCGGCTTTCAATCTATGGAAGATTTTCCTGTTTCAGATTGGGTGCATGAAGTCGCCGAAGGGCAGGCAGAATATCAAACCACAAAAAAAAGAACGAGGAAGCAAACAAAGGACGGATTTTTTAAATCAAAAAAATAAATACCAAAAAACTATATTCTGGCTTTTCACGGTTATTCTTCAAACTGATTAATTTTTGCTTAATGAGAATTTTTCTTGACGCCAATATTTTAGTTTCTGTTTTGAACAAAGAATATCCTTTATTCACTTATACTTCGCGGATAGTCAGCCTTGCAGATAAATCAAAATTCACTGTTTTCACTTCTCCTGTTTGCCTCGCCATTGCCTTTTATTTTGCAGAAAAAAAATTTAAAAGTGTAATGGCAAAAAATAAGATCAATATTTTATGTAAGCATATTCAAATTGCCGGCGTAAACAAAAATGTAGTTTTTCAAGCTTTGCAAAACCCATCTGTAAATGATTTTGAGGACGGATTAGAATATTATGCCGCTATTGATAATAAATGTGATTGCATTATTACAGAAGACATTGATGATTTTTATTTTGCTGAAATTGAGGTTTTGCAGAGTGAAGCTTTTTTTGATAAGTATTTGGTTGGAGACCGAAAACAAAGTAAAAAATAATCCCGAATCATCACGTCTTTGCATTTGTATAATTGTGCTTTTGCAACTCTTTTCTTTTTTCATTATTAAGTTGTCACATCGTTTAATCAGCGGGATTACATATTGAAGAATTTTAAATCGTGCTACTTTTTACTTCATTTTACCCTATTTTTGCAACCCAAAAAATTAAGTAATAACTGACATGACTAATTTGATTTACATAATTCCGGCGATGGGTATTGTGGGCTTACTTTACACATTTATAAAGTTTGCCTGGGTTGACAAGCAAGATGCCGGCAATGAGAAAATGAAGGAGATCAGCACCTACATTGCGGACGGCGCGATGGCATTCTTAAAAGCTGAATATAAGATCCTTTCTTATTTTGTGGTGATAGCCGCGTTGTTGTTGGGCATTATGGGTTTTAGCAGCGCTAACAGCCATTGGAGCATTGCCATCGCATTTATTTGTGGCGGTTTTCTTAGCGCATTAGCAGGTTTCATCGGAATGAAAGTAGCCACCAAAGCCAATGTCCGTACCACACAAGCGGCTCGAACCAGCCTTGCAAAAGCATTGCAGGTTTCCTTTACCGGTGGCAGTGTGATGGGTTTGGGCGTTGCAGGTTTGGCTGTGTTGGGATTGGGCGGTTTATTTATTATTTTAAAATTCATTTTTGCTCCTCATGCAAGTGTTGATAGTATCGAAATGGAGCGAACCATAGAAATTCTTACCGGCTTTAGTCTTGGAGCTGAAAGTATCGCATTATTTGCCCGTGTAGGCGGTGGTATTTACACAAAAGCTGCCGACGTTGGGGCTGATTTGGTAGGGAAAGTGGAAGCCGGAATTCCTGAAGATGATCCGCGCAATCCTGCGACCATAGCAGATAACGTGGGCGATAATGTGGGTGATGTTGCAGGGATGGGTGCCGATCTTTTTGGCTCTTATGTGGCTACCGTGTTAGCGACAATGGTGTTAGGAAGAGAAACTTTTTCGACGGATGCGTTTGGAGGAATGTCTCCGATCTTATTGCCGATGCTGATTGCATCAATGGGAATTTTATTTTCAATTATAGGAACCTTTTTTGTAAAAATTTCTGATAGTGCAGGATTAAATACTGCCGTTGTGCAGAAGGCTTTGAACATGGGCAACTGGGGTTCAATTGTATTGACCGCCATCGCATCTTATTTTTTGGTGATGTGGATCATGCCTGATAATGACATGATTTTACGTAATTATCATTTTACTAAATATGGAGTATTTGGCGCTATCATCGTTGGTTTGGTTGTCGGAACCCTGATGAGCATTATCACCGAATATTTCACCGCAATGGGGAGACGCCCGGTGATGTCTATCGTGCGGCAATCATCTACAGGCCATGCTACCAATATTATCGGTGGCCTTGCAGTAGGTATGGAAAGTACAATGCTTCCTATATTAGTATTGGCTTCCGGTATTTTCATGTCTTATTATTGCGCTGGTTTATATGGTGTAGCAATTGCCGCGGCTGGTATGATGGCAACAACTGCTATGCAGTTGGCAATTGATGCCTTCGGGCCAATTGCTGATAACGCTGGCGGGATTGCAGAAATGTGCGAGCTTCCAAAAGAAGTGCGTGAAAGAACAGATATCCTGGATGCAGTTGGAAACACAACTGCCGCTACAGGAAAAGGTTTTGCGATTGCATCCGCTGCATTAACAGCGCTTGCTTTGTTTGCTGCTTTTGTCGGTATTGCAAAAATTGATGGAATTGATATTTATCGTGCAAATGTGTTGGCAGGTTTGTTTGTGGGCGCGATGATTCCTTTTATATTTTCTTCGCTTGCGATTCGCGCTGTGGGGGAAGCAGCAATGGCAATGGTGGAAGAAGTTCGCAGGCAATTCAGAACAATACCCGGAATTATGGAAGGCACAGGAAAACCTGAATACGAAAAATGCGTAGCTATTTCAACTGATGCTTCTATAAGAAAAATGATGCTTCCCGGTTCTATTGCGTTGATTTCTCCTTTAATAATGGGATTTATTTTTGGGCCGGAAGTGCTTGGCGGCTTTTTAGCTGGAGCCACTGTGAGTGGGGTTCTGATGGGAATTTTTCAAAATAATGCCGGCGGCGCATGGGACAATGCAAAAAAATCTTTTGAGAAGGGCGCTGTAATAAATAATGAAACTTATTACAAAGGTTCTGAGCCGCATAAAGCGTCTGTAACCGGTGACACGGTTGGAGATCCTTTCAAAGACACATCAGGACCGAGTATGAATATTTTAATAAAGCTGATGAGTATTATTTCTTTGGTAATAGCACCTACCCTTGCGCATATTCATCATGACCAGATCGAGAATAACAGGCATTTGAAAATGAAGAACCTTGAACTACTTGATAGCGCATCTGTTGCAGAAAATGTAAAACAAAATAAGAATTTTTGGATATTAACCACTCCTGATAATGCCAATCGCAAAGCGGTCGATCAGGAAGCTAAAGACTTTATTGACGCTTTAAGCCAGGATAATCTTATCAAAAAAAATACACTTTCAGTAGCCGTACAGGATAAAACACTTTACATTGATGGTGAAAAACAATCTTCTAAAATAAATAAAAAATACAGTAAATATATTGACGTAACAGGAGATTTTATAAGCAAAGAGCCAAATAGATAACTGTTATCATAAAAATGCCGAAAACTATATTTTGATTTATCTCAAGTAAGCATAAAAATTAAACTGCATTTTAAGTTTCAGTTCACCATTATCCTAGACAAAGAGGACAAAAATAGTTGGTAAAATCTTTTGAGATATAATTCAGGTAAGGGTTTCAATGAAGTAAATTGAAACCCTTTTCAATTTCAACTATTATGTCAAAAAAAATCATGCTGGGGATGCG
>JALYVO010000055.1 GCA_030853195.1 Bacteroidota bacterium | reverse complement strand
ATTGTATATGTACCAAATTATTGCTCGCAAGTTGCTCTCCAGCAGAGCTTGTTACTCTTCATTTAGCAGATCAAAAATCGTTTATTTCATAACTAGAAAAAGCACCATTTTTGACCACATTACCAAATAAAAAAACCTCCGAATCAATCAGAGGTTTTTAACAAAATCGGCGATAAAATTATTTTAACGCTTCTAATTTTTTTATAAAATTCCCTTTCGGTTGTGAGCCTACTAACTTGTCAACTACTTTACCGCCTTTTACAAACAAAATCGCGGGAATGCTGGTTATTCCATAATTGATGCTGAGCTGCGGGTTCTGATCTACATTCACTTTTCCGATATTCACTTTTCCATCATACTCTTTAGAAAGCTCTTCAACAACGGGTCCGATAGCGCGGCACGGGCCACACCATTCTGCCCAAAAGTCTATCATAGTTAATTTTTCTGAATCGAGCACTTTTTCTTTGAAATTCGCGTCGGTATATTCCTGAGCCATAATTAATTTTTTATGTTTTAAAAATTGTTTTCTGCGGTATAAGTATACAAAAGTACAGCCAATATTTTTAAATGATGAATTGGCATATCCACATTATGTTAATTCAACATGAACCTCCAATTCTGGCTTTTCCTGCAGATAATTAGCCATTTCGTCATTCATTTCAAAACCTCTTTCTGCGTTGTCCATGTTAAATTTAAGTCTCGAGGTTCTGTCATTTATACAAAATTTTAAAGAAGCATCTCCCGGAAATTGTCTGATATTTTTTTCAATAAAATCAATAAGATCTTTGGAAACGTCTTTTGGATTCAATTCAATATTTAATTTTTTTGTACATGATTTCATCAAAGATTCCAGAAGCGTAACTCCGTTTACTTTGAATTCAAAAGGTGATGTTTTATAGCGCTGCAGAAACGCCCCGGAAATACAAACGACCATTCCGGTTTCAAGAAATTTATTCAATCTCACATAATCCTCGCTCCAGAGCATAAGTTCCATTTTAGATGTATAATCTTCAATAAAAAATACTCCATATTTGTTGCCGTTTTTAGAAACGCGGTGTTGCGCTTCAGTAACCAGCCCGGCGATGCGAAATTGTCTCGAAGGATTGGGATGAAGATTTACCGCTTCTTTGAATTCGTTGAATTCTGCAATGCTGGTGAATCCGTAATGTTTCATCTGGAATTTAAAATTATCAAGCGGGTGGCCACTCATATACATTCCGGTTACTTCTTTTTCAAAATCCAGCAATTTTATCAAAGGCCATGGCTCACATTCCGGGATCACCGGAGGCGCAACTTCAGCCATTTGCAGATCGCCGAATAAAGTATTCGTGCTGTTGTTAAGCTGTGCCTGGTATTGGTTTCCGAATTTGGTAATTTTTTCAAGAGAATTAATATTTTCTCCCGGGACAGTAAAGAAGAATTGCGCCCGGTGAAAGTTTTTGAAACAATCAAAAGCTCCTGCGTAGGCAAGGCTTTCCAGCGATTTTTTATTTACCGTTCTTTGATTGACCCTTTTTATAAAATCAAAAACGGAAGAAAAGATTCCATGCTTTTCTCTCTCTTCAATAATATTCTCGAGAGCCGCTTCTCCTACCCCTTTCATCCCACTAAACCCACAGCGGATCTCGCCTTTTTTGTTTACAGCAAAACCTTTTTGTGATTCATTGATATCAGGCCCCAGCACAATGATGCCCATGCTTTTGCATTCTTCCATAAAGAAAGTGATCTTCTCAATGGCACCCGCGTGATTAAGAACCGCAGCCATATATTCACTCGGATAATGAGCTTTTAAATAAGCCGTTTGATAAGCCACCAAAGCATAACAGGTAGAATGTGATTTATTGAATGCATATTGGGCGAATGATTCCCAATCGGTCCAAATCTTTTCTAATTTATTTACCGGATGGTTGTTCTTTTTAGCGCCCTCAATAAATTGCTCTTTCATCTTATCAAGAACGGCTCTTTGTTTTTTCCCCATAGCTTTACGAAGCACATCCGCATCGCCTTTGCTGAATCCCGCTATCTTTTGCGAAAGCAGCATCACCTGTTCCTGATAAACCGTAATGCCATAAGTTTCTTTCAGAAATTCTTCCATTTCCGGAAGGTCATAATGTATTTCCTGGCGGCCATGTTTGCGTTCAATGTATGAGGGAATGTAGGACATCGGGCCCGGGCGGAATAAGGCATTCATCGCGATAAGATCATCAAATTTGTCGGGCTTTAAATCTCTTAAATACTTCTGCATTCCACCGCTTTCAAATTGAAAAGTACCATTGGTATCTGCACGCTGGTAAAGCTTGTAGGTCATTTCATCATCCAATGGCAATGCGTCCAGATCAATTTCCACTCCATAATTTTGTTTGATAAGATGAAGCGCGGTTTTTAAAATGCTCAACGTTTTTAAACCCAGGAAATCCATTTTTAAAACGCCGGCGCTTTCGATATTGCTGCCATCAATTTGCGTAAGCCAGAGTTCAGAATCTTTTGATGTGGCAACAGGAATTAATTCCATCAAATCTTTTGGTGCAATGATGATCGCAGAGGCGTGAATGCCGGTGTTCCTGACAGAGCCTTCCAAAATTTCCGCTTCATGTAAAACCTTGCTGCGGGCGTCTTCACCATTATAAATATCGCGAAGCTTCAAAATGTTGCTGATATCATCCGCTCCTACTCCATCTTCCGTTAAAGATTTTGGCCCTGTAACCGGTGCCTGCAAAACTCTTCTTAAAGAAGTGCCTGGCCTATCGGGAATTAGTTTTGCCAAAGCATTGCTTTCAGATAATGGAAGATCCATAACCCGCGCCACATCTTTGATGCTCATTTTAGCGGCCATCGTGCCATAAGTAATAATTTGCGCTACCTGGTTTTTGCCATATTTATCCACTACATAATTTAAAACTTTCTGCCGGCCTTCATCATCAAAATCGGTATCAATATCCGGCATTGATTTACGATCAGGATTCAAAAACCTTTCAAACAGTAAATTGTATTTTATTGGATCAATATTAGTGATACCAATACAATAAGCCACCACAGAACCGGCAGCAGAGCCTCTTCCTGGGCCAACAAAAACACCCAATTTTTTTCCTTCAATAATAAAATCACCTACGATCAAAAAGTAACCTGCAAAACCCATCGTTTTTATTGTAAACAATTCGAAGTTGATGCGCTCCTCTATTTCGGGAGTTAATTCAGCATATCTTTTTCGGGCGCCGGTTAAGGTTAAATGTTCGAGATAAGCATCTTGTGATTGAAATTCTTTTGGAACCGTAAAATGTGGTAAAAGAATATCTGATTTAAGATCAAGCGTTTCAATTTTGTCAATTATCTCATTGGTGTTGTCCAAAGCGTTCGGCAAATCCTCGAATACAGAAAGCATTTCTGAGGTGTTCTTTAAATAAAACTGGTTGTTGGGGAACGCAAAGCGTTTGTTCTTTACTGTTATGTCATCATCAGCAAATTCACTTAGCTTGGGCGTAGCCTGCTTTTCGCCGGTATTGATGCAAAGCAAAATGTCGTGCGCATTAAAATCTTTTTCGTCAACATAGTGTGAATCGTTGCTGGCGATCACATTCACATTATATTTTTTTGCAAATTTCAACAATACTTTATTTACTTTATCCTGGTCTGGAATACCATGTCTTTGCAGCTCTACATAATAATCTTTTTGAAAAATATTCAGCCACCATTTGAATTCATTTTCTGCTTCTGCTTCGCCTTTTGTCAAAATGGTTTGCGGCACCAAAGCGCCCAGGCAACAGGTTGTCGCGATAAGGCCTTCGTGATATTTATGAATTAATTCTTTGTCTATGCGGGGATATTTTGAATACATCCCTTCAGTATATCCGAGTGAAGTAAGCTTGATCAGATTCTTATAACCAATACTGTTTTTTGCCAATAAAATCTGGTGGCGACGCGGGTCTTTTTGTTCCTTGGTAAATTGTTTTTGAAACCTATTTTCCGTAATATAAAATTCACAACCGACGATTGGTTTCACTTTCAATGAGCCATCCGGGTTTTTTAAAGTATGGGCATGTTTTACAAACTCGAAAACGCCGAACATGTTTCCATGATCTGAAATGGCAAGTGCTGGCATACCATCTGCGATCGCTTTATTATACAAGGCCTTTATAGATGCAGCGCCATCGAGCAACGAAAATTGTGTGTGTACATGGAGATGAGAAAACTTCATTCAGAGGTATGAATTATGAATTATTAATCAGAAAAACAAAGTCAAAATCTTTACTTTATTTTATTGTTAAAAGCTACAATTTGAGTTGTCCTGTTTTTCATAAAAAGCAAATGCAAATATCGCGAAAAAGGATAAGTTTATTTTTCAAAAGACTTTCAATAAGCGTGCAATTGAAAATATATATTTCTTGAAAAACATTGTAAAAGTTCAGAATGCTTCTACAGGGTTTTGTGTTTTACTCTCCTTTTACTTTCCTTTTACTTGTTCGGTTTTTGTTTTTATAAGTTTGGGTTGGGTTATGGGGGACATTTATTTATGTAAAAAAAAAACAAAAGATGGGTAAAAGGATAGGCGAATTGGAATAAAGGAGAATTCAAAATAAATTGGTCATTTGAGGCCTTCGAAAAGAATGATATGACGAAAAATTGCAAATCAGATTGTACTAACTACAATATAGAAAATATATTGATAGATAATTGAAAAATGAATAATGATTTTTTTTGTAATATTGGGCTTATAACATAAATGAAGTGTTGTATGCAACCCGAACTGAAACTTTATAATTTAATTAGCGTGCAAGTTGACCTCAAAAAAAACAATAGAATTTGAAGTTTATTGACTATCTATATTTCAACATTTATCGTTGGTATTATAAAATGGAAACTGACGGTAGAAAGGTAAACCCACAAAGCTTGACTTCGATGTGGTTTGGAATTTGTGTTTCAGGATGGGTTTTATTTGGTAACATTATTTATTCACATTATTTTCATTTCCATTATTCTCAAAAAAATTCCGATGAGTTAAACAAGCTGATTTTACTTTTTATCGCATTTACTTCTTATGCCATAGTTAACTATATTTTTTCGTTAAACGACAGGTATCTTAAAGTTTATAACAAATACATCTCTTCCGCAGACAGCAAAAGTAGAGGCAAACTTATTTTTTTTCTTTCGTATTTATGCTATTGCCGTATATTTTGATGCCATTAATTTTTATATTGAGTTAACTAAACCTTTCTGACTAAACGGGCATGCATACAGTCGAGTAAGCAAGGGGATTTTCACCCCCTGCTCCTCACAGAACCCTACGTGAACCTCTCGATTCATAGGGCTCTTCAAGAAAACGTTTCCAATTAATAAGCGGGGCATACGCTCCAATGGGCAAAAAGTCCCGGCTGCATTTTGTACAAAGTATTCAGCCATCTGCGGCTTTTGTAAAAGTTCATCCGTCTGTTCCATTTGCACCATTTTTCAAGTCGTCGGTTTATAAAGCGCCAGACATTGTTTAAGTCCCATTTGTTTAAGGCACAGTAATAGTTTTGCCAACCCCTTACCAACGGATTAAGCAGATTGGCTAATACATAAATGCTGCCCGTGCGGGTGTGTAGCCGAAGGCTGCGCACTTTGTCCATGATAGATTTCCTGCTCTGCATGGATGGCGATGGAAGTATGAGCAGCTTCTTTTCTCCTTTCACTTTTACCCACTGTGGCTTAAACGTAAAACCGCCCATTTCATAAGTGCGGGTTGCCCTTTCTTTTGTGGTGGATTGGCTTCTGTCTAAACACACAATTTTGGTTTTGGTGGGATGGATGGTTAAGCCGCAATCCGTAAACCGTTTGGTTAATTTGCCTAAGATACTTTCGGCAATTTGTTTGCGCTTTGCATGGATGATTATGTCATCTGCATAACGCTCAAAACGGATACCCGGATAATTTTGTTTCATCCAGCCATCAAATACCACGTGCAAATACAAGTTTGCTAATAGCGGACTAATGACACCGCCTTGAGGCGTACCGCTTTGTGGCTGGGTGATGCTGCCATCTTCATTTACCACGCTTGCTCCAAGCCACCTGCTCACATACATACTTACCCATTTTTCTTTGCAGTAAAACGAAATAGCGTGTAACAGTAAAGCGTGTGGGATGGTATCAAAATAACTTTTGATGTCAAGCGTGATCACGTACGGGTATTGGTTACTGTTGTGACCAGCAAGGTTTACCGCCTGGTGCATACTTTTACCAACTCTGTACCCGTAGGAGTTTTGATGAAAATGCGGCTCCAGCTCTTGTTCCAGGCATTTCCGGACTACCTGTTGCGCTATCCTGTCCAGCAACGTTGGCAAACCTAACTTACGCAGGCTGCCATCTTTCTTTGGAATGCTCACAGACCTGATGCTTTGAGGAAAATAACTTCCCGACGCAAGGCGCACCCACAGTTTGTACAGCAGACGGCTCCGATGGATATGCAGATACGCCCATGTCATGCCATCTACGCCGGGGGCTTCGCCGCCTTGCTTTACTTGTTTGTATGCTTCCCATACCATGGTGGTAGTGATGGGTACGCTTACTCCTTGTTTTGAAAACAGTTCAATCATTGCTTGCGCTTGTTTAATGTTAATCAAATTTTTGTTCTCTTGTGTACCCCTTCGCTACTGCTTACTTTCATAAACTATCTACACTACTACGGGTACATCCGCCCCTGTACTGGTTTGTGAAGCACTATTACAACTTACGGGTGCTCCGCTTGTTGCCTTGTACTCTATGCCTTTCGTACGTTCTGGCTTTGCTTCAAACGATTTTACCTATTGAGCTATATTCAACCGGTACAGGTTCTCCAGTTCCGGCTTTGAGCCTGTCTGCAAGTCCCGGTAGCTTTATCCCGGATGCAGTGAGCACTTCTGGCAACTTCTAACGAATGCTCACTCTATCGAAACAATCATGTGCATCGTTTCTTTTTGCATCACTTACCAATTATCGAGACCTCATAGCTACTTCACTATACGTTCGGCTCTCACAGACACACCTGTTGTATCGTTCACCACCCTGCACCTTAGCACAGCGCAGCATACAATCGGTTTGATGGTGAAGGTTGCTCTGCTTCTCCCACCGAGGGGCCCACCCTCATCTCAAAGTCAGATTAGCTGGACACACACAGTCGCATTGGCGTTAGCTGGGCTGACGTGCATTTCATCCCTTCTTCCCGGTGGGTGTCCCCACCCGACATTTCCGAAATAATATTATCTTCCAAATATGCAGGCAGCATTTAAATATTCAGGAGAACGAAAAAGTCATCAATCATTTAATGAAATTTATTTTTGGACGTCAACAATTAAGGACTGGAAGCATTTGCTTCAAGATGATGAAATGAAAATGATTATTATGCAGAGCTTTCAATGGCTGGCAAAATATGAATTAGTTTACATTTATAGATATGTGATAATGGATAATCATATTCATGTTTATGGGAACAGTTAAAAATGAATAATAAAGAAACTCCAAAAGAAAGTTTTAAAAAATTTACAGGTCATATGTTTTTAAAGAAATTAAAAGGAGATATAAAAACACTTCACGAATAGGTAACCGAACAAAAAGACAAGAATTATTTATTTTCCAGGAAGAGGGGGAATATTTAGCCGAAAAAGAAAAGAATTTTAAGACCCCTGACATTCAATTGTCATAATGACAAATTACTTTTGCGACTTAACTTAAAATATTAAAAAAATGAATTTGTTATCTATTCGCATTATTACTGCCAATTTCGATGGTTTAGTAAAATTTTATGAGCAAGTAACAGGAATGCCTGTGGTACAATACACCCCAGACTTTGCAGAATTAAAAACCCCAACGGCAACAATAGCAATTGGAAGTACCAAAACGCTACAAGTTTTTGGTGGAGATGAAGTTGCACAGCCTGCCCAAAATCGTAGTGTTATTATAGAATTCAGAGTTGATGATGTTGAGAAAGACTATGAAAGATTATCAGACTATCTTCAAAACAACATAGTACAAAAACCAACAACAATGCCTTGGGGTAATAAATCGCTGTTATTTCGTGACCCTGATGGTAACCTTGTAAATTTTTTTACACCTGTAACAGCAGAAGCAATGGCGAAGTTTGACGAGAAAAGATAAGCACTACCTCTCTTCTTCTTGGCGGGTATCCCCACCCGATATTTCCTGAAGTAATATTATCTTAGACAATATGCAGTCAACTTATAAGTATTCAGGCGAGCGCAAAAGTTATCAATAATTTAATGAAATTTATTTTGGACGTCAACAATTAAGCACTGGAAGCATTTGCTTAAAGATGATGAAATGAAAATGATTATTATGCAGAGCTTTCAATGGCTGGCAGAACATGAATTAGTACACATTTATGGATATGTGATAATGGATAATCATATTCTTGTTTTATGCGAACAGTTAAAAATGAATGGTAAAGAAACACCAAAAGAAAGTTTTGAAAAATTTACAGGTCATATGTTTTTAAAGAAATTAAAGGGAGATATAAAAACACTTCACGAATAGGTAACCGAACAAAAAGACAGGAATTATTTATTTTGGCAAACAGATCCGTTAGCGATAATGATTACAGCTAAAAAGATGGCAGGAGAAAAGTTTGATTATATCCATTATAACCCCTTACAGCCTCACTGGCAATTGTGTAAAGAACCTGCTGAATATAAGTATTCATCAGCACAATTTTATGAAACAGGGAAAGATGAATTTGAAATACTTACACATTTAATGGATAAATTGTGAGGAATGTCGGGTGGGGACACCCGCCAGGAAGAGGGTTATGAATCATAATCTCAACTATTTGTTGGTTTACTATACTCTTGTTCCGGCTGAAAATTCATTGAATGCTCAGCCATCGCGCCAATGCGCACCGTTGCACGCCATTTGGTATGACGGCTTTCAATTCGGCAAGTCGGACAAAATCGCTTAATTTTAATTCCTAAACAAAAGACATTATGTTGATAGAAAGAACACCCAGAGAAGTAATCATTCGTCTGCCTGCATCAGTGGACACGACAGGATTGCAACGACTTGTTGACTATCTCACATATAAAGAAGCGACTGCAAATTCTAAAGCTACACAGGAACAGGTTGACAAACTTGCAAGTGACGTGAAAAAAGGATGGTGGAAAAAGAATAATAAACGTTTCATTAAATGAAGAAAATTATTGTTGACACCAATATTATTTTCTCTTGCCTACTCAATTCACAAGGGACAATCGGTGACCTTATTTTCAACTCGGACGACATCTTTGACTTTTATAGCAATCAATACATGCGTTTTGAAATTCGTAAGCATTGGAACAAGCTTAAAAAAATTTCTAAACTTACTGACCTTGAATTAGAAACCGCTTACGACAAAATGCTAACAAAATTTAAGTTTATTAATGAAGAACTGATACCGCAAAACGATTGGGAAAAAGCGGAAACATTAATGGCAGACATTGATTTGGACGACATAGACTTTGTAGCTCTGACTAAATATTTGAAAGGAAACTTATGGACAGGTGACAAACCGCTATATGACGGACTGAAAGCAAAACGTTTTCGGACTGTTCATAACACACAGGACATGCTTAAAGTTCGTAACAGACACTTCTATAATTCTGAATTTAAAGAAGGTAACTGATGGAAAAATGACTGTCCTTGACATGCCAGCACAGCAGCAAGCTCGATCGTTGCCAGCAAGCAAAAATGGAACACTTAAATGAGACACTTTAAAATTTGACAAGTGGGTAAAGAGCAAACAAAAGACCTTGTAAAATTTCTCAAAACGTTTGACAAAGAAATAATAGATGTAGTTATGTGGCTTCGTGACTTTGCGTGGGATTTATGTCCTCAAGCAAATGAATTAATGTATGACAACTATAATGCTGTGTCATTAGGTTGGTCGCTAACAGACAAAGTTGGACACAATATTTGTTCAGTTGTAATTTATAGAGCAAATCAAAATGTACATTTTGGCTTTTATTGGGGCAATGAACTTTCAGACCCAGGCAAAATTCTTTTGGGGGAAGGTAAACAGTATCGCTACATTCTTGTGCCAGACAAAAAGAAATTTCCCAAAGCATATATGAAAAAACTTATAAACGAGTCATACGCAAATTCTCTTTCTAAAGTTAATGACCAAAAACAAATGATTCACGGGCAGACAATTGTAAAATCAATTTCGAAAAAAAAAAGAGACCTAACAAAGCCAAAGAAAATAATCAAGTAAAATGGAAATAACATTAATGACACTTATAGACAAATGCCTGCTGCCAGTCGAGTAAGCAAGGGGACTTTCGCCCCCAGCTCCTCACATTCACTAACGACATTCTATTAATTGAAGAATAAACAAATAAGCTTTATAACTTGGCGGCAGGTTTTGAATATGTTTAATATTTCCCTGGAAAAATAAGAGCAAATCTGTAGATATTAATCTATTAATTAAAAAAAATATTGTTTAGATAATGAGTGAGGAATAAAAAATAGAAACAACAGGCGATTTATACTTATAAGATTACTTGAGAGCAATTATAATAGTGAGTTCGATAATTATAAACGTGTTGCTGCAAAAATTTTTATGCCGGAATTTTAAGAAGGCAGGAAAATGATGCTGGTGAAATTATGCGAAGCAATAACAATCCGTTGATTTTAACTTATGATGGCACGTTGCTTAAAGAACTGGCATTTACTGGGGTGCAAATGGAAGGTTCACGGCGCTCAAGAATTGGTATGTTGTTACAACAGAAAAATGATGCAGTGAAATTAAGATCATATTTACAAAAAGAATATCATTTAGAAAAGGAGTGATGATGCGAATCGTCAATCATAAGAAAAAATATTGGAATTGCAGGGGTAAATGAAATAAAATTTATCAAAACAAATTACCAAAATGGAATGAAGAAAATTGTAAAACCTAAAAGCCTGCCTAACGCACTTACTTTAATTATGCTGGTAATTATACTGGCAGCAATATGTACCTGGCTATTGCCTGCGGGGCAATACAGTAAATTATCCGTAGATAATAACCAGGCTTTTATAGTGACATCTACAGCAGGTTCAGTGTCATTGCCCTTTGCCCAACATACACTTGATAGCCTTGCCATCAAGATTCCTTTAAAAAAATTCAGTAATGGTGACATCCGCAAACCTATTTCTGTTCCGGGTACTTATCAAAAACAAAAATCAAAGCCACAAGGATTTATTGCCATGATAGAGGCGCCCGTAAAAGGTATTATAGACAGCATTGATGTAGCACTGTTTGTTTTATTTATTGGTGGCTTCATGGCGGTTTTTAATAAGACTGGCGCTATGTTTAAAGGTGTAAAATATTTAGCGCAGCAGATGAAGGGAAAAGAAAGAAAGCTGATTGTTATTTTGGTTTTCGTGTTCTCTTTTTTCGGTGGCTCTTATGGAATGGATGTGGAGTCTATTGTATTTTATCCTGTATTGGTACCCCTTTTTATGGCAGAAGATTATGATGTAATGGTGCCGCTGGCAATTGTATTTGGCGGCGCTGCGGTCGGTTATATCGCAAGTTTTACCAATCCCTTTTCTACTATTATTGCTTCCAATGCCGCAGGCATTAACTGGATTGACGGACTCTACGGAAGGCTTTTATTTTTTGTTATTTCTACTTCTATGCTGGCCTGGTATATTCTCCGCTATGCTGCCAAAGTAAAAAAAGATCGTACAGCTTCTCTTGTTTATAAAATAGATGGCATTACAGAATCACCTTTTGCAATAGACATACACACAGAAGGGGAAAGAATGAAACTGAATATTAAAACAAGATTGCTGCTGCTCATATTCGTCCTCACTTTTTCCAGCATGATCGTCGGTATTGTTTTCTTTAACTGGTGGACAACAGAAATGGCTTCTTTGTTTTTTGGTTCCACCATCCTGGTAGGAATATTAGACCGTATGAGCGAAAAAGAATTCGTAGCAGAGTTTTTAAAAGGCGCCGAAAGTTTATTAGCTGTGGCCCTGATCATAGGCCTGGCAAGGGGGGTAACCATTGTATTAAATGATGGCCTTGTTGCAGACTCTATTTTATTTTATGCATCGAATGTGGTACAGCATTTTCCGGCAATCGTTTTTATCATTATGGTTATGCTCTTCTTTTTCTTTTTTGCCATACCTGTAAGTTCTTCTTCGGGTATGGCGGTACTTACCATGCCTATCATTGGTGCGCTGGCTATTATTGTAAATATTCCGGGCCGTGAAATTGTAAATGCTTATTTGTTTGGTATCGGCACCATGTTCCTGATATCTCCAACCGGCTCTGTGTTTCCGGCGTTACTGATGGTAAAAGTGAGTTACAAAGCCTGGATGAAATTTATAATGCCAATGGTAATTGCCTTACTCGTTTTAGGCGCTTTGTTTCTAATAATCGGAATAAGGTTTAAATAAAATAAAACCAAAAACCAACGCAACATGTCAATTAAAAAAACGATGATGGATTAGAAAGAGCTATTATTTTAGTTCCAGGCTAAAAATTATAAATTGCCAACCCATCGCTACGGCTCAACGGTAGGCGCAATAACGAGTTACTATCACATTTTAAAATTTGACCGAACCATGAAACAAAAACAATTATACATCTTAATCTTAACCTTTGCATTTTCTCTTACTGCTAAGGCTCAGACTTATGAAACCCAATATAAAATTTGCTCTGAGTCATTAAGTAAATTGACTTACGTTGATTCACTTTATTTTGCATTGGCTGAAAAAAGAGATAGTTGTCTCTTAGGAGTTACAGCACCAAATTTTCAAGCTACGACTCTCGACAATAAAAGAATCGAACTTTCAAAATTGAAGGGACAAGTTGTAGTATTAAATTTTTGGTTTACCCGCTGCCAGCCATGCATTGAGGAAATGCCCGGTTTTAATAAATTAGTTGAATATTATGCCAATAAAAATGTGACATTCGTTTCTTTCACCTATGACAGTTCGGTAATGGTGCGGAAATTTCTAAAACAACATCCTTTTAAATTCAAAAATGTAGCTAACAACGATGAGGTTAGGCGCAACAGTTTTAAATTATTCGGCGTTTGGCCATATACAATTATTATTAGCAAAGAAGGAAAAATAATGTATATGCAATTTGGTACGAAAGGAGCGGAAACGTTTTCTTATTTCAATAAAGTAATTAATAATCTATTAGAGTTGTAATAGAAAACAACAAAATGCAAAAAACCCATTAAACTATATTTCAGGTTGTTTCGCATATAAGCTTGGATGGATAAAAGATAGCAATTTTGAAGAAGGTAAATAATAATCATTCGCTGACCTTTGACCTATCAGCCGGAAATTGAAATTTCATTGCTTCTTGTTTCAGAGGGAGAAATGTTTACAAAGAAGCTGTTAAGAAAGTGTCTGAACTCATATAGAAGGGAACATTTGGACACGGAGGTTTTGAGTGCAATGACATTTATGCTACTTATGAAGAATTAAAAGGCAAAGGGGTTGAGTTTGCCAAACCACCGAAAGAAGAATTTTATGGTGTTGCGGCTGTTTTCAAAGATGACTCGGGAAATTGGTTTTCATTAACTCAAAAAAATAATTTTAAAATGATACACTTGGACAAATATTTTGAGAATATCAAAATTAAGACTGGAAAAACACCAGCCGATTTTAAAAAGATAGCAATCACTAAAGGTTTTTTTGACAATGGAAAACTGGAACCAGGTGTAAAAGCGGGTGAAGTAATTGCCTGGCTCAAAAAAGACTTTGATTTAGGACATGGACATTCGTTAGCTATTTATCACTCTTTTAAAGACCAGGAAGACTGAGAACAACGGCGGACGAAAGTTATCTTCGGCAATTTGTCTGTCATCTTTGTTTAAGGCTAAGAATACCTTTCGGGCTGAAGGATATCTATTTTTCCATTTTAGACAATATTATTTCTCAGAAAATTTAGGAAAGCATTCATACCGAAACATTGTAGCAAGTTGTCACGAATGTAACTCAACAATATAAAACTGAAATACAAGCATAAAATGAATTTGCCATCAATTATACATCTTAAAGATTCATTTGCGAAAAAGCTTAAAAAGTATAAATTCATAATAAAATACAATTTCTTCTTCATTTGCTTTTTAGTGATAATAGGATTACCGGCACAGTCACAAAATTTAGCCGTCAATCTTAACAATCAGGTTGATAGTTTATTTAGCGATTGGAACCATGCTACACCGGGTTGTGTAATCGGTATTGTGCGTAACGACTCACTGATTTATACAAAAGGGTATGGTATGGCAAATCTCGAATACGACATACCCAATACTCCATCTGCTATTTATGATATTGGTTCTGTATCTAAACAGTTTACGGCTTATTGCATCCTATTACTGGCTCAACAGCATAAATTAAGCCTGGATGATGATATTCATAAGTATATAAATTGGTTAAAAATAAAGGATAAGATTACCGTACGTAACCTGCTAAACCATACAAGCGGTATCAGGGAATATTTTCAATTGCTTGCAATATTAGGCAAAAGCGGAGATGATGCCTTCACCCAGGAGCTTGCCATCCATGCGCTCAAAGGTCAACAAATGCTCAATTACATGCCAGGAGAAAAATTTTTATATTCTAATTCTAACTATCTCTTGCTGGCAGAAATAATAAAGAAAGTAAGTGGACAGACACTACGAAGCTTTGCTGATTCTGCCATCTTTAAACCACTGAAAATGAATGATGCTTATTTCAGTGATGATTATACTGAAATACAAAAGAATAGAGCCTATTCTTACAAGTCAGCAGGCAAATCACATTATGTGAAAGCTTTTGGTACCGATTCGGATGTAGGTGCAGGAAATCTTTTTTGCAATGTAAAAGATATGGCAAAATGGGTGACTAATTTTTATACAACAACTGCCGGGAATAGTGCTACCGTAAAAATGTTAACTCAAAAGGGGAAACTAAAAAATGGCAATGAAATATCTTACGCAGCTGGCATCAATGTGAGTGACTATAAAGGGTGGGCGCTTTATATTCATACAGGTGAATCAGCCGGCTTTAACACCTGCGTGAGTATTTTCCCTAAGCTTAAAATGGGCTTTATTGTATTTACTAATCTTGATAATGTAAATGCGCTCGACAAAAATTTTGCTATTGCAGATTTGTATCTACCTAAAAAAGAAATTAAAGAAGCTGTGATAATTCCAAAAAAAATTGATAGTGTTGCGGCAATTAATAATAATCTACTTTTCATCCGGAGATATATAGGTAAAGCAATAACAGGCGATGGGACAAAATTTGAATTTGCAGTAAATAATAAGCGATTGTATTTTGTACAGAATAATGATTCTGAACTTCTGGTAAAAGAAAGTCAGAATACTTTTTACCAGGCTTCTCAACCTGACAAAAAATTTGTTTTCAGCACTACATCTTCAGGAGCAAGAGTAGCAGACGAATATTGGCCTAAGCATTCTGAACGCTTTTATATAAAAACTCAACCGGATTTAGTTGATGACAAGAAACTAAAGACTTATGCAGGCATCTACCATTGCGCAGAATTAAATTGTAATTACACGATCAGTATCAAAAACCATGAACTATTGCTCAGCAGTAATATATATGATAATGCGCCTTTATGGCTTGACGGTGATTCTGATTTGTTTAATAATTTCTGGGGGATGTCCCATCTTGTATTCATCCGGAATCAGCAACATCAGATTACAGGTTTTGAAGTGAACTGTAGCCGTGTGTTACATTTATTATTTAGTAAAACAACAAAATAAAAACATTATCAGTTTTATTTTTAGCTATTGATTTTTCACGCATATAAAAATATTTTTTTAAATATTTGGGTAACTCAAAAGTTACATATATATTTGCGTAACTTTAAAATTACATATTATGCAAAAAGAAATTAAACACACATTCTTCTTCCCACATCCGACAGAGATAGTTTGGGATTATCTTACAAAACCTGAACTGCTTTCGCAGTGGCTAATGGAAAACGACATTCAGCCAATTGTTGGACACGAGTTTCAGTTTCGTTCAAAGCCCGCATTAGAAATAGAATTTGATGGAATTGTTTATTGCGAAATATTGAAAGTAGTGCCATTCAAACAACTTTCGTATTCGTGGAAATGCAGCCCGGCAAACGGAACATTCAAAATTGATACAGTTGTAATGTGGACACTTGGCCCTAAGGACAACGGTACTGAATTGAATTTACATCAGACAGGATTTAAAGAAAAAGAAAACGACCTCTTCTACATGGCTATGTATAATGGCTGGACAAAACAGGTAGAAAAATTTTTGCAAACATTAAATGCAATTTAAAATGACACCGCAAACATTAGATGCATTCCAGGTAATTGCAGACCCAAGCAGAAGACAAATTTTAACCTTGCTTTCAAAGGACACCCTGACAATAAATTCGTTGGCAGAAAACTTTGATATGAGCCGGCCTGCGGTTTCAAAGCACATTAAAATTCTTTACGGTGCAGGATTTATTTCTATCCAGGATATTGGCAGAGAAAGATATTGCATGCTTAAACAAGACGGCTTTAATGAATTACAAGATTGGATAAACCACTTTGATAAATTCTGGATAACAAAACTCAAAAAATTACAAGTCATTTTAAACAACAAATCAAAATAATAATAATCATAAATTAAAAATTAAGAAAATGGAAAAGAAAAATTATCACACAACTATCATAGTTAATGCTTCATCAGAAGAAGCAATGAAAAAAATCAGCCAGGTAAATCTTTGGTGGGCAAAGAAAGTCAAAGGCAAAACGGAAAAGCTGAATGACAAATTTACTGTTGATTTTGGCGAAACTTATGTTGACTTTCAAATCAGCGAATTGGTGCCGAACCAAAAAGTTGTCTGGAAAGTAACCGACTGCAATTTGCATTGGATTAAATCAAAAAAAGAATGGAACGGCACAGAAGTAGTTTTTGAGATTTCCAAAAAGGGAGATGCGACACAAATTGATTTTACCCACATTGGTTTAGTGCCAGGCGTTGAATGTTACAATGATTGCGAAGTGGGCTGGAATGGTCATCTTACTAATAGCCTGGTGAAGTTTATCAATGAGGGTAAGGGAATGCCTGAATAATCTTAATAAAAAATATTTGCAAAAATCAAAACTGAAATCTCCAAAACAATTACAACAATTGCTTCAATAGCCTTTAGTTTATTATTAAATATTTAGGGCAACTCACAACAAAGCAACAATTAATTAGCAAAATCAAAAGCAAAACAAATGGAAAATCAAAATTTTACCACTACCATTTTGGTAGAGCAATCACCCGCCGAAGTTTTTAAAGCCATCAATAATCCACGTGCCTGGTGGAGTGAAGAAATTGTTGGCAACACTGACAAACTTAATGATGAGTGGGATTATCATTTCGGAGACAATCACCGCAGCAAAATGAAAACAATTGAGATGATTCCCGATAAAAAAGTAGTATGGTTGGTTGAGGACAACTATTTTAAATTTACCAAAGATTCAACTGAATGGACTGGCAATAAAATTACTTTTGAAATTTCTAAACAAGGGGACAAAACGCAGCTGGTTTTCACTCAAATTGGATTAGTCCCAACCTATGAGTGTTACAATGTGTGCTGTGATGCATGGACAGGATTTGTCCAAAAGAGTTTACAAAGTTTAATAACCACGGGTAAAGGGCAACTCACATGGTATCTGAAAAAGCAGTAGCCATTTAGTCCTCACAGGCAGACATGGAAACTCAATAAAATTCAAACAATTTTAAACAACAAATCAGCAAAATGAAAGCAGTAGTAATTGGAGAACCATCAGGAGCATCAATGGAAACAATAATGTCAGTTTATCCGAGACATAAGGCGATAGTTGATAAATACATTGCCAAAGGTGAGGTTATTGGAATTGGGCCATTTGGCGACATGGGTAACAAGGCAATATTCAAAACCCGTGCAGCAGCTGAACAATTTGTAGCCGAAGACCCTTTCATACTTGAAGATCTTGTAAAATCATTTGTAATTCGGGATTGGAATGATAGCATGCTGCCTGAATAATTACCTGAAAGAAAAAATAAAATGAAAACTAAAATCACACATGTGGCATCAAAGCAAATATCAATGGCATTGAAGCTTTCAAAGTTATTTGCAAAGTATCAGAATGGTGGGGTAATATAGAAGGCGAAACAGAAAAATTGAATGATGTTTTCAATTATCGTTCTGGCGGCACCCGGGCAACTTTTAAAACCAGATGATAGCTTTGGAAAATCCGGCATACAGGTTTGAAGTAAATGAATTAAAAAGGCAGCCATTGGTTGCCTTTTTAGATTTCACTTTTCAATTCAGATAAGTTGAAAAGTAGTTTTTCCTTTTTTCCTTCAATATTATTATTTTCCCCCCTAACCACAGCGTCCGCTGGTGACGGATTCTGAAAAAAGATCAAATTAAATTTCTTATATTTATTCTTCATGAAAAGCACAAGCGCACATTTGCGCCAACAAAGATTACAAAAATTAAGATGTATGCAGTAGTTTTTGTATTTCTTCATAACTAAACCCAACCAAACATGAACCATTTTTACCGCTTATATCTGCTAATCATGTTACTGATTTTGACTGTTGATGGTAATAGTCAAAGTAATCTTTCACCGTCCAATCCTTTTTACAGCGAAAGCAAATTGCTCTACCAGGCGCCTGACTTTGATAAAATAAAAGATAGCGATTTTAAACCTGCTATCGAAGAAGGTATGAGAGTGCAGCTTCTGGAAATAGAAAAAATTGCCAATAATCCCGCTCCTCCTACTTTTGAGAATACATTGATAGCAATGGAAAAAAGCGGCCGGCTTCTCGAACGCGTAAGCAATGTGTTTGGCCTGCTTACAGGCGCCAATACTAATCCTGAATTGCAAAAGGTAAATCAGGAAATAGCTCCGAAACGGGCTGCTCATCATGATGCGATCTACCTGAATAATAAATTATTTAAACGTATCGAAACCCTTTATAACACCCGTACTGAACTGAAGTTAGATGCGGAATCAAACCGCTTAATTGAATTTTATTACCAGCGGTTTGAATTATCAGGTGCCAGACTTTCCGATGCTGATAAAACAAGCCTGAAAAAATTAAATAAAGAAGAAGCTTCACTGAGCGCCAAATTCACTAAACAGTTGCTGGCAGCTACGAAGGCCGGATCTTTAATTGTAAATAATCCTGGGGAACTGGCCGGTCTTTCACAGGGAGAATTGGATGCCGCAGCCCTTAATGCCAAAAACAGGAACCTTGATAATAAATGGTTGCTATCGCTGCAGAACACTACGCAGCAACCAGCCTTGCAATCACTCACTAACAGGGCTATCCGTCAAAAATTATTTGAAGCTTCCTGGAACCGAGCAGAAAGAGGAGATTCAAATGATACACGCAATACCCTGGCGCAAATAGCGAAGATCCATGCAGAAAAAGCAAAGCTGATCGGGTTCCCTGATTATGCCAGTTGGAAACTCCAGGATCAAATGGCTAAAACACCAAAAGCTGTTGAAAGCTTTCTTGCTCAGTTAGTGCCTGCAGCTACAGCAAAAGCGAAAGGAGAAGCCGCAGATATACAGGCAATAATCAATAAGCAAAATGGCGGTTTCAAATTGGAACCCTGGGATTGGAATTATTATGCTGAACAGGTGCGTAAAGAAAAATATGACCTCGATGTCAACGAGATTAAACCCTACCTGGAATTAAATAATGTAATGGAGAATGGATTATTTTATGCGGCTAACCAGCTCTATGGCTTAACCTTTAAAGAACGTCATGACCTTCCAGTTTGGCAGGAAGATGTCAGGGTATTTGAAGTATTTGATAAAGACAATTCTCCCATCGGTTTGTTTTATTGTGATTATTACAAACGTGATAATAAATCAGGCGGTGCCTGGATGAACAATATGGTGTCCCAGTCAAAATTGCTGGGCACAAAACCCGTGATCTATAATGTATGCAATTTCGCAAAGCCTGCACCGGGACAACCGGCATTGATCAGCTTTACGGATGTAACAACAATGTTTCATGAATTTGGCCATGCATTGCATGGTCTTTTTGCCAGTCAGGAATTCCCAGCCCTGGCAAGCCCTAAGACCGCCAGGGATTTTGTTGAATTCCCTTCCCAGTTCAATGAGCATTGGGCGCTTGATCCCAAAGTACTGAAGCATTATGCTGTTCATTATAAAACAAAGGAACCAATGCCACAGGCATTGGTGGATAAAATAAAAAAGGCAGCAACCTTCAATGGCGGTTATGACTTAACCGAACTGTTGGCTGCAGCCTCATTGGATATGCAATGGCAAATGCTGTCGCCAAATGATCCTTTGCAGGATGCAGACAATTTTGAAAAAGAAGCATTAGTAAAAGAAAAGCTGGATCTGCCCGAAGTTCCATCCCGTTATCGTTCGAGTTACTTTTCACATATTTGGGCCAACAATTATGCTGCAGGTTATTATGCCTATCTCTGGACATCCATGCTGTCAGAAGATATTTTTTCCTGGTTTAAGGAAAATGGCGGCTTAACAAGAGCCAATGGCCAGCGTTTTCGTGACATGATCCTTTCCCGTGGCAATACGGAAGACTATGGCAAAATGTTCCGGGCTTTCCGGGGACATGATCCGGATATTAAACCGATGCTAAAAAGCCGTGGATTGGTCGCAGAATAAAACAGCAAAGAACCATATTGCGAAGTTGGCAGGATTTATTGGCCATATAGACACGATTAAAAATTTATTCTAATGTTTAAAAAAGTTCCCTCGCTTTTGAATTTGATTTAGCCCTATCCACCAGCGTCATCGGCAAAACTTGTTCGTTAGCGGTAACGTTGGACACAAGTTTAATTATGGGCAGCCTAATATAAAAAAGTAAAGAAATGTACAAAAGACAAACATCTTATATTATTGGAGTATTACTAATTTCTTTTTTGCTATTTATTTTAATCTCGTATGGGACACCTCTTTTGCTACAATTTAATGGCTTGGTAAAAACTAATGGCTCAATATTTTTTTTATCAAGGCTATTAATTTGGGGAAGCCTGGTTTTTTTATTCTTATATACCCATTATTTTGAGAAGCAAAAATTATTAATATGGACAGAAAAAAAATATAGCCTTCTTTTTTACATTTTATCTATAATAATAATATTCGTAGTTGTAAACATAGGCGGCTTTGCAATGTATCCCTCCGGCTAACCACATCCAAATTAATTCAAAATTAAATTCTATACAAGTGGCTTCCAATTGTGCGGCAGCAGTTCTTCAATTTTATTGATGGAATGATCACTGATTCGGCGCAAAACATC
>JALYVO010000028.1 GCA_030853195.1 Bacteroidota bacterium | reverse complement strand
GATTTCAATTCCGTTGCGTTACATGCATACAACAGTAGAAATGATAAACAGAAGTGACGTTGAAAATACCATCAGGCTTATTTATCAAAGTGTGTTGGCGCTTACGCCTAAAACGAATTTGAGTTATTTTTGATAAATAAAAACTTAGATTATGGAATCAATAAGAGAAATTGTTGTTCCTGAAAACAATAAAATAGAATTACTATTCCTGATAATTTTATAGGGAAAATGATTGAAGTGATTTGCGTTTGAGATGGAAGGTTCTTCAGTTAAATTACAGGAAAAAAAAGAACGTCCCTTTATAGTCGCTAATGTAAGGTCAAAGATTATAAGTTTAACAGAGAACAAGCAAATGAGAGATAAGCCAAAAAATAGATTTTCAATTTTACATTTGAAAAAATAAAGATTAAATGCAAATAAGAAACGACTGGACAAAAGAAGAAATTGCTGAAATATACGATACGCCTTTATTAGAGTTGATCTATAAAGCGTCTATGCTTCACCGTGAATACCAGGCAACGGGCGAAGTCCAGGTGTGCACCTTGCTTTCAATTAAAACCGGCGGCTGTCCTGAAGATTGCGCGTATTGTCCGCAGGCAGCGCGTTACAATACAGGTGTAGATGTTCAGGCATTGATGAAAAAAGAAGAAGTTCTCGCTTACGCGGAAAAAGCAAAGAATGCCGGATCAACAAGATTCTGTATGGGCGCGGCCTGGCGCGAAGTAAGAGACAACCGCGATTTTGACCGTGTGCTTGAAATGGTAAAAGGTGTAAATGAATTAGGCATGGAAGTTTGCTGCACTTTGGGAATGCTCACCGAAAGCCAGGCAGAAAGATTACAAGCCGCCGGTTTGTATGCTTACAATCATAATGTAGATACTTCTAAAGAACATTATGCAGATGTAATCACCACTCGAACTTATGAAGACCGCCTGAAAACTTTAGGCAACGTGCGCAAAGCAGGTATCAGCGTTTGCAGCGGCGGCATCATTGGCCTTGGAGAAAAGCATGAAGACAGAATTGGAATGTTGCACACTTTATCTACATTACCAACGCACCCTGGAAGTGTTCCCATAAATGCATTGGTAAGAGTGAAAGGAACTCCGCTTGAGAAAAGCCAAAAAGTAGATATTTGGGATATGATAAGAATGATCGCCACTGCAAGGATCATCATGCCAAAAGCAATGGTAAGATTAAGCGCCGGCCGCAGCGAAATGACGATCGCAGAACAGGCCTTGTGTTTTATGGCCGGAGCCAATTCAATTTTTTCAGGAGAAAAGTTATTAACCACTCCCAATCCCGATTTTGCTGAAGACAACATGATGTTTCAATTATTAGGATTAAAACCAAGAGAATCTTTCAAAGCCTCACCGACTGCCACAGAAGAAAGTTTTGTTGAAGAATTAATTAGCTGATTGGCTAATTAAGCTAATCAGCTAATTATGGACAAAGAAATTCTCCTCAATGCTTACCGCCTGATGTGTACTGCTGGTGCGATGACTAAAATTTATGAAGCCAACCGACAGGTTTGTAAATATGTACATTCAACTTCCCGCGGCCATGAAGCAATCCAATTAGCAACCGCTTTTCAACTATTGCCATGTGATTATGTAAGTCCTTACTATCGTGATGAAAGTTTATTGCTCGGGCTTGGCTTTTCGCCATATACATTGATGTTGCAATTGCTTGCAAAATCAGATGATATTTTTACGGGCGGCAGAGAATATTATGCTCATCCGAATTACAGAGGAACTGATAAGCCAACCATCATTCATCAAAGCAGCGCAACAGGAATGCAAGTGATACCTGCAACAGGCATTGCGCAAGGCCTTCAATATTTACAAAAAATACAATCTTCTCTCTCTCGGAGAGGAGCTGGGGGCGAGGCTCCAATTGTGATTTGCTCACTCGGCGACGCCAGCCTTACAGAAGGAGAGGTGAGCGAAGCCTTGCAGGTTGCGGTATTGAAAAAACTTCCGATTATTTACCTGGTTCAGGATAACGATTGGGGAATAAGTGTAACTTCTGAAGAAGCACGGACAATGAATGCTTCTGAATTTGCAAAAGGGTTCAAGGGTTTGCAACATACAAGTATTGATGGCAGTGATTTTTTTCAAAGCTATGAAGCGATGAAAAATGTGATAAAACAAGTGCGTGAAAATAATGGTCCATTTTTAGTTCATGCTAAAGTGCCGCTACTGGGGCATCATACAAGCGGCGTCAGAAAAGAATTTTATCGAAGTGAAGAAAACCTTGCAAAGCATTCGATGAATGATCCGTTCCTGAAATTGAAAAACCGCTTACTTCATTTACGGATAAATGAAAACGATTTAGATGAAATTGATGCGATTGTTGCAGATGCGGTCGCGCAGCAATTTGAAAGTGCAAGATCTGCTCCGGAGCCGGATCCTGCAAAAGTTGAAGAACATATTTTTGCTCCAACAAATATTACAGAAGAAAAAGGAGAAAGAAGCCCCATAGGAAAAGAAAAAATTGTAATGGTAGATGCAGCTTTATTTGCCATTCGTGAAATCATGGAAGAATTTCCGGAAGCTGTTTTATATGGGCAAGATGTGGGAAGTAGGCTGGGCGGTGTTTTCAGGGAGACGGCAACTTTAGGCGAACAATTTGGCGAACACCGGGTTTTCAATACAGCAATCCAGGAAGCATACATTATTGGTTCTACAGTTGGCATGTGTGCAACAGGGGTTAAACCCATAGTCGAGATTCAGTTTGCAGATTATATTTATCCTGGCCTCAATCAATTAGCAACCGAAGTGGCTAAAAGCTGTTATTTGAGTTGTGGAAAATTTCCTTTGCAAACGGTGATCCGTGTGCCCATTGGAGCGTATGGCGGCGGCGGGCCTTATCATAGTGGATGCGTAGAAACTTTATTGCTTTCGATCAAAGGAATAAAAATCGCTTATCCATCAAATTCAGCAGATATGAAAGGCTTGATGAAAGCCGCTTTCCTCGACCCGAATCCAGTGATCATGCTCGAACATAAAGGGCTTTACTGGAGCAAAGTTCCGGGCACGGAGGACGCAAAATCGGTTGAACCATCTTTCGACTATGCATTACCGTTAGGCAAAGGAAATGTTGTATTAAAAGCTGATGAAGCTAAAATAAAAAACGGCGAAAGTTGTTGCATCATCACTTACGGGATGGGGGTTTATTGGGCAAAGGCAGCTGCAAAAAATTTCGCCGGCAAAATAGAAATTATTGACCTCAGAACTTTATTTCCTCTTGATGAAGAGTTAGTTTTTTCAACAGTAAAAAAACATGGAAAATGCCTGGTGCTTACTGAAGAACAGCAAAATAATTCTTTCGCCGAAGCGCTTGCGGGGCGTATTTCAAAGGAATGTTTTCAATTTTTAGATGCGCCCGTTCAAGTTTTCGGTGCATTAAATTTGCCTGCTGTTCCGATGAATATTAATTTAGAAAATGCCATGTTGCCAAATCCGGAAAAGGTTACTAAATTAATTATTGAACTATTGAGTTATTAATTATCCTTATTTTCTATCTTTTCACTTATCACAACTTTTCACAGGCATGTTATCTTTGAATTCAATATTCATCTCTTTATAACATGATACATTGGCACATAGGTTGTTCAGGCTTCCATTACAAACACTGGAAAGAAATTTTTTATCCGAAAAATGTTCCTCAACGATTGTGGTTCGAGTTTTATTCCCAACATTTTAATACACTCGAATTAAATGTAACTTTTTACCGGTTTCCAGAAGTAGCCATGTTAAAAAGCTGGTATCAAAGAAGCGCACCTGATTTTTCTTTTTCTGTAAAAGCGCCCCGGTTGATAACGCATTATAAAAAAATGAATGATTGTGAAGAGCTATTGGCTGATTTTTATCATACTATTGAAAAAGGATTGAAAGAAAAAACAGGATGCGTTTTATTTCAATTTCCTCCACGATTTGATTATACTTCAGAAAGGCTTGATAAAATAATAAACAATCTTCATCCGGAATTTCCCAATGTTGTTGAATTCAGGCACATCAGCTGGTGGAATGAAGAAGTATATAAAAAACTTGAACAAAATAAAATCAGCTTTTCCGGAATGAGTCATCCGGTGTTGCCTGATAAAATTATTGTAAACACTTCCTTACTTTATTATAGAATGCACGGTGTGCCTCAGTTATATCAATCACCTTACACAATAGAAGACTTGAAGAGAATAGTAAAAGTTATTCAGTCTTCAACAAAAGTAAAAAAGGCATTCATTTATTTTAATAATGATATTGGCGGCTCCGCAATCAAGAATGCAACGGAGATGATAGAAATTGTTAAATGAACTATTGGTCAATTTTTTATTCAGCCTAACTTCAAATTCTTAATTCTTAATTCTTAATTTAGTTTTTTCCCATCATAAAGAACATAGCAACCGCCGCCGCGCCCATTCCTAAAAAAGTGATCCATAAAATTATTTTAGAGAGCAAGCCACTCTTATATTCTTTCATAACTTTTTCATTGCTGGAAATTTTCAGAATAAGAAAAATGAGTGGAACAGCTGCTACACCATTCAATACGGCCGCATACACCAAAGCTTTTACCGGATCAATACCTATAAAATTAATGATTAAGCCAATAAGAGTAGCAATGGTAATGACGCCATAAAAACCGTGTGCTCTCTCAAGTTTCAAATTTAATCCTGATTCCCAGTTTGCCGCTTCCGAAACGGCGTAAGCTGCAGAACCGGAAAGAACAGGAACTGCTAAAAACCCGAGGCCAATAATGCCAATAGAAAAAATAAGCTTAGATAAATAGCCCGCATGCGGAAAAGAATGTACCAGTGGCTCAATAGCTTTTGCTGCGTCCGCAGCGGTTTTTATGTCAGTTACACCGCTATTATGCAAAACTGTTCCCGCGACTACCAGAATGCACCAGGTAGTTATTTCAGAAATGATCATTCCTGCATTATTATCAATTCGCATGGAACGGATATTTCTTTGATGAATAGAAGGCCGCCCGTTCCTGAACAGATGTTTTTCTTTCACTTCTTCTACTTCCTGCGATGTTTCCCAAAAAAACATGTAGGGAGAAATGGTTGTTCCAAGTACGCCGGTTATAATAAAAAAGAATGAGAAAGTAAATTCTATATGAGGGATTAATGTTGCTTTAAGAACCGTTAGCCATGGCAAGCGAACAATAAAAACAGTTATAGGATAAGCAAGTAAAGAAAGCGCCAGCCATTTTAATATTCTTGCATACACTCTATAGTTTGTAAAAATTTCAAGGATCAGAATGCTTGCCGTAAAAAGCAAAGTCCACACTGTAAATGGTAATGGCAATATCAATTCCGCTGCTGCTGCCATAGCGCCAATATCTGCACCGATATTGATTACGTTCGCAATAACAACAAGCGATACCACAGCATACAAAACCTTTTTATTATACTCCTCTTTTGCGATGGCGGCTAACCCTTTTCCCGTTACCATTCCGATTCTGGCACATGCTTCCTGGACGCCCATCATAAAAGGAAGCATGTAGAGCGCGGTCCATAATTGTCCATAGCCAAACTGGGCGCCTGTTTGCGAATAAGTGGCAATGCCTGAGGGATCGTCATCGGCGGCGCCTGTAGTAAGCCCAGGGCCGAGGATTGATAAAAATTTTAAAAATTTATTTCGTTTCTTAGCAGGTTTTTTTTCCTGATCCATTTTTTTTTATTTGAAAATGGAAGATAATAAAACATTAAAATAATCATTATTAATTTTGTGAAAAGTCATTATGTAGTTTTTATCCATTTAATATTCGCCTGATAATTCGCGTCAAAAAATTTAAATCAATTAAGTTTGGAAAAAGAAAGCCGATGACCACAACAGAAAAAGATCTTACTGTAAAAGGCCAGGAAGCGCCAACAAAAAAAGAGATCCAGTTTTTTGAAGGCCCCCAAAGCCGGTGGAGAGATTTTAAATATACCGTAAGCGTTTTTTTTGAATTCATTAAAGGCTTCAGGGCATTGCATTTCGTGGGCCCGTGTGTCACGGTTTTTGGATCTGCGCGTTTCAAAGAGGATCATCCTTTTTATCAGCAGGCACGGAAGCTTTCAGGAGAAATAGCCCAACTGGGTTTTACCATAATGACCGGTGGCGGCCCGGGAATTATGGAAGCCGCAAACCGCGGTGCTAAAGACGTTGGTGGGAAAAGTGTTGGTTGCAATATTGTGTTGCCACATGAGCAAAGCCATAATGCTTATCTTGATAAATGGGTTGACATAAAATATTTTTTTATAAGAAAGACATTATTAATAAAATATTCTTATGCATTTATAGTTATGCCCGGGGGCTTCGGAACGTTAGATGAATTTTATGAAGCCATTACATTGGTTCAAACGAGAAAGATAGAAACATTTCCCATTATAATTTTTGACAAAGAATTTTATCAAAATATTATTGAGCATAATCAAAAGATGTATGAAGCCGGAACCATTTCAGGAAATGATGAAGATCTTTATTTAGTTACAGATTCTATTCCTGAAGCCATTGCATACATCAAAGAGAAAAGTATCATGGCATTCGGATTAAAATATATGCAACCCAAAAAACCATTCCGGGGATTTTTTGAAAAAGGATTTAGTAAAATATTTTTATAATTATTCGCGGTTAATTTGAAATAATTTTTTGAAATTGAGAAAAGCCAATTTGTAGATTTTTGATATAAAATTCATTTGTGTTTTAAAAAAAAACACAGCAAATATTTTTAAAAAAATAAACATGACATTGATAGATCTAACAACAGAAGAAATAAATAAAGTGATGGAAGAAGCCTGGCACGCATTTCATCAATACAGAAAAATGCCTTTAAAACAACGCGCCGTTTTTATGAATGCAATCAGTGTTGAGTTGGAAAGTTCTGCTGATGAATTGATAAAAATAGCAATGAAAGAAACCAATTTATCCGAAACAAGATTGAAGGGAGAACTCGCCAGAACTGTTTTTCAATTGAGCGAATATGGAGCAGCTAGTGAAAGAGGCGAGTGGCTGGAAGCAAGGATTGACACGGCTATTGCAGATAAAACGCCACCAAAGCCAGACATCAGGAAAATGCTGATACCAATAGGCCCGGTTGTGGTCTTTGGTTCAAGCAATTTTCCATTTGCATATTCGACAGCTGGCGGGGACACCGCTTGTGCGTTTGCGGCTGGATGCCCGGTGATTGTAAAAGCGCATCCGGCGCACGCGCAAACATCGGAATTAGTTGCGATGTCAATTTTGAAAGCGATAAATAAATGTAACATGCCTAAAGGTATTTTCGCTCACGTGCATGGCGTCAGCACTGATGTTGGCAAATCGCTTGTGATGCATCAATACACAAAAGCGGTTGGTTTCACGGGATCGCTTTCCGGAGGCAGACAATTGTTTGATTGGGGAGGCCAAAGAAAAGAACCAATTCCTGTTTTTGCAGAAATGGGAAGCATTAACCCGGTTTTTTTATTGCCAGAAAAATTGAAACAATCTTCAGAATCCATTGCAAAAACATTAGCAGATTCTATTGCTTTAGGAGTTGGCCAATTCTGCACAAATCCCGGGTTAATAATAGGAATAGAAAGTGACGATCTGCAAAAATTTATTGCAAAGCTCGGTGAAGAAATTAAAAAGAAAATTCCTGAGAAAATGTTGCATCCGGGAATTGCAAAAGCTTATGATGAAAAAAGAAATTCTGCTCTGCATCAAAATGAAGTAAGAATAGTTGCAGTTTCTGATACGAAAAAACAGGAAAATGAAGGAAAGCCAACAATAGCAACAGTTACAGGAGAAAATTTTCTTAAAAATTCAGTTTTGCATGAGGAGGTCTTTGGCCCTTATTCATTAATAATCCGTTGCAAAGACATGAATGAAATGACTAAGGTTGCTGAAAATTTAGAAGGACAATTAACTTCTACTTTAATGTGTACAGATAATGACATTTCAGCAAATAATGAGTTGGTAGAAACAGTAAAAAATATCTGCGGAAGAATTATTTTAAATAATGTGCCTACCGGCGTAGAAGTTTGTCTGAGTATGCAGCATGGTGGCCCATTTCCGGCAACGACAGATTCAAGATTTACTTCAGTGGGCGCGGATGGCATAAAACGTTTTGCAAGGCCCATCGCTTTTCAAAACTGGAACAATGATTTTCTGCCGGAAGAATTAAAAGATGAAAATCCTTTGCGAATTTGGAGAACTGTAAATAATGAACTTACAAAAGACCCTATTCAATAAAAGCGGATTTGAGAAAACATAATTCGGTTTCAGGATAATAAGTAAATCAGTTTGTTTCTCGGATGAATATAATTTTTTAGGATACTTAATACTACGTTTTTCGTGACTCTATAATATAAATTGCTTTTTGGTTTCCGGCCACGCCATTGCCTATGTCATAAGTTTTGCTTAAGTGAAAAGTTTTATCGGTAGTTTCTTCCAGGAGTTTCCCCCAATGTAATTCCGCACTTTTATCTGCATCATTTTTCATAAGCATTTTCAGGCCCTTGGAAAAATTGTATGTAAAAATACTTCCCAGTTTATCGTCTGATATGGCATATTCCCCTTTACACGCCGAAGCAACAAGAATAGATGTGGTATGGTTGCAAAACAAAGTTGCACAGGTTTCTTTATTAATAACAACAAGCTCTTTTTCCTCATCCCGCAGGGCGTCAATGCCACCTTTGAAATTTCTTTTGAATTCAATAATGCTATTGCAACAATCTCCTATTACGATATTAAGCCGGGCACCTTTGCCTTTTATTAACTCAAAAAGATCAGACAGGTTCTCAGTATGTGCATTTATTACATCTATCTTATCGGAGGCAGGGTGTGGCCTCAAATCTACCTGGGGATATTTTTTTGAGGGATCTTTTTCATAGCTAAATCCATGACCGGAATAATAAAAAACCACAATATCATCGTTGCCCGGGGTCAGGATATCAATAGCTCCCAGGATATTTTCCTTGCCGTAATCTTCTCCCTGTACGATGAGTTCTATAAAATGAAAATTCATTTCCACAGAAAGTTTTTCAAAGATGTGCCTCACTGAATTTATGTCTTCCGCACAACCTTTTCCAATAGTAGGGTCTAATGTGTTGGCTACAATTACGAGGATAAATTTAGTTCTTGGAATTTTTTCCGGTTGCAAAATCTTTTCAACAAAAAGCTTCTTTTTTTGAGAGAAAGACTGAATATGTCCAGGTTGAATACTATTTCCCATAAATTGTAATTTATAAGTTTAACTGTTCTATGTTCCGTAAAATTACGGATGTTGTCGAAATATTTTAAAATGTAACGTGTTTTCTGTTATATTTTAATTGCATTATATAATACAACTTTAACTGAGGTTTTGGACAGTAGAGATTGCTTGGCAGAAAAACTCAACCAACGGGGACTGCGAGCGTCAACTTATCTAAAACATAGTGCTGAAATTTTTTTTTAAATGGATTGATATCGAAACAAGTTAAAATATAGATTTTCGCAGTATTTAACCATGACAAAATACCGGCTAATGGCGTTTCTCAAGCCCGGGAATAATATAAAAAATAAATTTTTTGAAAGAAAATTGGAGCAACTTTACAATAATGAAATTTTTAAAACCAACACTCTGCCTTATTCTATTCTGTTCTTTTTTTACATTGTTTATGCCCGGCGGTTTTGCACAGGTATCTAAAATCGGGATTCTTTCCCGATTGTTATCGGCAGAAAAAAAGGACAGCAACAAGGTTACGCTACTATGGCGATTGGCAGAGCAGTATCAATCCTTCAAACCGGACACAGCTTTACAACTGGCCCAAAAAGCATTGTTGCTGGCTCAAAGAATAAAATTTACAGAAGGTGAATCCCGCTCACTGGCGCTGCTGGCTACATCACAATATTTATTGGGCGATTACCCGAAGGCATTGAACAATTATATGCTTAAGCTAAAAATTGAAGAAAAAAGAAACAGCCCACGCAACTATGCCAGCGCACTGAATAATATCGGGATCACTTATATTTTACTGGAAGAGTACAAACATGCTTTGGAATACCTGAATCGTGCAGACTCAACTGTAGATGCAGCAGGAGGAAAAGCAAAAGAAGAGTTGAAATATAATATTGAAGTGAACATAGGCGAAGCATATTACCGCATGAAAATACCTGACTCTGCTTCTGCCCACTTTAATAACGCTTTAATCCTGGCAAAGCTTTCCGGAGACAGTTCGGAAATCGGAGCCGCCATTCTCGGTGAGGCAAATGTATTGGCACTTAATGAAACACACGATGCTTTACCATATTATAGGGCAGCTTATGGTTATTTATACAAAGGATCGAATGTTGATATACTTTGTGAGGTAAGCTTAGGGATGGCAAACGCGTATCAAAAATTGGGTAGGAATGATTCATCATTTTACTTTGGTAACATGAGTTATTCGCTGGCAGATAAAAGTAAATTTCTTTCACGCCAGTTGGATGCGGCATTATTTCTTAGCGGCTTTTATAAGAAATCACAGAAATATGAAAGTGCATTTCTTTACCTGCAACAAGCAGTGCAATTGCAGGATTCTATTAAGGGCCATGAAAAAATTAAAGCGGAGGTGATACTATCTATCAATGAAAAATTGCGCCAGCAAGAATTAGCCGAGCAAAAAATTAGAGATAAAGAAGCCAGGTTTCAGCAATTGCAGATGTTGATAATAGCGATCTGTATCCCGGCGTTATTTTTAATTACAATTTTGATAAGCCGCAGAAAAATACACAGGAAGCTAATAACATTCATGGGTATCTTTTCTTTGCTGTTTATGTTTGAATTCCTAACCTTGCTGCTGCATCCGCTAATATCCGGCTTTACCCATCATATACCCATATTGGAATTGCTGATATTTGTGAGCATTGCAGCATTGCTGGTGCCTGCACACCACAGGCTGGAGCATGTAATGATAAATAAACTTACCAAAAGGCATGAAGACATTAATGATTCCGGATTACAAGAAAAATAACCTCAAAAAAAATAATGAATATCTGCAAAATTTTTTTGCAAGAAATTCATTATGAAGCTTGAAATTACAATTGCTGCTAAACTTTCAGGAAGTTGGCCTGAGGGGTTTTATATTCCCTTTTTTTAAAGGAGGTGCAGCAGAAGCTTTTTTAGCAGGAGCAGTTTTTTTAACCTCAGCAGATTTTGTTGTTTGTTTTGATGCCATAGTATAACTTTTTAGAATATAAATTTAATGAAATAAGTAGTTATACTTTCTTTTTTTTGCAATTTTCTTTTTTTTGCAATTTGCTGATTTCAAAGTGAGGATTTTTTGTTCTCCTAAAGTATGTGGCTTTGGCGTATCCAGGCTACGATATTGCTGCCAGTTTAATAGAGTTAAACATTTTCTAACCTTTGTTTGAGATCAAAAAAATAAGATGCTTATAATTCCAGTTCCATAAAAACTGGATGATTATTTTCATTAATGCAATAAGGCGATATCTCTTTGAATCCACATTTTTGATATAGCGCAATAGCATCTTTCATTTCGATATTCGTATCTAATAAAATTTTCTTGTAGGATGCTCTGCGGCACCATTGAATTACCCAATTGCATAAGACAAAACCAATTCCCCGGCCTCTAAATTCCGGTTTAATAAACATTCGCTTCATCTCGCAATTGTCGTAACTAAATTTTTTAATTCCAACACAACCGACTCCAACATCTTTAATTTTAGATAGAACAAACGTCCCCAGTGGAGGCTGATAATAGATAGTTGGAAAATTTTCAAGGTCTTTATAGAAACTTTCTTTACCGGCGATTAAGTTTAATTCTGTGAACATATAATCGCCATACGAAGTCAGCAGTTTTTTTACATCCGTTATTAAAGAAACGTCGTCAGTAATTTCTACCAGATCAATTTCTAAGTCAGCGTTTTTCATGATTATACTTTTATGCATTTCATGTAATTCATAATTAAATCAAGCGAAACTTTGATGTAAAATGCGGAAGCGGCTTATGGCTTATATAAATGAATAGACTGTGCGACCAGTTTCCATTCTCCATCAATTTTTTCAAGGATCTTCATTTCATACGAATAGCTTTTAATATCATCTTTCCCGGTGGATTCTTCATTATGGGTTACCCATGCATTATCCCCATGTATGCTCATTTTATAATTGGAATTTACAGACGTACCTCCTTTACCCATAGCCGGCGATGCCTGAATCATTGCACTGGCCGGCACTTCAAAGGCTTTTCCATCTGCGGTAGATACGATGATGATACTGTAAGGCTCAACCTTCCAGCAATCTGCATGGCCTTTTGCATCCCCCGAACGCCAGGTTGCAGATTCTTTTTCAAGAAGCGTTTTAATTGCAAGGGTGTCATTAGTTTTTTGGCTGTAACCGCAGACATAACTAAAAAGCAGACAAATAGCAATCGCATATTTCATATCAATTATTTTAGTGGTAAATATAATTCTTTGTTTTATTTTCTTTTCTTAGTTATAAGGCTGGCATTATTTATCATATTTTGATTCAATGGAATCTTGCTGTTATTGCTGGCGTACGCGCCAACAACGCTCCAAAAACATTTTTCCGATAGAAACTAAACCACCCTCATTCTAATTCTGTCAACCTCATTGGAATCTTGCAAGTTCGCTAGAGAATTATAAAAAGCATAGTAATTAGCTGTTGTCGCGGACGGTGTTAACTGCGCGAACAGCATTTTCAAGAATGACAGGGTTTCGGAATCGAACAAACCTATCCGTTGTGAAAGAACGGCGAACTAACCCTATTCTAAAATGCAAGAATATTTTATTCTCCTTCTTTATTTGTTTTCAACGTTCTCTTATCTATTTCCAATTGTTGGATTAGCCTTTATTATTGGACTATCTTTAGGTGTTTTACTAACGATAACTTCATTTAATATTATGAGAAATGAACCAAAATGATTGGATAAATACATTAATTATAATTATTACGATTGTGCCATTAATAAAAATGGCACGAGCTAAGAGATTTAGCGGTTATAATATATTTATTGTACTCATCGGCATTGCTATTCTGTCAATCGGTATAAACAAGAATCACAAGGACGCGAGCATTAACATTGAAAAAGAAAAATTGGCTCATGCGTCCGACAGTACAAACAAATCAGATATTAAGAAATTGGGTAAGCAAATGTATATAGTTACAGATAGTTTAAAAAATATACGAACTAAACTTGATTCAATAGGATTGGGTATTGATAAGACTACCGGTAAACTTAAAATTTTTGATTACAAGGACTTAGAAAAATTTATTTCAATTATTAAACCACAAACTAATGTTACATCAATTGGCCAAAAAGGAGGTCAAACCGCTCGTGATATTACTAATAATAATAAGTAATATTTTAATATTTAGCAATTATAGTTATTCGCAAATTAAGAAAAGGTTTAATGACAGTTTGCTGCTTAAAAAAGAAATTGATTCCATATTAGCTAAACATGGATTAAAAAGTAAAGGCTTTTCAATAAATGTTATTTCCGTTAATCAACAGGGAGGCCAAACTGCATATTCAATAACTAATAATTATTACAATGATCCTAATTATATTTCAGATTCAATAAACTATACTATTCGAACTGTAATTAAGGATAGTGTAAAATATATTTATTTTTACCCAAAAAAGGGAGTATGGACGAATCCTTTTATATTTTATGAAAGTGTTGCTGGCACTAAGACAACTTCTTTACAAGGAATGATAAAAATGATGAATTTAACATTCACTTTTGGCAATCTAAAAGTTCCGTTTATGGGAATAAGCTCCGAGTCACCCTGTTCTGCTAATTCACCTATATACATAATTTTGAAACGCAATGAAAACATATTAATAGCATTCGGAGATTATTCTTCTAACACTAAATCATATTTATATGAAGGCGGGGTTGTTAAGTGCGTCCCTCTTCATGTTGATATCAACAGTAATTAAGCTTTAAGGGCTTTTATTAGTTTTCATAATCCGTCATTTCTTATAAGCCAAAAGTTACATTTTCATGATAATGGGGAAAACAGGAATAGAAAAAGGTATGGCTTAGCTATAAGCACTCTTGCGCACTATTTTCCTGCTGTTTGGTGGATGATTCATTGCTATCTTGTTGCTGATTTGTTGCAGGCATGTTGCAGCAGGCAGCAAGATGGTAGCCGGAAGGTAGTAACAAGGTAGCAACAACGCTGCAAGAAAGAAGTGAAAAAGTATTCAAATCAGAAAGGAAAGAATATATTTGATTATTCCATTTGAAGACTGTTTGCTGATTAAACCTCCTGCTGCTGTTACCCGTCTCGTCCAACGGCGCTCCAAAAGATTTGCGAAAATTTAGATTTACATATTAATGGCAAACTTTATTTTATATCCTAAACAACGCCATCCCGCATAGTTTATTAAATTGCTCTTGTAATAAAAACGCAAATCGTGAAAAAAAATCTCTTCTTATTTATTTTAATATTTGGATATAATTTTCTTAACGCCCAATCCAATTGCATTCAAAATATGTATGCAAGAAATTATGTGAATCTTGATGGCAGATGGCACTATATTATTGATCCATTTGAAACAGGGTTTCGTGGTTTCCAGGGTGCCAAAGCAGATGGGAATGATAAGCTCGGCGGCTTCTTTGAAAACAAACAGCAGCGATCCAAATCGGAACTAATAGAATATAATTTTGAAGAATCACCAACGTTGAACGTGCCCGGCGACTGGAATTCGCAGAATGAAAAATTATTGTATTACGAAGGAACGGTTTGGTATGAGCATGATTTTATTTTTCATCTACAAAAAGACAAAAGATACTTTTTGAGATTTAACGCAATAAATTACGATGCATATATTTCATTGAATGATAAAAAGCTTGGCGTACATGCCGGTGGCTTCACGCCATTCGAATTTGAAGTAACCAAACAATTGCTTGACGGAAATAATTTTATTGTAGTTAAAGTAAACAATGCAAGAAAAAAAGAAAATGTGCCCACAGATAATTTCGACTGGTGGAATTATGGAGGTATAACAAGAGATGTGTTGCTTTCAGAAATGCCTTCAACATTTATTAAGGATTATAAGGTACAGCTTGCAAAAAAAGATCTAAAAACTATTGAAGGTTATGTGCAATTAGATGGAGCCAATCTTTCTCAGCAAATAAAAATAAATATTCCGGAAGAAGGTTTGCAAACGATAGTTACATCTGATGCAAGCGGCTTAGCAATATTTTCAATTCCAGTAAAAAAATTATTGTACTGGACGCCTGAAAATCCAAAACGTTATAAAGTTTTAATTACATCAAATACAGATGCTGTTTCAGATGAAATTGGTTTCAGGACCATTGAGGCAAAAGGCACAGATATTTTATTAAACGGAAAATCGATTTTTCTGCGGGGTATATGCTTGCATGATGAAAACCCTTTAATTCCAGGCAGGCCAAGAGATGTAAGCGATTGCAAAATGTTATTAGGTTGGGCGAAAGAGCTTAACTGTAATTTTATCCGGCTTGCACATTACCCGCATAACGAAGAGGAAGCGCGTTTGGCAGATTCAATGGGAATTTTATTATGGGAAGAAGTACCTGTGTATTGGACGATTGACTGGACAAATGATTCAACATTAAAAAATGCACAGCATCAGATAACGGATTTGATTTCAAGAGATAAAAACCGTGCAAGTGTAATTGTTTGGTCTATCGGAAATGAAACACCAAACATTCCTGAACGTGAAAAATTTATGGAAGCAATGGCGGATACTGCACATGCTTTAGATAATACACGTTTGATCTCTGCGGCTTTGCTAGCGCATGAAAATAATAACACCATTCATGTTGATGATCCTCTTGGTAAAAAATTGGATGTAGTTAGTTTTAATGAATATTATGGCTGGTATAGTGGGGGCATGCCCTGGGAAATAAATAAATATAAGTTTAAAATTGATTATCAAAAACCTGTTATCATAAGTGAGGTGGGCGCCGGCGCTCTTGCAGGTTTTTATGCAGATTCTGCTACGCGTTTCAGCGAGGAATTTCAGCAATGTGTTTATCAGCATCAAACAAAGCTTGTAAGCACCATCAATAATTTAAGAGGTATAACGCCGTGGATTTTAGTTGACTTTCGTTCGCCAAAAAGAATGAATCCCGATTACCAGGATGGCTGGAACAGGAAAGGATTGATTTCTGAAACCGGTAAAAAGAAAAAAGCATTTTATGTACTGAAAGATTTTTATGCGGAGAAACAAAAAGAATATAACAATAAATAATTTCTTAGTTGATAGATTTGCGCTGCCAGCATTGAGCGAGATGGCCCCGAGCCGCAAATGTTAATGGAATAGTTTGATTTCATTGAGTTATTTCTTATAAATAGTCCGCCTAAAATTGACCTGGTACAAAGATAAAAATTTGCTGTTATATAAAGGCTGAATGCTGTGTGCCTCACAAGAGGACAATACCGGACTTACGAAGAATGAGCGGCTTATAACCTTAAAAGTAGTTTTTCGCCTTTCGTTCCTATCGATTTGGTATTTTTTTTCAATTTTAGTTGTTGGCTATATCGTTTGCATTGATAATGCTGGTATTTTTTACTCAAGGTATATTTCCCCTGTTAAATACAATTTTCCTTGCCCGCTTATTTCAACTCTGTCATTTAAATATTTGCATTGCAAAAATCCTTTACGTGCTGAAAGTTGGATTGCTGTCAAGTCGTTCTTGCCAAGCTTTTTTGCCCAGTAAGGCGCTAAAGTAGTATGAGCTGAGCCGGTCGCAGGGTCTTCATTAATTCCCACTTGTGGACAAAAAAATCTCGATACGAAATCAACCTTGTCGCCTTTGGCGGTAATGATAACCCCGCGTGCATTCAATTTCAAGATGGCGTCAAATGAAGGGATTATTTTGCTTATTTCTTCTTCTTTGTCAAATATGAGCATGTAATCTGTTTTACCTTTAAAAGCTAACTTTGGGCTTATATTAAATCCCGCAATTATTTCTTCAGATATTTCTACTTCCTCGAATACATCAGTTGGGAAATTTAATGTCAAAAGTTCCCCAACCTTAGTTACTATTAATGTTCCGCTTCTGAGAGACCTAAAATGGATTATATTTTCATTATGATTTTCATAATTGAATAAAACAAAAGCTGCAGCTAATGTGGCGTGCCCGCAAAGGTCAACCTCAACAGCAGGCGTAAACCAGCGTATCTGGTATTGATTGTCTTGCTTTACATAAAATGCGGTTTCAGCAAGGTTATTCTCCATTGCTATTTTTTGTAAAATATCGTCACTCAGCCATGCGTCGAGCGGGCAAACTGCCGCGGGGTTTCCTGAAAAAACTTTGTCTGTGAATGCATCTATTTGATATATTTTCTGTTTCATTTTATAAAAATAGCACTTTTGTAAGTCGTGCTAAAATGATCAATGTAGAGTGAACGATTTCAAAAAAAATGAAGAACACCAGCGTTGGCTAAAAATGAAATTTGTTTATTGATTCGTGTTATCAATCTTTTTCTGTATCAACCAGTGATGCCCGAACGGATCTTGGATTTCTCCCTGCCTGTAGCCATATTCATAGTCTTGTGCACGGCTTATTTCAATTGAGCCTGCATTGATTGCATTGTGTATCACAATATCTACATCGGGAACAAACAAGCCGATTATTGTTGTTGTCCCGTTGTATTTTTCGGGAGAAAAAAAATGTGGTTTTGTTACTTCGTGCAAGTGAAATATAGCTCCGTTAATGGAAAGTTCAGCCACGTGAATGCTGCCGTCATCATTATAAAAACAAAGGTTTTCTATAGCACCGAACGCTTTTGAATAAAATGAAATATCCTTAACACCATTATTGATTAAAAGTTGCGGAGCGAAAAATGGTTTATCGTTATTGTTTGTCATGCTTGTTCTTAAAATATTTGAATGATCTCTTAGTAGTCAAATTACGATAACGTTGTCAACTACATTCCTTCTTCAATGAAAAGTGCATTGAACTTGTGGCCGTCAGGGTCAGCAAAAACGCAGTAATAATATCCGTCATCATGTCGGGCAGCATTTTTAATAATTGTACCTCCTGCCTGTTCAGCGTTGGCTGCCCAGTTATCAACTTCGTCTTTACTTTTCGCCGAAAGTGAAAACATAACTTCGCTGCCTTTTTCAGAACTCGCTGCCTTTTCATTCATAGCAAATTCCAGTTTGTCTCGCCTGAAAAAGTGAATTACAAAACTTTCCTCACTAAAAAGAAAGCTGGTAAGTTCCGGCGTAGTTGCGGAAGTATTGAGCTTGAAACCTAAATGAGTATAAAACTTCTCAGTTCTTTTAGTATCCTGTACCGCTAAGTTTGCCCAAATTTGTTTGAATTGCATGTTTGGAATTTTTAAAGTTTGACCTTTAGATTATAAGTCTTTAATTACAAATTTGATGCCTTGTCGAATTTCGAATAATGCTTGCTGGCAACGCGCCGATTTATGTTATAAGCTGCGATAGTTCAAAAATTCACCATTCATTTTGATATTTAAAGTTATACGTTTTGCATTGTCGTTAGTGCAATCGGATTTATAATTTCTTTGTAAGTTGTTTCTATTAAAATATGAAAACCTATATTTTAACTTGTTTAGAGTTTTTATTTATTAAATACTTTCATGAAGGCAATTGAATTTTTTAGCGCAAGAATCCTCTTGTGTCGTCATAATTCTTCTGTTCTTATTGATAATCTAATTCTTTCCCCTAAATAATTAATATAACGACTATGTATAAACGAAAATAAGATTAGTGCGCTGATACCATACTTTTGCTGCAATTTACGATAGCCGCATCCGATTGCTAAATACTCCTGAATGATTTGGTCTCTTTGTTACTTTTTTTTGGCTGTTTTGTAGAAAACCTATTTCAGACGAAAGATGATAAGACTGTCTTTTTATTGTGTATTGCCTGGATATTTTGTACCAGCCCCAAAAAATGTTTCAATGGATTTGATCTTACCTCCTTCAAATTTAAAAACATCTACGTTGTGAACAATTTTGTTTTCGGTGGTAATTATTTCAACCTCCAAAAACAAATCATTACCGCTTTCGGCAGTTTTAATAAAGATGACCTTTTTGAAAAATTTATTGGTGCCAAAACATTTCTCCTTGAATTTTTCAACAGGAATATGATCATCGTTATTTGGACTTGTGAAGTTAAAGCCTTTTGCAAATTGACTTACCACTTTGTTCCAGTCATGCTTTTCAAAACCAGAATAGTAAGCCTTGGCTACTTTTTCTTTCTCTGTGCTTTGTGCATAAATACTGCCAGCCATGCAGACTAAGAGGAGGGATGTAATAAACCGTAACATAGCAATGTTTTAATTTGTGAATTGATTTAAAATTTCAGTTAATGTGGTAGATACATTCTTCTGTTTTTATCTGATAATCTAATTGTTTCTTCTAAATAATTTTTATAACGAGTATGTATAAACGAAGATAAGATTATATAGTTTGATCAAACTTTTTACTATTAATAGCACAAGCGAACGCTTGTGCTAAAATCCAATTGCAACCTGGCGACAAAATCGGAGCAATCTTAGTTCGGCCTCCATCTCCTCTGATGAAACAATTATTTTTTCAAATTTTTATTTCTCCTCAAGATCCCATAGTACCTGTCTTAACTTTTCCAGCTCGCTTGTAATTGGCAATAATAACTCCGGTTGTTGTGACCAAATTTTCTATTAATGTAAATGCAGCCGGAACCGTGCCATTGTCAAATAACTTTTTTCCTTTACCAACAGTCAGTGGGAAAATTTTGAGCCAGAGTTCGTCCACTAAATCATTCTTAAGTAGCAACTGAATGAGCTCACCACTGCCGTGAACTTGAATGTCAGCACCTTTTGAATTTTTGAGCTTTTCGATATCTGCCAGGCTTTTGAGGAAAACTGAATTTTTCCAATCTGACTTTTTCATGGTCTTGGACATGACGTATTTTGTGACATCATTGATACCTGGCCATCCATTTTCATGCGCTGGCCAGTAACTTTCAAATATCTCAAATGTTTTTCTGCCCAAAAGAAGGTCGGCAGGTTTCATCTGTTTTCCCATGATTTTATCAGCAACCTCGTCAAAATAAGGCGCAACCCAACCGCCATATTTGAAACCGCCCGATGTATCTTCCTCAGGTCCACCAGGTGCTTGCATTACTCCATCTAATGTTATAAATGATAAAACAATTATTTTTCTCATATCATTATAATTTATTCTTTAAAAAGCTTTTTCAAAATTTGGTTTTGTTGCGATACAAATTTCGTCAGGAAAGATCGTGCTATTATGGTGTAAACGCGACAATCTTATAGGCTGAATACGACAAATATGATAGGCGTTTTGTTATAAAAGTAAGTTGAAATAAATTCATAATCAGCAATCCAAGGGAGGATTGCTTAAATTAAATTTCAACGGAAATGTTTGAAATGTTATGTTACCAGATATTTATCCTGTCCTTCACGTTTAAATACATTTTATCTCCCGGCTGCACTTTAAATGCATCATAAAAATGTGCGGAATTCATAAGCGGTCCATTCACACGCCACATCGGCGGCGAATGCGGATTATTATTGATCCACAAACGCAGGAATTCGTCTTTCATCTTTACCCTCCATATCCGCGCAATAGACATATAAAATCTTTGATCCGGCGTAAACTCACCAACCTTAGCACTGTCATGACCTTCTTTTGTCATTTTAAAAGCATCGTAGGCAATCGCAACGCCGCCAATGTCTGCGGTGTTTTCACCAAGAGTCATCGCACCTTTTATATGCATCGTATCAAGCACTGTGAAAGTATTGTAGAGGTTAACAATCTGCTGGGTCTTTGCTTTGAATTTTTCGTAGTCATCTTTCGTCCACCAGTTTTTTACATTGCCTTCCTTATCAAATTGTGCGCCCTGGTCGTCAAAAGCATGCGTCATTTCATGTCCTATCACCATTCCAATACCACCATAATTTAAGGCATCATCCGCGTCATCGTCAAAATATGGCGATTGTAAAATACCAGCGGGAAAAACAATTTCATTTGCAGAAGGATTATAGTAAGCAGTCACTGTTGACGGCGTCGTGAACCATTCGGTCTTATCTACAGGCTTGTTCAATTTCGCAAGATCATATTGATAATTGCCGGCAGCTGCAGATGCAAGGTTCTCAAAATATTTACCCTTTACAATATTTACGTTGCCATACTCTCTCCATTTATCAGGATAACCAATTTTCTTTGTGATGGCAAACAGCTTTTCTTTGGCTTTTTGCTTGGTGCTGTCACTCATCCAGTCAAGTTTGCTAATTCTTTGAGCAAATGCCTTCTGCAAATTATTCACGAGCTCAAGCATGCGCTTTTTAGCCGCTTCAGTAAAATATTTTTTTACATACAACTGCCCAAGGGCCTGGCCAATAGACCGATCCAATACATTGGCCATTTGCTCGCCACGTGACTTTTGTACCGCTTGTCCGGAAATAATTTTGTTGAACTCAAATTCCGCGTCAACAAAGGGTTTGCTGAGCGCAGCCGCATAATTATTTAAAGAATAGGCCTTCAGATAAACTTTCCAGTCGTTGATGGGAACTGATTTTAATGCAGCATTGAGCTTATCATAATAAGCAGGTTGCGACACATCAATTGAATCAGTCTTCGCACCTAAATAATTGAAAACATTTACCCAATCAATATTGGGTTGACGCTTTGTAAGATCAGCGACGGACATCTTGTTATAGTTTGCATTTACGTCGCGCAGCTCAACATTAGTCTTATGCGCTCCGGCAAGTTGTTTGTCGATATTATAAACGGTAGCGGCATCCTGTTTTGCTTTTGCAGAATCAGAACCAGTAAGCTCAAACAACTTTGCAAGATAATCTCTGTATGCTTGCTGAATCCCCATACTCGAAGGATCCGTTTTGAAATAATAATCTCTTTCAGGAAGCGCAATACCAGCCTGGTAAACGTGGCCAATATTCATGCTGCTATTCTTATTATCTGCGCCTACATAAAAAGCCAGAATAGAATTATTGCTAAACTTTGCATCAGTCGCAACAAATTTGATTAATGAAGGCACATTGTTAATGCTATCAATAGAGGCCAGTATAAGTTTTACGGGATCATAGTTAAGCTTATTGATCGTTGCTGTATCCATGCCGGAAGCATAAAAATCGCCGATCTTTTGTTCAATACTTCCTGCTGTATTGTTGGCTTTTGACACGCTATCAAGGATTGCCCCTAAGCGCAGGCGCTGCGGGTAATTCATAAACATGTATGCGCCAACACCAGACTGAGAAAGCGGTATTTGAACGGTATCGTACCACATCTTATTTACGTACATAAAAAAGTTGTCGCCTGGTTTAATCGTCGAATCAACTCCCAGGATCCTGACATAAGTTTTCTCGGAACTGTTTTTACATGCCGCGAAGGAAAGCAAGACAGTCAGGAGAAACAGTAATTTTTTCATGAATAAATTCTTTATGGTTGAATGATCAATAATTGATATTCTTTCGTCCGTAAATCTATGCTTAAAGGATTACGTTCCCAAAATTGATAGGCTCTGTCTTTAGCTCCAACATAAAATCTTTCTAACACTTTTGTGATATGTACTTTAAAAAGTTCCTCTGAATTGCATCTGTTTCAAATCCATCCTGTATTTGCCAAATCAAATGTATGTGATTACTCATAATAGCAAATACATTCACTTCTACTCATTTTTCTTTTACTATATCGATGAGGCTTTCAATAATTTCATCTTTATATTTATCTTGTTTTAAAAGATGTTTCCATTCTAAAATCGTAGCTGGGAGTATTGCAGATTGCGTGTTGTGATGGTTATTTTTTTGTTGCTAAGTTAATAAAAGAGCAGAAAGTTTATTTCTCTTTAGTTTATACCTGTGTGCTGGTTGTTGGTGATTGCTATGCTGCAAAACCATCTGCTTGTACACCTAACAACGACGATGGGCAGGCTTCGTGCAGATAATACCCTTTTTTGGAACCCCGCAACGACTAAAAATCGCTTGTTTCTCGTGACACACTCACGCTGGAACCGTTGCTGCTGCTTGCACACAGTCGATGTTACATTGTCCAAGCCTGCTTTTGCAAATACTTTTATTAACAGCAGTTAATTGTCTTTCTTCTTTTTTAAAATAAATGTTGAAAATCCTGCCAATAGACTTGTTACTGCACCCAAAATGATTGTTATTAAAAATTCATTTTCCTTAAATGGTGCTTCAAGTTTATTATTCCAGTCAATAAATTTGTCCTTACCGAGTACCCCAATTATCAATGTCAAAGTCGTAATTAAAAAAGCCGTAATTGCAAATACAGTTGACATTCGCTGTTTATAGCTGTCGGTTCTATCTTTAAATTCGTCAACCTTTTCATTTAAATCTATTCTGTGTTGTAGAATTTCCTTAATCTTAGGCTCAATATTTTCCCATGAGACTTTGTCTCTGTTTGATAGACTCTCCAATTCGTCGAAAAATTCCCCTTTAATATAAAGGGCTTTTAAGTTCTCAAGAATTTGGATTTTTCTTTCTTTACTTATTAAAGGGCTCGCAATTGTTTCCGAAACCAAATCTTCAATTACTTCAGTTACGGATATGGCATCTGCAGTAATTCTATTTTCACGAAGCTTCGAACTTATTACAGTTTTAATTTCAAATGTTGAAAGTTGTCTTTCATCACCAATTTGATATGACAAAACTCTAGAGATGTCTTTTTTTAGCTTGTCAAATTTCGCTTCCTTAGATTTTAAGTATAAGTAAATTGCAAGTGGAATACTCACAAGGGATGCTATTGAGCCGATAATTGAAAAAAAGTCATTCATATTAGGGTGTCATTAAATTCTGACTAACGTTTACGGCTTGGCGATGGCAGGGGAATATATATATTCTTCCGCCCGAACGTCAGCCCAATAGAATTAACAAAGATGAAAATAAGAACAAAAAGTTGAACAAAGAAATTTCCGTCCGGACTAAAAATGATAGCAGCACAAAAGCTGATGGAATGCACGTCAGCCCTGCTATTGCCAAACCCACTGTTGCACGCTTTCCATTGTTGTGACCGCTGTAAACCAACTAATATTTAAGATTCTTATTTTAAAAAACTTTTGTGTCAGCAGGAAAAAAATCAAAAAAGTGCGAAATGGTTTCAATGATTTTTCATGTTGAACAGAGTATCCAACAATAAAATGATTTCTCCTGTTCGTCATAGTAAACGAAGAAATATCTTGGATTTCTATTACTAAAATTTTTTCTGTACTGCTGTTTACATGGTTTAATGTCCATACTAGACGGGATTATTTTAGTTTCAAGATGATAAGGTTCCAAAAGCTTTTTTAGATTGTCAATTTCCCACTTTTGCATGAATGGGTTAGTTATAATCTCCACTTCGTACGAAGATAAATCACCTATTGGGAGTGTGAAATTATTATAAACTCCTTTTTTATCCACAGGAACAACTGTAATGAACCGAAATTCACTTTCATGGGAATAGCTTTTATCTTTCTTCATAGCGTTATTTTTACCCTTGAACGTTTCTTTATGGTCATATGGCCAAATATTTTTGTATTCTACAGGTCCGAATATTAAAATCTCAAAGTCTGTGTGTGTATAGTTCTCTGCTGCTGCAATTATTGTATCAGTGAGTTCTCTTGCATTAAATTTTATAGCTACACCGTCCTTATTCGAATAAAGCTTCCACATAGCAAGAGATTCTCTATTTCCCAAAAACCAACAACTCGCAAATTGAGTTTGTTGTGATAAGCTGAGGTCACGTAAATATTCTACTCTATTAAATTTATCTCCCTCTATAAGCTCTTTTTGTTTTTCTGGTGCGAAGCGAGGATTAACGTTCTCTGGAGTCAATGGTTTGCCTTGAGTAAATGCTTTTAGTGTGAGACCTCTCCCGGTTAATCCCTCAACGCCATCTTCAAAACTATCAAGACGTGCGAAATAAATTATTTGGTTCAATACTAGGTCAAGTAGCTTATGTAATCCAACATATTTCCATAAGAAGTTATTATTTAGTTGTTCAAGAGAGAAGTTATCTGGATAGTCAATTGTCATAAAAGGTTTTAATGGGCCGCGTAAGTATTGCGTGCAACGGTAGGGCTTGCTGTCTGTGCTGGATTTTTAATGTTCAACCCGGAACCGAAGCCCCGTGCTGGCATTAGTATTGTCCAGCCCGAACTTTAGCCCAATTAAAAAACTAATGATGAAGATATGTACAAATGCTGAACAATGAAATTCCTGCCGGACTGTAGCTGATAGTATTCAAAAGATGAGGACATACAGGTCAGCCAGCATAGAAGCAAGCCCCCTGTTATGCGTAGCACATATTTATAGGCAATAAAATTCCGTTTGCAACATGTTGGTGTCACAAAACTAAATACAAGAATTGGAATATTTAAAATTATCTCCTTGCTGCTATTTTCGGAGCTGCTTTTTTTGGAGCTGCTTTTTTTGCAGGTCCTTTCTTCGCAATTCTTTTCTCATCATCAGACTCTGCTTTTTTTGGAGCAGCCTTCTTTGCTTCTTTTTTTGCTGTTGCCATAAATTTATATTTTACTTATATTTGTTTTGAGAGTTTCATTTAAGATTTCTAAACTTTCAAATTGCAGATAATATTCTTTAGCTAGCTCTTTGCAATTATTTTCATACTCTGACAGCGCTTCTTCATTGTTCACACCAACAGAAATATCTTTTGCATTTGAAAAATCATAGTCAGTAATAAGTTTTATAATGAAAATTGTATCAAAGTTTTCTTTAGTGAGTAATTTAAATTTTGAAACATTACTATAATATTCGGCAAGTAATTCGCCTATTTTTAAGCTACATTTTATCAAGGCATCACAAGCTGAATGATGATTTGATAAATATTTTATTTCATTTTCAATGTCTTTGTCTGCACCTGCACTGTATTCATCAAAATAACAATACCACCAATACGCTCTTAAGTTTTTTTGAGTTGAAAGTTCTTTCAAAGCATTTTTAATATTTACAGACAACATTTCTGATTTTGTGACTAAGTCGTGTAAACAATTGATGGCTTCTTGTTTTCTTTTAGCGCGTCTGTCAAGGTATTGTCCAACCCAAACAAGAAGTCCTCCAACAGTTGCTGCAATTATAGGAATCCATGGTGAAACAGTTACTTTCTTGCTTATTGTTTCAACTTGCTCGGAAAGCTTAGAAATGTCAGATATAATTGTTGAGTCTGGTTTAGATAATACTTGAAGAAAAATATCTATTGTCATTTATAATAATTTTTCAAATGTCAATATTTGTATGACGTACAATTCTTCGATTTATGTTATAAGACCCAATACTACAGAAAAAATCATTTTTCACTTTCAATTATTTATTATTGTATTTTTTGTATTGTTGTTAGTACAATCTGATTTGCAGATTTTTTAATATGTCTCTTCGTTTTTTAGAAAGGTATCAGTTCATCTGTAATATCTTCTACTTCTTTTGCTCAAGTAAAGTTTTTTTATCCAGCAAAATAACCTAATCGGCAATCACCTCAGTTATATATTGTTTTTGCTCCTCCTTATCTTCATAATGGCGGTTGCGCAATTTCCCTTCTATGATGGACATCATTCCAAACAAGATGGACATCATTCCACACAAGATGCACGTCATTCCTCACAAGATGGTCATCTTTCATTACAAGATGGGCGTCATCCTTTTAATTGCCCGATTCTTTTTATGATCAAATGGACCCATTTTTCAACTTGTTGTAAATTATTGTAAACCTAAGGCAAACAGCGGCAAATAATATTTAATGCTGACAAAAAATACAGTGTAAGCACTGTTTTTTCTTCAAGATTTATTTACAATTTTTTATTCTCTTGCAGGTGTGCCACTTCCAATTTAAAAATTTTGAAAAAAAAGAAACCGCTGATGTTTTTGTTCGTGCGGATAGTAACCTTTTTTGAAACGCAACTGCTGAAAGCCTATTGCCAAACCTATTGTTCAAGCAACACCTACGGTGAGATTGCGGCTCTAAATGAAACCTCACACCTTCGTCTTTCATCAAAAATAAATATAAAATGAAAGGCAATGAAATTTCAGTAAAAGAACTAAGAGCAGATGCAGTGGAGTGGCTTACAAAGCTTCATCAAACGCTGGTGATAAAAGATTATGGCAAAGGAAGTGTACGCAATTACTGCCAGGAGATGAAGCTGCTCTTTAAATACTTCAATCACAAAGCTGTTGCGGACATCCGTCAAAGTGATATAGAGCATTACCTTCAGTACATTAAAGAAGTACACAAAGTAGGCCGGGCCAAGTGTCGCAGCGTGGCACAGTCGTGCAGTTTTTTCTTTAAGCGGATATTACCGGCACCGTATATTGTACCTTCTAACCTTTACCCAAAAAAGCAATTCATTCTTCCTAATATTATGTCGGAGGAAGAAGTAATCCAACTCTTTGCTGCGCCGCTTACCTTAAAAGAGTATTGTGTTGTGGGATTGCTTTATGGGTGTGGACTTCGCGTCAGTGAAGGCTGCAACCTCCGGTTGCAGGATATCGAAAGCCATAACAAACGCCTGAAGGTTTTTCAAGGGAAGGGCGCCAAAGACAGATATACACTGCTTCCCGGAAAGCTATTGCAACAATTACGATTATTTTACCTGGAAGAAAACCGTCCCAAAGAATATTTATTTACCAGTAAGCAAACCAAACGAGCCATTCACGTAAGGAGTATGCAGGTAATTGTAAACAGCGCTATGGCTAAGGCAGGCTTCAAAGACAAACCGTTTACAGCACATACGCTTCGCCACAGCTTTGCCACGCATCTACTGAATACCGGCGCTAATCTCCATGTCATCAAAACTTTGCTGGGACATAGTAAACTGGAAACGACCATGGTTTATCTGCATTTACAGAATCATACCCAGGCAGGTATCGTATCGCCTTTAGAAGCTGTTGTATATGGTGGAGCAGTCGTTAAATGAACGTCGGCAACTGCTTCAGAAAAATATCTTTGCTCATCCATCTGTTTTGGGATTTAATCCATACAGTCGGGCGGCATTAAGTCGTTTGAGCCGTTGCCACACAGCAGCCATTGGCGTGCACCATTATCGGTGCAGCAATGAAGCATGCAGATATATGCACTACCAGTACCATAGTTGTGGCAACCGTCATTGTCCTGGTTGCGGAGGCATGAAGCGCGACCAATGGGTAGAAGACCGGATGGGAGAACTGGTACCCACTTCTTATTTTCATTTGGTTTTTACGCTGCCACAGGAGTTAAGAAGTTTATGCATGGGTAATCGCAAATTACTGTTTGGCTTACTTTTTAAATCTGCGCACCATAGCGTTCTCACCTTGTCTAAAGATGAAAAATATATAGGAGCCACTCCGGGTATTGTAAGCATCCTGCATACAAACGGACAGGTTCTTACTTTTCATCCACATGTTCATAGTATAGTAAGTGGGGGCGGTATAAATGTAAAAGGTGGATGGATAAAAGAAAAGAGAGCCAATGGCAGGTTTTTATTTCCCCGCAGGGCAATGGAAAAAATCTTCAAAGGATATTTTCTGGAACACGTGCGAAAATACATCACCAACAAATCGTTGGTCTTTACCAGCAAAGAAGCGTTAGAAAACATCCTGTCAGTAGTAGGCAAAAAGAAATGGAATGTATATGCTAAAGCGCCCTTTGGCGGCCCTGCGCAAATCATCGAATACCTGGGACGTTACACACACAAAGTAGCAATTACGGCGCACCGGATTTTGCAGATAGATGACAACCACATCAGCTTTAAATACAAAGATTATCTGGACGGCAACAAGCAGAAAGTAATGAAGCTAAGCCATGAAGAGTTCTTGCGCCGTTTTGAACAACACATCCTGCCCAAAAGTTTTATGAAAATAAGACACGCCGGATATCTACATGCCAAAAACAAGATGGAACGCATAGCAGCGGTATGCAGGGAATTAAAACTTCCGGCTCCCATGCAAAAGACGTACACGCCTGTAGCACTGCGGTTATTGCTGCAAACAGGCAGGGATGTCATGGCGTGCCCGGTATGCTGTCAAGGCCGAATGAAGCTTGTGAAAACCTTACTAAATCATCATGGTGTTTTAATAGATGCAGCACAACTGCGCAACCGCGGATCACCAAAAATAAAAAGTAAATATGCGGTACATGAAAAAAGCAAATAACCCCATTTCTGATTTTTGTATTCCTGATAAACGATACTGTTTTTGGGTAGGGGCAGTTATGCAAACAGTGGCTCCAGGTAATCGAAAAAAACGAAACACGATGCCATATATTTATGTAGTCATCCTCTAAAAATCACAGAAAACACCTTACTGCAACAGCTGCCTCTTTGTTGTGCCCGGTGTCGCTGAACATCGTATTGCAAAAAGCCCCCGGTCTTAACCAATCAGGGCTTTTTTTATTCTTTTCAAATAAGTTTGAGTTTGGGGGCTTTCTTCAATACGCATATTGTTGTGTGTTCGTACTTTTTTCTACTGTTAGTTTTTTATGGGTAAGCTATTCCAGTTATCGCTTGTGCTGTGTCCCAAAGTTTTTTTCCGACCATTTCGTCCATTGCATTTCCTTGAATAGTAGCTAAAGTTGGGTAGCCCCTTAATCCACCATTATCTGGCTCGTACATATTTCCGCCAGTTGCCTCGTCAGAAACTGCCGCAAATAGTGATGACAAAGCACCTTGACAAGGTTCCATAAAGTCACCAAGCCGTTGCTTACCAATGGCAATTTCTTCATCGCTTAAATGTCTTGTCAACTCTGTATTATTTGCTCCCGGTTGTGCAGCTATGGATAATACCTGATGCCCTTTACCTTTAATTTTTCGATCCAACTCAATTGAAAATATAAGGTTCGCTAATTTGCTCTTTCTATATTCACGCAGAGGATTATAATCTTTTTCTGACTTTAGATTATCAAAATCAATGACTGCATTTTGATAGCCGTTACTGCTCAACGTGACTATTCGTGAACCCTGAGTTGATTGAAGTAATGGATATAAAAGTCCCGTAAGTGCAAAGTGTCCTAAAAAATTCACTCCAAATTGCAGTTCATATCCTTCGCTTGTTTTTGAATGTGGCGGAGATGCTACTCCTGCATTATTAATTAACAAGTGAAGCTGTTGATGTTTGTCAATAAATTTTTCAGCAAACTGTCTGATTGAATTTAAACTTGCCAAATCAAGAATACCAACCTCCAAACAACCGGCGCCTCTACGATTTTCTATTTTAATGATGGCTTTCTCTGCCTTGTCTTTGTCCCTGCAAGCAATAATTACATTTGCACCCGCCTGAAATAATGCAAAAGCTGTTTCAAAACCAATTCCCGTATTCCCTCCGGTTACAATTACAGTTCTTCCTTTTTGGTTAGGAATATCTTTTGTCGTCCACATATTTGGTTTTCTTTATTCAGTTTATTGTTTGCAATTGTTAGTTGTATTGTCAAAGCAGGTTTCACTGTATGACGCCCAACGATAGGGCTTGCTGCTGTGCTGGGATTTATATTCTTCAGCCCGCACGTTAGCCAATTGAAAAAATATAGATGAAAGATATGTACAAATGCTGAACAATGAAAGTCCTGCCCGTGACTATAGTTGATAGCATTGCAAAAGATGAGAACATGCAGATCAGCCAGCATAGAAGCAAGCCCGTGTTAGCGGTTTGTTGTTTTCGCTTTCCATTCATCTTTCAACATTGAATATAGAAACAAGTCGATAAATTCATTGTTTACAAATTCCGCTTGTCTTAAAACGCCTTCTTTCTTGAAATTTAGTTTTATTGGAATTGCTTGACTTTTAAAATTTTTAATAGAAACCTTAATTTCAATTCTGTTTAGATTTATATCTTGAAATCCATAATCAATTAGTTTAAGACAAGACTTTGTAATTATTCCTTTTCCTTCTGCATTTTTGTCAATCCAATACCCAATTGAGCCAATTTTGTTTTGCTGATTTAAATGATGTAGTCCAATTCTGCCAACTGGATTATCATTTATTATTATAATAAAGCTCACTTCTTTTTTTTCTTTATATAAAGTTTCACAATTTTTTAAATATTGTTTAAAACTGTCTTCAGTCTTCATATTGTCAACCCAAGGCAAAAATTCAGATAAATGTTTTCTATTGGTATCTATCACAACGAATAATTCTGTAGCAAATTTTTCAGTCGTAAGTTCAAGTTTAATGTTTTCGTCAACTATAATTATCATATCTTTTATAAAATTATTTTTGTCCTTTTCTGCGGTTGGTCAATTAAATTTAGTTGTCGTTTAGTGATTCAATACCTTGTTCTTTAAGTTTTGCTAATCCGTCTTTCATTCCTTTAACTTGTCCTGTTGGATGTCTTTGCCAAATAGTAATTTCTCCAACAACTTTGAATGGATGTAATGAGCGATAGGATTTTGTTGGATTATCTGGGAATTTTTTGTCTGTTAAATCAGGGTCATCCTCAATTGGTCCAGTTGGTTCAACTAAATAAATTCTTTCACGTCCTTCCCCAAAGGCGAGTTCAGCTCCCCAAATGGCAGCGTCTAACGTAGCTGTTAGGAAAATATATTTCGCATTTTTTCTTTGCCCAAAGTTGGAGTTAAAGCCAACTTTTATAAAGTCTCCAACTTTCAGGTCCGTTTTTGTCCCGTGAAAGTATGTCTGAGCAAAAGGGCTTTGAGTGGTTTTATTTTCGCTTTTGTTTTGTGCCACAATTGTAATTCTTGTTTGATTGTTTCTCGACTTGATGATATCTGGAGATTTGAAAATCCTCAAGTATTAAATTGCCTTAAATGATGGTCAATATGTTTGTAAGCCATATATCCAATTTGTTCTTTTGTCATTTTTCCGAAAAAAGAATGTATGAAGTCGGGATTTGAAAAATATTCATACTCTTCAATCAGGCTAATCCATTTACTTTTTTCCGCTTCTATCTCACCTGTTGTTTCTTTTACTTTAAGAAAAGAAAATGTAGGTAGATTTCGCTTTAAAGGGATTTCATCTTTTATTATATTTTTCAAAGCCATTTTTCCAAATAAGCGTCCAATGAATGCTTGTTTATATTCAGGCTTGTTTTTGCCTAATATCCATTCTTCATATAGAGTACAATGTTTCAGCATTTGGGAAATATTCATTTTGCCGAATTGAGCTGTACAGTTTTCATCAACCTTGCTAATTCTTTCAATCAATTTACCTCTTGTTTTTTTATCAAAAATCGTTTTCATTGCCAATAAGTTTTGAATTTTGTTGTCTGTTAAATGGTTGTAGAGTGTCGCTATACAATAATCGCTAACGGTACAGTTTGGCGTTGTGGCAACATTGAAATACATCAGCCGACAACTAAAGCCGAAACTATTTCTTTATATCAGTTTTAAACTCCACTCGGTAAAAGTCAATCTTTACATTGCTAAGATTTTTGATTCTGTGTGGTCCTTCTGGTTTCATATAATACGCTTTGTCAGTATCGCTTGCCTCAATACCTCCGTTATGTTGTTTGATACTGTCCTTCACAAAATATTTATGTTTTATACTATCATAATCATTGCGATAGTATATAATGTCGAATTGAGATGTGTCGCTACCATTCCCAAACATAACACTTGGTAACCGATGTGTATGCATTTGTTCGTATTCATAAGGTTGCAGTGTTACATCAAGAATTCTTATTTTGTCATTTTCAAATATCACATGATGATTTTGAGGAGCCGCTTTTACTGCATCAAGACTATCTGCCCACTTCCATTTTGTAGTGTCGGCATTGTTGGCTGTAATTACTGAAACATTATCATTTGGTTTACCAGCTTTATCAACCTCTGATATAAAAATCTTCGTCAAAGCAAAACCAATAAGCACTCCGACAATCAGTCCAATAATAAGAAGCTTAACTTTCATCTCGTGAATTTATGAAGTGTCTGGCAAGATTGCCGCTAACGGTAGTTATTGCCGATGGCAGGTCATTCAATGAACGTTTAGCCCGGAACAACCGATGATTATATAATTTATTGATGAAGTTAACAACAAAAGTTGATAAGAATTCCGTTGGCCTGAGCACATAATGACCAAAGAACTGTCCTGTCCTGAAAAAAGTTGACAGTTGGTATCGTGCGGGTTTTACTTTATGGGTTTGTCGCCCACACATTTACTTCTGGAATAAAGCCTACATCGTTCAGCTCTAACATCGAAACAATTACTTGAGCAATTTCTAATCCTTTCAGTTTATTTTCAGCATTAGCAGAAACGTAACCCAATTTTTCAACAAAAGGCGTTACAACTTCACTTGGATTTATTTGCATTACCCTAATATTATGTTTACGTAATTCAGCTCTCCAACACATAGTTAATCCTGTAATTGCAGATTTACTTGAAACGTAAGCTGAACCATTTGCAAATCCACTTACTGCACCCATTGAGGAAATATTAATAATATTGCCCTCATTTTTTTCTATAAAATATTTTGCAGCTATTTGTCCACACATAAAAACGCTTTTTGTATTTGTTTCCCAAATTCTTTGGAAATCTTCAATTTTCGTATCAACGAGAGAACCCATAAAACCAATTCCGGCATTGTTTATCAAAACATTAAAACCACCCATTTTTGATATAGCAAAATCAAAAAGGTTTTTCACATCTGTTTCAATAGAAACGTCAGCTTGTGTACCAAAAATTTCTAATTCATTCTCTACTGCTTTTACTTTTTCTTTATCTCTGGCACAAAAAACTATTTTTGCACCTTTAGATTTTAACAATTTCGCAGTTTCATACCCAATTCCACTGGTTCCACCTGTCACAATTATTTTTGCTGATTTTAAGTCCATTTCTTAATTGTTTTTAATAAATACTAATTTCAATTTTTTTTCTTTAGTTATTAATTTCTCCGTCCTCCTCCAAATTTATAACCTCAAGCCCGGAACGAAAGCCGAATATTGTTACTAAAGATGAAGATAACAACAAAAGCTAAATAGATAAGGCCAAGCTGGAACTATTGCTGATATTGACTAGTAGCTGATTATTATTCGTCAGCCAGTATATTGCCAAACCTATTATTGCCTGCAGTTCTGTCAAATGAAGCAAGCTATGAAGGCACTAATCCGCTTAATGCTTCCGGGTAGCGGTCACCCTGCATAGCGCCGACTGCGAATGTTGTATTTAATAATTGCATTTCCTCTGAGCTAAATTCTATATCCAATGCTTTCAGATTGTCCACTATGCGACTCGGCTTACTCATGCCTACGATAGGAATAAAATTCTCACCTTGCCTAAGCACCCAAGCGACGGCTAACTGGCTGGCAGAATAGCCTTTTAACTTTGCCATTTCTTTAAGCACCTCTACTTTTTCAAGATTGGCAGGTAAGTTTTCATCCCTAAACCGGGGAAAATTACTTCTATAATCTTCTTTGCTTAACGGGGCATCCATAGTGCCTGTGAGCAAGCCATAATATAAAACGGAATAAGGAACGATACTGATACCTAATTCCTGTGCAGTAGGTAAAATTTCACGTTCAATAAAACGACTGGCGAGGGAATACTCAATTTCCAAAGCGGTAACCGGGTGTATGACGTTGGCCCGCCGAAGTTGATCTGCACTTACTTCGGACATTCCAAGGTATTTGACCTTACCCTCTCTGATTAAATCGGCGATTGCACCCACCGTTTCTTCCAGCGGAACATTGGGGTCTGCTCTTGCCGGTTGGTAAAGGTCAATTTCATCCACGCCCAGGCGTGTAAGAGAATAGCTGCAAAAATTCTTGATAGAGGCAGGGCTACAGTCCATCCCCAGAAAAGCACCTGAGGGCGACCTTCTCATGCCGGCTTTTACACTAATAAATACTTTGTCACGCCTGCCTTTAATAGCTTCGCCGATGAGCATTTCATTTTCTCCCATGCCGTAAAAATCGGCTGTGTTTAAAAAGTTAATACCTGCATCAATGGCGGCTTGTATCGTTTCAATGGTTTGTTTATTCTCTGCTCCTCTCGTTGCTTTATTAGTGGATGTGTTCCTTGAACCCAGCGCAATTGCCGACACTTTTGGTCCATTCTTTCCTAACGTTCTTTGTTTTGTCATAGTGAAAAATTTTCAAGTTTTAATGCAAGAAAAAAGCCAGCCTAAATAGTCTGTAAGGTCAAATTGGAATTGCATGCAACGTTAACGCATTGGCTATGGTTGGGCATTCAATGAATTTTCAGCCGGAACAAAACTACAGTAAACGAACAAATAGTTGAGATTATGATTCATAGCTCAATAAGAAGTTTCAGCCGGAACTGCTAATGAATAGCGAACTGACCCGTCCTTAGTTGCAAACTAAGGACAGCAGCTTTTTTATTATTTAGTGTTTCTACTGATAGCGAAATATTGATTTGTATATTTTGAAAGGTTGCTACGAATAGCGGGGGGAATATTTTGTCAAAAGTAAATAAGTATAGTAAATAAAAAGATGCCTGAAAAGCCAAAAAATAGTTTTTAGTTATTAATAGGATAAAATAATTTTTCATTTTCACAGCGACATACTTTGGCGTAATCATCTTTTACTTTTGGCTCATAAACAAAAAATTAATCATGGAGCCAAAAGAAACTGACGTTAATAATTTTCAAACTAACCATTTTGATTTAGATAAAAAGACCTCCAGAATTGCGTTGGGCGAAGTATTTGCAGAAAGAACTTCAGGGTACTTGAATGAATTAACTTTATTCATTGCCCATTTTAATTCTATTCCGAATGTGATTGATGAAAGTGGAATTGATTGTAAGAAAGCTAATAATTGGTTTACCAAAATATACAAAAATCATATAATAGATTGGTATTACAACAAGCGTTCTTTTAGAGATAATAAAAAAACAGAATTTGACGACATATTTTATTTTCTTTTTGATGACCTCATTGTTGACTTTGATACTAATTACTCTTCTGTTAGATTTCTTTTCAGAAAAACAGAAATTTCTAAAGTTGAGGAAATTATTAGAAATATTAAGAAATTCAAAATAAGACGGCAAAAACATAAATCTGAAATTTCATTGTTGGTTGGCAGAGGCGATGATATTAGAACAAAGTCCTTTGAAATATCAAAGCCCACGCTTAATATAAAAGATAATTACAATGATGATTTTAAAGAAATTCATCAAACCATATTAAAAAGGCTTTCAAAAAAAAATGATAAAGGATTGGTTCTTTTACATGGGAAACCTGGAACCGGTAAGACCTCATACATTCGCTACCTGATCACTTATCTTAAAAAGGATGTGATTTTCCTGCCGCCAAATATGGCAAGTGCTATTACAAATCCTGAACTAATTTCTATTTTGATAGGAAGGCCTAATTCAATATTTGTCATTGAAGATGCTGAAAATATAATTGTTGATAGAGAGAGAAATGGCTTTTCTCCTGTGTCTGCTTTGCTGAATATTACTGATGGGTTACTCTCTGATTGTCTAAACATCCAGGTAATTTGTTCCTTTAATACGGATATTTCTAAAGTGGATAATGCCTTAATGAGAAAGGGAAGATTGATTGCAAAATACGAGTTCAAAGAGTTGGAAGTTGAGAAAGCACAAGCATTATCTGATAAGTTAGGATTCAATTCAACGATTCACTCTGCGATGACCTTAACTGGTATTTACAACCAGGAAGAAAAAGATTTTCAACAATCCAAGAAAATAAATTCTATTGGATTCAGGGCCGGTTATTTAAATTGAGAAAACTATAAATAAATAAACATGACAAAGAACACATTATCTGGCCGCAATCAGGAGTTTGAGAAATTGATAGCCATAGCTAAAACAAAACAGCTTTCTAATATAGAAGAAACGAAACTTTTAAATGAAATAAGAAGCGGAAACGAAGAACCAATAGAAAGATTAGTTGATAGTTGGGAGGGAAATATTTTATCTATTGCGGAACAAATCTCAACTGAAATCCCGATTGAAGAACTGATCAGTGTTGGAAGAAATGAATTAATTAAACTGGCGAAACAGGAAGTAAATTCTGGCACAAGTGAAAGGTTTTTGAGGTTTGGTGCATGGTGTGTGAGGCAGGCAATATTGACAAAAGTTTACGAAAAATAAAAAATAAAAAATGTCAAATAAGGATATTTCTCATAGTGAAAGGCTCAGGCTTTTAAGAAAATCAATGAAAGCGATAACCCTGATGATGAAAAAAAATAATAGTAATTACAAGAAGCCGAAACCGGGAACGATAGAAAGATCAAGGAATGATTGAAAATTAATACAGATGGAAGTTGGAGGAAGTAGTGAGGGCTAAGGATGGGCGGGAGTTTGAATGAAATTTTGGAGCAAGCGATAAAAATAATTCATTAAATGAAAAAATTTTACATTTGATTATTGTATCAAAAAAATTGCAAATCAAATATTATGACAGCAGAAGATTATTACCACAAAAAAATGAAACCTGAAATTAAATCATTTCATGATGAAATGATGGAAAAACTCAATACGAATGAGGAAATGAAAAAAGTATATTGGGGTTGGAAAGTTTGGTTTAGTCAAATAATTGATGAACCTGAAATTCTTTTTATAGGTATAAATCCTCGCGATGAAGGTGGAGAATTGACGTTAGATCCTGATGGAGAATTACAATATATCAACGATGAAAATATTAAATGGCCATTAAACAGAGATACAAGACAGGTTTTCAAAGAAGTGTTAGAAAAGGAAAATTTAGTTGATTTAGCAAATTGCATTAAGACAAATTATTATTATTTAGCTACAGAATCACCTAAGGATATTGAAACAATAGCAGATTTCTTAGGCCGTAAAAATGATAAAAGTGCTTTGGGAGATAGGTTTTTTGAAAATTCAAAGAAATGGACTCGACAAATATTAGAAATTATCAAGCCTAAACTAATTGTATGCGAAGGAAAAAGCGCATTTGATCTTTTAATTCAGCATCCATTAGAATCAAAAAAGATAATACGTGAAGAAGATGTATACTATTATTATAATGAGATACTCAAAACAAATATTTTATATTATAAACGCTTAAAAGGAGGAGGTATTCTAAACAAGGATCTTTTGATAGAAAAATTAAGAGAAGTACTATGGGTAAATAAAATAGTTTTATAAACAAATTTCATGTCCAAACGCGCCTACATCTCCCACTATCTTCCCATTATAAAAACTAAAGCCAAAACCGTACGCTACTTTACAAGAGATAAGCACTTATATTGATAACCAATTCAAGTATTTGCAAAAGCAAAATTTATAACTTTGAGTAGTGAGTGAAATAATAATATGCAAAACAACTCCTGGTAAATGGAAAATCAAATTGAAATATATAAATCCAGGGATTCTCAAATTGAGGTTAAAGTTCAGTTTGAAAAGAATACAGTTTGGTTGTCACAGAAACAAATGGCGGTACTATTTGATAAAGACAGCGATACTATTGGGTTGCATCTGAAAAATGTATTTGCCGAGGAAGAGCTTGTTGAAAATTCAACTACCGAGCTTTTATCGGTAGTTCAAAAAGAAGGAAAAAAAGCAGTAGAAAGAAGATTAAATGTTACAACCTTGATGCTATAATATCTGTTGGCAATTTAGTTACCGACAATTGATCTTCAATATATTTTGAATGTCTAAACGCGCCTATATATCCCGCTATCTTCTCATCATAAAGAAACTAAAGGCAAAACCGTACGCAACTTTAGAAGATTTACAAAGCTATATTGATAACCAATTCGATTATCTGAAAATGCAGGACGATACCTTGAACATAGGTTTTTCAAAGCGCACTTTTCAAAGAGATATGAAGGAAATTAAAAACCTTTTCGGAGTTGATATTGAATATTCCAGAACCAATAAAGGTTATTTCGTTAATCAGAATGAGATAGACAATATGAATTTTCAGCGAATGATGGAAGCGTTTGATCTTTTTAATTCTTTAAATCTTTCTCAGGATCTTTCTCCTTTTGTTCATCTTGAAAAACGTAGGCCACAGGGAACGGAAAATTTATATGGCCTTCTGCATGCAATCAAAAATAAATTCCAGATCAGGTTTAATTATGAAAAGTTTTGGGAGGATGAGATGAGTATGCGAACTGCAGAAGCTTATGCGATGAAAGAATTTAAAAACCGCTGGTATGTGATGGCAAAGGATTTGAAAGATGGAAAGGTGAAAAGCTTTGCGCTCGATCGTTTGACAAATCTTGAAATTACTAACCGGAAATTTGAATATCCTAAAGATTATAACATTGAAGAAAAATACCGGTATTGTTTTGGCATCATCAATGCAAATAATGAAGAGCCTCAAAACATTCTCTTATCTTTCGACCCGTTCCAGGGAAAATACATCAAGAGTTTGCCGCTTCACAAAACGCAGGAAATTGTTATAGACACTGAAGAAGAACTGCAAATAAAATTAAAGCTTTGTGTTACTCAAGATTTTGTAATGGAGTTACTTTCTTTTGGCGGGAATCTCAAAGTTTTGAAACCAAAATCACTGTCAGACGAAATTCAAAAAGCGCATCAAAAAGCCTTTCAGCAATATTGAATTATTAAGGAAAAAATTATTGAAAATAATTCTATTTTTAAAATGCCATATATATTCTAACTATTTTTTCTTTCTGATTTTTGAAAAGTCAAAATTCAATCCTATTGAAGCGTTAGAACCTCTTGTTCTTAATCTCTCCGAATTGTCATTCAGATTATTGGGATTGTTATACAAAGGCTGTGATGCTCCTGAAAGTTCCATATCTAATTTTACCCATGGATACTTCGGAAAACCAAATTGAAGATTAAAAAAAGATTCTGCATAAGGAATAGTTTTATTGGGAATTCTATCTAAGGCAAAATAATGCAATTCCTCCGCAGTATAAGATGTATGAATATTACCGTAATGCACGAACGAAACTTTTAACCCAAAAGAAAAACGGACATGATGGCCAGGCATGAAGTTAAAGGAAGGTTGTAAAAACCATTTATTGATTTTGCTATCATGATACCGGTTATAATTTGAATCGTTATGATCTACTCCATCATCTTCCAAAGAAAATTTACCAGATGAGAATCCTCCATACAGATTGAAAGTGATTGTTTTGTTTTGATTAAGTGCAACAAAATAACCCGCTCCAATATCGAATAAATTTCTTTTGTATTTCACAATTGAACTATCAAAAGGACTGTCTGAATGATAATAATTAAAAACATCTTTTTCCCTTCTATTGAAATATCCAACCGTTAATGCCCAATGATTTTCTATGGCATAAGCTCCATGCATATCAAAGCCTCCTGCAAACTCACCTAAAAGATTATTGTCGCCGGAAGATGAATAATAACCAGTTAATTTAGATTCGCCTTTTTTGTTAAAATAAGGATCGTTTGCAGGCGATGCAGAATAAATATACCGGTAGGTAGTGCAGGAAGTGAAGGCAATCATAATTATCAGGGATACCGGAAACACCTTCTTCATAATAGCAGGTTTTGCAAAACAATTTACGAATTAAAAATCAATTATTTATTGATAAAAGAATCACATGAAAGGACAATATTATTTTTCTGACCTTCTTCTCTTCCGGTCTTCCACTTCCAATATAAAAGTTTTGAACAACAAAAAGAACCCGCCGATGTTGGGTGTTCGTGCCGATGGTCTTTGCAGCCTTGCAATCACCAACATCAGTTTAGAGATGTACTCCAATTATCTAAGCCATCCAGTGTGTTAGAAACCTAACTCATCTATACAATCTTCTGCGCTTGCAGGTCTTCCACTTCCAAATGTTTAAGAACAAAAAGAAACGGCCAATGATTTGTTTTTTTCACCCTTCTTGGTGTTTTTACCAACGAGTTTTTGAAAAAGTTATTGGGCAACAAGACCAGCAACGGAGTTATAATACGCAATACCGGTAGAGAACAAAGTGAAACACCCAAACCGCTGAGAAGAGGGTGGGATACAATTTTACAGCAGCTATTTTTCCTTCGTTTTTTTATTAGCAAGTCTTTTATTTATTCCACTTTTTATTATATTTTATATTTATTGGTTTAGATTTATCTCTCTATAATTTTATCTTCTTAATAAAAATAATTTTTCAATGGAAAATTCATTAACACTCATCCGTGACCAGCAGAAAGAAAGCTGGAATAAATTCTCAAATGGATGGAAAAAATGGGATAATATTGTAATGGATTTTTTATCCCCGATGGGAAAAGAAATCATCCGGCTGATACATCCTTCAGGCAATGATATCATACTTGATGTTGCCGCAGGCACTGGTGAACCGGGCCTCACTATAGCAGGTATGCTTACCAGTGGAAAAGTGATCAGTGCAGATCTGTCGGAAGATATGCTGGCAGTTGCCAAACAAAAAGCCGCAGAAAAAAATATACAAAATTTTGAGACAATAACAGCAGATGTAACTGAACTTCCTTTTGATGATAATAGTTTTGATGCGATCAGTTGCCGCTTTGGTTTTATGTTTTTTCCGGATATGCTGCTCGCAGCAAAAGAAATGGCAAGGGTGCTTAAACCCGGCGGCCGTATTGCAATTGCTGTATGGAATGTGCCACAGAAAAACTTTTGGGTTACCAGTATTATGGGAAGCATTAATAAGAATATGCAGTTACAGCCGCCGCCAGCCAGTGCTCCGGGCATGTTTCGCTGTGCAGCAGATGGGTTAATGCAACAGGTATTTAAAGAGGCGGGGCTAAAAAATATTTCGGAAACAGTAATTGATAGCTCCCTTAAAATGGACAATAATGAGATGTTCTGGAAAATGCACAGAGAAGTGGGTGCACCCATTGTAGCTGCTTTAAATAAAGCAGATGATGAAATGAAAGCAAAAATAAAAGCAGATACATTTAGCCAGTTAGATGAAAAATTCAAAGGGAAGCCGGTAACTCCCGGAGCAAGCGCTTTGATCATTTACGGAGAAAAATAAATGCAGCATTTTTCTTTCATCCCTTGCAGGTCTTCTACTTCCAATTCAAATTTTTAAAAACAAAAAGAGACCGCGATGTTTATTGTTCGTGCGGAAGGCTATGCAGCCTGGCAATCACTAACATCAGTTTAGAGATGTACTTCCATTCACCTTTGGGTGATTATTCTTTAAATCTATGTTCTAAAATCGTAGCTGTGTAGTATTGCAGACTTTTCCATTTGTAAAAAGCCTCATAAGCTTAAAAATAGATTTTCATGATTAAAACAGACAATATAACCGAAAAGCATATTGATGAATTTTCGCACATATTGCAAAAACTTAATAGAATTGATTTACACATTGAACAATACCAATCATCTTATCTTGATCTTTTATTGCTACATAAAAATTATTTTCTCCGGATCTATACAGAAATACTTAACGAAGTATTGAATAAAAGCTCTAAGAGAAAGAAAGATATTTTTTTAATCGATTATGGCGCAGGAAATGGTTTGCTGGGATTATTTGCAAAATTTTGTGGCTTTGGAAAAATAGTACAGATTGATACATCTTACGGATGTAATGCCAGTCAGAAAATTCTTTCTCAGGAATTGAACATTCCAATTAATGAAAATATTTTAGGAGATTTTGAATTGCTTGAAAAATATGCATCGGATCCTCCGGACGCTTTAGTGGGAACAGATGTTATTGAACATATTTATGACCTTAATAAATTCTTTTCAGCTTTACAAAAATTGAATAACAATATCATACTTGTTTTTACAACTGCTTCCAACGACCGCAATTGGTGGAAGAAGAAAAAATTAATGAGTGTGCAACATAAAGATGAATGGATAGGATATAACCCCGAAAATGGTAATGAATCTTTACTGCCCTTCAGAGAAATAAGGAAAAATATTATCAGTAGTCAGTTGCCGGATATTGATGAATCCGAATTGGAGAAACTGATAACCCATACAAGAGGATTGCGTAAAGATGATATCATCAGATCATGTAAAATTTTTTCAGATAAGAATATTTTGCCGCCATTAATTGATCATCCTACCAATACCTGTGACCCATTATCAGGAAGCTGGACAGAAAGGTTTTTATCATTCAGTGAATATAAAAAATTATTTAACAGCAATGGATACACGCTTTTTATTAAAAATGGATTCTATAATAATTACCAGAGCGGTATAAGAGGAAGAATTTTATACCTGGCAAATATTCTTATTAAATTGTTGGGTAAATCAGGAAGTGTTATTAGCCCTTTTATTGTTTTAACCGGAACAGGTATTTTAAATAATAATAAAGAGCGCTCATATCCATAAATTCAAATCTTTACACGCTTCTGTTTCAAAGAATGTTTCCCCGAAATTCCAGGAGAACTGGCAGAAATGAACAACGCCATGGTTAGTGTCTCACGAAACATTTTTTTGAATATTAGTACATGAATTGTCAGAATGGAAAAGCATATAGATGCATCAAATAAGAAAATCATTTTGTTTAAAAAACGGTAATGTGGTCAAAAATAGTTGGTTTTTATTTCAATAATTATTCCTATTCTCATTTATTATTGGTATGCTTTATGGCAAAAAAACTCAACGATAGATGCTTTTTTAAGTCATTCTATTTTTTACTAGAAACTCGGATTTATAAATAATCAAATAATATGGAAAGATTATTGAAACCACTTTCAATAAAATCCGCTAAAGCCCTTTACTGTCTTTATTATAGAAAAGAATTACCAACTATTTTTGACTACATTGTCTAAAAAACGGCTAATACAAACGGTGTTTTAAAATTCATCGCCAGGTAAAATAGTAAAAAACTACTAATTCGCTTATCACGCTGATTATCTCATTGGGTTCCTCGGATCTTCTTTTTGCTTGAATTCATATTCATGCGGAGGCTCTTTTCCTAAAAGATTCTGCACAAAATAATCCCAGCGGCGACGCATCTGGTAAACAGAATATTTACCATAGCCATGATGACTGTTGGGATAAATGATCAGGTCAAAATTTTTATTGGCATCCTGTAAAGCCTGCACTACAAGCAAGGTATTCTGCGGCGGTACATTATCGTCCATCAGGCCTACCACCAACATCAATTTTCCCTTGAGATTTTTAGCATAAGTCTGATTGGCTCCGGCAGCATACTCACTATTGTTGATAGGTCCGTCAAAACGATCGCCCCAATCAGATTCATAATTAAGATTATCGTGATTGCCTGATTCTGCAATACCTACTTTAAAAAAATCAGGATAACGGAACATAGCGCCAGCAGTAGCAAAGCCTCCTCCGGAATGTCCCCAGATGCCAACGCGCGTGGTATCCATGTAGGAATATCGGCCAGACAATTCCCTGATTCCGGCAATTTGATCCGGCAATGTATTAACAGACATATCACCGTAGCTCATGTCCTGAAAATGCTTTGTTCTTAAAGGATTGCTTGTACCTTCAATTTGCACAACAACGAATCCTAATTCCGCCAATGCCTGGTTATCACCACGACTAGCGCTAAACGACCAGTTTCCTACGCTTCCGCCCTGGGGACCGGGATAAATATAATCAATGACCGGATATTTTTTCTGCGGATCAAGCTTTGTCGGTGTAAATAGTAATCCATAAATTTCAGTTTGTCCGTCAGCGGCTTTTACTTTAAATGGAACCGGTGGCTTCCATCCATTTGCTACCAACCTGGAAACGTCTGTTTTAGCTACGGTCATAACCATTTTCCCATCCGATTTACGCAATACAGTTACTGGGGGCACATTCGGTTTTGAATAACTGTCAATAAAATATTTTCCGGAGGGTGAATAAGTGATATCATGATTTCCCGCTTCAGGTGTGAGTATTTTGAATCCTTTACCATCAAAATTTACCTGGCAAAGTTGAATGAAATAAGGATTTTCTTCTTCCAGGCCTGCAGACTTAAAATAAATAACGCGGGCTTTATCATCTACTTTTATTATTTGAGAAACATCATAATTTCCATCGGTAATTTTATTTTTCAATTTACCTGTAGCCGCATCATATAAATAAAGGTGTCCCCAATTATCACGCTCAGAAAACCAAATAAATTCATGAGATGAAGGAAGATACCGCCAGTTTACACCGCCGAATCCTGATTCAAATTGAGTAGGTGCATCTTCTTCAAAAATTTCACTCACATCGCCCGTTGCTGCATCTGCAATACGCACTTTTTCTGTTTTATGAAACCGTGAAGTAGAAACAAAAGCCAGCTTACTTGCGTCAGGACTCCATTCTACATCCACCAGTTCACCATTAGCGGCAATATCATCCATATCTGTGGAACGACGGGGATCGGGTGGAATGTTGAGGAATATAACTTTTGGATTATCTACATTAATGACTACACGATATATTTTCATTTGCGCAGTATCGCCGGGAAATTCATATTTCCATTTATCCAAATGAGGTGCTCCCACATTGGTAGTTACAGAATACATATCGGTTACATTACGTTGATCTTGTTTGAATGTGGCTATCTTTTTAGAATCAGGCGACCAAAGTAAAATCGCTCTTTCACTATGCTGCCAGCCTGCATTGTCCGTGGCGTATCCAAAATTTTCAGCGCCATCGGTTGTAAGCTGCGTTTCTTTTCCTGAAGCAATATCCCGCACCCACAAATTCCAGTCTTTGATATGGGCCGCGAGTTTGCCATCTGGCGAAATAACCTCATTACTAAAATTTCTCCTGTAAAAATTTTCCTTATCAGTGGTTAATTTTTGATTGCTTTGAGTACATACATAGTTTTGCAGGTCGCAAAGCCATACTTTCTCATCAGCACGAAAAATAATTGCATGGTCATCATCAGTGTATTGGAAATACCGAAAAGGCAACATTGGTGCAGTGTAAGTATTTCCGGTCGCTTTTGAAAGTGAAGCAGCCAGTTTTTCCTGGTCGAAGGCCGGTTTGCGGGTGCCTTTTTCCGGATCAATTAAAATAAAATCACTACCTGTTGCGGTCAAATCACGAAACACAAAATGATCACTAGCGGTCCAGTTGGGCCTTACGCTTTCGTGATCTATATATGGCGCCAAGTTATAAGGAAGGAATTGCTCTGCATGAGCATATTCGGTTGTTGACAATGAATCAACTGATGGTTGTGCATAAGCTGAAACTGTTAATAGCCATAAAATAACAGGAAGATAAAATTTGCGAATCATGGAAGTAAATGTGTTTGAGAAATACAAGGTAGAGAAAATAAGGAGCAAATAATTCACCATTTATCCATTTCTTTATTGTTAAGTACAATAAATATAATTGCATTGCTTCTTCTGCCCTTGCCGGTCTTCCACTTCCATTAAAAATTTTGATTACAAAAAGAAACCGATGGATGAGGTTTGTTGTTCGTGCAGATAGTAACCTTTTTTGAAACAACCGTAACGGCTGAACATAGCATGAAAAGCTAAAAAGTAGTTTTCATGATTTTTCTGCTCTTGCCGGTCTTCCATTTCCAATTTGAAATGTTGAAGAACAAAAAGAAACCGCCGATGATTTGTTTTTGTCATAGAAATCAACGGTGACGGGTAGGCTTCGTGCAGATAGTAACCTTTTTGAAGCACCCGCAACGGCTGAAAAATTAGGTCGTGCAAAATTGCATGTTGGATGCTGTATTTTGTTAATTAGTTACCCGAATCAGTGATTGCTTGTTTGAAGCTTAGAATTGGTTTTTCATTATAGGCATCAACAATCATTTCTGATTGAAACCATGTATAAGCAGGTCCGCCAGGTAATTTGTTATAGTTGCTATTGAGAAAGTCACGCTTCGATTGTCCTGCTGGAACAGGGCTTGGAATATGCGCTATAAATCCTTTAAATACATTAAGTTGGAAGTTCATCAACATTGTGTCACGCTCTCTCCAAAATGCAGTGGCTATGCGATTAGCAGCCATCTCTTCATCGTATGGTAATGCTTTTTGATGTTGGCAAGCTCTCCACCAATGTCCAAGCTCATGAATAAAAATCCACTCGTGTGTCCCTTTCTCAAAAACATCTTCAGGTGTTTCTCCATTTCCCATTTGACTGGCAAGTGATTCAAAGAGTCTTTTTGCTTCTGGTGGGAGCGTTTTCCAGTCTGTTGAATGCAATATATTTTCTGCACTGTCATAATTACCGAAAGAACGAGGGTTGTCAAGAACTATTTTAGGCGGGGGTAAACTTGGATTGAAACTAAAAACTTTTATCTGATTAATAAAACTGTCACGCAATGTTATTAATTTTTGCAAAGTAGTATCATTCGCCTGTGCCTTTAAACCTAAAGGAAAGAAAATAATAATTGCTAAACATGCAATCAAAATTTTATACTGAATTATTTTCATTCTATTACTATTAAGGATGTTATTTGATTCGATATAGCAGCCAATGATCCTTCCTGAAAAAAGTTGACCATGCAGGCTTGCTTTTTCCAGATAAAAAATCTTTTAATTATCATTGATACCAGTCACAATAATCACGATGCATTAAAGTATTTTAGTTCAACTTCTCAAGAACCATTTAATTCCCCATCTGCATCAGGCTTATGTCAACAGCGCAATAACCACTATTTAATTATCTCATCAGGATCGATCACCTTTCCCTTGTTTATAACTAAATTTATATGAGTAATGTTATCAAGATCCTCCACCGGGTTTGCGTTCAATAAAACGAGGTCAGCTTTTTTACCAATAGCAATGCTACCGAGGCTGTGCTGTTTGTCTAATATTTTTGTTGGGTTGATAGTAGCTGATTGAATAATTTGCCAGTTACTTAATCCACTTTGCTTCATCGCTTTTAATTCATCAAATAATGAGGAAGCATGCTGGGTTCCTATATTTCCTGCGTCTGTTCCTGCAACAATCGTAATGCCCCCATCAATCATTTTTTTTAGATTCACCATTCTTACCGAATCTTCATGTGCCAATCTGTTGGTCATTACCGGCAGGTTAAAACTCTTTTTATATACACCGGCCAGGGATGTATCCGGCATATGCTTGAGATCTTGTATGGATGACAGTTGCTGCGGATTTGATGTCGCTATATCATAAGCGGAATAATTCATGTTTTGTCCAAAGGTTTTAAAATAGCCATCTTCAACAATCAACGTCGGGCAATCAATCACATTTTTTGATTTTAATAGTTTGATAAAATCATCCGGTACGATTTCATCATCTATCCCATGAACTAAATAATCACAGCCGCTTTCAACTGCAAGTTGAGCGGTAATTCTTTGTGTCGCGTGAACAGCCACTTTCAAATGATGTTTATGCGCTTCATCAATAATTGCTTTAACAACAGGTTCAAATTTCTTTGCACTTGCTTCAATCATATCTTTATTTTGACTTACGATGTACCAAATCTTTATAAAATCAGGATGATACGGCAGTTCTGCCTGCACGCCTTTTATACCATCTTCAGGTGTTTTTACCAAAAGGAAGGGTTCCTCATTTTTTAGATCCCTAAAAACCGGCGGCTCATAAGAAGTGAGCAGGGGACCCGTCATAAAAATTTCGGGAGCATAACTTTTATTTTCAAATGAATCTCTCTGTTGCAAAAAATGATAATTACTTCCTACGTCTATCACAGACGTTATACCGGCCTTTATATAACGCCGCAAAAAATCCTGCATATTGTTGTGAACCCAATCTATTTCGTTTTGGTATGGATGATTTTTGCGGAGATCAATAGCATCAGGCCTTGTATATAAACCGCCGCTTTGGAAAAAATGTACATGTGCATCCGTCAAACCGGGCATAAGGAATTTTCCTTTGCCATCAATAACCGTAGCGCCGGAAAGGATTTTTATTTTTTTGGAAGGCTGAATATTTGAAATGATACCATTATTGATCACCACAGTTTGGGCAGGTACCAGTTTCTGATTTATCACATCTATTATCGTTACATTAGTAATGTAAGTCTGACAAGATGCTGATAACGCATAGCAGTTAATCAGAAAGAGCAAAGCCATTTTTATTTTTATCACAAGTGTGCATGTTAAAGAGTAAAGTAAATTTTAAAAGGTCAATTTACGACTATTTACAATATTCACGGAAGGTAGGAGAGATGAGTTTTAAAGATTTTGGCAGTAAGGATTGGTTTGTGGGCTTACGAACTAGGGGACGGGCAAGCCCCTGTATGCATAGCCAGACTTCCAGGTAGTAGTATATGTATTCTAATTTATGTTTACGCTGTTGTATTCCTCGTCCGTTACGGGTTGTAGCCACGTTACCTGTACATCGTCTTTGTAATTAGTAATGGCAATGTGAATCATTTTATTGTTTGCAGTTGCTCCGTGCCAATGCTCTACATTTTCAGGGATGTTTACAATTTCACCCTTTTTTATGCGTTGCGCAGGTTTTCCTTTTTCCTGATAAAAACCGTTGCCTTCAATTATGATAAGCACTTGCCCTTTCGGGTGTGTATGCCAATTAGTTCTCGCTCCGGGTTCAAAGGTTACGCTGGCCGCCGAGAATTCATTATTCTTATCCTTTGCGACCAAGGGTGTTATAAAAGCCTTTCCGCTAAACCAATCGCCTGGTAATTGTTTTCCTTTCGGAAATATTTCTGATGCGCTCATATTGTTTCTTTTTGATGTATTACAACCTTCAATAATTATTGTTGATATTAATAGTGTATCAAAAATGATATTTTATTCCAATGCTTTACTTTGCTCCAATTTCAATAGGAACAATTCGATAAGCTCAAGAGATTTAACCATATCTGCTATGGTTGCCTTATATTTTTTGAAATCTGCAATTTGTATATGAGCTTCATAAGCTGCTACACTTGCATTGGTTTCTAAAATTGTAATTTGTGCAGGATTGTTTTTATCATACACTGCAGAATAAGCTAATACGCCGTTTTCAAGTTTCAAAGCAGACTTCATTTGTTCTTTCAAAGCTGCCTTATAGTTTTCTAACCTGACGCTATAAATTTGTTGCGGGCATTTTTTTCTTCCATTCTCAAAAATTAGTTTATAATAAAAAATTTAATCCTCGCTACCAACTTGGCGCAAGATTCTCTTGTGCAAATCAAATATAAAGTAAACATTGTTTTTTATAATAACTGTTAAGCATAAACGCAAATATTTTTATTTTGAACACTTATTTTGAACTCTTTTAGTAAGCGGCACAAGCGGATGCTTGCGCCAAAAGCGATGCATCATTTCTCTGCATAACAATTGCTCTTTACCCAATCAACAAACTTTAATTTTTACTTAAAAATCTGTTTGGAATAGTTCTTTCCATCCACTATCAACCGCACCACATATATTCCGGAACTTACATTATTGAGGCGGAGTGGAATAGAATAAGTGCCTGATGCAATTTTCCCCTTATTAATGGTTCGAATTACATTTCCGTTCATACCAACAACCTGTACCATTACATTTGCTGCTTTATCCATCTGCACTTGCACCCAACTATTATTAGATACCGGATTTCCTAAAACTGTCCAGTCAAATTTTGTATAATCGAGTTTAATTATGGATGAATAATTGACCCTGCCATCAAAATCAATTTGTTTTAAACGATAATAGTTGGAACCACTCAAAACTTTTACATCAGTATAATTGTAGTTATGCACCAATGAAGAATTTCCATGTCCTGCCACAAAACCTATATCAGTAAAGGTTTGGCCGTTCAAGCTTTTTTGTACCTCAAAACCTTTATTGTTGAATTCAGTGGCTGTTTTCCAATTCAAGAAAGCGTGGTCATTACTTAGTGCACCATAAAAATCAACAAGACTAACAGGTAACCCACCTGATGTAGTAAAATAAACTCTACTAAATGGAAATGTCCCACTATTACAAGAAACATAAATATCCGCTACGTAATAAGTATTAGCAGTAAGGCCAGAGAGTGTTGTCCCTGGCATGTTTAGACTACCTACGTATGTATAATTAGCATCACTTTGTTTTTTATAATAAATATAGTAGTATGCCGAATTAGGTATAGTACTCCATGAAATAGTTGCGCCGCTATTTGTAATATTAGAGACCACTATGTTTGAAGGTGCAACACATGTAGATGCATCAGGGGCGGTTGTAAAGATCATTATTGGGGAAGATAAATTAGATCCTGAATTGCAAACAACCCATACTGCTACATTGTAGGTGGTATATGCAGAAAGAGCCCCAATCGTTATACTGGTTTTATGAAGGCTATCGGCAGCTAATATCCAGGTTGGATCACCTTGTTTTTTATAATAAACATAATACGAAGATGAATTGGGAACGGCACTCCATGATACGCTTACACCATTTGGTGTAATGTTAGAAGCAGAAACATTAGATGGAGCCTGGCAGGTTGAACTGCCTGAGCAGGTAAAATTTAGTGATACAGGATCAGAACTAATACCGTTTACTGATACAGTCATTGAATAAGTACCTGCAGGCAAATAGGACGGTAGCAAACACTGAGTAGTGGATGGTTGAGCGCCTGTTTGCACATTTCTGCTACTCCAGTTAAATGTTCGTGCATAATAAACATTTGAGCCTGATGTAAGTTTGACAATTGGATAATTAGAAAATGATTGTGCATCATCACCATAGCCGGCACCTTCACTGATGCCACCAAAGAGTGTTCCGGTGAGAGTATATTTTCCACAACTATCTTCTGTTACATTCGTAATAGTTGGTTTGCCCGCAGTGATCGGCGAGCCGGAAGGGGTGTAAATATAATACTGATCAGAAACCTGAAAATTTCCCCACAATATCTGCCCATTTGGTAAACAACTGAAATATCCCTGATTGCTTCCTGAATTTATTTGCGTGCCGCCGCCAGGGGCACTTACCCTGATAAAAGAATTATTCAAATAATTATATTCATAAAAATAAGTAGGGCCTATATACTCACCTCCGCCTGCAAGAGGAGCAGCAGCAAATAAAATATTCCCATTCATCATCATAGCGCCACCCGCATCTTGCTGGCCGGTGCTATTCGGTAAATCAGGGCCAGCTACCCAACTACCTGGATTGTTATTTCCTGATGGGGTGTAAAGTGCCGTGTGAGATGTAGCGCCAATAAAAAAAGCCCTGCCGTCAGGAAGTAAAAAAGATGCGCCTATTTCCCCCGCCGCATCATGCAAAGAAACCGGTACATTACTGTCCGCTATCCATTGATTAAGTGAAGGAATATATCTTTCAGATGTGTTGGCCAAATAATCAATCATTAAAATGCTTCCATCAGGCAGCTTCAACCATGTAGCTTCATCCCCTGAATGCAGCGTGGTAATGGTTGTTCCAAATGAATTGGTTGCCGGGTCATAAACCTTACAACCCGTTCCACTATTATCTCCTACAGCAGCCTGCAATACCCTTCCATCTGAAAATATTTCTGAATTGGCATCACTAATTGCGCCATTGAAACCGGGCGAGGCAGTGCTTGTCCACGCATTTATTAAGGGATCATAAATTTCAACCGAAGAGCCACCGGTTCCGTATTCGCCGCCTGCTATGTACAATCTACCGTCTTTTAATAATTGAGACGAATAATCAATACGTGTATTTAACATTGAAGCAACTGTGGACCATGAGCCATTAATGTAGCTGCCATTATTATCCGGGGTAAGTTTTTCGCATACGTTACCATAGCTTCCAGGGCCTCCTAATAAAGTTTTTACGAATACAGAACCATCAGAAAGTAATATTGGCGGGCCGGCACATACACCGCTCGTATGGTTTGTTAAGGCTGTCCATGTTCCCTGGCTATATGCAGACAAATGAATACATGTTGTAGCGCTGAATATCAACATCGATAATGCTAATATTTTCAATCTTGCAATTACATATTTGGAGATAGGTAAATTTTTAATTTGCATAAATTTTATTTTTTAATCGTTAGTATTTTATTTGTTCAAGTAATAAACGAAATTTTTTTTGTTGCCCTTCATATGGGGTTAAATGCATTATACAATACTGCATTCACATAATTGTTAGGGTCATTTGGCGTAGTATTTAAGTTCAACCAAACCTTCAGTAATGGTCATAATTTGCCAGATCAAAATTCTGTTTCTTTCTCTTTTTAACCAATAACCCATATAAACTATTTTTAGGGTAAAATTTATTGTATGGATACATTTAAATGCATACTTTTTAAACAACTTCTTTGCAACTTATGCGATACAAAAATTACCGCTAACGATAGAGCTTGCTGCTGTGATGGCATTTATATTCTCAGCCCGAAAGTTAGCCCAATTGAAAAACTATGATGAAGATATGTACAAAAGTTGAACAATGAAAGCCCTGCCCGAACTATAGCTGATAGAATTTTTCTTCCCTTTCCTGTCTTCCACTTCCAATTTAAAAATTTGAAGAACAAAAAGAAACCGCCGATGTTTGGTGTTCGTGCAGATGGTTTGCAGCCTTGCAATCACCAACATCAGTTTAGAGAGTTACTCCATTTATCTAAGCCATCCAATGTATTAAAAACCAAGAACTTTTAATTTGAGTTAGATCAGGCCAGGAATGAAACAGAAGCAAAAATATTAATCTTCGATTTCATCCAATACAGGAATTTCATGCATAGCCAGTAAACGAAGGTTAAAGGCTTCACGGGCATTTTGTAATGCAGTTTCTGCTCCTTTTATTTTATCTTTCAATTTACCTTTTCCAAAGAATTTGGTATCATTAAGCTTACGGTTTATTTCATAAATCTCCGCTTCTGCTTCCATTATTTTTAGTCTTGTATAATAGGTAATGCTTTCGCTCATGTGCGCCAGCGCAATCAATGCTGTCAAAAAAGGATGGTTACTAGTAACATTTGCATCCTTCACGCGCCCATGTTCAAGCTCCACTTTTAAGGCATAAGCAAACTCTTCCATATTCATTGATTCGTATTCGCTTTTAGGATTCATAAATGCTGAAATACAATCCATATTAGTAAGACCCGTTAAATCTATCTGAGAATCTTCATATTTTTGGAGGTCTTTATATATAAGATCACGTATTGCTCTTGCTTCTTCTTTGGTGGGATCGTTTTCAGGTTTACTAAAATCTCTTATTGTCCAATCCCAGTTTTCAGAGTGTATTGGCTTTATCCATTTTTCACAAAATGTACTTGCTTCATTGGTCAGGGAAACATATTCCCCATCTTTTTTTATATATACGCTGTGGTATGAACTTGATTTACTCATAAAAAATTTATATGGTTAAGAATAATTATTAAGATTAAACATTTGATTATAGAAAATTAAACAATTAAAAATAAAATTAAAAAATTTAAATAAACAAGATTTGACTGCCTTGCTTTATAAGTTCTTTTTAACCCTTATACAATTTCGGAGGAGGCAAAGTCTTATTTTGAAATTTACTTCGTGATTACAATGGCATAAGTGGACCACTTGTGCCATGTTTGCTAACTATAGCTTAATTCAACCAGTCCTTTCATTCCCAAATATTCTGCACTGCTATACTTCCTGGAATTTGTATTTTCTTCTCATAAGCTAAGCTAAATCTCTTTTCCAATTCGGGCAAAAGCGGACGCCAAAAGTGGGGTAGGGCTTTAGTTGTGAGATACCTCTAATGCTTTTATTAAAGCTTTTGCTGTAGGCCCTGCCGACGAAGGGTTTTGACCAGTAATTAATAAACCATCTTCTTCCACATGCGAGGTATAAGGAATAAGTGCAGAATGAAAATCAGCACCAAGTTCTTTTAGTCGAGTCTCGAGCTTATAAGGAACGTTATCACTTCTAAATGCCAGCACTTCTTCAGCATTGGTAAAGCCGGTTAGCTTTTTTCCATTCAATAGACCAGGTTGAAGTTCTGCCGCTTTAATAAGAGCGGCCGGTCCATGACAAACAGCGGCTACCGGTTTATTGCCGGCTAAAAAGTCAAGAATTATTTTACCGCTTTTGTCGTTGGTGGCTAAGTCCCAAAGAGGGCCGTGCCCGCCCGGAATAAACACTGCATCAAAATCTGCCACATTAACTTCTTCAAGGCTCAATGTATTTTTGAGTTTCTGTCGTGCAATTTGATCATCCTGAAACCTGCGGTTGGAAGCGGTAATATTTTCAGTCATTTTACTAAGCGGGTCAATCGGCGGCTCTCCACCTTTAGGGCTAACCAATGTAACTTCATAACCCTTGTCAATAAATTCATAGTAAGGATCTGTGAATTCTCCAATCCATAAACCCGTTTTGCTGTCGGTATTCTCCATCTCTTTGTGTGAGGTCAATATCATTAATATCCTTTTCATTGTCTGTCTGGTTTAGTGTGAGATGATTACAAGAGTTGTGCCCATTCTGATGCTGCTGCTATTTATTTCAAGTGCCAAATAATGTCCTTAGGTACAATCAAAGTATAGCGACTCTTGATTATTTAATGGCTGCGCGCATTGCGAAATATGTGTTAGTGAATTGCACAGTAACTAAGAACAGCCGGGGACAGTGGATTCGTTCCATTTTATTACCCAAGGCCACCACGTGAGACATTATTGAGAATTTAAGTTAATACTGCTTTACAAATTTTTGCAGTGCAATAACATTATTAAACATATCATACATAAAAAGCAAAAATGACTTGGTAAAATGCAAACATTTTTTACTTTTGTATTATATTGATACCAAAACCAAAACTTTGCAATGAAACTAATAAGCAGGCTTTTTCTTTTTATGATATTCCTGGTTGTTTTTCAAACAGGTAGTGTATTTGCTCAAATGGCAGGTGCTAATCTTGCAGCCCATGGAGTATTAGCACTTGTTGGGGGCAATCGTGGAAAAAAACAAGAAAAAATTATTGATAGATCCTCAACCCAGGAAAAAATAAGCGGGTTAAATGTAACAGTGTTGCGTGTAAAAGAATCTGATATAAAAAGTAAAGCCAAAAACCATATTATAGCACTGCAAAACCGGTTAACCCAATATAACACTCAATATAAAAACGATCAACCGCTTACTGTGCCAAAGAATGATAGTGATTTAATAGCTATCCAGGATACCGATGAAACCTGGCCATCCGATGAATATGCAAGTGAATTAAGAGCTTATAAGCGATATGCTTCTCAGCAGAAACAAAAATTGACCGCTGCACCCGTTGAGAATTCACACATAGCGCCTGCCAACTCTATAAAAAGAGATTCTACCACGCACAATTAGTTTTCTATAGACTTTTCCATAGACCTATAAGGTTTTTAAAACCTTATAGGTCTTGCCAGTTCATATATCCTTATTTTTAAAACCTTATAGGTCTTGCCTGTTCATATATCCTTAATTTTTAAAACCTTATAGGTCTTGCCTGTTATAGGTCTTGCCCGTTCATATATCTTTAATCACTTTTGAAATATCCGGTTGCTGATGGAATTTTATAAACTCACATTTATTTCCATACCATTCTATTACTTGTTCTCTTAACAACGAAGTAGGTGCATCACTTAAAATAGATGCATAGCTATCAAACTCCCATTCGCCAATTTCTTTTGCTAATCGGTGATGAACGGCATTTTTATGAATATACCATATATAAGATGTGAAATCGGTCTCTGCGTTCACGCTGCTGCGCTTTATATAATCCATAAATAATGCACCTTTACGGTTATACATTTTATTAAAAGCCTTGGTATAGCTGTTTAGAAAATTACTGAACCGCTCCATAATAAAGTCGGAAATATCGTGTTGTGAAGGTTGGAACGCACGATTCTTTACTTCCTGAAAATGTTGAACAATAGCTGCTTCATCGCTAATTCTTACCAGTATATGGAAATGGTTGGGCAATAGTGTATAGCAATATATTTTGCAAACAGCAGATGTATGTTGTTTAAGCTTTTGTAGAAAAAAAAGATAGTTGGCTGATGATTTAAACAGTTTTTCACTGCCTACGGCTCTTGAAAACAAGTGGTATATATTATCGGGCAATAAAGGCTGATGATAATCATTCATATTGTTCAAAAATTATAACGTATAAACAAATCTATGAGTTTTATACTGTAAACAAACCTGTAAGGTTTTTATCTAAAATCTGTAAACAAACCTATAAGGTTTTTAAAACCTTATAGGTTTTTCTTGTGCATCGATTAAACCTGGCCTTCCGATGAATATGCAAACGAATTAAGAGCTTATAAGCGATATTCTTCTCAGCAGAAACAAAAATTGACCGCTGCACCCGTTGACAGTTTACACATAACGCCTGCCAACTCTGTAAAATGACTTTGTCACATAGAAACCTTATTTAGTGGCACATATATGCCAACGCACTATGCTTTGCTCCATCTCTGCGCCAAATCTATGGGTTCTATCGATAAACAAACCTATAAGGTTTTTAAAACCTTATAGGTTTTTCTTGTGCATCGATGAAACCTGGCCTCATGCGATGAATATGCAAGCGAATTAAGAGCGTATAAGCAACATGCTTCTCAGCAGAAACAAAAATTGACTGCTGCACCCCGTTGACAGTTTACGCATAACGCCTGCCAACTCTGTAAAATGACTTTGTCATATAGAAACCTTATTCAGTGGCACAGATATGCCAACGCACTATGCTTTGCTCCATCTCTGCGCCAAATCTATGGGTTCTATCGATAAACAAACCTATAAGGTTTTTAAAACCTTATAGGTTTTTCTTGTGCATCGTATCCCTCCGACTAACCACCTGTTTCGCCCCAATTTAATTGCCTATAGTTTTGCATGAAAAAAAATAAATCATGCGCAAGGATCCTGAAGTACGGCAGCAAATGTTTGAGATGATAGAACAATGG
>JALYVO010000068.1 GCA_030853195.1 Bacteroidota bacterium | reverse complement strand
TTTGGATATGATTTGTGCAAATAGGGCTATTTTTGACATAGAGAAAGTTTGTTTTGTTGTGCAACTCAAATGTATTTGAGATACAAACATCTTTCTCTATTTTTTTTAAACGTTTAGGACGCTATTGCTTCTTTGTGTTATAATAGGACTTTATAATTCGTGGTATAATTAAATATCATGAAAAAAGTATATATTCAACTGATAGCTATGTATATAACTTAATCCTGCAAATTGAAGAGCTATGATCGGCCAACTAATTTTAAAGAACACAATGGAAGATGAAAAAGCAGCAAAAAATATAATTAAATTTGCAAGTGTCAGACTCTTCACCAAGTCAGCTAAAACGAACACTGACCCCAGCCATGTTATGGGGCCTTGGAGTAGGCTATGTCATCTCAGGCATGTACTTTGGTTGGAACCTTGGCCTGGAGCAAGGTGGCACATTGGGTTTGGCCATTGCTACTTTTTTCATCATTATTCTGTATGTTACTTTCACCTTCAGTTATGCGGAACTGGCCTGTGCCATACCGAAAGCCGGGGGTGCATTTGATTATGCTAAGCGTGCGCTGGGTAAGGATATTGGCTTTATAGCAGGCATGGCGCAGAACATAGAATTTATTTTTGCACCACCCGCCATTGCTTATGCTATTGGTGCTTATTTCAATTTATTTTTCCCTCAAATACCTATATTAACTATTGCTATTTTCAGTTATGTGGTGTTTACCACTGTAAATATTTATGGAGTAAAAGCGGCTGCGGCTTTTGAATTGGTAATAACCATTTTGGCAGTTGGAGAATTATTGTTATTTACGGGCATAAGTTTACCGCATATTAAAATAAAAAATTTACAACACAATGCTTTCCCACATGGATGGCATGGTGTATTTGCTTCTATTCCCTTTGCCATTTGGTTTTTCCTCGCAATTGAAGGAGTGGCTAATGTAGCGGAAGAAGCCATTAATCCGCAACGCACCATCTTGTTTGGATTTGGTTCGGCAATTCTCACTTTGGTAATTTTATGTGTACTTGTTTTTGTAAGTTCTGTTGGTGTGGCAGGATGGGAGGCGGTCGTTTACAAAACTGATGGCAGTACGTCTGATTCGCCACTGCCATTGGCTTTGGGGCATATTGTCGGGAACAATAACCTGCTTTATCATTTACTGATCACGATAGGATTATTTGGATTAATAGCTTCCTTTCATGGAATTATTTTAGCGGCAGGCAGATCAGTTTTAGAATTTGGTAGAGTAAAATTTGCACCCGTTTTCATTGGCAAAATCCATCCAAAGTTTCAAACGCCATCTAATGCATTACTGGTAAATATGACTATCGGAATTATTGTATTGCTTACTGGCAAAACTTCGGAGATCATAACTATTTCTGTATTTGGAGCTTTAACCCTATATATCGTTTCAATAGTAGCCCTTCTTCGCCTCAGGGAAAAAGAACCTCAATTGGAACGCCCTTTTAAAGTACCCTGGTATCCGACCGTCCCTGTTACCGCTTTAGTGATCGCAATTATTTCATTTGTCGCCATGACAATTTTTAATGTGAAGCTGGCAATCATTTATTTTTTATTTTTGTGTATTTGTTACTTTGCTTTTAAAGTATTTAAAAAATAGAATTCTCAGGTTTTTATCAATTTTATGATTTGAATTATATGACTAACACAGAAATTCTTCAATATGTAAAAGATCATCCTTCGGGGAAAGTAAAAATTGCATTCACTGATATAGATGGAGTATTGCGTGGAAAATATATTTCAGCGGAAAAATTTCTTTCTATGCCGGATAGTAATACAAGTTTCTGCGACGTGATTTTCGGGTGGGATGCAGGCGATGTTGCTTATGATAACGTTGAATTTACAGGTTGGCTCACGGGCTATCCTGATGCTCCAGCCAAAATAGATATATCAACTTTCAGAAAAATTCCATGGGAAAATGATGGGCCTTTTTTTCTTGGCGAAATAATGAATGCTAATGGAGATGCATCTTATGTTTGCCCAAGGCAATTATTGAAGAAAGTTTCAAATGAAGCAAAACAGGAAGGATACCTACCTTATTTTTCACAGGAATTTGAATGGTACAATTTTGCGGAAACCCCACAAAGCATCAACGATAAACAATTTAAAGATCTCACACCACTCACGCCAGGTATGTTTGGATATTCAATTCTTCGCAGTTCATTGCAGAATCCTTATTTTAATGACCTTTTTGATTTGCTTAAAAAATTTAATGTTCCGTTAGAAGGCTTGCACACCGAAACAGGCCCCGGTACTTATGAAGCTGCTATCAGCTATTCTGAAATTGTAGAAGCAGCCGATCGGGCAGTATTGTTTAAAACAGCCGTAAAAGAAATTGCGTATAGGCATGACTGTATGGCTACCTTCATGGCCAAGGTCAATGAAAATCTCCCCGGTTGTGGTGGCCATGTGCACCAAAGCTTGTGGGATGAAACGGGAAAGAAAAATCTTTTTTATAATGAAAAAGACAAAATGAAAATGAGTGGCTTGATGAAAAATTATATTGCAGGTCAGTTATTTTGTTTGCCTCATATTTTACCCATGTTTGCTCCAACTATCAACAGCTATAAAAGATTGGTAGAAGGCGCTTGGGCGCCTACCACACTCACGTGGGGAATTGACAATAGAACCGTAGCGCTACGTGTTTTAGCGAGGAGTAGCAAATCATGCAAACTGGAGACAAGAGTTATTGGTTCCGATGTAAACCCTTACCTCGCGATGGCAGCGTGTCTCGCAAGCGGTTTGTATGGTATAAAAAATAAATTAAAATTGAAACAAGCGGCCACCAAAGGAAATGGATATAAGGATCATTCGAATGGAACGCTTCCCAAAACGCTTGATGAAGCAACCCAAATGATGATGCAGTCTAAGGTGGCAAAAGAAATATTGGGAGAAAAATTTGTTGAACATTTCACCCAAACCCGTCAATGGGAATGGCGTCAGCATTTAAAAGCTGTAACCGATTGGGAGTATAGAAGATATTTTGAGATTATTTAATTCTTATCCCATGGGAGTTGGAAACGAAATCCTTGATGGTAGAAAGTAAAGAAAGGTTTTTATTAAAAAAAGGTGAAATAAATCTGACACTACGACGTAATAAATCAAAAAGTAGATATTCGGTAATCCAAGACAGAAGCAAATTCGACTACCGCTATAATCCAAAAAGTAGAAATTTGTTATTCTTAGTTTTCAATTTTTAAATTAAATGACCTACCAATATAATTTCCCCACTATCATCCGTTTTGGCGCAGGCGCCAGCAAAGAACTTGGCGATTATCTGCTGAAAAATGAATTGTCAAAACCATTGATCGTTACAGATGCAACTGTGGCACAGCTTGATTTTTTTAAAAAAATCATTAATAATCTGAAAAAGAAAAATATTTCAATTGATGTATTTTCGGAAATACACAAAAATCCTGTAAAATCGGATGTGTATAAAGGAACTGATGCGTATGATGCTTCGCAACGAAATGCTGTAATCGGCATTGGTGGCGGTGCGGCATTGGATGTAGCAAGAGCTATTGTGTTGAGAGTAAATCATCGCGAAAGCCTTTTTAAATATGATGATTTGGTTGGCGGCGAGGTATTCGTTACCAATGACGTTCCGCATTTTATTACTATCCCGACAACAGCAGGCACCGGAAGTGAAGTTGGTAGAAGCGCCATTATTGCTGATGATACAACACATCAAAAAAAAATTCTTTTCTCTCCCAAACTTTTGGCAAAAATCGTCTTTGCAGATCCGTTATTAACCATGGATCTACCGTCATTCATTACTGCAGCGACCGGGATGGATGCGCTGACGCATAATATGGAAGCCTTTCTTGCAAAAATGCCTCATCCTTTGTGTGATGGAATTGCGTTGGAGGGCATTTCATTAATTAGCCAGTCTCTGGAAAAAGCGGTAAACAATCCGGATCTGGAATCGAGAAGTAAAATGTTGATAGCTTCTTTGATGGGAGCCGTTGCGTTTCAAAAAGGATTGGGTGTTGTACATTCATTGGCACACCCACTTTCATCATTACTGGATATACATCACGGCTTGGCTAATGCAGTAAACATTCCTTATGGTATGCAGTTTAATATTGCGGGCTTTGAACATAAATTCAAACGTATCGCAAGAGCATTGGAACTCAAAGAAGAAAACGGTGAAGCCGTTGTGAACTATTTGTTTGATCTAAATTCAAAAATAAATATACCACATAAGTTGAACGCTATAGGAGTAAAACAGGAACATATAGAAACATTGGCTGATCTTGCCATTGCTGATTTTGCGCATCCCAATAATCCAAAGCCTGTAACAAGAGAAGATTTTAAACAACTTTATATGAATGCACTGTAAACACTTCGTAAATGAAAATTGCTTTAACTTATACAGGTTCCGATGAAAAGCACAACAATTATGTTCAATGGTTGAAAGATGCGGCGGACTCAGCAGAAAAAATACATGTTATAAAAATTTCCGCCAATGATAATAATCTGCAGGAGATGCTCAATTGCAATGCACTTGTATTAAGCGGCGGCAGGGATATTCATCCAAAGGCCTACGAAAATAAAAACACTGATTACCCTAATTCACCAAATAATTTTGATGAACAAAGAGATGAGTTTGAAATAGCGGCTTTCAAACTGGCACAGGCACAAAACCTGCCTGTATTAGGAATTTGCAGAGGAATGCAATTGGTAAATTGTATTTTAGGCGGCACTTTAAAACAAGATTTGGGTGTAACCTTAAACTTAATTCACCGTAGTGAAGCTAATATAGATAAAGTGCATGGCTTAAATATTGAAAACAATACGATAGTAAATGAAATCACAAAGACTAAACGGAGTATAGTAAATAGCGCCCACCACCAGGCCATTGAAAAATTGGGTGAAGGATTGAAAGTGAGTTGTACAGCAGATGACGACACTATAGAAGGATTTGAATGGGCTGATCCATCCGGCAAGTCATTTTTTCTTTGCATACAGTGGCATCCTGAAAGAATGTTTAAATTTCAATTAAGCGATTCACCATTATCCAAAAACATCCGCAATAAATTCATCGAAGAAATAAAAAAATCAAAGCAGATAAATGAAAATCATTAATCCGGCCACAGAAGAAGCGATCACTGAAATACAGGAAGACAATTTCGAATCAGTAAATCAGAAATTCAGATTGCTTCATACCGCACAAAGGGCATGGCAGCAGGTTTCATTGGCAGAAAGAATAAATGTATTGAAATGCTTCTCTGAGCTGTTGGAAAAAAACATTGAGCAGTTATCATCTGTTCTCACTTTGGAAATGGGAAAACCCTTACAACAATCGCGCAATGAAATTAATGGTGCAGCAACAAGAATAAAATGGCTTTCTGGTCACGCAGAAAATTATTTATCAGACGAAATCATGTCTTCCGAAAAAGGATTAGAAGAAAAAATTTCCTATGAGCCACTGGGTGTGATCTGTAATATCTCAGCGTGGAACTATCCTTACCTGGTCGGCGTAAATGTTTTCGTACCGGCCTTACTTGCAGGAAATGCTGTAATGTATAAACCTTCAGAATATACCTCCCTTACGGGAGTGGAAATAGAAAAATTATTGAAGCAGGCAGGAGTTCCACATGATGTTTTTCAAATAGCAATCGGTGCAAAAGAGGTGGGTCAGCTTTTATTAGATATTTCTTTCGGTGGTTATTTTTTTACCGGTTCATACAAAACAGGGAAGTATATTTATGAAAAAGTGGCGATGAAAATGGTTCCTTGTCAATGTGAGTTGGGTGGTAAAGATCCTTTATATGTGGCCGATGATATTGCAAATGTAAAAACAGTTGCTGTAAGTACTGTAGATGGAGCATTTTATAATAGCGGTCAAAGTTGTTGTTCTGTTGAAAGAATCTATGTGCATGAAAAAATTTATGATAACTACATGTATGAATTTTTAAAAGAAATAAAATCCTGGAAGATTGGCACTCCAACTGAAGAAGGAAATTATATCGGCCCCCTGAGCAGAAAAGAACAACTTACATTTTTAGAGCATCAGGTAAGCGATGCCGTAGAAAAAGGAGCAACGTTGATAACGGGTGGCAAGCGTATCAATACAAAAGGTTATTTTTTTGAACCCACCATTCTTGCAAATGTGAACCACGAAATGAGTGTAATGAAAGAGGAATCCTTCGGCCCAATTATTGGAATTATGAAAGTAAAAAATGATGAAGAAGCCATTCAACTGATGCAGGATACAGAATTTGGATTAACCGCTTCGGTTTACAGCAGCGATAAAACAAGAGCAGAAAAAATATTACAGCAAATAAATGTAGGCACCGGGTATTGGAATTGCTGCGACCGAGTAAGCCCTGCCTTGCCTTGGAGCGGTAGAAAACATTCCGGTTTTGGAACTACTCTTTCTCATGCGGGCTTGCGGGCTTTTGTAAAACCGAAAGCTTATCACCTGAATTTATAGACAATTCTTTCCGGGATTTTATTTTTCTTTACATTACGCCATGCTGTGAGAGGTATTTAACTTCACTAGTTTTTTAAAAATCTACGGTAGCTATATTATAGGAAACACGGAAAAGTTTTTGAAATTCTTTTATTGTTATTTTGTACTATATACTCTCTTTCATTCAGATTTAAATTTTTAATATCAATCAGTTGTAATAATAATTAGTCACCCCTTAAAAAGTCTTTTCAGAAAGTAAAGTAAAAATATTTTGAGGTAGGAAGTAATTTTGAATGATATAAATCAGGCGAATAATAAAGCCAAAAAACATCTTTTTGTAGATGTTCATCAT